>NZ_JAWRCU010000001.1:0-740861 GCF_033542235.1 Mesorhizobium sp. BAC0120 | reverse complement strand
GCTATCCACAATCGCCTGGAAGCGACGGCGATTGATCGGTTCAACCAGCTTGCCAAGAATGCTAGGTGAAAAGCGCATGCCCCGTCCCCTTTCTGAGTCTCGACAACCAGAAGGTAGACGGAAAATCCCCGTCTTGCGGGGCATGCGCCTGCGGCATTTCGATTCACCAGAAATTTTCCCCGGACAGCCCTGCCCCTTGTGGGGGAGATGTCCGGCAGGACAGAGGGGGGCAACGTAGAGCGCCGGCGTAGCTGGTCCACGTCAATCAATTCGCAGCTGTGGCCCGGCCCAAGATTGCGAGATTAACCCGCCGCCTTCCTGTTCTTCGCCGGTCCCTGCGCCAGGTCGGCGATCCAGTCCCACTTCTCCCAATTGGCGAGGCGCTTTGCGTATTCCTGCTGGATCATGGGAAGCCCGACATCGCCGAAGAATACCCGGAGCGGCGGTTCGGCCTCATCGACTAGCGCCAGCATGGCCGGCCCGCTCGCCTGCGGATCGCCGGGCACCACGTTGCTGCGGCGCTCCTTCATCTGGTCGCGTATCCGCTGGTATTCAGGCATGGACTTGGCCACTTTGGCGGACGGCCCGGCCCAGTCGGTGGAAAAGCCGGCTGGCTCGACGATCGTGACATGGATGCCGAACTCCGCGACCTCTTGCGCGAGCGACTGGCTGAAGCCCTCCAGCGCCCATTTCGATGCGTGGTAAAGGCCGATATTGGGGAAGGCGTTGACGCCGCCGATCGACGAAATCTGGATGATATGGCCGGAGCGCTGTGCGCGCATGATCGGCAGTGCTGCCTGGGTCACCCACAATGCCCCGAACAGGTTTGTTTCGATCTGGGCGCGAGCGTCCTCTTCGCTCACTTCCTCGATCGCGCCGAACTGGCCGTAGCCGGCATTGTTGATGACGACGTCCAGCCGGCCGAAACGACGGTCTGCTTCTGCAATCGCGCCATCGACCGCGGCCTTGTCGGTGACGTCAAGCTTAATCGCGGCGATCTTGTCGCCATATTTTTTGACCAGGTCGGAGAGCGTGCCGACGTCACGCGCCGTCGCCGCGACCTGGTCGCCGCGTGCCAACGCTGCTTCTGCCCAGACGCGGCCGAAGCCCTTGGATGATCCGGTGATAAACCAAACCTTGCTTGTCATGACCCACCAATCCTTGCCCGTGCGGGCGCTGATTGTTATCTGATGATTGAAGCGGAGCTAGCTCCGCTTCGGAGATATACGGAGCATCCTCCGTTTTTCCAGAGGCGGCAGGAGAAATTTTGAGCAAGACCGAAAACGCGCGCCGGCCCCGTGCGGATGCGGCCCGCAATCGCGAGAAGCTGCTGGATGCTGCGTCGGCCGTGGTAGCAGAGACCGGCGAGCTCTCGCTCGCGGCGGTTGCGGCGCGGGCCGGCGTCGGCATCGGCACGCTCTATCGCCATTTTCCGAACCGGGATGCACTGCTCGCGGCGCTCTATCGCAATGAAGTCGACCGGCTGCATCATGCGGCTGTCAGGCTGGCGAAGGAGCTGCCGCCGTTCGAAGCCCTCGAGAAATGGCTCGGCGGTTACGCGACGCTGATGCAGATGAAATACGGCATGGCGGACGCCATGCGCTCGGCCATCAATTCGGACGCTGAGATATTCACCCACTCGCGCGTAAGGTTGATCGGCGCACTCTCCTCACTGCTCAAAGCGGCGGCGGCCGCCGGGTCGATACGGGGCGACGCCGATCCGGACGACGTCCTGCTCGCCGTCTCGGCGAGCGTCTCGGCAAGCCGCGGCCGTGACGACGCGGTCAGGAAGACCGAGCGTCTGCTCGCGCTCGTCATCGACGGCCTTCGCTACGGGGCGGGCAAAGGCATCAGAGCCGACGTCGCTGTGCCGGGCTAAAACCCGGACTCAAATTTCGTCGTCGTCCGGGTCGAGCAGTCGCGTCGCGCGCCAGCGTGTAAGCACTTCGTTGATTTCATCGACCACGAAGAAGCGGGCCGACTCGCGATCGTAGCCTTCCTCATCCATAAGCCGGTCGTATTCCGTGTGAGCGTGCCGGACATGCGCGACGGTCGCCAGCCACACCGCCAGGGAGGGCGGCAGCGTCTTGAGATGCGGCTTGTTCGCTTCAGCCCTGATCTGCTCCGTGTCGGCATAGGGCGCCATCGGCAGGAGCGTGGTCAGCGCCTTGGCAATGGCGCGCTGGCGACCGGTGCCAGCCATCAGGCCGGCCCCATCCTGGAGCGACAGCCCGCCATCAGCCTTCGGCCAAGGCAATCGCATATGGCACGGCAGACCCCCGCTCCGCCTCGCTTCGCTCGGCACCTCTCCCCCTCAAAAGGGGAGAGGAAGGGCGCCTGGCATTGAGGCCGGCGCTTCCTCTCCCCCACCGACCGGGGGAGAGGTGGTTCGCGAAGCGAACCGGAGTGGGGGTCGACTTCATATGCGATCGCCCTCGCCATTAGCCGGACGCACGGTCGCCTCCGGCATGGCATCGATCGACGCGAAGTACGGCTTGACGTCGAGCAACGGTGTGTCGTCGAGCACATCGATGGCGTCGATCTCGAGCAGCCCGGCCTCGCGGTCGAGCGAGACCAGCCTTGCCACATGCAGGCCGATCGGGTTCGGCCGCGCCGGCGAGCGCAGCGCGAAGGTCCCGCTCGGCACGGGCGAGTAACGCGGTTTTTGGGTGATCAAATTGCGCGGCGCCTGGTCGAACCAGCTCAGCAGCACGACATGGCTCGCACGCTCCAGCCCTTCGAGACCGGCGCGGTAGGGGGAATCGATTTCGACAGATGCGGGCATTCCGCGTTCACGCGCCTCGCGCATATTCTTCGGGCAATCCTCGCGACTCGTCCACGGCGAGCGGATGCGGCCAATGAAGACGACATGCCCGTCGCCGGGCAAGGCTGACGGGTCGAAGCCGAGTTGTTTTTCACCTTCGCGCATCTCGATCCACCTCCAGTCGAAAACGTCTGCGGCATTTTGTTGTCCGCGAGCGACGTTTCGGTTGCCAAGCTTCGAAAAATCACATAAAGATATGTTTATGTCTTTTCGAGGAAAGCAATGCTGTCTCGGTCGCCCGTAACGCTCGATGCAATGGTTGATACGCTGAAGGCGGCTGCCGAATCCAGCCGCCTGCGCATTCTGGCGCTGCTCGCACGCGGCGATCTCACAGTTTCCGATCTTACCGAGATACTGAACCAGTCGCAGCCTCGCGTGTCCCGTCACCTGAAGCTCTTGCTCGAAGCCGGCCTGATCGGACGTTATCAGGAGGGCTCCTGGGCCTATTTCCGGCTCTCCGACAATGATGCCGCCCGCGAATTCGTGAGCGGCATCGTCGCGCGCGTCCATGATGGCGACATACAGATCATGCGCGATCTCGAAAGGCTCGAAAGCGTCAAGCGGAAGCGGCAGGAACGGGCGGCTGACTATTTCGCCGCGAATGCCGCCAGCTGGGACCATATCCGCTCGCTGCATGCACCGGACGATGCGGTGGAAACCGCTATCCGCAAGCTCGTAGGCAACAGACCCTTCCAGACCATGCTCGATCTCGGCACAGGCACAGGCCGTCTTCTCGAGATCCTTGCTCCGCTCTATCGACGCGGGGTCGGCATCGACATGTCGCGTGAGATGCTCACCGTCGCCCGCGCCAACCTCGACAGGGCAGGGGTGCACAATGTGCAGGTGCGCCAGGGCGACATCTACGCGCCGCCGGTCGAGCGCGACGCCTTCGACCTCGTCACCATCCACCAGGTGCTCCACTATCTCGACGATCCGCAGGCAGCGATTCGTGAGGCTGCCCGGACGATGAGGCCCGGCGGGCGGCTGATCATCGTCGACTTTGCCGCGCATAGCCTCGAATTCCTGCGCGAAGAGCATGCGCATGTGAGGCTCGGCTTTACCGACCGGCAGATCGCCGACTGGTTCGAGGAGGCCGGGCTCGACCTTGAAGAGACGCTCGAGTTCGAGCCGCGAGCCGGCGTCGAGCAGTCGCTTGTCGTCAAGCTCTGGCTCGGCCGCGACCGTCGCATTCTGATCGCCGATCCGAAACAATCCGATCTCGCCACGGAGACCGTATGATGTCGCAGTTCCGCTTTTCGCACCGGCCGCACATTGGCGACAAGATCCATGTCTCCTTCGAGTTCTTCCCGCCGAAGACCGACGACATGGAGCGGCGGCTCTGGGACACGGTGACCAAACTCCAACCGCTGAAGCCGCATTTCGTGTCGGTGACCTACGGTGCCGGCGGCTCGACCCGCGAGCGCACCGCGCGCACGGTGCGCCGTATCCTCCAGGAAACGACACTGACCCCGGCCGCCCACCTTACCTGCGTCGGTGCAACGCGTGACGAGGTCGACCAGGTCATCTCCGAGTTCAAGGAAATTGGCATCCGCAACTTCGTCGCCCTGCGAGGCGATCCCGCCACGGGTGTCGGCACGGCCTACAAGCCGCATCCGGGCGGCTATGCCAACGGCGCCGAGCTGGTCGGCGCGCTGACGGCCCACGGTGATTTCGACATCTCCGTCGCAGCCTATCCGGAGAAGCATCCGCAAAGCCCGGATTTCGCGACCGATATCGAGATGCTGAAACGCAAGGTCGATAACGGTGCGACGCGCGCTATCACCCAGTTCTTCTTCGACAATGATGCCTATGAGCGTTACGTCGAGCGCGTGCGCCGTGCCGGCATCTATGTGCCGGTCGTGCCCGGCATCCAGCCGGTCCACAATTTCTCCCAAGTAGCCAATTTCGCGACGCGCTGCGGCGCGCTGATACCGGCTTGGCTCGCCGAGCGCTTCGAGGGTCTGGACAAGGACCCGCAGACGCACGCTCTGGTGGCGGCGGCAGTGGCGGCCGAACAGGTGCTCGATCTCATCGAGCGCGGTGTCTCGGACTTCCACTTCTACACCATGAACCGTGCCGACCTTGCCTTCGCCATCTGCCATATGATCGGCATCCGGGCAGAGCAGGAGAGCACGGCATCGTCGGCGGCGGCGTGAGTTAGTCTGAGGTTAAGTGCTGGGGACAGTTTACTTTTTTCCGCTTGTTCAAACTCTCCCGGTGCCGATTCCTCTCTGCGGAAAAAAGTAAACGGTCCCCGGAGCCCAAACGGAGCCCAACGAAAAAGGCCAGGCGATTCGCCCGGCCTTTCTTGAATTGGTTTGGGTTTCTTGTCCCGCCCCCCAGGGGCGGTCAGGGAAGGACCCCGATGATGAGGGCGGCAATGAAAGCGAACGCAGCACACACCATCAATGCATTGATCGGCCGTGTCAGTCCCATGCTTAGGCTCCTCTACAGATTAGGTAGAGAATCTATGCTGAACAGGTAGGCTGGCAAGCAGATTCGTTGCTGCAATGCGACATCGCCACAACGAATCCGACATCGGGTCGGGTCTTCACGCTTGATTACAAAGCGAAAAATGCCGTTTTGAACCTGTGCAAAAATCAGCCGGCAACAGGTCCGGCCGCGCGCCTTTTCGGCAGCAGGCGACCGTCGATCGTCAAAAGTCCGGCCGCAATCAGTGCCATGCCGGCGAAGTCGAACAGCTCGAGCCGCTCGCCAAGGAAGCCTGCGCCGAGCAGAATGGCGCTCACCGGCACGATCAGAGTCACCAGCGAGGCATTGGTCGCACCGGCCCGCGCGACGATGGTGAAGTACAGCAGGTAGGCGAAGGCGGTAGACAGCAACGCCAGCCCGAAGACCGCCGCCCAGACATGTGTGCTGGCCGCGAACAGCCCGGCGGTGCCGCTGACCAGCAGCGCAACCGGAACCATTACAATTGTCGACACGGTGAGCTGGCCGGCCGCCACGATCACCGGGGGAATGCCTTTCAATCGGCGGGCGACCATCAGCGCCAGCGCATATGAGATCGAGGCGCCGATCAACGCGAATTTGGCCCAGACCGGTCCGCCCAAGCCAGCGACGACGCCTGGGCCGATCATGACCGCCGTGCCAGCGATGCCGAACAGCACTCCAACCACCTTTTTCCAGGAAAGCTTCTCGTCACTCGTCACGGCATTGGCGATGACGATCGTCCAGAACGGTGTGGTCGCGTTGAGCACGGACGCGATACCGGCGCCCAGCGCCGTCTGACCGAGGAAGATCAGCGAAAAGGGGATGGCGTTGTTGAGGATGCCGAGGGCGACGAACATCGGCCAGTGCGGCAGCGCGAGCGCGAAGGAAGGGCCACGCAGGAGGAGGTAGAGATGAAGGGCGGCTCCGGCGATCGCGACGCGCAGGAGCACGAGGGTCAGCGGCGGGATCTCCGAGACCGCGACCCGCGCAAAGAAGAACGACCCGCCCCAGATGGCGCCGAGCAGGATCAGCATGCCCCATTCGGCGGCGCCCATGGTCGCGCGGAATGCTGTGGTGCTGCTGCCCAAGAGGCCCTCCCTCAATGCGACAGTTGTAGCCTTAAACAGGAACGGCGAGCGCCACCACCCGATTCATGGCTGGGCCAACAGAAGGTCCTTCGCATGGCAGAGGCAAAGCCCTTGGTGGCCGGGACCGCGGCTGATAGCTTCCCCGACTTCGACGCCGACCTCAGGGCAATGCCGAGCAGGAGACGCAATGCAGCAGTTCGAGAACGCGCGCGAGGCAGCATTGGCTCTCCGGCCGGACGAGCCGGTCTATTGCTTTCATCCGGAGGTTCTCAAGGCTGATGCCCGCAGGTTCATGGAACTGTTCCCCGGCAAGACTGCGTATGCAGTCAAGACGAATGGCGAACCTATGGTGCTGAAGACGCTCGTCGAGGCCGGCGTCAGGGCTTTCGACGTCGCCTCGCCGGGCGAATTCGCCGCGGTCCGCGCCGTCTCCAAGGACGCGGAGATGCTCTACATGCACCCGGTCAAAGCGCAATCGGACATACGGCTGGCGCTCGAAGAGTACGGCATCCGTGTCATCGCAATCGACCATGAGGACGAAGTCGCCAAGCTCGTCCGGGTGGTGCGCGCCCTCGACATCGATCCGGGCAAGGTCACGGTGTTCGTTCGCATCCAGACCAAGGGCTCCGCGGCTTACGAGCTCTCCAAGAAATTCGGCGCCGGTCCTGCCTATGCGGTCGAGCTGGCGCAGCGCCTCCATCGCGCCGGCTTCAAGGTCGGCATCTGCTTTCACGTCGGCAGCCAGATCGAGGATCCCGATATCTATGAGCGCGCGCTCGCCTCGGCCGACTGGGTGCGCAACCGAATGGGCTTCCCGCTTGCCGCGCTTGATGTCGGCGGTGGATTCCCGGCCGAGTATGGCCACGACCCCAACAGCAAGTCGAAACCGATGCCCTCGCTCGAGGAAATCATGGCGCGGCTCAAGGCCGACATCGAGGAGTGGCAGTTCAACCGCGTGCCGCTGGTTGCCGAGCCCGGCCGCGTCATCGTCGCCCGAGCGTTCTCGCTGATCGTGCGGGTGCTGTTGAGAAAAGGGCGGCGGCTCTACATCAATGACGGCATATGGGCATCGCTGTCGGATTCATGGACCGGCAAGCTCACCCTGCCGGCCCGCTTCATTCCGGACCCGGCGATCCGCCAGAGGAATGGCGATGCGAATTCGATCGTGCCGTTCAGGGTGTGCGGCGCGACCTGCGATTCCGTCGACATATTGTCGCGACCGTTCTGGCTTCCCGAAACCATCGACACCGGAGACTGGATCGAGATCGGCCATATTGGCGCCTATTCGCTGTCGCTCAGGACGCGCTTCAACGGCTTCTATCCCGACACTTTCGTCGAGGTGACGACGCCGTTCGACCAAGGCGAGGCGCCGCAGAGTTTTGCGAGCCTGGAGACGATGGCGGTTTAGATCATGGCGCTGCGCTCGTGACCCCCTCCCCCTTGTGGGGAGGGATAGAGGGTGGGGGTGCGACGCGCGCCATTCCGAGCCGGAGGTGGCGCCTGCTTCAGCTAACCTGCGGGATAGTCGCCTGGGCACCCCCACCCTGAATCCCTCCCCACAAGGGGGAGGGGGGCACCAGCGTCGCGCAGTAGCACAGTGAGAGATGCCGATCCTCTCTTTCGGCAGCGTCCTATCAACTCTCCTGCGCCGACTCCTTGCCGAGCGCGAACACCAATGCTGCGCCGAGCAAGGCGGCCAGCGCGCTGTAGGCAATCACGCCGAGCGGGCCGAAGGCGTCGAGCAGCAGGCCGCCGAAGATCGCCCCGCCGGTTATTGCGATCTGGAATGAGGTCACCAGCAGGCCGCCCGCGGCTTCCGCCTGATCGGGTGCGGTGCGGACGGTCCAGCTTTGGAAGCCGACCGGCAGGAAGCCGAAGAAGAAGCCCCAGGCGGCAATGGCAGCACTCGAGACGATTGCCGAAGAGCCAAGCAAGATCATGACGAGGGCCATGACGGCAATCGCCAGCGCTCCGACAGTGACGGCGGCCCTGATGCTCCGCTCGGCGACGAAGCCGCCAGTGAAATTGCCGAAGAAGCCGCCAATGCCGTAGGCAAGCAATACCAGGGAAATCGCTTCGATGTTGAGAGCGGGCACTTTTTCGAGGAACGGGCGCACATAGGTAAAGCCGGCGAAGTGTCCGGAGATCACCAGCAACAATGCAATGAGCCCGATCCTCAGCGCCGGCCGCTTCAAGAGATCGATCAGTGAACGGAAGCTGGATGCGGCGACAGGCGGCAGCTTCGGCATGGTCAGGATCTGCACCGTCAGTGCCACGACGCCTACCGCGGCAGCGATGATGAACGCCGCGCGCCAGCCCCAGAGATCGCCGACATAGGCCCCGAGGGGCGCGGCGGTCACTGTGGCGACGGAAACGCCGGTAAGCACGATCGACATCGCGCGCGGCACCAGCCGCTCCGGCACGAGCCGCATCGTCAAAGCCCCTGCCATGGACCAGAAGCCGCCGAGCCCGATCCCGAGCAGCACGCGCGCCACAAGAAGCGTGGTAAGCCCTGTCGCCGTGGCGGCGAGCAGATTGGAGAGCACGAGCAGCAAGGTGAGCGTCCATAGGACGAGCCTGCGGTCGATGCTTTTGGTGAAGATCGCAAGCGTCAGTCCGGCCAGGGCGCCGACGATTGCAGTCGCTGTCACGGTCTGACCGGCGGCTCCGTCGGTCACGTTGAGATCGACAGCCATCCGGGTGAGCAGGCTGGCGGGCAGGAATTCGGCCGTCACAAGGCCAAAAACACCAAGCGAAAGCGAGGCAACGGCGCCCCAGAGCGGCTCGGCGCGTTCGCCTTCATTCGCAGGCGTTTCCAGTTCGGCAGTGGCCGATATGACTTCGGACATGGGGCTTCTCCAATGGGTAGTCCGCGCCTAGATAGGCGGTGACCGTTTGGACTTTCCATGTTAGAAAAGCCACAATGCTTGATCATTCGTCCAAACTACCATCCCCTTCAGCCGGCGATCCGCTGACCGAAATGATGCGGGGTCTGAGGCTTGACGGCGTCGAATATGGCCGCTGCGTCATGGCCGAGCCCTGGGGCATTCACTTTCCCCAGCAGTCGGCCGCGCGCTTCCATTTCATCGGCCTCGGCAATTGCTACATGCTCACGCCGTCCAAGGAATGGATCGAGCTCAGGCCTGGCGACGCCGTGCTCGTCCCGCGCGGGGCCGAGCACGTGCTGTCGAGCGCGCCGGGCGTACCGACCGGGCCGCTCGAACGATATGAGGTGAAGCCGGTTTGCGGGAACATATTCGACGTGTCGTGCTTCGGCGAGGGGCCGAAATCGTTGCTTTTCTGCGGCAGCATGCGCTTCAACCTCGACAGCCTCCACCCGCTTCTTGCACTGATGCCGGACATGATGCGCGCCCATGATCTGGCGAAGAGCGAGCCCACGGTTCCGCACCTCCTGGAAGCGATGGTACGCGAGGTGATGGCAGAGCGTGTCGGCTCGAGCGGCATGCTCGCCCGTCTCGCCGACGTGCTCGCCGCGACGATCGTGCGGGCCTGGGTGGAGGGCGGTTGCGGCGATGCCACCGGCTGGATCGCGGCAGTCAGGAACCCGCAGATCGGCCGCGTGCTGGCGGCGATCCATCTCGACCCCAGCCGGGAGTGGACAGTCCCTGCGCTCGCCAGGATCATGGGCGCTTCGCGTTCCGGTTTCGCCCAGCGTTTCGCCGAAATCGTCGGCGAGACGCCGGCGCGCTACGTGGCGCGCGTGCGCATGCACCAGGCGCGGCAATGGCTCACCAGAGACGGTTTGAGAATTTCGGTGGTCGCCCGGCAGCTGGGTTATGATTCGGAAGCCTCCTTCAGCCGCGCGTTCAAGCGGGTGCTTGGGCACGCCCCGAGCCATTTCCGCGCGAAGCCGGAAGGCGAGCCTGGTTTCGGTGAAAGGCTGCTGGCGCACGCCGCAGACGCAAACTGAGACGGCTCGTCAGCTCGTCAACATGACCGTGGCACTTACGTCCCTTGTGAAGACATCGGTGCATGCTTGCATTCATGCAGCAGGAGCTCGCAAGCAGCGGGTTTCCGTTGCCAGTCAAGGAACCTCGCTGTGAGCTTCGCTCACAAGTCCTCTGAGACCTTTCGCAATCGTGCTCTATGCCGACAGCCTGGCCAGCAGCTCCTGCGTCGGCCAGCCGTCAACCGGCAGGCCGAGCCGCTTTTGCTCCTGCCTCACGGCCTCGCGCGTGCCCGAGCCCAGCACGCCGTCGATTTTCCCGACATCGTAGCCGCGCCCTTGGAGAAGCGTCTGCAGCGCCTTCATCTCGTCCGCCGACAGAGCAGGGTCAGGATTGCGCGGGTCGTAGGGCGGTGAACCGGCAAGCCGGTCGGCCAGATGTGCGGCCGTCAGCGTATAGACAAAGGACTGGTTCCATTCGAGATAGACGTCGTAGTTCGGATAGGCCAGGAAGGCCGGTCCGTTGCGTCCCATGGGCAGGACTATGCCGCCCGGCACGCCTTTGTCCTTGAGCGGCGCGCCGTCGCGGTAAGTCACTCCCCAGGCACTCCACTGCGAGACCGGCAGCCGGCTGTTGCGGCCGGTCTGCTCCCACGGGAGCTCGTCGGGCACCCGAACTTCCTCGAGCCAAGGCTCGCCGGCGCGCCAGCCCAGCGAGTGCACGAATTTCGCAGTGGTCATGATCACGTCGGCCGGGCTGCCGCGCAGGTCGACCTCGCCGTCTCCGTCGCCGTCGACTCCCTTTTCCAGATAGTCCTTGGGCAGGATCTGTGTCTGGCCGATTTCGCCGGCCCAGGCCCCGCGCACGTCCGGAGGCACGGTGCCGAGATCGATCAGCTTCAAGAGCGCCATCAATTGTGGCCGGAACAGCTCCGGCCGGCGGCAGTCATGCGACAGCGTCGCCAACGCGTCCAGCGTCTTGAAGTCGCCCTGCACGGCGCCGAAGTCGGTCTCCAGCGCCCAGAATGCGGTGATCACCGGCGGGGGCACGCCGTATTCGGCTTCCGCCCGCGCGAAGACATCCGCATATTTCTTGAGGTTCGCCGCGCCCTGCTTGAGCCGGTAAGCATTCACCATGCGAGAGGAGAACTGGATGAATGACTGGGTAAACACGCCCTGGGCGCGGTCGCGCTTCAAGACATTCGGGTCGATGCCGGCCTGGTCAAGCGCCTGCTGGCCTTTCAGGCCGATCCCTTGCTCACCGGCTTCGGCCTCGAACCCCTTCTTCCAAGCACTGAAATCACCGCCGCATTCAACGGCATGGGCCGGCATTGCCGACGCAAGCATGAACGAAGCTGCAACCGCTTGGGCCCGCAATCCCATGACGCCTCTCTGTAGAGCCATTGCTAAACGCCATTACCGGGCCCCGAGAAGCCCGCACCCGCCAATGCAATGCAAACTGCCCGTGGCGAAAAACGGGCAGAGGCGTTCAATCGATTATTTTGTGTTCGCCATCAACCATTTTTTCCAGGCGAGCTGGCTGCCGTTGAAGACGTTGACGTCGGCATTGCCCTTGATGCCGGGCACCGTGCCGGTGCCGGTATACTGCCAGAACGTAAAGGGATGCCCGCTATACTTGTCGTCGGGATGGCCGGCCACCGAGCGCAGCCAATAGGGATAGCCGCGGAAGGTCGAGAGATTGTTGTCCCGGAAGAAGTCGATCGGGGTGTAGATGATCGGCTTCTTGCCGTAGTGACGCTCGACGATGGACAGGAATTTCTGCATCTCCGAGCGTACTGTCTGCGGATCGGGTCTGAGCTTGCAGGTCGGCGACTGCGGGTTCCACTCCATGTCGAGCACCGGCGGCAAGGCGGAACGGTCGCGAGGCACGTTACGGATGAACCAGGCCGCCTGCTCCTCGGCCGGCCGGCAGAAATAATAGAAGTGATAGGCGCCGCGTGGCACGCCGGCCGCCTTGGCCTTTTGCCAGTTCTCGGCAAAATTGTCGTCGACGCGATCACCGCCCTCGGTTGCCTTCAGGAAGGCGAAGGAAATGCCGGCGGCTCTGGCATTCTCCCAGTCGACCGAACTCTGGTATTTCGAGATGTCGGCGCCATGCACGGCGTAGTGCCACGGCGTAATCGAGTCCCATTTATGCGGGTCACTGTCCCCGAAGCGGGGATACGCGACGGCAACTGTCGCCCTGGTGACCGTGGTGCCATCGGACCTGATCGCCGATGTCGACACGAGGTCGTCGGCCGTGGTGCAGGCCGAGAGCAGCGCCAAGGCCACGATCGCCGCCAGTCGACGCATTTTCCCCTCCATGGCCCTGCAATATCGGGCCGCGCGATCATTTCACTGGAATGAGGCTGCGTATGAACCCCTCGCAGCCGCCTCTCCAATCCTGTGCACGATCATGGTTTAAAATAGGTTGATCGTGCTCGACAGGTCTTTCAACTTCAGTGAGGAATAACGGCAAATCGAAGGCAAAGACGGCAAGACCGCGGCAGGAAGCAACAAGAAAGCATGCGAACCGTTCGAAAAATCGGCAGATGGTTCCTCGGGATCGTCATCGTCGCCATCGCTGCCTTTGCCGGCGGGCTATATTTGTCGCCGCCCGAGCTGCTGCGCGTGGCGTCCGGCTATTCGGCCAAGATCGTCTGCTCCAATGTCTTCATTGCCGGCCGCGAGGCCGACCAGGTCCTGAAGCTCGACGTGCAGGCGCCGGGGCACTGGCTGCTGAGATACATTGACGCCTCCGTCGATCGCGACGCGAAGACCGTGACGGCGAGCCTGCTCGGAGTATTCGGCAGGAGCTTCGCCGTCGCGCGCGACGGTTTCGGCTGTACCTTGGTGCCCGACGGCAGGCTCGATGCGGTAGCCACTGTACCAACCCTCGATCCGGCGCCGGCAGCGTCCGATGCGCTCTGGCCGGAAGGCAAGGCAGTGCAACCCTCGCAGGACCCGTCGCTTGCCAGGATTCTAAATGATCCGACGCTGATCGGCCCGCAGATGCGCGCCGTCGTCGTGGTCAAAAACGGCCGCATCGTCGCCGAACGATATGGCGACGGCTTCGCGGCCGAGACACCGCTGCTCGGCTGGTCGATGACGAAATCGGTCAATGCGGCGATCGTCGGCACGCTGGTCAAGACCGGCAAGCTCAGCCTCGACCAGAAGCACCTCCTGGGGGCGTGGAAGCGAGACGGCCGCAGCGACATCAGTCTTGCAGACCTGATGGCGATGTCCTCCGGGCTTGCGTTCAACGAGGATTATGGCGCCGTGAGCGACGTCACGCGCATGCTTTATCTGGAGCCCGACATGGCTGGCTTCGCGGCGGACAAGCCGCTGGTCAACGAGATCGGCAAGGTTTTCAGCTATTCGAGCGGCACCGCCAGCATAATTTCGCGCATCTGGCAGAACGCCGCGGGCACCGAAGCGCTCTCCTGGCCGAAGAAGACGCTGTTCGACCCGATCGGCATGACAAGCGCCGTGCTCGAGCCCGACGAGCGCGGCACCTTCGCCGGCTCATCCTACCTCTATGCCACCGCGCGCGACTGGGCGCGCTTCGGCCTGTTCATCCTGAGGAAGGGCGTCTGGAACAGGCAGGAAATCCTCCCGACCGGCTTCGTCGACTGGATGCATGAGGAAGCGCCGGCTTCAAATGGCCGATATGGCAAGGGTGAGGTCTGGCTCAAAGGGCCGGGAGACGGCACGCCGGCCGGTCAGGACCCCGACGCCGGTTTCGGGCTTCCCGACGACACCTTCTGGTTCCAAGGCCATGACGGCCAGTCTGTTGCCGTCATCCCGTCGAAAGACCTAGTCGTAGTGCGCATGGGGCTCACGCCCGCCGTGCTCCATTACAGACCGCAAGGTCTGGTCGCGGCGGTGATGAAGGCATTGGAGTAGGCGAACGATGCTATTGCCGCGGTCGGTGCACCACCGCATGGACTGCGTAGCCGCGGTAGAGCGACCTGAATTCCAGCCCCATGCCGGCGAATGCCGCCTGTTTCGTCAGTTCGCCATGGAGAGTGTCGCGCGGGGAGACGTGGAACCTGGCAAGCCAGGCTCTCAGCACGGAGCGGAACCAGCCCGGCATGCCTTCCTGGCTGCCGAAATCGACGATATGCAGCGAACCGCCCGGCGCCAGACATGCGAGCCCCTGCGCGATGGCGCGCTCCCAGCCCGGAATCATCGACAGTGCATAGGAGATGAAGACCCGGTCGAAGCGGTCGCGGCCGAACAGCGCCAAGGCATCGAAATCGGTCGCATCGCCCAGCGAGAGCTTCGCGCGCTCAGCGATTCCTTCTTTCGCCAGCGAGCCGGCCGCCGAGCGCAGCATCTCGGACGATATGTCGAGGCCGAAGAGCCGTGCGTCGGGATAGAGGCGGGACGCGAGCACCAGGTTGCGACCGGTGCCGCAGCCTATCTCGAGCATGGTTCCTTCCGGCGGCACGTCCATTCCGGAAAGCAGCCGGTCGCGGCCGAGCAGATAGTATTTGCGGGTGAGGTCGTAGACGTGGCGCTGGCGGCGATAGACGCCGTCCATCAGCGAGGCGTGACCGCCGGGCTGATGCACCAGGCTCATGACGGCTTCTTCACGCAGAGGTGGAAGCCGCCATAGATCGCGGAGCGGTCGCGCCGATGGAATTCCATCGACTGAGCCTCGCGATAGTCCCATTGGCCGAGCACGCTGTCGCTCACACGGCCGGGCAGAAGTGTCGGCTCGGCTGCGGTGCGGAAGATGACGCGCGCGTTCGGCGCGGCGGTGCGGGTGATCTCCGCCCACAACTCGTTGAGCTGTGCATCGGTCATCCAATCCTGCGCGTCGAGCAGCACGAAGCGATCGACGCTGCCGGCGGGCTTGTCCTGCAAGAGCTCGACGATGTTGCGGTGATGGATCCTGACGCGGTCAGCATTGGCCCGGATCGACTCGTAGTGGACTTCGTCAAGGTAGGTCGGCAACGCCGCCTCGCCGGGCTTCGGATAGCAGCGGGCGAAAGCCTGCCAGGCGAAATAGTTGTCCTTCAATGGAAAATGGCAGGCGAGCTTTTCGAGCCGCATCGACAGCACACGCGCCATGTCGCCGTCGCCGCATGCGACCAGCGCGTCATACTGCGCCGGCGGGATGCCGAGCGCGAAGAGCGAGGATTTCAGCGAGGTCGCGCGGCGGATCAGCCGCTTCTGGAAGATCGGCGCCAGCTCCTCCTCGAAGAAGCGGCGCTGCTCGCGCGGGCTGGTCGCATTCATGATATCGCCGACCTTGACGCCGTAGAGGCGCGCCGCGCGATGACCGATGCCGATGAAGAAGCCGAGCGCCCCTTTGCGATAGAAGTTCCTCTCGAAGGCGGAAATGCGCCGCTTGCCGCGCCAGTTCCGCTTCTCCCAGTATTGCCTCGAGAGCGCATCGAGATTCGGTGCGATGAACCGGTCGTAGGCCGCACCGTTGTGCCGATTTCCCGCCTCGCCGAAGAAGCGGAAGACATCGCCATGCGAGGGCAGATGACGGAAGGCGGCGAGCTTCAGCCGATTGAGCGCGATATGGGCCTTGTTGAGATCGACTGCATCGATCGAGGCCGGCGAGCGGCTGAGATAGGCGAGCAGGTTGCAGCCGCCGGAAGCGATGGTGACAATCCGGTGGCCTTCCCTGAGCTCCATCGCTTCCATGTCGATCTCGGGGTCCTCCCAGATCTGCGGATAGACGAGGCCGGAAAAGACCAGCGCGAACAGCCGCTCGGAGACGCCCGCCCTCGAGACTGCCTTGTTCTGGTAAACCGCCGTCCTGATCGGCTTGGTTTTTCTCGGGCTCAGATCGGCCGACAGGTCGGTCATATGGAATCATCTCCGCAGCCAGGTTTGGCTGCGGGTAGACGAGGCGCATGACACGTGCGTGACAGGGGCTTGGCTGCGGAGGAGAGTTGCCGAGGCCGAAAACCCGCGCTCGCCCGCGCTCGCGTGCTTACTTCTCGAGATCCATCACCGTGATCCACGCCTGCCATCTTAGGCCGGGCAGCTTCAGGAGCAGCTTGTCGACTTGTTCGCCGGCGGTCCGGATGGCGGAACCGAAGCGGCTCCCGAAAAAGGGAATGGCGGCGAGCGTGGTGAGGGAGAAAAATTCCAGTTCGCACTTGGAGAAGTGCCGGCGCACGATATCGAGATCCGACTTAAGGAGTGGATGCTCGTCGATGGTGCGGGCCTCCGGCGTGCGGTTGCGGTAAAGGTTGATCATCGGATTGTGGCCGAGCGGTTCGAAGAAAATCGCCTTGCCGCCAGGGCGGAGCACCCGGCAAATCTCGCTGAGGGCCTTCTCCAGGACGAGGTGGTGCAGGATGCCGCTACCGAACACGAGGTCGAAGCTCGCGTCCGGCAGGCTCATATCTTCGGCATTGTCGACCTGGAAGGTCACGTTGTGCAAGGCGCGGCGGCTCGCTTCCTCGTTAGCCTGCCGGATCGCGACGTCCGAGAGGTCGATGCCGGTAATCCGCTTCACCGAGCCGGCCAGGCGAATGCTGCTCCTGCCATCCGCACAGCCGTACTCGAGCGCTTCCTTGCCATCGGCGGCCGCCTCTACCCGTCGCCAGTAGTCGTGGATGGCGGTCCTGGCCGCGAAATAGTAAAATGCGTCCTGCTTGCGTTCTTCGGGGGCCCCGAAGCGCTCGTTATGGAAGTCGCGTTCGCGCGCCAGGCGCGTATCGTAAACCATGGGAGGTTCTCCTCCCCGCCGCGTGCTTCTCAAAGTATAGAGTATTTCTAATATAGCATATTTTTGGCGAGAACCAGCCATCAAGCGATCCAAACGATACTTCTGCAAATTTGCAGGCGGAACGATTGTCCTGTTTCCTGGCCTGGAAGCCTGAGCGATAAGGACGTCTTTGCGATCGCAGCCGCCTGTCAGAACGAGGCGAAGTTCAAATTCACGAGACCAGGAGTCGACGATGCCGCCCATGAAAAGCGATCCCAATCCGCGCATGCCCTACCAGCATCCGATGCCGAAAGAGGCGCTTGCGGATATCGTCATTGCGCCGGCGATCCCGAGCGACGAGCGCATCTGGGTACCCCAGGGCGAGAGCGTCTGGTTCAGGCCGCTGTGCCTCAACCGTTCTCAGGGCTACTGGATGAACTTGCTGCGTGTGCGCAAGTCGGGCGTGCTCAGCCGCCACCGCCACCCGCAAGCCGTTCACGGCTTCGTTCTCAAGGGACGCTGGCACTATCTCGAGCATGAGTGGGTGGCTGAAGAAGGCGGATATGTCTTCGAGCCTCCGGGTGAGACGCATACCCTGGTCGTTCCCGACGATGTGGAAGAGATGATCACCTATTTCCAGGTCAACGGCATCATGTACTACGTCGACGCCTACGGTGAGCCGCTCGGCTTCGAAGACGTGTTTACGAAGATAGACATGTGCCGTGCGCATTACGGCAAAGTCGGGCTGGGCGAAGACTATGTCGACCAATTCATCCGCTGAGGTTTTCCGAAACGCCGCCGACTATCTCAGGCCGGGCCTGTTCCAAGGGCGGCAAGTGCTGGTGACAGGCGGCACTTCCGGGATCGGCGCCGCCATCGTCGAAGCTTTTCTGGCGCTGGGCGCCGACGTCATGGCGACAGGCGTCGCGAATTCCGAGATCGAACTCGCGCGCAAGCTGCCCGCGCTGGCGCGCGGGCAATTCGCAAAGCTCGACGTGCGCGATGGTGGTGCCGTCAGCGCCCTGGTATCCAGCCTGCCGCGTCTGGATCACGTGATCAACTGCGCGGGGGTCATCCGGCGAGGGGAGGAGCTGGAGCCGGAAGTCTTCGCGGACGTCGTCGACATCAATCTCAGCGGCTCGATGCGGGTCTGTGCGGCCGCGCGGCCGCGACTGGCGGAGCATGGCGGGACAATCGTCAACACCGCTTCGATGCTCTCTTTCCTGGGCGGCGGTCTCGTTCCCGGCTACTCGGCCTCCAAGGGTGGCGTTGCCCAGCTTACAAAATCACTGGCGATCGCCTACGCGAAGGACCGTATCCGGGTGAACGCGATCGCCCCCGGATGGATCGCAACGCCGCTCACACAGGCGTTGCGGGACGATCCGGTGCGCAACCAGCAGATTGTCGATCGCACAGCCATGCGGCGCTGGGGCGGACCGTCGGAAATCGCCGGCGGCGCGCTCTATCTGTCGTCGCCGCTGTCAGGCTTCGTCACCGGCACGATACTCGTCATCGACGGCGGGTATCTCGTCACTTAAGGGGGCATCCGGTCGGAAACCGCCCGGCGTCGGCGTCGTCACCGTCACCGCCTCGCCGGCCTCGAGCACCGTCTGGTCGCAAGCTTTCAGCGTCTCGATGGTGCCGTCGAGGCGACGGATTTCCGTGCTGCCGGGCTCACCGTCTCCGCCGCCGTCGAGGCCGCGTGGCGGGCGTGAGCGGTGCGAGGAAAGGATCGCGCATTCCATCTTCTCGAGGAAACGGATGGTGCGCCTGGTGCCGTCCCCGCCCGAAAATTCGCCCTTGCCTCCAGAGCCCCGCCGGATATGGAAGTCCTCCAGGAGCACGGGGAAGCGCAGTTCCAGCACCTCCGGGTCGGTGAGCCGCGAGTTGGTCATGTGCGTATGGACGGCGGCTGTACCGGCAAAGCCGCGGCCGTCGTTCATGCGGCCGGCCGGGGAGCCGGAGCAGATCGTCTCGTAATACTGGTAGTTCGAATTGCCAAAGGTGAGGTTGTTCATCGTCCCTTGCGCGTTGGCGAGCGCACCCATCGCGCCGAACATCGCATTGGTGACGTGCTGCGAGGTCTCGACGTTGCCAGCCACGACTGCAGCAGGGTAGGAGGGCTTCAGCATGCAGCCATCCGGGATCACGATGTTGATCGGCCTCAGACAGCCGGCATTCATCGGGATCGCACCCTCGACCATGACGCGGAAGGCGTAGAGCACCGCGGCGCGGGTGACGGGCTCCGGAGCGTTGAAGTTGTTCTTTTCGACCTTCGACGTGCCGGTGAAATCGACCGTCGCCTCGCGCCGCTCCCGGTCGACTGATATCTGCACCTTGATGACCTGGCCGGTCTCGGTGGGATATTCGTATTCGCAACGATCGGGCAGGCGGTCGAGCACCCGGCGCACGCTTTCGGCCGCATTGTCCTGGACATGCGTCATATAGGCTTCAACCACGTTTAGCCCGAAGGTAGCGACCATCTTCTTGAGCTCAGCCACGCCCTTCTCGTTTGCGGCGATCTGGGCCTTGAGGTCCGCGACGTTCTGGCGAAGATTACGCACCGGGTAGGGGTGGTCGGTAAGCAGCTCCTCCAATTCCTTTTCGCGAAATCGGCCTCTCTCGACGAGCCGGAAATTGTCGATCAGCACGCCTTCCTCCTCGACGGTCGTCGCAAGCGGCGTCATCGAACCGGGCGCAGTCCCACCTACGTCCGCGTGATGGCCGCGCGAGGCGACCCAGAACAATATGTCACTGGCCTTCTCGTCGAACACCGGCGTCACCACGGTAATGTCGGGCAGATGGGTGCCGCCATTATAGGGCGCGTTCAGCGCGAACACGTCGCCCGGATGCACGTCGCCTGCGTTGAGGCGGATGATCGTCTCGACCGAGCGGTCCATGGAGCCGAGATGCACCGGCATGTGCGGCGCATTGGCGACGAGCGCGCCGGTGCGATCGAAGACGGCGCAGGAGAAGTCCAGCCGCTCCTTGATGTTCACCGAATAGGCGGTGTTCTGGAGGGTGACACCCATCTGCTCGGCGATCGACATGAAGAGATTATTGAAGACCTCGAGCAGGATAGGGTCGGCCTCGGTGCCGATCGCCGCGTGGCGGCGTTTTTTCTCCGCGCGGCGCATCAGCACATGGTTCATCGCCGTGATCTCGGCCCGCCAGCCCGGCTCGAGCACGATCGTCTGGTGCTTCTCGATGACCAAGGCCGGACCGGAGACACGGTGACCGGGGCGGAGCGCCTCGCGATGGAAGACGCCGACCTCGCGCCATTCGCCTTCGGTGAAAATCCTGCGGGTCTCGGAAGGTATTGCGTCGACTTCCTCCAGCGTCGATGCAGTCTCTGCCTGGCGCTTGTCGGCGCGGTCGCTCCCCTCGATCGCGATCGCCTCGATCACCAGCGGCCGGTCTTCATAGACGAAGCCGAACTGCGCCTTGTGGGCAGTTTCGAAGTCTCGCCTCGCGGCGTCGATGGACCCGGCGCTGAAGTCGACTGGAAGCGCAGTGTCGGTGCCGTCATAGCGAATATGCAGCAGCGGCCGCCACATCGCATGCCCACGCTCGATACCCTGATCGGCAAGCTCGGTCAGCACCGCCTCGCTGAGACTCGCGATCAGTTCGTCGATGTAGCCGAGCGAATCTTCCGACAGGGTTTTCAGCAGCGCCTGCTGACGCGACGCAAAGACGGAGGAGAGCCCGATGCCATAGGCCGAAAGCAGGCCGGAGAAGGGGTGGATCAGCACCGACTCCATGCCCAGCGCGTCTGCGACCAGGCAGGCATGCTGGCCGCCCGCGCCGCCGAAGCAATTGAGGAGGTAGCGCGTCACGTCGTAGCCGCGCTGCACCGAAATCTTCTTGATGGCATTCGCCATATTCTCGACGGCCACGGTGATGAAACCCTCGGCGACTTCCTCGGGCGACTTGCCGCCGATCTCCTGCGCCAGCGCTGCGAACTTTTCCTTCACCCTCTCGGCATCCAGCCTCTCGTTCTGGCCCGGTCCGAAGATAGCCGGGAAGAAGTCCGGCTGCAGCTTGCCGACGAGCACATTGGCGTCGGTGACGGTGAGCGGCCCGCCGCGGCGATAGCAGGCGGGCCCAGGATTGGCGCCGGCCGAGTCCGGGCCTGCGCGGAAGCGGCCCGCCTCGTAATGCAGGATCGATCCGCCGCCGGCCGCGACAGTATGGATGCGCATCATCGGCGCGCGGATCCGCACGCCGGCGACCTCGGTGTCGAAGGCGCGCTCATATTCGCCGCCATAATGGGCGACGTCGGTCGAGGTGCCGCCCATATCGAAGCCGATCACGGTCCCGAACCCGGCGAGCTTCGCCGTCTCGACCATGCCGACCACGCCGCCGGCCGGACCGGACAGGATCGCATCCTTGCCGCGGAACTTTTCGGCGGCGGTCAGCCCGCCGGAGGACATCATGAACATGAGGCGGGGCGACGGAGATTGGATGACCTCCCCCGTGATACTGGAAGTCGGCGCCAGCCCCAGCTCTCCTGCGACTTGCCGCACGTATCGCGACAGGATCGGCGAGAGGTAGGCGTCGACGACGGTCGTGTCGCCACGACCGATAAGCTTGACCAGTGGCGAAACCTCATGGCTGGCGGATACCTGCGAGAAGCCTGCATTCCGGCAAAGCCTTGCAAGCGCCTCCTCATGTTGCGGATATTTCCAGGCGTGCATGAGGACAATGGCCACAGCATCGAAGCCGTCGCCTTGCGCACGCGCGATTTCCATCTGGGCCGCCGTGAGGTCGACAGCTTTCTCCACCGTACCGTCGGCCCGCACCCGTTCGTCGATCTCTATGACGCGCTGGTAGAGCTGTTCGGGAAGCACGATTTCCTTGGCGAAGATGTCCGGCCGCGCCTGGTAGGCGATGCTCAGCGCATCGCGGAAGCCCCTGGTGATCAGGAGCAATGTGCGCTCGCCCTTCCGCTCCAGCAGCGCATTGGTGGCAACCGTCGTACCCATTCTGACGTCGCCGATGCGATCCGCCGGCACCGGCTCGCCCGGTATCAGGCCCAGCAGGTCACGGATACCCTGCACGGCTGCGTCGCGATACGCCCCGGGATTCTCTGAAAGCAGCTTGCGCGCATTGAGCCCTCCCTCCGGGGAGCGGCCGATGACGTCCGTGAATGTGCCGCCGCGGTCGATCCAGAAATCCCATCTGCCGGGCATGGCCACGCCTTTCAGTGTTGGTCCTGATGGACGTGTTAGTGCCGACCGCAAGCCGCGGCAACGCCGACGATCACGGCGTTGAGCGGGCCACGGTTGTTACAGCTCGAAACTGAACGTGAAGAAACAAATTTTTCACGCTCTCGTTACCGCTGCGAGTGACCGGCACCAGTACCCAAGACACTGCGGTTTAAGAGGAGACCAGTCATGAAAAAGCTAGTTCTCGCATCTGTGGCGGCTGTCGCCCTGTTCGGAGTTGCTGCTTGCAGCAACAACGGCACCGGCACCGACAATACGCAGACGCAAAGCACCACTCCTGCGCCACAGCCGGCGCCGACCCAGCCAGGTACGGACGGCACCGGCACGAACACGATGGAGCAACAGCAGCCGGGGCAGACCAACCCGGCTCCGAAGCCGTAGAAATCCGAGAGGAGAGGCCGGCGTCAGCCGGCTTCTTCTTTTTCGGCATAGCGCGCAATGTTTCGCCCGAAGCCAAAGCAAATCGTCGTCTGAGCCCAAGTTCCCCTGTCGCCGGACCAAACTTTGCCTCAATCAAGGTGTCTAGCGATATTTGTCGGATCGAGTTTCGATTGTTCACTCTGTCCGGACGACTACTGAGGAGGGAACCCCAGATGTCGAGAATTTTTGTTGTACCGGTGGTAGCAATTTCACTCATGTCGCTCGCCGCTTGTAACAAAGGAGGTGGCAGCAGCCAAGAGACCACGCCGCCTGCGACGACACAACAACCCTCGACTCAACAGCCGAGCACGGGCGGCGCCACCGGCACCAATACGATGCAGCAACAGCAGCCGGCGCAGACCAACCAGGCTCCCAAGCAGTAGGCAGGCGTCGCAAACCTGAAAGAGGGCCCAGGAGCCAGCGAGCGCTTTCGCTGCCAGGATCGGGTCAGCTTGGCGGAAATGTCCGCGCGTCATGACGCCGGCCGCGGCTAGCAGGTCATGTGAGGTGGTCGCCTCCTTGGCACGCGCGTCTGGATTGTCACTGAGCCGAAGGGACCAGGCTTGCCCGGCGATGAACGCCGGCGCCTGCCGAGGGTCATCCGCTGCAAGTCTGCCAATGTCGAGGTATCTTGGCCGCCTGGCCGGCTTTCAATCCTGGGCGGAAATAGTCTAAAGCAGCTTCATGTCCGTCTGGCTTCGCGTCGGCGAGTTTGTCTCGCGCATCACCAAATCAGGCTTCGGCGTCTCCGACGTGATCGAGGCGGTACGCACCATTTTCGAGGGCGATCCTCAATTGCGGCGAAAGGTGGCGTTCTCGATCGCCATGATCGCGCTCTCGGCCAAGATGGCGAAGGCCGACGGCGTCGTGACACAGGATGAGGTGCGCGCGTTCCAGGAGATTTTCGCCATACCGAGGAACGAGGCGCGCAATGTGGCGCGGCTCTACGATCTCGCCAAGCAGGATACCTCCGGCTACGAGGCTTACGCCGAGAAGATGGCGGGGCTGTGCGGTTCGGGCCGAGACAATTGCCCCATGCTCACCGACATACTTGATGGGCTCTTCCATATCGCCAAGGCGGACGGGGTGTTGCACGAGCGGGAAGGGACGTTCCTGCGCCGCATCGCCGAGATCTTCAAGATCGATGAACAGCACTATCAGAGCATTCTTGCCCGCCATGTGGTCCTGGGCGCGGGGGCCGATCCGTACGCCGTGCTCGGCGTCGAACGCGGCTCACCCTTCGAAGAGGTGCGGCGGCACTATCGCCGCCTGATCGCGGAGAACCATCCTGACAGGCTGATTGCGCGCGGCGTTCCCGAAGAATTCATCGCGATCGCGACGACGCGGGTCGCCGCGCTCAATGCCGCATATGAGTTGATCGAGCGGGGCTTGAGGGCCGCATGAGCGGTTTTCTTCCGGATTATGCTTTGGCGGACGTCAGGGTCTCGCCGAATTTCGGCCCGCGGCGCGATGGGCTGCGCCCCGAAATCATTCTCATACACTATACCGGCATGGAGACAGGGTCCTCGGCGGAGGCCTGGCTCTGCGACCCGGTGAGCGAGGTATCCTGCCACTATCTCGTGCATGAGGACGGCTCGATCGTACAGATGGTGCGCGAAGCCGACCGGGCCTGGCATGCAGGCCGTGGTTCCTGGCTCGGCCGAACGGACATCAATTCCTGCTCGATCGGCATCGAGGTCGCCAATCCCGGCCATGCCTATGGCTATCCGGACTTCGCGGCGCGCCAGGTCGAGGCCCTCATCGCTCTTTGCCGGGATATCGCCGAACGCTATTCAATCCGCCCAGAGCGGGTGCTTGCCCATTCCGATACGGCGCCGGGCCGGAAGGTCGATCCGGGCGAAAAGTTTCCCTGGGCGACGCTCGCTGCGGCCGGGATCGGCCATTTTGTCAAGCCGGCCCCGCTCCGCGGGGGGCGCTTCCTGTCGGTCGGGGAACACGGCGAGCCAGTCGACGCGCTGCAGTCGATGCTCGCGCTTTATGGCTATGGGGTCGAGATCACCGGGGCGTTCGATGTTACGACCGAAGCGGTGGTCGCCGCGTTCCAGAGGCATTTCAGACCCGAGCGCGTCGACGGAGTGGCGGACCTGTCGACTATCGAAACATTGCACGGACTCCTGGCAGCTCTTCCGCCTGACGTCGGGTAGTATGATTCTTTGAAGTTGCTGTGGCTTTGCTGCGCGGACCTTCGGTGCGTATCGCGTGGAAGGGGGTTGCGTTTTTCCCCGGAACTCCCTTTATACGCAACGCCAGTCGGCCGGGCGGCCGCAGGTGCGAGAGCCGAAAGGTTGCGCTTGAGGAAAGTCCGGGCTCCATGGAGACACGGTGCCGGATAACATCCGGCGGGGGCGACCCTAGTGACAGTGCCACAGAAAGCAAACCGCCCGCCTTCGGCCTTAGGGCTTCGTAGCAGCAAGCCCTTTAGGGCTGGCCAGGCTGGAGCGGCGCAAGCCGCGGAGGCGGGTAAGGGTGAAAGGGTGGGGTAAGAGCCCACCGCGCTTCCGGCAACGGAAAGCGGCATGGTAAACCACACCGGGAGCAAGACCGAATAGGGACGGCGAGAGAGGCAACTCTCGGGGCAGTTTCCGGCCCGTCGTCCGGGTAGGTTGCGTGAGGCGCGCGGCAACGCACGCCCAAGATGAATGGCCGCCACGTCGCGGCGCTCGCAAGGCGCCGAGGCCATACAGAACCCGGCTTACAGGCCGGCTGGCACAATATTCCCAAAGCCTAAATGGGATAACGCAGGATGGCCGCCAACTCCGCCTGCCTCGGAAGGTCCGCGCGGCGCACGCCAAGCACGCGCGCTCCGCTGGAGAGCGCACGGCCGGCGATCTCGTCAACCAAACCGTAGGAACGTGCATCCGCCCCTTCGGCGAATTCGACCGCGCCTGTCTCCTCGTCGACCGTCCCAGGGACGACGGAGTCAATATCCACCATCAGCCACCCGACCGCACCGAACGTCGCTGCGCGCGCGGCATCGGATATGTCCGTCGTCGCCCGGCCTTCGCCGGCCCGCTTTTCGTAAAGCGCCTTCAATTCCTCGATCTCGCCTGCGTAGGCCGCATCCAAGACCGGCCGCGCAGCTTGCGCGAGATCGGCATCCGATATGCGGTCCGGACTGGTTTCAATACCGCCGGGCAACAGATACGGATAGCTATTCACCGCCCGGTACACGGACATCATTCGTCCGGTCGCGGCCAGGATCATCGGTATCTCGCGCCCCGTCAGGAATGGCCGCAGAGCGGCATCGACCTTGCGCGCGTACTGCTGCAGCCGGACGTTCTGCCCCTCCAGGCCGTGGATGCGGCCGCTCGGGGAACGATCGTTGATGGTCGATTTGCCGACGGCACTTGCGGCACTCTTGGGCATTCCAACGATCTTGAGCGTGGTCGCCGGCAGATCGGCATTCATCTCCACAAGCCGAACGGCGTTCTCGGAGAAGGCCAGGATGTAGGCCGAGTGCGGAAATGTAATAGCCCGGAGCAGCGGGTTCAGATGGAACCTGTCCGCTACTTCGACCATCGGCGTAAGATGGTTGGCAAGGCGAAAGGTTCGCAGGCTGTCAGGGGTGGCCAGGACGGCGAGGCTGTTGGCCTGCAACCGCCAGAACTCTTCGTCCTCCGCCAGGACATCGAATTCCTCCATCAAGGATGCAAGACGTCGCTTGTCGAAAGATTCCGCCTCGAGTTGCTCGCGTGCCTGCCGGCAAAGATTGCCCAGTTCGATCCGTGAAGCATCGCTCTCCTGCGTAAGCGGCGTCGTCTTCAGATAAATCGAAACGCAAGCATCGCTCCGCAAGTCGTTGAGCGCTTTGAATTCCGAACGAGTAGGGATATCGACGTACAGCATTCAAAACTCCTCGCCTCATGCAAGTCATTGAATCCGTATTGATCGGCACCCTACCACAAGACGCGTCTGTTTATTAGCGCGAGTCAGCCGATCTCCTACCCAAGGCGATCTTGCCATCGGTATCGAGCTCGGACCGCCAACGCACCTTCCATTGCTCTCCAGTCTTGCCCTTGGTACGATTAAATCGTACCATCTTCGCTCGAAGTCACATAGAGGTAGCGATGGGACAAGTCCACAAACGAAGCATCACGCTTTCAGCAGACCTCGCGACCGCTGTAGATGAAGCCGTGGCCGCTGGTGAGTATGCTTCCGCCAGTGAAGTTATCCGCGATGCGCTTCGCGACTGGAAGGAAAAGCGAGATCTGCTCGGCCACACGATCGATGAACTGCGGCGGCTTTATCTGGAGGGGTTGGATAGCGGACCCGGACGGATCGTCTCCATAGACGAGATCAAGGCAGAGGCGCGAGCGAGGCTTCGGCAGTCCAAGGATCGGGCGTGATTGAACTGCCGGTGATCCGGACCGCGAGGGCGGAAGAAGATCTCATCGAGATTTGGCTTTACGTCGCTGCTTTCAGCGTGGCAGCAGCCGACCGGCTCCTCGATCGCTTCGAAGGCGCTGGGACTTGCTGGCTACACAGCCGTATTCAGGAGCAGCGCGTAACGACATCGCTATAGGCCTCCGGCATGTGGTGGTTGGTGACTACCTGACGCTCTATCGCGTCAAGGACGACGCCATTGTGATCGTGCGCGTGCTGCATGGCAGCCGTGATCTGACTGAGGAAGAATACGGTTCATGAATTCAGGGATTGGGTCATGCCAATGCCTCCTGCATCGCCCTCCACAATTCCTCGGCCGGCTCGCAGCCGACCGACAGCCGGACGTAGCCCGGCGCAACGGCGTCGCCCCAGCGGGCACGGCGCTCGGCCGAGCTGTGCACGCCACCGAAGGAGGTCGCCGGCTGGATCAGAGCACATTTATTGATGAAGCTCTCGGCGGCCTGCTCGCTCTCCAGCGTCAGCCCGATCAGGAAGCCGAAGCGATCCATCTGCATACGTGCAAGATTGTGAGAAGGGTCATCCGGCAAGCCGGGAAAACGGACGGCGTCGATGGCGGGATGGTCCTTGAGCCGCTGAACAATGACTTCCGCTGAATTGCACATGCGGTCGAAGCGCACCTCCAGCGTTTCCAGTCCGCGATGAACGAGCCAGGCCTCGAATGGCCCGGGGATTGCGCCGGAGAGTTTGCGCCAGTCCGCAACAGCGGAGACGATCTCCGGATTGCGGCTCGTGACATGGCCGAACAGCACGTCGGAATGGCCGTTCGGTGCCTTGGTGTCGGCGGCTACGACAATATCTGCGCCGAGGTCGAGCGGTCGCTGGCCGTAAGGTGTCATGGTCGTATTGTCGGCGACAACGAGCGCTCCTGCAGCATGCGCCGCTCCGGCCACCGCGGCGATGTCGCAGATGTCAAGTCCGGGATTGGAAGGAGTTTCGACGAAGACGAGCCTGTAGCTTTCGAAGCCGCCGTCCAGGAAACTCGAGGTCGGGCGTGTGTCGATCGCGATCCCCATGGATTTCAGGAAGCGGTCAGCAAGGACACGGGTCGTATAGTAGCCGTCGGAAGGCAGGAGGATGCGGTCGCCGCTCTTGAGCAGCGCGAAGAAAACGGCCGAGATGGCGGCCATGCCGGACGGAAAGGCGAGGGCGGTTGCTTCTTCGAGGTGTCCAAGCAGCTTTTCGACGGCTGACCAGGTCGGGTTGAAAAAGCGGCCATATTGATTGAAACCCGTCGGGTCGCCGGGCAGGTGGTACATCGACGCCATGGTCAGCGGCAGAGGCACGGGGTCGCCCTTGGCCAGTTCGTCGCGCCGGAGATGGGCGAGGCGGGCTGCGCGCGACTGCGGGGTCTCTGTCATGGCTCCCTCGGGATAGTCGATCAAAGCGGTCGTCGAGGCTTAGGTCGGCGGCGCGCCTTCCGCAAGCGCGGAAGGGGGCGTCGTGACGCTCAATAACTCTTCGTTAGCGTTAATCGACGATAAAGCCGAATGCGCCGATTTGAACGCTGGGCGGCCGTCTGTCGCGGGCCGTTCCGGTCTGTTCCCGTTGACGCCCATAGAGGCCCATGCTATCCCATTCACTCAATCAATATTTCGTTGCAGTTCGGGGTAAGGCGTCCGTCAAACCGGCAGCCGCGGCGGCTGTCCGGACGAAGTCGTTTTGTCCCGAAACGAGCGAGAAAAAGACTTTGAGAACCGCGTTGCCCGGTGCGGGTGTCTGCATGCGGAAGGGCGATGCGAAGGAGGCGGCAGTAGCAGGTGATGGACCGGTTTCTGTCCAGCGCAGTGAACAGGATCGATGCGAAGGGCCGGGTGTCGGTACCGGCGCATTTCCGTTCGGTCCTGCAGAAACGTGGCTTTTCGGATCTATATGCGCTGAGGGCGCTGGACGTGGCCGCGCTCGACGTGGGCGGCCCGGACCTGCTCGACCGCTACGAACAGCGCATAGCGCTGGAGGATCCTTTTCTGCAGACTGCGGACGACATGTCCTTCTTTTGTCACGGCGACGGAGCCTTCCTGAAGCTCGATCAGGATGGCCGCATCACGGTGAGCGATTTCATCCGCGAGCATACGGGGATCACGACGGACGTGGCCTTCGTCGGCCGCGGGCACTTTTTCCAGATATGGGAGCCGGAGCGGTTCAGCGACTATCGTGCGGAGGCCCGCGCGCGGTTGCTCAAGCTTCGGCAGGCCGCGACGGGGATGCTGCGGCCGACGGGGGAACCGGAATGATGGCGGGCCGCGGCCGGGATATCCAGGCCGTTGGCGGACCGGCCCGCCACATTCCGGTCCTGCTGAGTGAAGTCGCGACGGCGCTCGAGCCGCTTTCGGGTGCGACGATCGTCGACGGAACATTCGGTGCGGGCGGCTATACGCGGGCGCTGCTCGCCGCCGGTGCAAACGTGATCGCGATCGACCGCGATCCCGATGCGATCGCGGCGGGTGCCGATCTTGCGGTCGCATTCAAGGGCAAGCTCAGGCTGGTGCACGGACCGTTTTCCCGCCTCGATGAATTTGCGGGCGAGATGGTCGACGGCGTCGTGCTCGACATCGGCGTATCGTCGATGCAGCTGGATGAACCTGAACGTGGTTTTTCCTTCCGTGCCGACGGTCCGCTTGACATGCGCATGGCAAAAGCAGGGCTCAGCGCAGCCGACGTCGTCAATCGCTTCAAGGCCGGGGATCTGGCGCGCATTTTCGGCTTCCTCGGCGAAGAACGGCATGCCGGCCGCATCGCGCGCATGATCGAGAGGCGCCGCGCCGAGCGGCCTTTCACACGCACGCTCGAGCTTGCAGAAGCGATCGAGGCTCATGTCGGCCGCAGCCCCAAGGACAAGATCCATCCTGCAACCCGCGTTTTCCAGGCGCTGCGCATTTTCGTCAATGACGAGCTCGGCGAGCTTGCCCGTGCGCTGCTGGCGGCGGAGCGAGCGCTGAAGCCGGGCGGTCGGCTCGCGGTTGTCACCTTCCACTCGCTGGAAGACCGCATCGTCAAGCGCTTCATCGCAGACCGTTCCGGCCGGCCGGCCGTATCGCGGCATCTGCCGGATGCAAAGGCGCCGGCGCCCACCTTCGAGAAGGTCAACGGGCCGATCTCGCCCACGGACACCGAAATAGCGGCCAATCCGCGCGCCCGCTCCGCAAAGCTCAGGATCGCCGCACGCACGGACAAACCTCCCAGGCCCGCCGATATGGGCCAATTTGGTCTTCCAGCATTGCCCGATCCCTATTCATCGGGGGAGAGATAGTTCCAGTGTTCCGCACCAGCGACATACTGCTCATCGGGGTCATGGTCTCGGCCGCAGCCTTCACCTACAACACCAAGCACAGGGCGGAGGCCCGGCTAGCCGAAGTCCACAAGATCGAGTCCGAGATCAAGTACGAGCAGGACACGATCAATCTTTTGAAGGCGGACTGGAGCCTGCTCACCCAGCCGTCTCGCCTACAGAGGCTCACCGACATCTATCAGGACGAGCTGCATCTGCAGCCGGTCGAGGCGCACCAGATCGGCAGCCTCGATGACCTGCCGCCGAAGCCGGTCGAAATGCAGGACTTCTCGACGCAGCGCCTGGGTGGCGTGGCCGACAATGATACGGATCGAACGGGGACGGATCACATCGTGACCGGGGCGGTAGCGGAATGAAAACCTTGCTCGCAAAATTTTTGCGCAGGCGTGCCGCGGCTGGCGCCGCAGGCATTGTCGTCGAGGGTGCCGGCAAGTCGACCGGCGGCAAGGCGCGCAACCGCGTCGTGATGACCATGGCAGTGTTCCTGTCGATCTACTGCGCGATCGCCGGCCGACTGGTGTATCTCGGAACGCAGGAGCCCGACGATTCCGGCCCGCCCGGAGCGCGCATCACGGCCGCACGCCCGGACATCCTCGACCGCAACGGCGAGGTGCTTGCGACGGACATCAAGACGGCTTCGCTCTTTGCCGAACCGCGGCGTATTGTCGATGCGGACGAGGCGACCGAGAAGCTTGCGAGCGTGCTGCCCGATCTCGACTACGAGCAGACATACCGCAAGCTCAAGAGCGGCACCGGCTTCGTGTGGCTGAGGCGTCAGCTTTCGCCCAAACAGCAAAGCGACATCATGAAGCTCGGTATTCCGGGCATCGGGTTCCGCACCGAGAACCGGCGCTTCTACCCTGGCGGCGAGACCGCCTCCCATATTCTTGGCCTGGTCAACATCGACAACCAGGGCATCGCCGGCATGGAGAAGTATATCGACGAGCAGGGCCTCGCCGATCTGCAGGCGACGGGCCTTGCAACCGCCAAGGATCTCGAGCCGGTCAAGCTCTCGATAGATCTCAGGGTCCAGTACATTGTGCGCGACGAGATCGCGCAAGGGATGGAGCGGTACCACGCCATCGCGGCGGGCGCGGTGGTGCTCAACATCAAAACCGGCGAAGTGCTGGCCATGGCTTCTGTGCCCGACTTCGATCCGAACAATCCGTACAACGCCAACGACAAGGACCGGCTGAACCGCATGTCTGCCGGCCTGTATGAGATGGGCTCGACATTCAAGAGCTTCACGACGGCGATGGCGCTGGATTCGGGGAAGGTCACGCTCGACAGCCGGTTCGATGCGATGCGCCCCATAACGATCGGACGCCAGACCATCCACGACTTCCACGGCAAGAACCGTGTTCTTTCCGTGCCTGAGGTGTTCATCTACTCCTCGAATATCGGCTCGGCCCGCGAGGCGGAGGTCGTCGGAATCGATGGACATCGCGAGTTCCTGCATCGCCTCGGCGTTCTCGAGCGGATGCAGACGGAGCTGCCGGAGGTCGCCAAGCCTACCGAGCCAAGGGTGTGGAAGCAGGTGAACTCGATCACGATCGCCTTCGGGCACGGCGTGTCGACTACGCCGTTGCAGACGGCGGTGGGCTGTGCGGCGCTGATGAACGGCTACCTGATCGAGCCGACCTTCCTGCCGCGCACGCAGGAGCAGGCGATGGCGGTGGCCAAGAAGGTGGTCAAGGACTCGACCGTGGAGGGGCTGCGCTACCTGTACAAGTTGAACGCGGAGAAGGGGTCGGGCAGGCGCGCCCTGGTGCCGGGATACCGGGTCGGCGGCAAAACCGGCACCGCCGAGAAGGTCGTCAACGGCCGTTACTCCAACGATACGCGTTTCAACGCCTTCGTTGCGGCCTTCCCGATGGACGATCCCCAGTACATCGTGCTCAGCATCGTCGATGAACCCAAGCCTGAAAAACCCGGAATGGGCGCCACAGCCGGCTCCAATGCGGCGCCGATCGTCGCCAATATCATACGCCGGTCTGCCGCCATGCTTGGCGTGAAACCAGATTTCGGCCATGAAGATAAGCCTACATTGGTCGCATACCCTTGATTCTGCCTCTCAAGGCACCGCCGGTGCCATCCATTTGACGTGACTGGATTTCGATGAAACTCGAGGACTTTGCCGGTATTCTGCCTGTCGGGGGAGGACAGATCGGCAATATCGCCGTCGCCGGGCTTTCGTCGGATTCGCGTACCGTCGAGCAGGGATCCCTGTTCTTCGCGATTGCCGGCGCCAAGGCCGACGGCGCCGCCTACGCTGCGGATGCCGTAGAACGAGGCGCGAGCGCGATCGTAGCCTCGCGGGGTTCCAACCTTTCCGCTGCCTCGGTCCCGGTGATCGAAACAGACGATCCGAGGCGCGCGCTGGCTCTGGCTGCGGCGCGTTTCTATGGCGCACAGCCAAAGATCACGGTCGCGGTCACCGGCACTGCCGGGAAAACCTCTGTCGCCTCGTTCACGCGGCAGATCTGGGAGAGCGAGGGCAAGACGGCGGCGAGCATCGGCACGACGGGTCTCATCGCTCCGGGCCGCAACGAATATGGCGCGCTGACCACGCCGGACCCGGTGGCGCTGCACAAGCTGCTGAGCGAACTTGCCGACGCTGGCGTAACGCATGCGTCGATGGAGGCCTCGAGCCACGGGCTGGATCAACGTCGCCTCGACGGCGTGAAGCTTGCGGCGGGCGGCTTCACCAATCTCGGCCGCGATCACATGGACTATCACCCGACGGTCGAGCATTACCACCGGGCGAAGCTCCGCCTGTTCGATACGCTGTTGCCGAAGGGGGCACCTGCCATCATCTTTGCCGACGATCCATGGTCGGAGCCCACGATTGCCGCAGCCAGGGCGGCGGGCCTGGATGTCATTACGGTCGGACGCAAGGGCACATTCCTGGGGATCAAGCGTGTCGAGCACGAGCGGCATCGGCAGCGCGCCGAAATCGACGCCGGCGGCACGCTCTACGAGATCGACCTGCCGCTTGCCGGCGATTTCCAGATCCATAACGCGCTTGTCGCCGCGGGCCTCGCCATCTCGACCGGCACGCCGACCGCCAAGGCGCTTTCAGCGCTCGAGCATCTCAAAGGCGCGTCCGGCCGCCTCGAACTGGTCGGGACAACTGCCGATGGCGCGCCTGTCTATGTCGATTACGCGCACAAGCCGGACGCATTGCAAAACGTGCTGGAAGCGGTACGGCCCTTCACCACGGGACGGGTGGTCGTCGTTTTCGGCTGCGGCGGCGACCGCGATAAAGGCAAAAGGCCGATCATGGGCGAGATCGCCACGAGGCTTGCCGATGTGGTGATCGTCACCGACGATAATCCACGCTCTGAAGTGCCGGAGAAAATACGTGCTGAGATTCTGGCCGCAGCCAGCGGCGCCCGCGAAATCGGCGATCGGCGCAAGGCGATCCAGGAAGCCGTCGCGATGCTGAAGAGCGGGGACACGCTGGTCGTTGCCGGCAAAGGGCATGAGCATGGCCAGACGATCGGAACGGTGACGCTGCCGTTTTCCGACCATGAAGAGGTGCTCGCAGCGCTTCGGGAGCGCGCCGCATGATGCATTTGTGGAGCGGTGCTGCGCTGGTCGAAGCCACGGCGGGACGGCCGCTCGGGCAAATGCCCGAAAGCATCGGCGGTGTCTCGATCGATACGCGGACGCTGAAGCTCGGCGACGCCTTTTTCGCGATCCGGGGCGATACGCTTGACGGCCATGATTTCGCAACGGCCGCGGTAGCGGCAGGGGCGGGCGTGCTGGTGGTTGCCGAGCACAAGCTGCCGGCGCTCGGCCGCCTCAACGTTCCAAAGATCGTCGTGCCGGACGTGCTGAAGGCACTGGAACTTGCCGGCATTGCGGCGCGCGCCCGCTCAAGGGCGAAGATCATTGCCGTGACGGGCTCGGCCGGCAAGACGAGCACAAAGGAGGCGCTGCGCCACACGCTTTCGACCGTGGGCAAGGTGCACGCCTCCGAGAAGTCGTTCAACAATCATTGGGGCGTGCCGCTGACCCTTGCCCGGCTTCCACAAGATGCCGACTTCGCGGTCTTCGAAATCGGCATGAACCACGCCGGCGAGATCAGGCCGCTCTCAAAGATGGTGAGACCGCACGTTGCAGTGGTGACGCTGATTGCCGCCGCCCATCTAGGCCATTTCCGCAATCTCGATGAGATCGCGACCTCCAAGTCAGAGATCTTCGAAGGCGTGGAGAAAGGCGGCGCTGCCCTTCTCAATCGCGATGACAGGCGGTGGAGCCTGCTTCGGAAACTGGCGCGCGACGCCGGGGTCGAGCGTGTGCTTGGCTTCGGCGAGCATGCGCGGGCAAACTTCAAGCTCGTCCAATGCGAGGCCGATGCGGAAGGCTCGTCGATCGTCGTGCGTATCGGCGGCCGCGACATCGAAGCGCGCATCGGAACGCCGGGGCGGCATTCCGTCCAGAACGCGCTGGCGGTGCTCGGGGCGGCCGATATCGCCGGCGCGGACGTGATCAAGGTGGCCGCTGCGCTCGCCACGCTGGTACCAGAGGCCGGCCGCGGACGGCGTCACGAATTGGCGGTGCCGGGCGGAACCTTGTGCTTGATCGACGAGAGCTATAATGCCAACCCGGCATCGATGAAGGCCGCGCTCGACCTGCTTGACGCGGCGCCTGTCTCAGATGCAGGCCGTCGCATAGCGGTGCTGGGCGATATGCTGGAGCTCGGTGATCACTCCGCGAAGCTGCATGCAGGGCTTGCGGAATTGATCAGGGACAGGCATGTCGATCTCGTTCTGCTAGCCGGGCCGGAAATGAAGGCGCTCGCCGAAAGGCTTTCCGGCGGAACTCCGGTCGAGTACAGGGCTGACGTCGAGGAACTTAAGCCCGTGCTCATGAATTCGGTGCGAGCAGGCGACACGGTCATGATCAAATCATCGAAGGGCGTCGGCTTCTCGAAGCTGGTCGACGCGCTGACGAGCAAATTTCCGGCGCAAGCCGCCAATGCGAAGCGCGCCTGAACGCGCTTAGGGGGAATCCGCCCAATGCTGACGTTGCTTGCTGAATTCGCCAATGAGGCATCGATATTCAATGTCTTTCGATACATTACCTTCCGTACCGGCGGAGCGCTGATCACGTCCTGCATGCTGATTTTCCTGTTCGGCCCGACGATCATCAACTCGCTTCGCATCCGGCAGGGCAAGGGCCAGCCGATCCGCGCCGACGGGCCGCAGACCCATTTCAAGAAGGCCGGCACGCCCACAATGGGCGGCCTGATGATCCTCTGCGGCATCATCGTGTCGTCGCTGCTCTGGACGAATTTGAAGAGCGTCTACGTCTGGGTCGTCCTGCTGGTCACGGTCGGCTTCGGAGCGATCGGCTTCTACGACGATTACCTGAAGGTGACCAAGCAGTCGCATCTCGGCCTTTCCGGCCGGGTGCGGCTCGCCATCGAGTTCGTGATCGCCGGGTTCGCCGCCTGGATCATCATGCGCGCGGGGCAGGCTCCGTTCTCCTCCTCCCTGACCTTTCCCTTCATCAAGGACCTGCTCATCAATCTCGGCTGGTTCTTCATCCCGGTGGCCGGCTTTGTCATTGTCGGAGCGGGAAATGCGGTAAACCTGACCGATGGCCTCGACGGACTAGCGATCGTGCCGATCATGATCGCCGCTGCGTCCTTCGGCGTGATCGCCTATCTTTCCGGGAACGCGGTGTTCGCGGAATATCTGCAGATCCATTTCGTCCCGGGCACCGGCGAGCTGGCCGTCGTGCTCGGTGCGGTGATCGGCGCCGGCCTCGGCTTCCTCTGGTTCAATGCGCCGCCCGCCGCCATCTTCATGGGCGATACCGGATCATTGGCGCTTGGTGGACTCACCGGCACGGTGGCCGTCGCCACCAAGCACGAGATCGTCATGGCCATCGTCGGCGGCCTGTTCGTGATGGAGGCGCTGTCCGTCATCATACAGGTCGGCTACTTCAAGATGACCGGCCGCAGGGTGTTCCTCATGGCCCCCATCCACCACCACTTCGAGAAGCTCGGCTGGACCGAAAGCCAGGTCGTGATCCGCTTCTGGATCATCGCCGTCATCCTGGCGCTCATCGGTTTGTCGACGCTCAAGCTGCGCTGAGAGCGAAATGATCCCAGCGAGCTCATTCTCAGGCAAAGCTGTCGCCCTTTTCGGCCTCGGGGGATCGGGGCTCGCGACCGCCCACGCGCTCGTTGAAGGCGGTGCGAGCGTAGTGGCGTGGGACGACAATCCCGAGAGCGTCGCCCGTGCCGAGCAGGAGGGGATTCCGGTCAGTGACCTCAGGCAGGCGGACTGGAGCGGCTTTGCGTCCTGCGTGCTTTCGCCCGGGGTGCCGCTGACGCATCCAAAGCCGCACTGGGCGGTGGAGCTTGCCCGGGGCGCTGGCGTGGAGATCATCGGCGACGTCGAACTTTTCGCGCGCGAGCGGACGAAATCCGCTCCGACGGCGCCGTTCATCGCGATCACCGGCACGAACGGCAAGTCGACCACCACGGCGCTTGCAGCGCACATCATCAAATCGTCGGGACGCGATGCTCAGATGGGCGGCAATATCGGCCGCGCCGTGATGACGCTCGACCCGCCGACATCGGATCGCTTCTACGTCGTAGAGTGCTCTTCCTACCAGATCGACCTCGCGCCTTCGATAAATCCGACGGCAGGCATTCTGCTCAACCTGACGCCCGATCATCTCGACCGGCATGGCACCATGCAGCACTACGCCGCGATCAAGGAGCGGCTGGTCGCGGGCAGCGACGCTGCCATCATCGGCGTCGACGACATCTACTGCGCACAGATTGCCGACCGCCTAGAGCGTGCCGGCAAGGAAGTCATCCGCATTTCCAAGCGGCTGCCCTTGCCGGACGGCTATTTTGCCGACGGCACCGATCTCATGGAGGCGGTACATGGCCGCTATGAGCGGATTGGCTTCCTCGAAGGGATCGGCTCGTTGCGCGGCCAGCACAACGCGCAGAACGCGCTCGCGGCCGTGGCTGCCTGCCTGAAGGTCGGGCTCGATCTCGGTGAGATACAATCGGGGCTCGAAAGCTTCCCGGGCCTGGCGCACCGCATGGAGCTCGTCGGCAGTAAGAGCAACGTTCTGTTTGTCAACGACTCCAAGGCGACCAATGCCGACGCGGCTGCGCCGGCGCTCTCGACCTTTCCGCGCATCTATTGGATCGCCGGCGGCCTTCCCAAGGAAGGCGGAATCGAATCCCTGCGCGGCTATTTTCCGCGCATCGCCAAGGCCTATCTCATAGGCGAGGCGGCGCCGGCTTTCTCCGCGACGCTCGGCGAGGCGGTGCCTTACGAGATTTCCGGAACGCTGGATGCGGCGGTCGAGCACGCCGCCGCAGACGCGGCGCGCGACGAAACAGGGGAGGTGGCCGTTCTGCTATCCCCGGCTTGCGCAAGCTTCGACCAGTATAAGAACTTCGAGATTCGTGGCGAAGCGTTTCGGGCCGCGGTTGCGGCCATCGAGGGAGTCCAACCGATCGGAGGGGTGCGCTGATGCTGAGTCGCGTCGACAAGAGCCCGGTTGCAAACTGGTGGTGGACGGTGGATCGCTGGTTCCTTGCGGCGTTCCTGTCGCTGATGGGCCTCGGTATCGTGCTCTCCTTCGCCGCGAGCCCGGCGGTCGCCGAGCGCATCGGTCTCGACAGCTTCCATTTCGCCACGCGTCAGATCGTGTTCACGCTTCCGGCGCTTGTCGTGATGCTGATCGTCTCCTTCCTCGACGCGCGCGAGATCAGGCGCATGTCGCTTGTGATGCTCGTGCTCATGCTGCTTTTGATGGTGGCCGTGCTCTATGTCGGGGTCGAGGTGAAGGGCGCGCGGCGCTGGGTGTCGCTGGCCGGCCTGTCGATACAGCCCTCGGAGTTCCTGAAGCCGGCCTTCGTCATCATCTGCGCCTGGCTGTTCGCCGAGCACGCCCGCCAACCCGACATCCCCGGCAATCTCTTTGCCATCATCCTCTTCGGCCTGGTGCTTTCGCTTCTTGTCGCTCAGCCCGATCTTGGCCAGACCATGCTGATCTCCGGCACCTGGGGCGCAATGTTCTTCATGGCCGGCATGTCCTGGTTCTGGATCATCTCGCTTGGCGGCGCGGCCATAGGAGGCGCGTTCGCGGCCTACACCATCTTCCCGCACGTCGCCGGCCGCGTCGATCGCTTCCTGACCGGCGAGGGCGACACGTTCCAGGTCGACATGGGCCGGGAAGCGCTGATCCATGGCGGCTGGTGGGGTGTGGGCCCAGGCGAGGGGACGGTAAAGCGGGTGATCCCCGACAGCCATGCCGACTTCGTCTTCGCCGTCGCGGGCGAGGAATTCGGCATCATGCTTTGCTTCGCTATCATGCTGATCTTCGCCTTCATCGTGCTGCGCGGCCTCACCATAGCGTTGAAGGAGAAGGATGATTTCACGCGGTATGCGGTCGCCGGCCTCGTCATCGTGTTCGGCTTCCAGTCGATCATCAACATGGCGGTCAACCTGCAGCTCATGCCCGCCAAAGGCATGACGCTGCCCTTCATCTCTTATGGCGGGTCTTCGCAGATCGCGATCGCGATCTCGATGGGCATGGTGCTGGCGCTGACCCGCAAACGACCCGAGAAGCGCACTCAGATCGGGATGACCCGAGTGCCGCCAAGGGTAGTGCCTGCCGAATAATGGCGAGGCGCACGATCCTGCTTGCCGCCGGCGGCACCGGCGGCCACCTTTTCCCGGCCGAGGCTCTCGCCCATGAGCTGATCCGCCGCGGCTGGAAAATCCATCTCGCGACCGACGACCGCGTGGAGCGCTTCGCCATTCACTTCCCGGCCGCCGAGGTGCATCGCATCCACTCGGCGACGCTCGGCTCGCGCAATCCCTTCTCGCTCGCCAACTCGCTGCTTACGATCTGGCGAGGGGTCAGGCAGTCGTCCGAAGTGATCGGCAGGATCGCGCCGGCGGCTGTGGTCGGCTTCGGCGGTTACCCGACCCTGCCGCCGCTTTATGCGGCGACGCGGCGGAAGGTCCCGACCCTGATCCACGAGCAGAACGCGGTGATGGGCCGCGCCAACAGGGCGCTTGCGGCTCGAGTCGATGCCATCGCCGGAGGATTCCTCAGTCCCGACAACAGCAAGACGGGGGAGAAGACCGTCGTCACCGGCAATCCGGTACGGCCTGCCGTGCTGGATGCCGCGAAAACTGCCTATCAGCCCTCGGAGAACGACGCAGACTTCAGGCTGGTCGTCTTCGGCGGCAGCCAGGGCGCGCAGTTCTTTTCGGATGCGGTTCCCGCAGCGATCGCGCTGCTTCCAGAGGAGCAGCGCCGCCGACTGAAGGTCACGCAGCAAGCCCGCGCGGGGGATGTCGTGCGCGCCAAGGCAGCCTTCGCGGCCTGCGGCGTCGAGGCGGAAGTCCTGCCGTTCTTCACCGACATTGCCGAGCGCATGGCCGCGGCGCAGCTCGTCATTTCTCGCTCGGGCGCATCAACCGTCTCCGAAATCGCCGTGATCGGTCGCCCCGCTCTGCTCGTTCCCTATCCCTACGCGCTCGATCACGACCAGGCTGCGAACGCCGCTGCGCTTGCGGCTGCAGGCGGTGCGGAACTGCATCCTCAGCCGACATTGTCGCCTGAGAGGCTAGCTGCGCTGATTGGCGGCCTGATCAACGAGCCCGCCAGGCTTGCCGCAATGGCAAAATCCGCAAGAACCGTGGGCCGCCCGGACGCAGCGCGGTTGCTCGCCGACCTGACGGAGGCTATTGCGTCAGGAAAGACTGTTTTAGAATTCAGGGAGACAGCCGGGCTATGAAGATGCCGCGGACCATCGGCCTGGTGCATTTCATAGGCATCGGCGGCATTGGCATGAGCGGCATCGCCGAGGTGCTGCACAATCTCGGTTACCGCGTGCAGGGCTCCGACCAGGCGGATGGCGCCAATGTGCAGCGGCTGCGCGAAAAAGGCATCGAGTGCTTCGTCGGCCATCGCGCCGAAAATGTCGGCGATGCCGAGGTGGTCGTGGTCTCGACGGCGATCAAGAAGGGCAATCCGGAGCTGAAGGCCGCGCGCGAAAGGCTGCTGCCCATCGTCAGGCGCGCCGAAATGCTTGCCGAGCTGATGCGTTTCCGTCAGGCGATCGCGATCGGGGGCACGCATGGCAAGACAACGACGACATCGCTGGTCGCCACCCTGCTCGAAGCCGGCGGCCTCGATCCCACAGTCGTCAATGGCGGCATCATCAATGCTTACGGCACGAATGCCCGCATGGGAGCCGGGGAGTGGATGGTGGTGGAGGCCGACGAGAGCGACGGCACCTTCCTCAAGCTTCCGGCCGACATCGCCGTGGTCACCAATATCGATCCGGAGCATCTCGACCACTACGGCACTTTCGACAAGGTCCGGGAAGCTTTCCGGCAATTCGTAGAAAACGTGCCGTTCTATGGCTTCGGCGTGATGTGCACCGACCATCCCGAAGTGCATGCACTTGTTTCGCACATCGAGGATCGCCGCGTGATCACCTACGGAGAGAATGCGCAGGCGGACGTGCGCTTCATCCGCCGCGGCATGGACGGCGCGGCTTCTCTCTTCGACGTCGTTATTCGCGACCGCAAAACGGGTGCCCCCACGACCATTGACAATCTGCGCCTGCCCATGCCCGGCCAGCACAATGTTTCCAACGCGACGGCGGCGATCGCCGTTGCTCACGAGCTCGGCCTGACGCCCGACGAAATCCGCAAAGGGCTGTCGTCCTTCGGTGGTGTCAAGCGTCGCTTCACGCCGACGGGCACATGGAACGGTGTGCAGTTCTTCGACGACTACGGGCACCATCCGGTGGAGATCAAGGCGGTGCTGAAGGCGGCCCGCGATTCCTGCAATGGCAGGATCATTGCGGTTGCGCAGCCACACCGCTACACGCGCCTGCACGACCTGTTCGACGATTTCGCGGCCTGCTTTCATGACGCAGATACGGTGCTGGTCGCTCCGGTCTATGCGGCCGGCGAGGATCCGATCGAGGGCACCAATTCGGAGGCGCTCGTGTCGCAAATTCGTGCCGGCGGTCATCGCAATGCCCGCTACATTGAGGGGCCTCAGGCGATCGCGCCCATCGTGCGCGAGCTCGCCAGGCCTGGCGATTTCGTTGTCTTTCTCGGTGCCGGCAATATCACCCAATGGGCCTATGCGCTGCCCAAGGAACTGGCGGAGACCGAACCGGGCAGGACGCAGGCATGAACCGAGGTTCTGCCCTTCTGGCCCAGCTCGGCGACCGTCTGGAAGGCTTGCGCGGCCGGCTGACGCCCGGCGCAGAGATGGACAAGATCACCTGGTTTCGCGCCGGCGGCGTTGCCGACGCGCTCTATCAGCCGGCCGACGAGGACGACCTTGCGGCCTTCCTCAGAGCCGTGCCGGAAGATGTTCCGATCACCCTCGTCGGCATCGGCTCGAACCTGCTCGTGCGCGAAGGCGGCATCCCCGGGTTCGTGGTGAGGCTTTCGGCAAGGGGCTTCGGCGAGGCTGAGGTGGTCTCGACGACCCGGATCAGGGCCGGTGCGGCGACGCCGGACAAGCGGTTGGCGGCTGCTGCGCTTGAGGCCGGCATCGGCGGCTTCCACTTCTTTCACGGCATTCCGGGCGGCGTGGGAGGGGCCTTGCGCATGAATGCCGGCGCAAATGGGGTTGAGACGCGAGAGCGCGTGATCGAGGTGCGGGCGCTCGACCGCAAGGGCGAGGTCCATATCCTCTCGAATGCGGACATGGGCTATGCCTATCGTCACTCGTCCGCACCTAAGGACCTGATTTTCACATCCGCGGTGTTCGAGGGCTTTCCGGAGGATCGCGAGGCGATCAAGGCGGCGATGGCGGCGGTCCAGCACCATCGCGAAACGGTGCAGCCGATCCGCGAGAAGACGGGCGGCTCGACGTTCAAAAATCCCGACGGCACGTCGGCCTGGAAGGAGATCGACAAGGCCGGCTGCCGTGGCCTGATGATCGGCGGCGCGCAGATGTCGCCCATGCATTGCAACTTCATGATCAACACCGGCAATGCGACCGGCTACGACCTGGAGCATCTTGGAGAGACGGTGCGCGCGCGCGTGCTGGAGAGTTCGGGCATCCGCCTGCAATGGGAGATCAAGCGCATCGGCAATTTCAAGCCGGGCCATGAGGTGCAGGAGTTCCTGGGGCAATTGCTGTAATCGGTCCCACAGGCAGTGACAAACGACCTGCACATCCGAACTGCAACGCGGGCTGATCTGCCGGCGCTCTTGCTGCTGTACGACCAGCTCCATCCAGATGGTCCAGCATTGTCGATGCAGGATGCAACCGTAATTCTGGACCGCTTCCTGCGTTATGACGGAAGCGCGGTTCTCCTTGGCTTCAAGGATGAAGCTCTTGTGACGAGTTGTTCGCTCGTGGTGGTGCCGAACCTGACGAGAGGAGGAGCGCCCTACGCGCTGATCGAGAACGTCATTACCGATGCAAAAAGTCGCAAGCGTGGGTACGGCCAAGCGATTCTACAGGAGGCGGTTTCCGTTGCCTGGCAGTCGGGGTGCTACAAGGTCATGCTGCTGACGGGCTCGAAGGATCGCGGAACCTTGAGATTCTACGAACGGGCCGGTTTCGAGCAGAGCAAAACGGGCTTTCAGGTTCGGCGACTTCCTGTCCGGGAGACCTAATCGGAGCCGCTTCAGGCTGGAACATCGATGCCGACCTCGCCCTCGAAGTGAGTCCAAAATGCCATATCGGAGGGATATCGGACTCCGATTTGAATCTGCAGCGAAATCCGGTCTTGCCAGCGAATCAAAGCTCTGATTCTTTGGCTCCGAGGCGTTCCCTGATTTGAGTCGTTTGACGCGTTCGCCGCGAAAGCTCCTGGGGGCTCGAGCTTCCGGCGATAGCTGACTCTTGCATTTGGGAGCAGGCTGGAACCCTGGTCGAAAGGGGATGACGGGGAATGAAGAAGAAGCATGTGGCCGTACTAATGGGAGGTTTTTCCTCCGAGCGGCCCGTGTCGCTGTCTTCCGGAAGTGCCTGCGCCGATGCGCTCGAGGAGGCTGGCTACAAGGTTACGCGCGTCGACGTCGCGCGCGATGTCGGATCGGTGCTGCAGAAGCTGAAGCCGGACGTCGCCTTCAACGCGCTGCACGGGCCATACGGAGAGGATGGCACGATCCAGGGCATTCTCGAGTATCTGGAAATTCCCTACACCCATTCCGGGGTGCTTGCTTCCGCGCTGGCCATGAACAAGGAGCAGGCCAAGCGGGTCGCCAAGGCGGTCGGCATCCCTGTTGCTGAATCCAAAATCGTCAACCGTTTCGCGATCGTAGGCAAACACCCGATGAAGCCGCCCTACGTCGTCAAGCCGGTCAACGAAGGGTCGAGCTTCGGTGTCGTCATCGTCAAGGAGGATCAGTCGCATCCCCCGCAGATCATCGGCTCGCCCGATTGGCCGTATGGCGAGATCGTCATGGTGGAGCGCTACATATACGGTCGCGAACTCACTTGCGCTGTGATGGGCGATGTCGCGCTCGGCGTTACCGAGATCATCCCGGTCGGCCATTCCTTCTACGATTACGACTCGAAATATGTGCCCGGCGGCTCAAAACACGAATGCCCCGCAAAAGTTTCACCGAATATTTACCAAAAAATACAGACACTGGCGCTTAAGGCGCATCAAGCAATCGGCTGCCGGGGCGTCTCCCGGTCGGACTTCCGTTACGACGACCGCCATTCCGAAAATGGCGAGCTCGTCTGGCTGGAGGTGAACACGCAGCCGGGCATGACGCCGACTTCGCTGGTGCCGGAGATCGCTGCACAGGCGGGGCATTCGTTCGGCGATCTCGTCAGTTGGATGGTGGAGGAGGCTTCGTGTCTGCGTTGATGTCATGGCTGTCGGGTGAGCGCGGCGTGTCGGCCGCCGCTCGCGGCAAGCCGTCCGATGGCATCGTTTTGCCGCGCGTCCTGCGCCGGCCGGCACGGCTGCTCGGCCGTCTGGCTGCCGGCGAGCTGGAGGCGCCGCGCTATTCTGCCTCCATGCTCACGGCGGGCTTTCTCGGCGCATTCAGTCTCTATGGCGCATATCTGGGTGGCCATATTCCGACGATGGCGCAGGCAGTGACTTCGCGGCTTGGCTTCGCCATCGATGCGGTGAAGGTCTCCGGCCACCATGAGACTTCAGAGATCGACATTCTCGAGCGTCTGGGACTCGACGGCTGGACCTCTACGATCGGCTTCGATGCCGAGTCCGCGCGGGAGCGGATTGCCGAACTTCCATGGGTCGAGACCGCGGCAGTCCGCAAAGTCTACCCCGATACGTTGGAAGTCCAGATCGAGGAGCGCAAGGCCTACGCGATCTGGCAGTTTGGCAGCGAGCTTTCCGTTGTCGAGCGCTCGGGCCGCGTGATCGTGCCTTATTCCGGCGGGCAACAGGCGAAGTTGCCGCTGATCATCGGTCGTGGCGCTCCGGAAGCTGCACCTGCTTTCATCGAGAAGATGCGTCGCCATCCCGAGCTTGCCTTGCGCATCAAGGGCTATATCCGGGTCGCCGAACGGCGTTGGGATCTCAGGTTCGAGAACGGCGTAACCGTCAAGCTTCCCGAGCTGGACGAGGATCAGGCGCTCGACGAGCTCGCGGCGACGGATCGCGAGTTCGGGCTGCTGTCGCGCGATATCGCGTCCGTGGACATGCGTCTTACAGACCGCCTTGTGGTCCAGCTTACTCCCGAAGCTGCTACTCGTCGCGAAGCTGCGTTCAAAGAGCGGCTCAAGGCCGCGTCGAGGCCGGAGAAAAAGATATGAGCTGGCTCGGCGCCCCAAAGAACGGCGATGCACGGCGCTCCGGCGTGGTGACCGTGCTTGATGTCGGATCGACGAAAGTGTGCTGCATGATCGCCCGGCTGAAGCCGCAGGAGGAGAGCCAGCTCCTGCGCGGCCGCACCCATCAGGTGCAGGTCATCGGCATCGGCCATCAGAAGTCGCGCGGCGTGAAATCGGGCGTGGTCATCGATCTCGACAAGGCCGAGCAGTCGGTCCGCCTCGCTGTCGACGCGGCCGAGCGCATGGCCGGCCTGACCGTCGATTCGCTGATCGTCAACGTGGCCGCCGGCCGTTTGAAGAGCGAGACCTTTGTCGCCTCCATCAACCTCGGCGGTCATGAGGTCGAAGCCGGCGACATAAAGCGCGTGCTCATGGCCGGCGCCAAGCAGGCGCTGAAATCCGAGCGCGAGGTCGTCCACTCGTTGCCGACCTCATTCTCGCTCGACGGCGAGCGTGGCATTCGCGATCCGCGCGGCATGGTCGGTGCGCAGCTCGGCGTGGACATGCATGTGCTCACCGGCGATGTCGCGCCGCTGCGCAATCTCGAGCTGTGCGTGAATCGCGCGCATCTGTCGGTCGAGCGGATGGTCGCAACGCCTTATGCGAGCGGCCTCGCCGCGCTCGTGGACGACGAGCTGGAGATGGGGGCTGCCTGCATCGACATGGGCGGCGGCACGACGACGATCTCGGTCTTCGCGGACGGCAAGTTCGCTTACGCCGACTCCATTCCCGTCGGCGGAAGCCATGTCACGATGGACCTGGCGCGCGGTCTCTCGACGCGACTCGACAATGCCGAGCGGCTGAAAGTCATGCACGGTTCGGCGTTGCCCGGCAGCGGAGACGACCGCGATGTCGTGAGCGTGCAGCCGATCGGTGCCGACGACAGCGAAATGCCGATCCAGGTGCCGCGCTCTGCCATGACGCGCATCATCCGCGCGCGCATCGACGAGACGCTGGAACTGATCCGCGACCGTCTCAACAAGTCGGGCTACGGCAATGCCGTCGGAAAACGCGTCGTGCTCACCGGCGGCTCCAGCCAGCTCGCCGGACTGCCGGAGGCAGCGCGGCGCATACTCGGGCGCAATGTCAGGATCGGTCGCCCGCTCGGCGTGGCCGGCCTTCCGGAAGCGGCCAAGGGGCCGGCTTTCTCGGCCCCCGTCGGCCTCCTGATCTATCCGCAGGTGGCGAGTTTCGAGAGCAAGCAGGCAAAGGGAAGTTTCGTGCCGCGCATGACCGGTACCGGCGGCACGTTCCATCGAATGAGTCAGTGGTTCAGGGACAGTTTTTAGGAAAATCGGGGCGCAGCCCACGGTAGCCGCGGCGGCGAGCGGCAGGAAAGGCAAAGGACAGGACAATGACGATCAATCTCCAAAAGCCGGATATCACCGAGCTCAAGCCCCGCATCACCGTCTTCGGCGTCGGCGGGGGCGGCGGCAATGCCGTCAACAACATGATCACCGCCGGCCTGAAGGGGGTCGAGTTCGTGGTCGCCAACACCGACGCGCAGGCGCTGACGATGTCGAAGGCCGAGCGGCTCATCCAGCTCGGCGCGCATGTCACCGAGGGCCTGGGTGCGGGCTCCCAGCCGGAGGTGGGCCGCGCTGCCGCGGAGGAATGCATCGATGAGATCATCGACCACCTGTCCAACACCCATATGTGTTTCGTCACTGCCGGCATGGGCGGTGGCACCGGTACGGGCGCTGCCCCGGTCGTTGCTCGTGCCGCGCGCGAGAAGGGCATCCTCACCGTCGGCGTCGTCACCAAGCCTTTCCACTTCGAGGGCCAGCGCCGCATGAAGACCGCGGATTTCGGCATCGAAGAGCTGCAGAAGTGCGTCGATACTCTGATTGTCATTCCCAACCAGAACCTGTTCCGGCTGGCGAACGACAAGACCACTTTCGCGGATGCCTTCGCGATGGCCGATCAGGTGCTTTACTCGGGTGTCGCCTGCATCACCGACCTGATGGTCAAGGAAGGCCTGATCAACCTCGACTTCGCCGACGTTCGCTCGGTGATGCGCGAGATGGGCAAGGCCATGATGGGCACCGGCGAGGCATCTGGCGAGGGCCGCGCCATGGCGGCAGCGGAGGCGGCGATCTCCAACCCGCTGCTCGACGAGACCTCGATGAAGGGAGCCAAGGGCCTGCTGATTTCCATCACCGGTGGCCGTGACCTGACGCTGTTCGAGGTCGACGAGGCGGCGACTCGAATTCGCGAAGAGGTGGACCAGGATGCCAACATCATCCTCGGCGCGACCTTCGACGAGGATCTCGAAGGCGTCATCCGCGTTTCCGTGGTGGCGACTGGCATCGACAAGTCGGCTGCCGAGATCGCTGCGGCCGCGCCCATCGCTGCGATCCGCCAGCCTCCGAAGCCGCAGGCTCGTCCGGCAGAGGCACGTCCAGCGCTTGCCACGCAGCCGGTTGCGGAGCAGGCGATGCGCGCAGATGTCGGCGATCCGGTCGCCGAGGCGATTCGTATGGCCGAATCGAACGCAGCCGATTTCGCAGCCATGAGGCCGGCCGCAGCGCCCGCTGATGATTTCCGCCCGCAGAGCAGGCTGTTCCAGGCTCCTCCGGCCCCTGTTCAGCATCATCCCGCGCAGGTTCAGCACCACCATGCTCCGGTCCAGCATCAACCCGCGCCGGTTGCGCATGCCGCCCCGCAGCTTCGCGAGCCGCAGCCGGCGCCGCAGCCGCGCATGCCACGCGTGGAAGACTTCCCGCCGATCGTCCAGGCCGAGGTCGAAGCTCATAGCGGCCGTCCTGCCGATCACGAGGAGCGCGGCCCGATGGGCTTGCTGAAGCGACTCACCAATGGCCTGTCGCGGCGCGAGGAAGAGCCGGCCAGGCTGCAGGCGGCGCAGCCGCGCGAGCCGAAGCTGCGCCAGCCGGCCCCGGAAGCGCGTCGCCTGGCTCCCCAGGATGCGCAGCTCTATGCACCGCGCCGCAGCCAGCTCGACGAGCATGGCCGCCCGGTGCCGCAGCCGCGTATCGTCCAGGAGGAGGACCATTTGGAGATTCCGGCATTCTTGCGGCGGCAAGCAAACTGACTGCCTTGCCGGTGCGCTGAAATGTCGTGGGCGGACGCCGGGAAAGCGTCCGCCCATCACGCATGAAAGACAAGGAATTACGGGGAGTTACTACGACTTTCGCGCGCCCTTTGGCCGTTACATCGGGTAATGAAGCTTGATTTGGAGTCACCCGGTTGCGTGTCTATGTTCCGTCACAATCCGGCGGGCGGGTGCTGGAGGCAAGGGGATGTGTTTCCGGCGTGGTTCCACGAGAGCCGCAATCCGCGAGCGGACGAAATGGGCGAGCATAGGGGGTTGAGTTGCACGATCGTCAGACTACTCTCCGGTCCAGGGTGACATTGTCTGGTGTCGGCGTCCACAGCGGACGACCGGTCACCATGCATTTCAATCCTGCGGATGCCGATACGGGCGTAGTCTTCCACTGCAATGACGGGACGGAGATCCGCGCGCTGGTCTCCGAGGTCGGGGCGACCGACCTCTGCACCGTTCTCGGTAAGCTCTCCTCAAGTCACGTCGCGACGGTCGAGCACCTTATGGCTGCGCTGCTCGGACTCGGCATCGACAATGTCGCGATCGAGGTCGACGGTACGGAAGCGCCGATCCTGGACGGCAGCGCCGCGGCTTTCGTAGAGGCCTTCGAGCAGGCAGGCATCGAGCAGCTCTCGGCGCATCGCCGCTATATTCGCGTCGTCAAGCCGGTAAGGATCGACAGCGGTGCGTCCTGGGCGGAATTCCAGCCCTATGACGGAACGCGCTTCGAGGTTGAGATCGATTTCGAGAATCCGGCAATCGGCAGGCAGGCATTCAAGTCGGACATCGATCCCAAGGTTTTCCGGCGCGACATCGCGCGGGCCCGCACCTTCGGGTTCATGCGCGACGTCGAGCGGCTTTGGGCGGCAGGCTATGCGCTCGGCTCATCGCTGGAAAATTCCGTCGTCGTCGGCGACGACGGCGCCATCATCAACATGGAAGGCCTGCGCTATCCGGACGAATTCGCACGGCACAAGACGCTTGATGCCATGGGTGACCTTGCGCTGGCCGGCGCGCGCTTCATCGGCTGCTTCCGCTCCTATCGCGGCGGTCACAAGCTCAACGCAGCAGCACTTCGCCACCTGCTTTCTGACAGCAGTGCGTTCGAGATCGTCGAAGCGACGCGCCGCGAGCGCGGCCGTTCGGCCGAGTTGATCGCCGTCAACGCACCGGCCTACGCCCCTTGGGTGCTTTGAGGCTCCAGGCCAGAGCAGGTTGAGTCCGAACGGACCCATCCATCCTGCTCCGGCTCTTTTTCAGCATGATCTTATTCGAAAGCTCGGTAAGTTTTGCCGGATACTGTTGCGCGCAATACACAGCGCAGCCGAAATCGATTGATTCCTGTGGGCGACGGTATTGACGCCACAAATTGGCGCCATTGGCTGGCCATGCCGTTGCTGTATACGGGCCGTTATGAGATATGACGGCCTTGCAATGAAGAACAACGCTCCGAAAGGGCGGCTTTCCGCATGAGTAGAGTGCACACAACGATGTCGGTCAGACCGCTTGTCAGGTCGGCTTTCGCCATATTCTGCGCCGCGGGACTGCCGCTGCTTTCAGCCTGCTCGTCAGACAAAGACATCGATCTCGCCACCTATGTCGAGCAGACCGAGCCGGCTGACCAGCTCTACAACCAGGGGCTCGCCAATCTGGAGCAGGGCAATCTCAGGGAGGCGGGCAAGAAGTTCGAAGCCGTCGATCGCCAGCATCCGTATTCGGAACAGGCGCGCAAATCGATGGTCATGGCCGCCTTCGCCCAGTATCGACAAGGCAACTATACCGACGCGATCAACGCCGCCAAGCGTTACGTCAATCTCTACCCCAGCAATCCCGACGCCGCGTATGCGCAATATATCATCGGGCTGAGCTATTACCGGCAGATCCGCGACGTGACGCAGGATCAGAAAGAAGCACGGCGCACCATAGAGGCGATGGACGAGCTGGTGCAGCGCTGGCCCGATTCGGAATATGTCGAGGACGCCAAGACCAAAATGCGTTTCGCGCGCGATCAGCTCGCCGGCAAGGAGATGCAGATCGGCCGCTACTATCTCGAGCGCCGCGAATATATTGCCGCCATCAAGCGCTTCCGCATCGTCGTCGAAAACTACTCGAACACGCGGCAGGTTGAAGAGGCGCTGTCGCGCCTGACAGAGGCCTACTACGCGATGGGCCTGACGGACGAGGCGCAGACTGCAGCGGCAGTGCTGGGCAACAACTATCCTGACAGCCAATGGTACAAGGATTCCTACGCGCTTTTGCAGACTGGCGGCCTGCAACCGCGCGAGAACACCGGTTCATGGCTCTCCAAGGCTGGCAAGCTCATCGGAACCTCGTAAGTTCCGGGACATGCTATCGCATCTGTTGATTCGCGATATTGTCCTGATCGAGAAGCTGGAGATCGACTTCGGCTCCGGACTCTCCGTGCTGACCGGCGAAACCGGCGCCGGCAAATCCATACTGCTCGATTCCCTGTCGCTGGCGCTGGGCGCTCGCGGTGATGCGTCGCTTGTCCGTCATGGTGCAGCGCAAGGGCAGGTGACAGCGGTGTTCGATGTACCGCGCAACCATCCCGCGCGGATGCTGCTCGCCGACAATGCGATCGAGGATGACGGCGACATCATCCTGAAGCGCGTCCAGGCCGCTGACGGACGCACGCGCGTCTTCGTCAACGACCAGCCGGCAAGCGTGGCGCTGATGCGCGACATCGGTCGCGCCCTGGTCGAAATCCACGGCCAGCATGACGACCGTGCGCTCGTCGAGCCGGCGATGCACCGGCAGCTGCTCGATGCATTCGGCGGCCATGTCGGCCTTGCCGACGGCGTGGCGGAGCTTTGGAAGCGCTGGCGCAGCGCCGAGCAGGAGCTGTCGCGGCATCGCGCAAAGGTCGAGGCGTCGGCGCGCGAGGCCGAATACCTCCGCGCGTCGGCCGCCGAGCTCTCCAAGCTCGATCCTCAGCCAGGCGAGGAGACCGAACTTTCGGAGAAACGTGCCGCGATGATGCGGGCGGAGAAGATCGCTGCCGATATCGCCGATGCGCAGGACGTGCTTTCGGGGCCGGCATCTGCCGTGCCGCAACTCGCGAGCCTTCTCAGGCGCCTGCAGCGCAAGGCGGCCGAAGCACCGGGGCTGCTCGACGAAATCATCAAGGCAATCGACAGCGGATTGATTTCGCTCGACGCCGCGCAGTCGGCGGTCGAGGTGGCGATGCGTGCCAGCGAGTTCGATCCGAAGGCGCTGGAGAGCGCCGAGGAGCGCCTCTTTGCCTTGCGCGCGGCCTCCCGGAAGTTCGGCGTCCAGGTGGACGATCTTGCGGAGCTGCGCGATTCGATGCTGGCCGACCTGGCCGATCTTGATGCCGGCGAGGGACGGCTGCACGCGTTGGAAGCGCAGGCGGCAACAGCACGCGACGAGTATGATCGTGAGGCGGTGAGCCTGTCGGAGGCAAGAGCCGCCGCGGCGGCTTCGTTGTCGCGCGCCGTCATGGGTGAGCTGCCGGCGCTCAAGCTGGAGCGGGCGGAATTCATCGTCAATCTCTCGGCATCGGCGGAGAACCGCACGCCGGAGGGCATCGACCATGTCGAGTTCTGGGTGCGCACCAACCCCGGCACGAAGCCTGGACCGCTGATGAAGATCGCCTCGGGCGGCGAGCTGTCGCGATTCCTGTTGGCGCTGAAGGTCGCGCTCGCCGACCGTGGGTCGGCGCCGACCCTGGTCTTCGACGAGATCGATTCTGGCGTCGGAGGCTCGGTCGCCGACGCGATCGGGCAGCGATTGGCGCGGCTTGCCGAGCGCGTGCAAGTGCTTTCGGTCACGCATGCGCCTCAGGTCGCCGCGCGTGCGCAGACGCATTACCTCATCTCGAAGAGCGGGGGCGCCGACCGTGTCTCGACCGGGGTCGCCGAAATGGACAGGCTTGCCCGCCAGGAAGAGATAGCGCGCATGCTCGCCGGTGCCACCATTACCGAGGAAGCTCGAGCAGCCGCGGAGCGCCTGCTTCGGGAAAACACGGCTGTCAGTTGAGTGCCAGCTACGCCCCTGGGACAGTTTACTTTTTTCGGCACTTGCCAAAGACTTAGACGAACTCGCACTCTTCCGAAAAAAGTAAACTGTCCCCAGCACCAAACTGTCCCAGCACCCAATGCCCAGCCAGCAACTCGCCAGCAAGCCCGTCGATCAGCTGAACGAAGAGGAGGCGACTTCCGAGCTTGCGAGGCTCGCCAAGGAAATTGCCTTCCATAACGAGCGTTACCACACGGAGGACGCGCCGCTCATTTCCGACGCGGAGTACGATGCTCTGCGTCGCCGCAACCTCGCCATCGAGCAACGCTTCCCGGGATTGGTGCGCGAGGACTCGCCGTCCAAACAAGTCGGGGCGGCGGTGTCGGAGAAGTTCCGCAAGGTCGTGCACGCCGTGCCGATGGGATCGCTCGACAACGCGTTCGCCGACCAGGACGTCACCGATTTCGTCGCCCGTGTGAGGCGTTTCCTGCGCCTGGACGGCGAGAAGGAGCTGGCATTTACGGCCGAACCGAAGATCGATGGGCTGTCGCTCTCGCTGCGTTACGAGCATGGGCGGCTGGTGAAAGCAGCTACGCGCGGCGACGGGCAGGTCGGCGAGGACGTGACCGCCAATGCCAGGACAGTCGCCGAGATCCCCAATGTGCTTTCCGGGGACTTTCCGGACATTCTCGAGGTGCGCGGCGAAGTCTATATGCGCACCGCCGATTTCGCCGAGCTCAATCGCCGCAACGCCAAGGCCGGCAAGCAGATCTTCGCGAATCCGCGCAACTCCGCGGCGGGGTCATTGCGCCAGCTCGACACTTCGATCACCGCCAGCCGCCCACTGCGCTTCTTCGCGTATGCCTGGGGCGAGATCAGCAAGATGCCCGCCGACACCCAGATGGGCATGGTCGAAGCCTTCGCGAGCTACGGCTTCCATACCAACCCGCTGATGAAGCTGTTCACCGACGTCGAGGGGCTACTCGCCCACTATCATTTCATCGAAGAGAACCGCGCGACGCTCGGCTACGACATTGACGGCGTCGTCTATAAGGTCAACCGGCTGGACCTGCAGGCGCGACTTGGCTACGTCTCGCGCACGCCGCGCTGGGCAATCGCCCACAAATTCCCGGCAGAGAAGGCGATGACCATCCTCAACGGGATCGACATCCAAGTCGGCCGGACGGGGGCGCTGACGCCGGTGGCGCGGCTGCAGCCGGTGACGGTCGGCGGCGTCGTCGTCGTCAACGCAACGCTGCACAATGCCGAGGAGATCGAGCGGCTCGGCGTCATGATCGGCGACACGGTTATCGTACAGCGGGCCGGGGACGTGATCCCACAGATCCTCGGCTACGTGCCGGACAAGCGGCCAGAGGACGCCAAACCGTTCCACTTCCCGACCGTCTGCCCCTGCGAGCTCAAGACGCCGATCGTGCGCGACGCAACGGCCGGCGGCGCGGAGGGGGTGGTGCGGCGCTGTTCGGGCGAGTTCGCCTGTCCGTTCCAGCGCATCGAGCACCTCCGTCACTTCGTGTCGCGCCGCGCCTTCGACATCGAGGGCCTCGGCGAAAAGCAGATCGAATTCTTCTTCACAGACCCTGACCTGCCGGTGAAGAGCCCCGCCGACATTTTCACGCTCGCCCGCCGCGACGCAGAGAACCAGATCAAGCTCAAGGAGAAGGACGGCTACGGCGACGTCTCCGTCGGAAAGCTTTTCGCGGCGATAGAGGACCGTCGCAGAATCGGCCTCGATCGGATGATCTACAGTCTCGGCATCCGTCACGTCGGCGAGCGTACCGCTGTGACCTTTGCGCGCGCCTATGGCAACTGGCAGGCATTTCACGATGCAGCTCTGGCGATCGCCGGCGGCGATGAGCACGCAAGGGCCGAGATGGATGCGCTTGAGGACATAGGCGATGCAGCCATAGACGCGGTCGCCCGCTACTTTGCTGAGGAACACAACCGCAAGCTGGTGGAGGAGCTCGCGGCAGAGATCGATGTGATCGACGCGGAGCGGCCGAAGACGGATTCGCCGGTCGCCGGCAAGACGATCGTCTTCACAGGGGCGCTGGAGCGCATGTCCCGCGACGAGGCGAAGGCGATGGCCGAGAAGCTCGGCGCCAAGGTTGCCGGTTCTGTTTCGAAGAAGACCGACCTAGTCGTCGCCGGACCGGGCGCCGGCTCGAAGCTCAAGCAGGCGACGGAACTCGGCATCGAGGTGATCGACGAGAACGCGTGGTTCGAGCGGGTCGGCGGAGCGGCCTGATGAGCGCGGTCTTCAACGGGTTTGGGGAGAAGGCGATCCCCTTTCTCAAGGCGCTGGATTTCCATCAAAGCCGGGAATGGTTCCAGGAGAACCGGGATCTCTTCGAGCGCGAGCTGCGCGAGCCGTTCGGCGACTTGATCGACGCGCTGACTGAGCGTTTCGCCACGCTGGGTCTTGGGCTCAAGGGGGACCGCAAGAAGTCGATGTTCCGCATCACGCGGGACGTGCGTTTCTCCAAGGACAAGCGGCCGTATAACCAGCACCTCTCGGCCATCCTCTCGCCCGACGGGCGAAAGACGTCGGAAGGCGTCCTTTTCATCTATGTCGGCGTCGACAGGTGTTTCGCAGGTCTTGCCTGGTGGCAGTCCCGGCCTGAACTGCTCCAGTCAATGCGCAGCGCGATCGTCACGCGTCCCTCCGAATTCCGCGCCATGGTCGCGGCGTTGAAGAAGAACGGGCTCGAGCTCAGCGATGACCAGCGCATGAAGCGCCTGCCGCGCGGGTTCGAGCATGTGACGGATCCGGACCTGAGCGAGGCCGTCCGCAACCGGCATTTCATCGCCCGTCATGCGATCGATCCTGCCGGCATCCACAGCCCGAAGCTTCTCGACGAGCTCGTCGATTTCACCGTGCGGGCAAGGCCACTGCTCGACTGGGGGAGGGCGATCGAAGGCCGTCTCGTTCCGGCCTGATCCTGGCAGGAGCCGTCAGGATCGGATCACGATCGCTGAAGATTCGCTCAAGCGAATTCATGTGACAGGTCGATCCGCCCGACCTAGATCAGAATGAAATGGAGTTATTCATTCTGATCTAGGTCTTTGTTTTTGCAGCATGATCTTATCCGAAAAGTCTGCAACTTTCGGGATCATGCTCCAGCTAAAACCCCGATCTGGAGGGCCAATGGCTGTCGAAACGATCGATCGCGGCGCCACGCTGCGCGAATTGATGGAGGGTGTGCGTACTGGCGTTCCCGTGGCCGTGGCCATCGTTCCGTTCGGCATCCTGTTCGGCGCTCTCGCCGTGGACAACGGCTTTTCGATCTTGGAGACGATGCTGATGAGCGCTGTCGTCTATGGCGGCGCCAGTCAGATGGTCGGTATCGAGCTGTTCGGCCAGAAGCTCGCGCCATGGCTGATCGTCTTTTCGATATTCGCCGTCAATTTTCGCCACGTGCTCTATTCGGCCGCTTTCGGACGGCGCGTGTCGGCATGGCCGCTCCTGCACAAGGCGCTCTCCTTTTTCCTGCTCACGGATCCGCAGTTCGCCGAGACGGAGCGAAGGAGGGAGGCAGGCAAGACAGTCAGCTTCGCCTGGTATTTCGGCTTCGGCGCGGCACTCTGGCTGCCCTGGGTGATCGAATCCGGCCTGGGTGCCTATTTCGGCCGGTTCGTCGAAAACACTGAAGCTCTCGGACTCGACTTCCTGCTGCCCATCTATTTCCTCGGCCTTGTCATGAGCTTCAGGAAACGGCCGCTCTGGCTGCCGGTGGTGGCGGCGAGCGCAGTCGCATCGGTCGCGGCCGAACACTTCGTCGGCTCGCCGTGGCACGTCTCGCTCGGCGCGCTCGCCGGGGTCGTGCTCGCTGCTGCCATGCCCGTCCGGGCAAAGACTGGAATGTCCGATGGAAGGGCGGGAGCAGGCGGTTGAGCACCACGATCTGGATCATCCTGGCCGGCGCGGTCGCGACCTACCTCACTCGCATCGGCGGCCATCTCGTGCTGTCGCGCTTCGAGCATGTCCATCCGCGGATCGAGGCAGCGCTCAATGCCGTGCCGGCGGCTGTGCTCACGACGCTGGTCGCTCCCGCCGCCATGCAGGGGAGCTGGATCGAATGGACCGCGCTCGCTGTCGCCGGACTGGTGGCGTTGCGCGGTGGCATGCTGACGATGTTCCTCGCCGGCGCTGCGACGCTGATCGTTCTGAGGCAGTTCGTTGGGTAGCGTTGGTGGCGGAAGTCTGGTTCTTGCAAGCCGGGCTGGAATACCGGCTCGGACACTCTTCCAGCCTAATCTTAGACTGCGCTGCCGTCATAGATGAAAAAAGCTCGCGCCGTTTCCCGCGCGAGCTTGCCGTCGGCCCCCTGCTTTACCACCGCGGCGGAGCCAGTCACCGATTACTGCGATGTATTGGCCGGAGGCGTGGTCGCCGGAGGTGTCGCCATCGTTCCGCCTGACGCAGGTGGCGGCGGTGCCGGCCGATAAGGCGTGGTATCAAACGCAGACGCCGCTTCGAGCTGTTCCTTGCTGGCGGCTGTCACCATCCAGCGTTGGCCATTGGCCTCTACCCAGGAGAGCTTGGGAAAGTCGATTGCGACGTTCTTTTCGCCAATACCGAGGAAGCCGCCAACGCCAATCACGATCGATTTGGCCGTGCCCTTCGAGTCGATAAGGATGTCGTTCACCTTGCCGATTTTCTGGGCGTTGGGGTCTGTGCCGTTGTAGACGCTCGTGCCGATGTAGTTGCTGGCGAGATAGCCGTCGGCCTGGACGGGCTTTGGCGGCTCGGGAGCCGGTGCGGGCGCCGGCGCCTGTTGGGCGTAGGCGGCTGTCGCGACAAGCGTCGCAAGCACCGTAGTAACCAGGAAACTGCGGATCATGGTACCTTCTCCTTCCGCAAACCGCTGTGCGGCCGCACCTTGGCTTGACTGTCGAAGGGAAGGCCGGGCGCGGCCCAGCATGCTGCGCTCAAAACGCTTCAACCACAGTGTGGGTTCCACTTGCAGGAAGCCGGGGCCTCCCTGGCCATTCGGGCAGAACTGTACGCTCCGGAACACGCCATTGAGATGCGCCCCTCATTCGCCGCAATGTTCCTCAGGCGGTTTGATGCCGGAGAACCGCTGCAGCAGCGCTAAATCGTAAGCCGCCTTGATGATCCCTGCGAGGATGAGCGGCCAGCCAAAGGGCGACACACTCAGCAACCAGCCGGACAGCAGCGGTGCGACCGCGGATGCAAGACTGCGCGGCACTGCGGTCGCGCTCGCGGCCGCGGGCCGCTCCTCCGGCTGCACCACAGCCATGACGTAGGACGAGCGGGTCGGCACGTCCATCTGGGACAGCAGTGCCCGCAGGATCAGGAGCCCGAATGCGACCCAGACTGTCGACGCAAAGGCGGTCAGGATCAGGAACAAGTTGGACGGCAGGTGCGTGAACACCATCGTGTTCACCAACCCGAAACGTCCGGCAAGCGGCACCGCTGCGAAGTAGGAGGCCGCGGAACACAGACTGGTCACGAAGAAGATCGCTCCGATTGTGGAGACATCGAGCCCGAAGCGCGCTCTGAGCCAGAGCGTCAGCAAGGCGTTAATAACTAGACCTCCCCCGAATGCATCAACCGAAAACAGCGCAGCGAGCTGATAGACTATACTTCGCGACGGGCCCAACGGTGCCGGCCGGCGGTCGGCGCCAGCCTCGACCCTGGGTGACAAACGGCGGTACAGCAGGAATGTGAGCAGCCCGATGGCACCGTAGAGCCCGAAGAGGAGAGCGCCCGTCGTTGAGGGCGCAAGGAGTATGGCGAGCCAGTCGACCACCCCGACGAAGAGCGCTCCGAGGGCGCCGAAAAAGGCACCCGCCGCGCTATAGCGGGCGAACGCTGCCGTCCGATCCGCGTCAGCGATCACCTGGGAGAGGACGGTATGCTCGAGCGGTAGGAAGACGCTGACGTCGCCGCCTGACGGGTTGAGTGTTCCCACGAACGCGATCACGACCAGCGGCCAGAAGCTGTCGAGCCCGGCGAAGCCCAACCCGGTCATGGTCATCAGAAGGGCGGCACCGAGCAGGGCGCTCCGCCGAGAAATCCGGTGAGAGAGCAGCCCGACAGCCAGCGTCAGAATGGCAGAGCCCAACAGGGTCGCCGTCGAGATCAGGCCGACAGCGAAGGCATCGTAGCCAAAATGGGAAAGATGAACAGGCAGCAGGATAGCGACATAGCCATCCCCGAAGGCGCGCATGGAGCGAGCCAGGAGAACGCGCGTGACATCCGGTGCTCGTCCAATGCCGCGGCGCCGTGCCGCGCGCCTGCTCGGACCTTCGTCAGCGATGTCACGACACTCCATCTTCGAAGTTGCGGTCCCTCAAGGCGTGGGCCGATATGTCCAGATAGCCGCTTTTTCCGTGGTTCCGGCCCGAACGGCGAGGAATAGGAGGTCGAGCTCAGATACGAACAGCGACGTACGTGCGCCTGGAGCGGTGGCGAGATGTGCGATGCGCCGGAAGCCGCCGTCTTCCGGTTCGAAGACGTCGAGGTAGCCTTCGCCACAGCTGACATAGACCCGGTGCCGCGTCGCATCGACGAACACATCATCGGCATCCCCGCAAACTGCTGCACGTGCGACCGGCGCTCCGTCCTGCATGGAGAACGCGGCCAGCGTCGCCGGCTTACGGAACACCACGATAACTTGCCGCGAGGCCTCGTCCAGCGCCATCGGATAGTTCTCGCCGGCTTGAGCGGTCGCCCAGCGGGTGTCCACCTTATTGCCCTGTCGGTCGGCCACCTCGATCGCATGCGCGTCGGGAACGTTCACGAAGATCCGGCTTCCGCCGCTCTCCAGCCGGAAGCTTTCGGGATGGCCATCCAGTGCAATGTCGGCAACCTTCCGCTTTTTGCTGGCATCGATGATTGCCAGCGCTCCCTTGCCATAGCCCACGAACACCTGGTTGCCGGCGCTGTCGATCCGGATGTTGTCCGCGTCTTCGCCAAGCCGGATACGGCCTGCCTTCTTGAGGTCCTGCCCGCGAAACAGATGCACTGTTCCGTCGCCCGCGTCGGCCACGTAGAGCGTGTCATTCGAACCGACATAGCCGACACCCTGGGGCTCCTTGAGTCCGCGGACCCGGCCCGACACTTGCGATGTCTTCAGGTCGACGATCCCCACGCTGTCGTTACCGAGTTCGGCCACGAAGAGGCGCTGCCCAGCCAGATCAATCGCCATGTGGTCGATTCGGCCTTTCACTTCGCCGAGCGGGATCTTCGTCACGAGTTGGAGGGGCGCTGCTTCAGCCGCCTGCGCGACAGGTGGCGCAGTAGCGGCGACGAACGCACCCGCTAGCAGGATGCTTACCGCCTGCACGGAAGGTCTTCGCATTGGCGCCCACTAATCATCAGCTTCATCAGGAGCGCTGCAGGTTGGTCTTGTCCAAGGCGGATCTGAGGCCGCGCGCCAGGGTCGCGGCGTCGTCGTGAGACCAGAAGTGCATGAAAAACAGACGCGGCTGTTCGGCGAGCATATGATTGTGCAGCGCGGTCACCTCGATCCCATGTTCTCTCAGCTGGCGGAGCACGGGATTCACTTCCTCGGACGTCAAAACGAAATCGCCGGTGATTGCAGCCTTGCCGCCACCGAGCGGCTCGAAGTTGATGGCGATGCCGGTACCCATCGATGCCGGAACGGGCATGCCGCTTTCCGTGATCTTGTCGGCCCGCGGAATGGTGAACTGGTAGACGCCGCCATTCACCTTGCCCTTGCTGCCCATGATGCCATCGATGCCAGCCGTATCGAGGTCAACGGTTTCTGACTTCGCGCTCGGCGACGACCCGAACGGCGTCTTGCTGAGCGCGAGGGCGGCATGAAGGCTGTCGGCCAGCTTGACGGCATCGCCGTGCCCTTCGACATGCATGTACATCGTCGCCGGGTCGGCGCGTAACAGATGGTTGTGAAGCCCGGTTGTCTCGATCCCCGACCCCGCAAGGCTTTCCATCACCGGGTTGATCTCGTTCTCTGTGAGTACGAGATCGCCCATGACCATGGCATCCTTGTCGCCTGCCGCCTGGAAAGCGAGCCAGCCGCCGAGCGCGAATGCCGGTTTGATCTCGATTCCATCGACCGTCACCTTCAGGTCCGACCGCGGCAGCCCGACGCGATAAACGCCATCCGGCATCGCGGTACCGGATTTTCCAAGCGCCTGCGCTACGGCCTTCCAGTCAGGTGCCGCCAGAACAGGTTGAGCGACTCCGAGGGCTGCCGCAAACGCGAGGCCAGCTACGCTTTTTGCATGCATGGTTTTACTCCTGTACTCAGTCCCAAGTGCCCAAATCGGTAAACATCGCCCGCCCAGAAAGCGGCAGCACGCTTCCGGAATTGCGACTTGCGGCAGCCGGTCAGGCCGCCGGTTTCATCGTCGGAGGCCAGCTGTGTTTCTCCGCCTGTCGGCGCGCGGCCCAGGCGTAGAGCGCGTCGTAAATAACGAACCCATGCCTAAGCACCTCGTGGTCGTCGGGCGTCACGTCCCGCAGCCCCATCGAGATTGCCAGGAGACCGGCGGACTGCGGGGTAAGGTCGTGCCGGTCGGTGTCTGCGCCGCGCACGATCGCGGCAATAGTTGCGATGGCGGGGTCGCGATCCAGGTCATATTTCGAGACGAACGTATCGAAGCTGCAGCCATCCCCGACATGCGTGAGCTCAACACCGGGCACGTCGTAAGGAGTCGCCCCAGTTTCCTGCGCTACCCGAACCACTTGGACTGGCGGCACGAACAGAAACTCCGGTTCCTTGTCGATGAAGCGCGCAATCAACCAAGGACAGGCAATGCGGTCAATGACAGGACGTTCGCGAGTGACCCATTTCATGGTGAAGTCCTCCCTTTTTCCCGCACATGATGAGGTCGGCATCGATGATAGGCAGATGCTAGCCCTGGGGTTTTGGTGATACAAGTGTTGCATTTTCACGATTAGATGATACGGTATGTTCATGAACGAGGGGGCGGAACCGAGGGAGCAGCGCTGGCTGCTCCTCATTCATCAGCTGCCGACCAAGCCGGCCTACTTTCGCGTGAAGATCTGGCGGCGGCTGCAAGGCATCGGCGCGGTGGCAGTCAAAAGCACGGTCTATGCGCTGCCCGCCAACGCCGAGACACAGGAGGATTTCGAGTGGCTACTCAAGGAGATCATCGCTGGCGGTGGTGAAGCGATTGTCTGCGAGGCGCGCCTGGTCGACGGCCTGTCTGATGCGCAAGTCGAGACGCTATTCAATTCCGCGCGTGATGCCGACTACGCCGAGATCGTTGAGCAAGCTCGCAGCCTCATTGCGGATGTCGAGGCGAACGCGTCCGCGCAAAAACGCGCAGAGGCGCGGTCGCAGCTAGGGCGGCTGCGCAAGCGGCTCGTTGAGCTCGATGCGATCGACTTTTTCGGCGCCACGGGCCGCCTTGCGGTCGAGGGACTGCTCGGGGAACTCGAACGGAACGTTGCAGAGGAGCCGGCCGTGAGCGAGGAAGCGTCAAAGTCAGGTGATTTGATCTCGGACCTCAAGGGCCGGACCTGGGTCACGCGTCGCGACGTGCATGTGGATCGCATCGCTTGCAGCTGGCTCATCCGCCGCTTCATCGATCCGGAAGCGATCATCCGCTTCGTACCTGGCAAGGGCTACATCCCGAAACCGGGTGAACTGCGGTTCGACATGTTCGAAGGCGAGATCACCCATGAAGGCGACAGCTGCAGCTTCGAGGTATTGCTCAAGCGCGCGGGACTTTCCGATCCGGCACTGCAAGCCATAGCCGAGATCGTTCACGACATAGATCTCAAGGACAGCAAGTTCGGACGCGAGGAAGCCACCGGCATCGCCAGCCTGATCACCGGCATCGCCGCCAACAACAGGAAGGACGACGAGCGGACCTCGCAGGGCGCTTCCGTCTTCGACAATCTCTACCAGTATTTTCGCCAGAAACGCGGGTAAGTAGGTATCAAGCCATGGCCAATCTCGCCGGTACCACGGCCGTATCGGCCTTGCAGACCGACACACCCCATCATGGCATCTCATTCAGCGAGGCCGTGCGGGTATGGGTGCGGGTCGCAGCCCTGAGCTTCGGCGGGCCAGCCGGACAAATCGCCGTCATGCATCGCATTCTCGTGGAGGAGAAGCGCTGGATCGGCGAGATGCGTTTCCTGCACGCGCTCAACTTTTGCACGCTGCTGCCCGGCCCCGAGGCCCAGCAACTCGCCGTCTACATCGGCTGGCTCCTCCACAAGACCAAGGGCGGCCTCGTTGCCGGCGTCCTGTTCGTTCTGCCTGGTGTCGTGTCGATCATGGTGCTCAGCTGGATCTACGCCATCTTCGGCAATGTCGGTGCAGTTCAGGCGCTGTTTTTCGGGCTGAAGGCTGCGGTCCTCGCGATTGTGCTTGAGGCCGTCGTTCGCGTTGGCAGGCGAGCGCTCAGGAACAACGTGATGATCGCGCTCGCGGCAGCCGCATTCGTTGCGCTGTTCTTCTTCCGGGTACCATTTCCCGTGATCATCCTAGCGGCAGCAATAGTCGGTTTCATCGGCGAGCGAGCCGGCGCTGCCGCCTTCGGATCGAGTGGCGGCCACGGCAAGGTGGGCGGCAACCAGGTCGCCGATGCCGACACCGCGCTCGGGGAGGAAATCCCGTCGCATGCGCGCCCGCCGCTCAGCTGGTCGCTCAAGATCGGCGGTGTTTTTCTGGCGCTCTGGTTCGTGCCGGTGCTCGGATTGCTCGTTCTTGCAGGACCGGGCAACGTCTTCACGAACATCGCCGTCTTCTTCTCGAAAATGGCCGTTGTAACCTTCGGCGGCGCCTATGCCGTGCTCGCCTATGTGGCGCAGCAGTCCGTCGATACCTATGGCTGGCTGAAGCCAGGCGAGATGCTGGACGGGCTGGGCATGGCGGAAACCACGCCCGGCCCGCTCATCATGGTCACTCAATTCGTGGGGTTCATGGGAGCGTATCGTGCGCCGGGTTCGCTCAATCCGTTGCTGGCCGGCACGCTCGGCGGGCTGCTCACCACGTGGGTCACTTTCGTGCCGTGCTTCCTCTGGATCTTCGTTGGTGCGCCGTTCGTTGAGGCCCTGCGCAGCAACAGAGCTCTTTCTGCCGCGCTAGCGGCGATCACGGCAGCTGTGGTCGGCGTGATCCTGAACCTGGCGCTGTGGTTTGCCCTTCACGTACTGTTCGGCGCATTGCGCGAGGTCAACGCCTTCGGCATGAGCGTAAACGTGCCTGTGCTCAGCTCGATCAATCTGCCTGCGCTGGTCCTGACGGCGGGCGCGATGGTGGCGGTCTTTCGCTTCAAGATCGGGATCATCCCCGTGCTTCTGGGGAGCTCGGTTCTCGGGCTGATTTACGCAGCGGCAACAGCATGATCGAGGCGCTGAAGAGGAACGGGCTCGAGCTCAGCGGGGACGAGCGCATCAAGCGCTTGCCGGGCGGCCTCGAGCATGTGACCGACCTAGCAGAGCAGCGCCATTAAGAGCTCAGTCGCGGCGAGTGGCTTGGCCTCGGATGCTCGATCGCGAGATCGGCAGGCCTGCCGCATGCATGCCGATAGTGGCGTCAGGAACTGGGCTCGCCTCAGCCAAGCTACGCCGGACACTACGTCCTGGATTGGCCAGACCTTTGGTCTAGCGTGTTCGCGTGCGCGACGCTCTGTTCCGGGCAGCCGCCGTGACGATCAGGCGGCAGCCGTGGGCAGGCAGGCCGGGCCGATCGGCTCGAAACTCTTGTAGGTCAATATGAATTCGCGGTGGCCGAGATGCTCCGACTTGGTCGTTTCGCCGCGTGCCACGTCCTTGATCAAGTCGAGGATCTCACCGCCCACATCGTCCAGGGTGGCATGGCCTTCCAGGATCTTGCCGGCGTCGATATCCATGTCGCCCTTGAGCTTGCGGTAGGTGTCCGGGTTGGCGCAAACCTTGACGACCGGCGAGATCGCCGAGCCGGAGACCGAGCCGCGCCCGGTGACGAACAAAGTGAGGTGGCAGCCCGAGGCGATCATCTCCACGATCTCGGCATTGTCGGAGATGTTGGGGAAGCCGAAGCGCACCTCGCCGTCGGGCACCACATCCATCAAGAACAATCCGCCGCTCGGAGGGATGTCGCCTGGCTTGATGATGCCGGAAATCCGCGACGAGCCGGACTTGGCATAGGCGCCCATCGACTTCTCCTCGATTGTGGAGAGGCCGCCATCGGCATTGCCCGGCGCGAAGCTGCCGTAGCCCAGCGTGGCGTAATAGCGCGCGGCCTTGGCCACGGAGGCGCGCAATTCGTCGGCGAGTTCGGGTGTCACGGCGCGCTCGGCCATGATTTCCTCACAGCCGATCAGTTCGCCCGTCTCCTCGAAAATGCAGGTGGCGCCCGCCTCGACCAGCCGGTCGAAGGCGCGGCCCACTGCCGGATTGCCGGTAAGCCCGCTGGTGCCATCGGAGCCACCGCAGACCGTGCCGACGACCAGCTCGTCGAGCCCCATCGGCACGGTTTCGGCCGCTTTCAGCGCCTCGAGCTGCTCGCCGACCCAAGCGGTTCCGTCCGCGATGGTAGAAAGTGTGCCGCCATTGTTCTGGATGGTGAGCGTGGCCACTGGGCGGCCGCTGGCGGCCACCGCTTTGGACAGCGAGAACTTGTTGAAGCTTTCGCAGCCGAGCGAGAGCAGAAGCACCGCGCCGACATTGGGATGCGTGCAGAGCCGCTCCATCATGCGCTGTGCGTATTCATTCGGAAAGCAGCCGGGGAAGCCGATCAGATGCACGTCCCTGCCGCGGAAATTGCCGACGATCTCGCGCCCGACGTGATGAGCGCATTCGACGAGATAGGCCACGACCACGACGTTGCGGATGCCCTTGCGGCCGTCCGAACGCAGATAGCCCCTGAGCTTGGCTGCCTCGCTCATCTCGACTTCTCCTCGTCCGACGCATCGATGACATGCGTCCTGGTGTAGTCGCTCTTCATATTGTGGATGTGCACATGCTCGCCCACCGCGATCGCCCTGATGGCCGAACCGATCGGCGCGCCGTATTTGCGCACTTTATCGTTCTCGGCGATGGCCTGGCGGGCGACCTTGTGCCCGAGCAGGATTTCCTTGCTGGTCCGCACCGGGACGCCCGAGACGAAGATGGTCTCGCCCGCCGCGATGGGCCGGCGGGCTACGAGCACATTGTCCGCATCCGAAAGCAGCAGCAGGCGCCCGTCGGTCTGGTCGGCGGGCGGGGCGTCCGGCCCGGCCATCACATCACACCGAAGGTCGAGAACGCCTCGCAGGCGCTCATTCCGTTGCGGATGGCGATGGCGACTTCGTTTTCCGTGCGCACCTTCTCCAGCGCGCGCTCGATCGCCTCGGCCTCCACCGCGCGGGGAATGATCAGAACACCCTCGCGGTCGCCGAAGACGAGATCGCCCGGCTCGACGCGGATGCCCGTGATCTCGATGGCGCAGCGATAGTCGATCACCTTGCCGCGCGGACCCTGGTCCTGGGCGTAGATACCGCGCGAGAAGACGTTGAAGCCGAGCTTCTCAATCTCGTCAGTGTCGCGGATATAGCCGTCCAGGATGGCACCCGCCGCCTTGAGATGCAGGGCGCGCGTCGACATCAGCCCGCCCCAAAGGGCGTAACGCAGCGAGGCGCCGGTGGCGATGTAAACCTCATCCTCCTTCAGGTCGTCCAGCGCTTCCATCATCAGCCCGAAGGGCTTGTTCGCCAGCGGACCCTTGGCCGAGGGCGAGCCGTCGCTGAACACGTCGGCCTCCAACACCGGCATGGCGCGGCCGACCACTTTCATAGCCGGCTGGAGCGGCGCAATGCCGGCCGGCAGGAACTGGTGGCGATAGCCGAGTACGTCGAGCACGTCGCCGACAACGGCGGTAAATAGTTCCGTCCGCAGAGCTTCGAAAATGGCCTTGTCGGAAGACGGTTTCTGATTGGACATGAGGACAATCCTTTACTTGGCTAGCAATGTGGAGAGGATCGGCACGTATGTGACCAGGAGAAGGAAAGCAAAGAGCCCCGCATACATGCTGAAAGCCTGCCGCGTGAAATCGCTGACCTTCACCTTGGCGATGTTGCACACCATCAGCATCACCGTGCCGACGGGCGGGGTCAGCGTGCCGATGGACAGATTGATGATGATGACGATGCCGAAATGGACCGGGTCGATCCCCATCGCCTTCACGGTGGGCATGAGCAGGGGCACCAGCACGATCATCAGCGCCGTGCCCTCGATCAGCATCCCGAGGAACAGGAGCACGACATTGACCACCAGCAGGAACAGGTAGGGGTTCGAAGTCAGCGCTGAGATGACCTGTGCCAGCGACTGCCCGGCTTGCTCGAGAGAGAAGACCCAGGCTAGAGCCGACGAGGCCATGATGACCAAAAGCACGGAGGAGGTGGACTTGGCGGTCTCGATCAGCGATTCCACGACATGCTTCACCTTCATCTCGCGGTAGATGAAGAAGCCGATGACGAGCACGAGGCTGACGGCGACCGCGCCGGCCTCGGTGGGTGTGAAGATGTTGGCGCGGATGCCGCCAAGTATTGCGACAATGAGCAGCACGGCGGTCCAGGCGGAGCCGAGCGTCTGGAGCACCTCCGTGCCGGTCAGCGGGCGTTCGCGGCTCGGCCTGTAGCCGCGCCTGACCGAGGTGGCATAAGCCGCGGCCATCAGCAGGGCGGCGCCGACGAGGCCTGGGATGATGCCGGCCATGAACATCTTGCCGATGGAAACGTCGGCGATCAGTCCGTAGATGATGAGCGCGATTCCGGGCGGGATGATCGGCGTGATCAGCGAGCCGGCGGCAGTGACGGCGCAGGAAAAGGCGCGGTCGTAACCGCGCTTCTCCATCTCTGGCACCATCATGCGCGTCAGCATGGCGCTGTCGGCGAGGTTGGAGGCGCTGACGCCACCCATAAGGGTGGAAACCATAATGTTGGTGAGCGCCATGCCGCCGCGCAGGCGCCCGACCAGCAGGTCCGAGACCTTGATGATGCGCTCGGCTATGCCCGTATGCGACATCACCGTGCCCAGCATGATGAAAAATGGGATGGCCAGCAGTGAAGTATTCTGCGCCGGGCTGATGAAGCGCTGCACGGCGATCGCGATCGGGATGTGGTTGAAGAAGACGAAGTAGGCGAACACCGCCATGAGGATGCCCACGTAGAGGCGCATGTTGAGCGCCAGTAGGGCGAGCATCACGAGGAAAATGACGGTCAGGTTCATCGTGCGGCCTCCGCAATCGCCTTGCGGGCCTGATCGACGCCGGAAACGACCATGTAGGCGGCGATGACGACGAAACCGACCGGGATGGCGATGTCGATCCAGAAATAGGAAATCCGCAATATGTCGGTGACCTTGAACTTCACGCTGAGCGCGAGCATCAGGCCGACATATGACACATAGAGAAGAAACGCCGCCGACAGCAGCGAAACGAGCAGATTGAGGGCGGCCGTGACCTTCGGCGACAGAAGGTCGACAAGCACCGGGATCGCAAGATGCTGGTTGTCACGCTCGGCCGAGATGCCGCCGAGCATGATGATCCAAACCATCAGCAGGCCGGCGATTTCCTCGGTCCATTGCAGCGGTCGGTCGACGAAATACCGCATCACCACAGCGACGTTGAAGATCGCGAGCAGCACGAACAGCGGCAGAGCGGCCAGCCAGTCCGTAAGGCGGGCTATAAGTTTCATAGGAGGTGTTCCCGGGCCTCTTGCCTCGTCCGGTCGGACGGGAAAGCGGCCGTGGTTGACGTTCGTGGTGGAGGGAGGGGGCGGGTCATACCGCCCTCTCCGCGGTCCGAAATGATGCCTATTTCAGTTCGGCCTGGATCTGTTCGTAGAGACCAGGGCTCCATTCGGGGAACTCGGTGTAGACCTTCTTGGTCAGCTCCTTGAAAGGCTCCTTGTTCACCTCGATCACCTCGACGCCGGCTTCCTTCATCTTGGCGATCATCTGTTCGTCCTGCTCGGTGGTCAGCTTCTGGCTGTAGAGGCCGGCCTCATAGGCGGTCTCCTCGATGAGCTTGAGCTGGTCCTGCGGCAGGGTGCTGAAGAACGCCTCGCCGCCGACGAACATGGCTGTGTTGGTGAGATAGCCGATCATGCTGAGATACTTGGCTTCCTCCTGGAACTTCTGGCCGTAGAGCACCGAGATCGGATTCTCCACGCCGTCGATCACGCCCTGTGCCAGCGCCGGGAAGGTCTCGCCCAGTGGCATTGGCGTCGGGGTAGCGCCCATCGCCTCGAAAATCTTTATCTGCATGTTGTTGTTCGGCACGCGGATCTTCATGCCCTTGAGATCGTCCGGGGTGCGCACCGGCTTGCGGGTGATGAGTTGGCGCACGCCATAGAGATAATTCGGCAGGACGATATGGATTCCCTTGGCCTTCAGCGCCTCGGACTTCTTCTTGAACCACTCGCCGTCATAGATCTTGAACAGCTTGGCCGGGTCGTCGGCAAGGTACGGGCCGAACAGCACGCCGAGGTCCGGATCGTAATCGGCGAGAAAGCCCACGTCGGTGATGGTAATGACATTGAGGCCCATCATGGCCTGCTCGGTCACGTCCTTCTTGGAGCCGAGCTGTGAGGATGGATAGAGCTCCAGCGTGATCTCCCCGTTCGAGCGCTTCTCCAGATCCTCTTTCCAATGGTGCATCACCTGATCGACCGGTTCGCCGGGATTGTTCTCATAGGCGACCTTAATGGTCACGTTGGCCGCAAGCGCGATGGCGCTCGAGGCCAGCAGCGAGCCGGCTGCGACGAGGCATTTCATAAGCAGTTTCACGATGATCCCTCCCTTGGGATTTGATTGAACGGGGACTTGGGTTGAGGGGAGCCGGCTCAGAAGCCGACGAGGGCGCCGCCGTCGACGACAAGCGTCTGGCCGGTGACGTAGGCCGCGGCGGGCGATGCGAGGAAGACGGAGGCCCAGCCAATATCCTCGGGCTTGCCGACCCGGCCCATCTGGATGCGGCCGATGATCTTGTCGTAGCGCGTCTTGTCGTTGGAAGTGGCGGCACGGAAGAGGTCGGTGTCGATCCAGCCGGGCGCGATCGCGTTGACGCGGACGTTGCGACCCGAATATTCGGCCGAGAGCCCGCGCACCACGCCGGTCAGGGCGGATTTGGCCGCGGTGTAACCGATGACGAGGGGCTGGCCGATGAAGGAGGTCATTGAGGCGATGAACAGCACCGAGCCGCAGCCGCGTGCGGCTTGGCCGGGAATGATCGAGCGCGTCAGCTCCAGCGCGCCGCGCACATGTACGTCGAAGACCTGGTCCAGGTCTTCCGCGGTCTGTTCCTCGAACGGCTTCTTGACGGTGTTGCCGGCATTGTTGACGAGGATGTCCACCTGCCCGTGCTCGGCCTCCACCGCAGCGGCGAAGCCTTTGATTGAGCCTATGTCGCGCAGGTCGAGCCGCGCGATGCGGGCGTTCGGGCCGATCTCAGCAGCGGCCTGCTCAAGCAGCTCCAGCCTGCGGCCGGCGATGGTGACGCCCGCACCAGCCGCGGCAAATGCCTTGGCGATGGCGAGGCCGAGCCCGCTGCCGCCGCCGGTGACGAGTGCGTGCTTGCCGGCGAGGCCGAAGGCTCTCTCGAGTGGCGATTGCGAAGGTCCGGTCATCCTCAGCTCCGCTCTATGACGATCTTGAGGACATCGCGGTGGCCGTCCCAATAGGGCAATGCCGCCTCGGCCTCGTCGAATCGGAAGACTTTCGAGATGAGCAGGTCGGCTGCGTCGCCGATCTTCTCCAGATGGGCGACCACATTGCGGAAATCCTGCAGCGTGGCATTGCGCGAGCCCATGATGTCGAGTTCCTTGAGGTTGAAGAACTGGGTCTGGTAGGTGACCGGCGCCTTGGAATACCCGACATAGACGACGCGCCCGGCGAAGCCGGCGAGATCGATTGCCTGCGTGAAGGTCGCCGGTAGGCCGACTGCCTCGAAGGCAACGTCGACGAAGTCGTTGCCCGTCAGCTCGGCCACCTCGCGCACAAGCTCCTCGCCGCCGGCCGGAAGCGCCTGCCAGGCGCCGAACTTCAGCGCGAGATTGCGCTTCTCCTTGCTCGGATCGATGGCGATCACACGCGCGCCCTTCGCCACCGCGCCGATCAGTACGCCCATGCCGATCATGCCGCATCCGAGCACGGACACGGTGTCGCCGTTGGCCACGCGCCCGCGCTCAACGGCGTGGAAGCCGACCGACAACGGCTCGACCAGGGCCAAATGGCGGGGCGCGAGCGTGTCGTTGAGGATGAGCTTTTCGGCCGGCAGCACGATCTCCTCGGCCAGTCCGCCTTCCTGCTGCACGCCGAGCGTCCTGTTGTGGCGACAGGCGTTGAGCCTGCCCTTGCGGCAGGAGGGGCATTGGCCGCAATTGGTGTAGGGCATGACGATGACGCGGCGGCCAGAGCGGTAATCCGCGGCGACGTCCGGGCCGACGGCGATGATCTCGCCGCCGATCTCATGCCCGGGAATGCGCGGCAGCTCCACCAGCGGGTTCAAGCCCTTGAAGGTGTTCAGGTCACTGCCGCACAGGCCGACATGGCGCACGCAAACACGCACCTGCCCCCCGCCGAGGACTGGCGGCTCCACCTCATGGAAACGGGTGACGTTTTCCTTTTCGATCCTGAGCGCTCGCATCACAGGTTCTCCATCTCGCGTTTCTGCGGCGCGGCCTTTTCATAAGCTGCGCGCACGCTGCGCTCGCTGTAGTCATAATGCTGGGAGAAGGCTCTGATCGCAGCATCTAGCGAGCGTGCGCCAAGCGCCCGGATAATGGCGCGGTGATCACTGATCGTCTTGTCGCGGTTGACCGGGTTGCTCTTGCCGATCTCCATGTAGAAGACCAGCGTGTGCGACAGTACCTTGTAGAGCTTCTCCAGCACGCTGTTGCCGGAAATACGAATGATTTCGTTGTGGAAGGCGTAGTCGGCGAGCGCGTCCTCGTGCGCAGTCAAGGCTCGCTCGACCTGACCGACATGCCTTTCCAGAAGCGCGATGTCATTGTCGGTGATGCGCTCAACCACCTGTGGCAACGCGCCGATATCGATCATGCGCCGGAAGTCGAGCAGATCCAAGCAGGTCTTCAAGCTGCGGTCGAAATACTGGTCCATGATGTGGAAGACTGCGCCAATATTCGGCGCGCAGATGCGCGGACCGCGCTGCGTCTTCTCGATAATCCCGAACGCTTCAAGGTGGATGAGCGCCTCGCGCACTGTGTTGCGGCTGACGCCGAGCCTCTCCGCAATGAGCCGTTCGTTCTGCAGCAGGTCGCCGGGCTGGTAGCTCTGGGGAATCTCGGTGCGCAAAATATCCACGACGCTCTGCACGGCGCTGGTGCGAGTCATATTTCCTCCCTTGGTCCAACAATCGGACCAATGTGAGGGGCGATTAACACATGCGTGTCTGTTCTGTCGATAGGTGACCCGGATTCTCACAGGCGAATTCTGGGGACCGTATGCGGGGGGATCATGGCTCCGGCATCGCCGAGACCGTCTCGGTGCAACCGCGGGCTTTACGTGTGGATGATCGCGGTGTGGCGCCTGGCGACGACGGGCGATCTGCCAGAGGATCTAGCTCTCCCATCACCGGCTACGCTGTGCTGTCGCGCTTCGCGCATGTCCATCCGCGCGCCGAGGGCGCGTTCAACACCATGCCGGCCGCCGTACTCACGGCGCTGGCCGGCCCCGCCGCCATGCAAGGCAACTGGATCGAGTGGACCGGGCCCGTCGCTCCCGGTCCGGTGGGGCTGCGCGGCATGGTAGGGAGGTTTCCCCGCCGGCGCGCCGCGACACCGATCGTGCTAAGGCAGTTCTTGGTCTAGACGCCGTGGCTGAACGGCGCGGTGGCTGCTTCCAGCCATTTCAGCGTCTCGCCGTCGACCATTGGGCCGATCTCCGAAAGCACCCTCGCATTGTAGGCGTCGAGCCAGACCAGTTCTTCGCGGGAAAGAAGCTCGGTCTTGATGAGCCGCCTGTCAAAGGGAACCAGCGTCAGCGTCTCGAAGCCGTGCATGGCGATATCGCCGCCGGGAAGGGCTTCCGGCGGCGTGACGAGGATCAGGTTCTCGATGCGGATTCCGTAGGCACCCGTACGGTAATAGCCCGGCTCGTTGGAGATGATCATGCCGGCGGCGAGCCTCTCAGTGCCGGACTTGGCGATGCGTTGCGGGCCCTCATGGACGGAAAGGAAGGAGCCGACGCCATGGCCGGTGCCGTGCGCATAGTCGAGCCCGGCCTTCCAGTGCGCCACGCGGGCGATCGCGTCGATGTCTGAGCCGCGCGTGCCGGGCGGGAAGCGCAGCAGCGTGATCGCGATCATGCCCTTGAGCACAATCGTGTAGCGCTCGCGCATCTCCTCCGTCGGCTCGCCGACAGCGACGGTGCGGGTGATGTCGGTCGTGCCGTCCTGAAACTGCGCGCCGGAATCGAGCAGGAACAGTTCGCCGGCCTGCAGTTTGCGGTTCGTCGCGGTCGAGACGCGGTAGTGGATGATCGCGCCGTTCGGCCCGGCTCCGGAAATCGTGTCGAAGGAGATGTCGCGGAGCGGCATCTGGGTTTCCTCACCGGTCGACCGACGGAACTCTTCGAGCGCGGTGACTGCCCTTATTTCATCGACGGTTCCCGGCTGCTGCCGGTCGAGCCAGGCAAGCATCTTCGTAACCGCCGCGCCATCGCGGCGGTGGGCAGCCCTCGTGCCGGCGATCTCTGCTTGGTTCTTGGTCGCGCGCGGCAATCGGGTCGGGTCGGCAAGCATCACCACCTCGCCGCCGCTTGCCTCGACATGCGTGCGAAGGTGTTCGGCTGCGAGCGCCGGGTCGAGCCCGATCTTTCCGCCTCGGGCGGCGAGGCGCGCAAGCTCGGCATCGAGCGCCGAGGGTGGGCGAAGGTCGGCGAGCTGGGTCAGATAGGCCTTCTGCTCGATGCCGAGCTTTCGTCCGTCGATGAAGAGGTAGTGCGACCCCTGCGCCGAGAGGATCGCGAAGGACAGCGGGAGCGGCGTATGCGGCACGTCGCTGCCGCGGATGTTGAAGGCCCAGGCAATCGATGCCGGGTCGGTCAGCACGGTATGGATGACACCCTCGTCCGTGAGACCGGCCGCGAGCCGCGCGAGCTTGTCCCTGGCAAGCTCGCCGGCATAGGCGATGGGCTGGATCTCGACCTTGCCGAGCGGCTGGGCAGGGCGGTCGGACCACAATTCATCGATGGGGTTCTTCTCAACGGCGACCAGCGTGGCGCCGACCCTCTCGGTCGCCTTGCGCAGGGCCTTGGCATCGGCAATCGTGTGCAGCCAGGGGTCGAAGCCGATGCGCGCGCCCTTGCCGATATTCTTGACTATCCAGGCCGGAAGTGGAGTCTCAATCAGGCTTTCGGGCGTGAAGACCGAGAGGTCGACCTGGTCCCGTACCTGCAGCGTGTAACGCCCGTCCACGAATATGTGCGCGCGTTCCCGCAGAATCAGGGCAACGCCGGCTGAGCCGGCAAAGCCCGTCAGCCAACGCAGGCGTTCGGAGCCGGGCGCGACATACTCGCCTTGATGCTCGTCGGACCGAGGCACGAGAAAGCCGTCCAACTCGTTCGCATCGAGCCACTCGCGCAAAAGGGTGACTCGCGCGCGTCCGGCTGTCGGGTCGCCGTGGGAATCGAAGGATTGGAACATGACAGCGCCTCATGCCTGCTTGCGGGGAGGCCGGACCGTAAAGGCGGGGAAGCCGGCTGGCAATGGTGCCACTTCTGGGGCAATTGGCCCCCAAATGGGGACCATGCGGAGGTTTCGATCGTCACCGCTTCAGATGCAGCGTCGACCAGCCTTCCCGGTGCAGCGTGCTCACATGACGGAACCGTTGGCCGACATAGGCGGCGAGCACGGCGTCGCGTTGGCTGTCGAGAATGCCTGAGAGCACCAGCGACCCGCCCACCGAAAGATTTCTCGCCATGTCGGGCGCGAGCTTCATCAGCGGCCGCGCGAGAATGTTGGCGACGATCAGGTCGAACGGTCCCGCGGCCGAGAAAGCCGGGTTGTGAAAGCCGGTCGCCGTAACGGTATGAACGAGGCGGGACGCGTTGTTCAGCCTGACATTCTCTCCTGCGACGCGCGTCGCGATCGGGTCGATATCAGTAGCGAGCACCGGTATCTGCGCCAGTTTCGCGATGGCGATCGCCAGCACACCGCTCCCTGTTCCCAGATCGAGCGCGCTACGCGGCTTTTCCCGCCGCACTACGCGTTCGATCACTTCGAGGCAGCCCGCCGTCGTGCCGTGATGGCCGGTGCCGAAGGCAAGGCCAGCTTCGATCTCGATGGCAATTCCGCTCGATGGTCGCAGGCTCCGATCATGCGAGCCGTGCACGAAGAAGCGGCCCGCGCGGACCGGCTTCAACCCTTCCAGGGAATGCGCCACCCAGTCGATATCGGGCACTTCCTCCGCTTCGACCGAGAGCTTCGGTTCAAAGCGCGATGCGATTTCGCGCATCGTTGCTTCGGCATCGCCGAGCCCCTCGGCTGGCACATAGAGCGACACCTCGTGCAGATCGCGCGCTTCGTCCAGCTCGAGTATCGCTACTGGAAAGCCATCGTCCTCGAAGGCCCGCTCGAGTTCGGCATAGATCATCTCGGCGGTTTGGCGCGCCGCGGTCAAATGAATGCGTGTCTGGTTCAATCGTGATGCTCTGTTGTTCGCTGTTGCGCCGCTCACTCAAGCCACGGCGGAGGCGGCGTGTCGAGCCCGAGCATGCTTGCGGCCGTGCGCCGGGTGAACCACGGAACATGAGTGAGCAGTGGCACGGCCATGTTGCGCAGGAGCAGCGCTATGGGGTTCCTCAAGAGCACCATGCGTGTCAAGCCGTGCGTTTCGCCGACCACCAGCCGCACAGGCGGCAGCCTGAGGTCGGAGAACTCTCCCTCGCGGCCCTCGGAGACGAGCCAGGCGAGCCAGCAGGCATCCTCAATGCCGAGATTCATGCCTCGCCCACCGATCGGCGAATGGATATGCGCGGCATCGCCGATGAGGAAAACACTGCCCCTGGACATGCGTTCGACGTGGCGGAACGATACCTTGAACTCGGCCTGCCATGTCACGTTCTCGACTACGCCGACGTGCCTGATCCCGTCGCGAAAATCGGCAAGGGTCGACACGAAGCGCACCGTGCGCCGATCCACCGGAAAGCGCGCGATGGCGCCGGGATTGAAGAGATGCGCCTCGACGTAGGAGGTGTCGAGATCTTCCGTGTAGCGGTAGTCGGCGAGGTAGAAGGTGTCGGCGAGCGCTTGGCCGGCGAAGGAGAAGCCGGCCGCCCTGCGTACAGTCGAGTGCGCGCCGTCAGCGCCGACGACGATGTCGAACGCGGCTTCCTCGCGAGCGCCATCCGCCCTGAGCAGCGTGGCTGTCGGCTGTGTGTCGGACAAAGCGATTCTTTCCAGGCCGGTCCGCCAATCCGGGACGATACCGAACTCGGCGAGGCGCTCGAGCAGGAGACGCTGCGTGTCGCCCTGGCGCAGAACATGCATGCCGCGGTATTTTCCGCTGGCGATCTCAGTGGTGCTTATTCTCGCGAGCGGACGGTCCCGATCGAAAAGGCGCATCTCTGCTATCTGCTGCGCTTCCCCCACGATCTTGTCGCTGAGGCCCGCGGGCTCCAGCAGCTTCAACGTGCGCAGATTGACTGCGAGCGCCCGGCTCTCGTTCAGCGGAACAGGACCGTCCTTCGTCTCGACGATGCGCGGCCGGAAGCCGCGACGCGCGAATTCGACGGCGGCGGCAAGGCCGACCGGGCCGGCGCCGACGATCAGGATTTTCCGGTCGGCATTCGCCATCGCTCCCCCTAGTGTCGTGATTTCGAAGTTCGCCCCATTCTTGAGATCAGGCTCGGAGCGAACTTCGAAATCAAAACGACACTAGAAATCAATGAGTTGCTAGTGTCCCTTCGGTTCTGAAATTCGCTCTGAGCCCTATATCCAACTCTGACGAATTTCAGAACCGGGACACTAGTGATGAGCTTGATCAGCCTTCGGCGGCGAGGCGCTTCAGCTTGGCGACGGCCGCTTCCGGGCTCTCGCCATAAGCGATGGTGCCGGCGAATTCGCCCTTGCGGTTGAGCAGCAGGACTGATGCGGTGTGATCCATCGTGTAGCCGCCGCCTTCCGTTTCCACCTTCTTGAAATAGATGCCAAAGTTCTTCGCCATTTCGCCCACCTTGTCGGCATCGCCGGTGATGCCGACAATGCGCTCGGAGACGTTGCTGACGTAGTTCTTCAGCACGCCTACCGTGTCGCGCTCGGGATCGATCGTGATGAAATAGGCGTGGATGTCCTTACCCTGGTCACCGATCTGTTTCAGCCAGCCGTCGAGTTCGTAGAGCGTCGTCGGGCAGACTTCCGGGCAGTTGGTGAAGCCGAAGAAGAGCGCGGTGGGGTGGCCACGGAACGCGGCTTCGGTGATCGGTGCGCCGGTCTGATCGACCAGGGTGAAGGGCGCGCCATAGGCCTGCCCGCCGTAGCGCACCTGATACCATTGTAAAGTTACGAAGCCGATCGCAGCCGCCATGACGACGAGGATGCCGGCAAGAATGTAGCGCATCATGGGGCAGAATTCCGTAGAGCTCATCGAATGTCAGAGGCGACCGGCAACATTCGATGCCGGGAGCCTCATCGATCCATTCAGGTTCATGGCGGTCATTCTACCGCCTGGCAAATCGCCGACAAAGGGGCATCTTGACGCTGCGAGACATCCACGTTGTCGCTTGTAAACGGCGGTCTGCCGACCCAATTGAGCGCCTGCATCTCATCCGCTGCAGGAGGAAAATTTGCTGCGCCCGATCTCGGTTCTCGTTCTTGGGGCCACGCTCGGCTTTGGCGGTCCGGCCTTTGCCGAACAAGTCGGCAAAGTCGGAGTGGACTGGCTCGGCAACGACATCATCGTCGAGGCCATCAAGGATCCGGCAGTAGAAGGCGTGACCTGTCACGTCTCCTATTTCGATCGCGGCGTGATCGATCGGCTGTCGAAGGGCAACTGGTTCGAGGATCCGTCCGATTCCTCGATCGCCTGCCGCCAGACCGGCCCGATCACGATCGGCGACATCGACCTCAGCGCGGAAGGCGAGGAGGTATTCAAGCAAGGTATCAGTCTCATCTGGAAGAAGCAGGTGGTGAACCGCATCTATGACAAGGCCAACGATACGCTGATCTACTTGTCTCACTCCCGCCAGGTGCAGAACGGCTCGGCCAAGATGTCGCTCTCGACGGTACCGCTTTACGGTCAGAACGTCACTTGGAAGAACGGCAAGCCTAAATGAAGGTGCTAGAGTAATGCGGACCAGGGCGATCGCATATGGCACGGCAGACCCCCGCTCCGCCTCGCTTCGCTCGGCACCTCTCCCCCTCAAAAGCCTCAAAAGGGGAGAGGAAGGGCGCCTGGATTCTGCGGCCGGCGCTTCCTCTCCCCCGTCGACCGGGGGAGAGGTGGTTCGCGAAGCGAACCGGAGTGGGGGTCGACTTCATAGGCGATTGCCCTGTAATCCGGGCACATGAACGAGCCCGCAGATCTGCGCTTCACCGACCCTCAGCCGCGCATCCATCCGACCGCTGAGCTGAAATCCTGCAAGCTCGGCCGCTATGCGGCCGTCGGCGAGCGGGTCATCCTGCGCGAGGCCGTGGTTGGGGACTATTCCTATTTCGAGCGCCACGCCGAAGCGATCTACACGACAATCGGCAAGTTCTGCTCGATCGCCGCGAACACCCGCATCAACGCCCTCGAGCACCCGCTCGAACGTGTGACACAACACAAGGTCAGTTACCGGCCGAACGAATATTTCCGGTATCTCGGTGTCGATGAAACCTTCCGCAAGCGCAGGCAGGGCAAGCGCGTGACGATCGGCCATGACGTCTGGATCGGCCATGGGGCTGTCATTATGCCGGGCATCACGATCGGCAATGGCGCAGCCGTCGGCGCCAATTCGGTTGTCACCCGGGACGTGCCTGCGTTCTCGATCGTCGCGGGGAGCCCCGCCAAGGCGGTGCGCCCGAGGTTCGACGCGAAGGTCGCGCAGCGGATCGAGGCACTCGCCTGGTGGGACTGGCCGGAGGACAGGCTATTCGAGGCGATCCCGGATATGCAGAACCTGCCGATCGAAGAGTTCCTCGACCGATGGGGCGGATGATCTCGTTTCAGCGCTTCACGAACTCGGCGAACTTGTCCTTGTAGTCGGGATGCCAGCGCGACAATGCCGGGCGGTTCTCGATGATGTCGCCGACCGCCCAGGCCATGCGCCGCTCGTCCATCGCGCGCTCGGTCTCGTTGTCGGGGCAGAGGATATAGAAGTCGCCGCGAGCGAGGCTCTCGAACAAGAAATCGGCGACCTGCTCCGGCGTCCAGGCGCCGGCCGGCTTGGAGGCCGCGCCGACTGTGAGGCCGGTATAGGTGAAGCCCGGAATGAGCAGGTGTGCGGTGAGCTGCGTGCCTTCGATGTTGCGGAACTCGTGCGCGAGGCCTTCCGTGTAGGTCTTCAGCGCGGATTTGGAGACGTTGTAAGCGAGATTGCCGGGTGGCGTCGTGATGCCTTGCTTGGAGCCGGTATTGACGACGACAGCCGGCTTGGCGGCGCCGATCATCCTCGGCACGAATGCGTTGACGCCGTTCACCGCGCCCCAGAAATTGACATCGATCAGCGCGCGCCAGTCCGCAAGGTTTTCCCATGGCTTGCCGGGATTGTTGCCGACCCCGGCATTGTTCATCAGGAAGGAGACCTCGCCGAACTTGTCGAACGTCGCTTCAGCGAGCTTGACGACGTCATCCGGCCGCGACACGTCGCAGGCGAAGCCGAGCACCTCCTCCTCGCCGCCCTCAGCGAGAGCGGCCACGTCGCGGATCGCCTGGTAGAGGGCTGCGCTTTCCCGGTCTGCGATGACGACCTTCAGCCCGCGCGCCGCGAGTTTCTTCGCAGTGGCAAAGCCGATGCCGCTGGCCGCTCCGGTGATGACGGCGGTGCCGCGCTCAGCGAGCGCTGCGGCGATGGTTTCGGTTCCGGCTGGTGCGGGCATCTTTCGGTCTCCATCTGACTGATCGACCCAGTCTAAGGCAATTCGAGCTTGGAGTGGACGATTTCGTTTTCGCGCCCTGCCGTCTGCCTCCGCCTTGACGGGCCAAGGTCGGATTCGCATGCTCGGGCCGGAGGTTTCATGACAGACTGGCTGGATATCCTGAAAGGACAGCGCCTGGAGGGCGAGCAAACGCGACGCGCGGTGGAGCAGATGCTCGCCGAGCCGGCGATCGACCGCGAGCAGGTAATGGCGCTGTTTGCTGCGCTGGAGAAGCAGGCGGGTTTTGTAGAGAAGCTGGTTCGCGTGCTGGATGAGGCAGGCTACGAGCCTGATGTCGTCGCCTCCGCAGAGCGACTGGAGTGCCTCTATGCCGAGCTCGCCGAGAGGGCGGCGGTGAAGGCGAAGGAAATGCAGTAAAGCCGCGTGGGCTGTGCAGTCGGTTGCCTCCTCGGAAGGGCAGTGCGTGAAGCCGCGGCGGGGCCGCTACGGGACAGGAGAGGTCTCCGGGGGCAGGGCCTCGAACGGATTCAGGAAGTCGATCCCGAGCGGCTGGAAGTGGCGCGTGTTGCGCGTCAGCACAGTCAACCCGTGAGCGGCTGCCGTCGCGGCGATTGCCAGCTCTTCAAAACCCGGATCGCTGCCAGTGGCGCGGGCGACATCGAGCAGCCGTCCGGCTTGCTCGGCAACTTGGAGGTCGCTGGGCAGGAACCGCTCCCGCCAATAGTGCCGGATGGCGGACCACCATTCGGCAAGGAGCTCGGCCTTGTCGGCCGCACCTGTCCGGCGGGCCTTGTGAATACCTGCCGCAACTTCAGCATGCGAAACGACGGAGAGCCGGAGGCTGTCTGTATTGGCCTCGATCCATGCAGCCAGCTTCTCGTCAGAAGCCGTGCGCCGTTTCGTTGGCGCGATTGCTGAAATGACGTTGGTATCGAGAAGATACAGGCTCAAAACAGGTCTTCCTTCAAAGCGCGGGCGGGCTTCCCGCTCCGCTCCGGAATGTCTCCCTCCTCGAGGGGGGAGTGCGTCAACAGCCATCCGAGGGAAGGGACGTGAGAGACGCGCGCCCGCACGGCGGATATCGCCAGCAATATGGCGAGCGGTTGTCATGCCCGTTTGCCATTCTGGTTTCCTTCCTTGAAATGCTTGCCGCCCAAGGGCCTAACTCACGGAAAGGAAGGGTGTTCCTGGAAGACGGAACCGTGCGCGACACGCACAACCGCCGGTCAGCGAGCAGGCATGCACGACTGTCGTGGCCGCCGGCCCGTGCTGAGCAGGTTCAACATCGGCGCGTGCTATTTGTTGCGAGACGAGCGATCTGCTCTCGCGCTCGACGCCCGAAGCGTCGCAGCCGGCGCGAGCATGGTCCAGGACCGAATTCCTCGGCTGAGATCATGCAGCAATCAGGGCTAGTCCTCCTGACCCGCCAGTATTTCGAGCGCGGCCAGATCGCGCAGGACCAGCCGGTTGCCGCGTTTCGCGACCAGCCCTCTCTTGGCAAGCGTGCTCATCTCGCGCGAGACCGCTTCGCGATGCGTGCTGATAGTCGCCGCCAGCTCGAAATGCGTCGGCGCTGGGCATATCTCGACTTCCTCGCCGCCCTGCTCGTGTTCTTCTGCCCGACGAAGCAGCTCGTGAATGAGGCGCTGGCGCACGACAAGCGTGCTGAACTCGAAAACGCGTTCGGTCATGCGCCTGAGCTGGGCCGAAAGGTGCTCCAGCAGCGTCCAGGCGAAATCGGGACGGGTTCTCACGATGTCGCGGAACGCCGCGGCCGGCAACCGGGCTGCACGGCTCTGTTCCAGCGCGACGATGCTTGCTGAACGAGCCTTGCCGTCGATGCCTGCCAGCTCGCCGAAGATGTCGCCGGGCTCGACGTCACGGTAGGCGATCTCCCGGCCGTCCTCCGAAAACAAGGTGACGCGCGCGCGGCCCTCGATCAGGAAGAAGACGTCCCTGCCGGTATCGCCATGCGCAATGATCAGCTCGTTCTGGCGATAGGTGCGCGCCGACCAGCGCTCGGCCAGCGCTGCGAGGTCGGCCTCGCCCAGTCTTGACAGAAAGGCCCGCGAAACGGCCACGACGGCATCCCTCCTCTGGCCCGACTTTAGTTAGGCCAGCTCAATTTCCAAAGGAAATTCGCGGCTGTCCAGCACCGTCGGCGAGCGAAAAAGGGCGATAGGGCTGAGCAGACTTTCGGAAAACTGTGCGAATCCCCACAGACGATGGCGGCGGCGATGATATCCTCCCCGCAGTGCTCCAACCTCGACCTCTCTCGGGTGGGCAACATCATGTACAGATACACTGCCATTGTGGCGCTTTGTGTGGCGGCAAGCTCCGCCCCAGCCGATGAACTCGTTGCCTTGCAAGGCGGAAGCGTCGAGCTCAGCAGCATTCACGGCGTCGTCTACTATACCGATGAGAATGACGGCTATCGGGTGGTCGCCACCATCGCTGCCAGCGAAGGAGGCTTGCCCCTGCGCTTGGTAGCCACCCTCGCCGAGGGCCAGAAGATTGCAATTTCAGTCCCCGGCAAATTGGGCGAGCCTAGTGAGACCGTTGAATTCACGCGGTTCGGCGGCAAGCTCGTAGTGACGAAGGCACAAGCCACCCCCGACCTCGCGGCGCAACGATAGCCGTACCTCCGGCCAGCCAAAAAACAGGTCTTGTTCAAAGTTTTTCGCAGCTGTGCGAATTCTCACATCCGTAGAAGAACAACCTTCCTATCCTTCCATCATAACGTTGAGGCCGGTGAGGTTCCGGCCCTTGATTGGAAGGGATAATTTCATGGAACTCTGGCCCCATATCACCCAGCTGAAATCGGCTTTCCGCGACTTGGTCGCGCCGCGCTACCGGCCTGAGCTCTATTACATGCGCGGCCCGGGGCCAGCCTATGCACGCCGCATGGGCATGCTTGAAGGCACCCGTCAGAGATTCCAGGCCATCGACCCGACAAACGTGCGTTGACCGCCGCACGAGGATGGGCGAGGCCTAAGAAGGTTGCCTGCGTCACACGAGGCAACCTTCATCCTGGCAGGCGGCGTGACGGATTGATGTAAAGGCGTATCCGTCACGCCGCCCGGGGCGATGCTAAAGGCAGTTCACTCTTTCCGATTATGCGAAGCTCCGATGTTCACTGCTTTTCTGCAGCGAAAGGGCCCAGGGGCCGGACATGTCTGCACACATATTCGGCCAGTGTTTCTTCTGACGCAGTTGTGATCGGCGTGTTGAGCGAACTGGCTGACCCGCTGCCACAAACCGGCCAAACCAGCATGGAGCATTGCCGGCGTGACTTGGTCACCCGTCGCAGCGCAGACTTAGCGGTGTGACGGTCGATGAAGTTATCAAGCCTTCAGGAGACCACTGTGCAAAAGTTCCGCACCTTGATCCTCGCCGGCGTCGCGATAGCTGCAATCGCCGGCACGGCGGCAGCCGAGCCCGCCAAGACGCACGTTCTGACCGTTCGTCTGCCGGACGGTTCGCTCGAAAAGATCCGCTATACGGGCGACCAGCCGCCTGCGGTCGATATCGCGCCTGCTGCCGGCGACGCGATCTTCCTGCCCGCCTTCGACGACTTCTGGTCGCCATTTGCAGATCTGGAGCGTATGTCGGCCGTGTTCGACCGCATGACCTATGGCAATCCGGACCGACCATTCGAGCTCGATGGCCTGCCTCCCGGAGTTCAGGGCTACACGATGGTCTCGACACTCTCTGGCCACGGTCTCTGCACGCGCACCACGCGATATTTCTCCGTCGGCAACGGCAGGCCTCCGCGCGTCGAGACAAAGACAAGCGGCAATTGCGCGGCGGCCCCGGTCGCCAAGCGGGAGGTCAGGACGGTGAAGCCGAAGCATCAGCATAGGACTGACAGCAACAGCGACCTGATCCAGGTGAGCTACAAGCAGGGTGATGCGAAAGTGGCCAAGCTGAACGAGAACTAGTGAGGCGCGGGGGACGTTCACTTTTCGGCTGGAGCAAACTCTTGCCGAAGCAATAACAAACAAATGCCCGGCGGGTGCTTTGTCGGGCTTCCTCGCGACAGATTGCGAGTGCTGTCTGCCCTCGCGCAAGAGGGGCCTTGTCGGTGATCGATCCCAGTTCAGCGGCGCCCGATTTCGTAATATGATCCGGAATCGGGAGGGTTGGGATCTTGCCCGACGAGACAATGGCCAGGCGCCCGATTGCGGCGCGCTCTTCTGCATGGGCAGTCGCGCTCAGCGCGCGGTTGGCGCGCGCCGGCGTTACGCCGAACGCGATCTCGGTGGGTTCCATCATATTTGGCGCGATCGGCGGGCTGCTGATCGGGCTGACCGCCCACCCGGTCGGGTGGCTCATCGCGGCGGCATGCGTGCAACTGCGCCTCGTCTCAAACCTGCTCGACGGGATGGTGGCGATCGAGGGCGGCCTCAAGACCAAAACCGGGCCGATCTATAACGAGTTTCCGGATCGCATTGCCGACACGTTCTTGCTCGTGCCGCTCGGCTATGCGGCTGGGGAGCCGTGGCTCGGCTGGGCCTCGGCTTTGCTTGCAGCGCTCACGGCCTATGTCCGGGTCTTCGGCGGCGCAGTCGGCCTCGTCCAGGATTTTTCCGGCATCATGGCAAAGCAGCGGCGCATGGCGGCGCTGACCGTCGGGCTCGTTGCGCAGACCATGGAGTGGTTCTTCTCAGCCACGCACTGGTCGCTGCTGATGGCGGCAGTGCTCATCGCCGGCGGATCCCTTGTCACCTGCATAACCCGCACGATCAAAATCGCGCGGAAGCTGGAGCGTGCATGACCGCTCTCATTCGGCGCTTCCTCGTCGTCTTGGTGCGCATCCTGGTCGGCGCGCGCAGCGAATGGCAAGGCTGCCGGCCGGATACCAGGCGACGCATCTATTTCGCCAATCACAGCAGCCATTTCGACACGGTCGCAGTGATGGCCGCGCTGCCCTGGGAAGTGCGGCGGCGCACCCATCCCGTCGCGGCGCGCGATTATTGGGGCGTAAGCCGTCTGCGCCGCTTCATCGCGGAGAAGCTGCTGCGCGCGGTGCTGATCGACCGCCAGCCCGCGCCCGGCAGCCAGCCTCTCGCACCGCTCGAGCATGTGCTCGAGGAGGGAAGGTCGATACTGATCTTCCCGGAAGGCACGCGCGCCGAAGGCGACGAGATTGCGGCTTTCAAGAGTGGGATCTACCGGCTTGCGCTGGCCTTCCCCGACGTGGAATTGGTTCCGGTCTATCTCGACAATCTGAGCCGCATCCTGCCCAAGGGAAGCTGGCTCGTCGTGCCGATCACCTGCACGGCGCGCTTCGGTACGCCGCTCCGCGTCGAACCGGGCGAGCAGAAGGAGGCCTTTCTCGAAAGGGCCCGCGCAGCCGTGAAGGCGCTGGGGAAGGCGCGATGAACGCAACGCTCGAAACCGTGCTCTACGGCCTTGTCGGACTGCTTGCGACAGCCTCGCTGATCGGTCTGGTCCTGCAATGGCGGGCAACCAAGGCCGAAACCGTGAAGACGGTCGAGAACCTCAACGCCCGCATCCGCTCCTGGTGGGTCATGGTCTTTCTCGTCGGCGGCGCGATCGCGCTCGGCGAGGCGGCCACGATCCTGCTGTTCGCGCTCATCTCATTCATCGCGCTGCGCGAATTCTGGACACTGACGCCTTCGCGGCGCGGCGATCATCTGGCGCTGTTCCTGTCCTTCTTCGTTGTGCTCCCGCTCAACTACCTGCTGCTCGCCGACGACTGGTACGGCCTCTTCATCATCTTCATACCCGTCTACGCGTTCCTGCTGCTGCCGGCGATCGCGACGCTCGCCGGCGACACCGGCGAATTCCTGGCGCGCAGCGCCAAAGTACAATGGGGGCTGATGCTGGCCGTCTATGCGATCAGCCACGCGCCCGCGCTCCTGCTGCTCGATACAGGCGTGCCGAGCGCGCTGCTGATCGTTTATCTGATCGTCGTCGTGCAGCTCTCGGATGTGCTCCAGTATGTCTGGGGCAAGCTCATCGGCAAGACGCGGCTTTCGCCCTCGATCAGCCCGTCGAAGACGGTGGAAGGGCTGATCGGCGGCGGGCTCTCGGCGATCCTGGTCGGCACGCTGCTCCACAAGATGACGCCCTTCACGCCGCTGCAGGCTGCCGGCATGAGCTCCGTGATCGTAATTGCAGGCTTTTTCGGCGGCTTTGTGCTGTCGGCCATCAAGCGCGACCTCAACACCAAGGACTGGGGCTACATCATCGAGGGCCATGGCGGCGTGCTCGACCGTGTGGATTCGCTCACCTTCGCGGCGCCGCTGTTTTTCCACCTGACACGGTATTGGTTTACGGCGTGAGGAATTGAACCTCGATCTCCCTCCGCAGGGGGAGGGCATTGCATCTTGATATGTATGGAATACATATTGCATGACGGACCAGACGATTGAGTGGAGCCCCGAAAAGAATGCCGAATTGAAGAGGCGACACGGCTTTGGCTTTGAGCGCGTGCTGGTTGCTCTATCGGAAGGTGCATTGCTCGACGAGCGCGGGCATCCAAACACAGACAAGTATCGGCATCAGCGTCAACTCGTCGTGGCGATCGAGGGCTATGCCTGGATCGTACCGTTCGTGACTGACGGAGAGACGATTTTCTTCAAGACAATGTTCCCGAGTCGCAAGGCGACGCGGGACTATCTCGGAGGCTAAAATGGGCAAAAGACAGGCACTGGCCATCGACCCCGAAGAGCGTGATCTGACCGAGAGCACCGAGCGCGGCGAGTGGGTCTCGGTCGGCAACATCGAGGCGCGGCGCGACTTCTGGCGCGAGGTAGCCCGAGGTGCTCTCGACGGCAAGCGTCAGCGCATCTCGATCTCCATTCCCGAACGCGACCTCGCTCGGCTCAAGGCACGCGCGGCGGAGGAGGGGATGCCCTATCAGACGCTGATCAACTCCATCCTGCACAAATATGTAGAGGGCTGATATCCAAGAGTTCCCAGTTCAGTCTTTCACGCCGCCCGGACAAACCCGTCCAGCACCTTCTTCTGCCCCGCTTTGTCGAAGTCGATGGTGAGCTTGTTGCCTTCGATCGCCGCGATGTTGCCGTTGCCGAATTTCTGGTGGAACACGCGGTCGCCGACCTTGAAGGGGGAGGGGGAGTCGGCGACGGACTTGGCGACCAACTCGCCCTCGATGGTACGGCCCTTTACCGAGCCGCGGCCGGCGCCATAGCCGGAATCCGGCTCGCCATAGCCGATGCGCTCGACGGCATGGCCGGACCGCGTGCCCCAGTTGCGGTCGGTCGCTTCGGTGCGGTTCGCCTGGGCGCGTGCCCAGCCGGGCGTGGCGTAGGAGTTGGAGAAGGACCGGCCGCCAGCTGACCCTTGGTCGCCGCGCCCGGCATAGGCGCCGCTCGGCGAACCGAGATTGTCGAAGCGAGAGGCGCCGTAGGGATTCTGTCGTCCGAAGCCGCCCGTGCCGTAGCCGCCATAGGATGAGTTGGTGTCGTCGACCTCGACATGGGTTTCCGGCAATTCGTCGAGGAAACGGGACGGGATGGTCGACTGCCAGAGCCCGTGGATGCGGCGGTTCGAGACGAACCATATGTGCAGGTTGCGCTTGGCTCGAGTGAGGCCGACATAGGCCAGCCGCCGCTCCTCCTCGAGCCCGGAGCGGCCACCCTCGTCGAGCGCCCGCTGATGCGGGAAGAGGCCTTCCTCCCAGCCGGGCAGGAAGACGGTCTCGAATTCCAGGCCCTTGGCGGAGTGGAGAGTCATGATGTTGACGGCGTCCGTGTCGGAGTTCTGCTCGGCGTCCATGACCAGCGCGACATGCTCGAGGAAGGCGCGCAGCGACTCATATTCCTCCATGGAGCGGATCAGCTCCTTGAGGTTCTCGAGCCGGCCCGGCGCCTCGGCGGAGCGGTCGTTCTTCCACATCTCGGTGTAGCCACTCTCCTCGAGGATGATCTCGGCGAGCTCGGTGTGTGGCTTCGATTCGAGCAGGCCCTGCCAGCGGGCGAAGTTGGCGGCGACCTCGCGGAGCGCGGCGCGTGGTTTCGGCTTCAGCTCGTCGCTCTCGGCGAGGTTTCCCGCAGCTTCCAGCATCGGGACGCCCAGCGCGCGAGCGGTGGCGTGGACCTGGGCAACGGTGGATTCGCCCAAGCCGCGCTTCGGCACGTTGATGATGCGCTCGAAGGCGAGGTCGTCGGCGCCCTGCGCGACAACGCGCAGATAGGCGAGCGCGTCGCGTATCTCCATTCGCTCGTAGAAACGCGGGCCGCCGATGACGCGGTAATTGAGGCCCAGCGTGACGAAGCGATCTTCGAACTCGCGCATCTGGAAGGAGGCGCGCACCAGGATCGCCATGTCGTTGAGATTGTGGCCCTGGCGCTGCAGCCGCTCTATCTCGTCGCCGACGGCGCGCGCTTCTTCCTCCGAATCCCATGCGGCATGGACGAAGACCTTCGGGTCCTCGGGGTCGACGCGGTCTGTGAAGAGGGTCTTGCCGAGCCGGCCCTCATTGTGGGCGATCAGATGGGAGGCGGTGCCGAGAATGTGTTTGGTGGAGCGATAATTGCGCTCCAGGCGGATCACCGTGGCGCCGGGGAAATCCTTCTCGAAGCGCAGGATGTTGTCCACTTCGGCGCCGCGCCAGCCGTAGATGGACTGGTCGTCGTCGCCGACACAACAAATATTAATCTGTTGTGTGGGTTTTTTCTCGCTCACGCGCTGTTCCGCGCGGGCCGGCGCGGGCGCTCCGCGGGGGCCTCGCAACGGCTCGGGCGCCCGGTCGGGCTTGCGGCCTTCGGCCGATTGCCCCTCACCTTCTTCCCTTGGACGGGGAGAAGATGACTGTCCCTGCGGCCGCTGCGCAATCAGCCTCAGCCACATGTACTGCGCGGTGTTGGTATCCTGGTACTCGTCGACCAGGATGTATTTGAACTTGCGGTGGTATTCGGCGAGCACGTCGTGGTGCTCGCGGAAGATGCGAATAGGGTGGAGCAGGAGGTCGCCGAAATCGCAGGCGTTCAGGGTCGAGAGCCGGTCCTGGTAGGCGCGGTAGAGCTCGCGGCCCTTGCCATTGCCGAATGAACGGGCGTCTCCCTCGGGAATGTCCTTCGGCCCGAGCCCCTTGTTTTTCCAATTGTCGATCATCATCGCCAGGGTGCGCGGCGGCCAGCGCTTGTCGTCGAGACCCTCGGCCTGGATCAGCTGGCGCAGGAGCCGCACCTGATCGTCGGTGTCGAGGATCGTGAAATCGCGCTTGAGATTGGCGAGCTCAGCGTGGCGGCGAAGCAGCTTGACGCCGATCGAGTGGAAGGTGCCGAGCCAGGGCATGCCCTCGACATTGTTCTCGCCTATCAACAGGCCGATGCGCTGCTTCATCTCGCGCGCGGCTTTGTTGGTGAAGGTCACCGCAAGGATCTGGGATGGGAAGGCCCGGCCGGTCGCCAGGATATGGGCGATGCGGGTGGTGAGCACACGCGTCTTGCCCGTGCCCGCGCCGGCAAGCACCAGAACCGGCCCCTCGGTCGTCTCGACGGCTAGCCGCTGCTCCGGGTTCAGCCCTTCGAGATAGCTCGGCGCGGCAGCGGCGCGGGCGGCCATGGCGCGCGCGGCAATGCCTCCCGAGCGGGCAGGGGCAGGCTCGGGCGGTTCATCAAAGAAAGGTATGTCGTCGGGATTGCCGGACATCGCCCCGAATGTAGTGATTCGGGCAGGAAAGGCCAGCCGCGTGTCCGATTTGTTCCGGATTTAGACATCGCGCAGGTGACACTCGCCCGGCCATGTCCCTTCGTTGACAGCGCGACAAAGTGAACTGGAGAGCGCGCCGGCCGCAGGAACAGCTTTCCGTGCTCGCGGGTTAGGCAACGCCACCGCACCAAGGAGCACGGCCATGGCGATCGCTGTCACCTGCCTCATCTTCCTGATTGTCGGTCTTGCGATCGGCGCCGGCGGCATCTGGCTCGTCGCGCTCGGCGGGAACTGGTATTACGCGATCGCCGGGCTGGCTTTCATCATCACCGCTGTCTTGCTGTGGCGCCGCAATCACGCAGCGCTCTGGCTCTACGCAGCGCTGATGCTCGGCACGCTGATCTGGGCTGTTTCGGAAATCGGCTTCGACTGGTGGCAGCTCGGCGCGCGAGGCGGCGTGATCGTGCTTCTGGGGCTCTGGCTGCTGACGCCATGGGTGCGCAGGACGCTGAAGGGGGCGTCCGGGACCCCAGCGCTCCTCGTAGCGACGCTCGCCTCGCTGGGCGTGGCCGCCTATTCGCTGACGATCGACCCCTACAACATGGCCGGCGAGCTCAGCACGGAAAAGGTCACGGCGACACCAAATCTCGGCGGCCAGATGCCAGCCGGCGAATGGCAATTCTACGGGCGCACTCAGTTCGGCCAGCGCTATTCGCCGCTCACAAAGATCACGACCGACAATGTCGGCAACCTTACGCTGGCCTGGACCTATCGCACCGGTGACATTCGCGGGCCCGCCGACGTCCCAGAGACAACCTATCAAGTAACGCCGCTCAAGATCGGCGACACGCTCTACATCTGCACACCGCACGATCTGGCGATCGCCCTCGACGCCGCGACAGGAAAGGAGAAATGGCGATTCGACGCAAAGATCAGACCGGAAAGCCAGCGCCAACACCAGACCTGCCGCGGGGTAGCCTATTTTCACGATACCAAGGTGGCGGCCGGACAGCCGTGTGCTGAGCGCATCTACCTGCCGACTTCGGATGCGCGCCTGATCGCGCTCGACGCCGCCAATGGCCAGGTGTGCCCGGGCTTTGCCGAGGGCGGGACCCTGAACTTGCTCGCGAATATGCCTTATGCGAACAAATCCGGTTACTACTACTCCACTTCGGCGCCCCTGATCGCCGGCGGCAAGATCATCGTCGGCGGCGCGGTGAACGATGATTATTCGACGCAGGAGCCTTCCGGCGTCATCCGTGCCTATGATGCCGACACCGGCCGGCTGATCTGGAACTGGGACTCCGGCAATCCGGACCAGACCACGCCGCTGCCGGCCGGCCAGCTCTATACGAACAACTCGCCCAACATGTGGTCGACGGCGAGCGCCGACGAGGCGCTCGGATTGGTCTATGTGCCGCTCGGCAACCAGACTCCGGACCAGCTCGGCATGAACCGCAGCGAGAATGTCGAGAGGTTTTCGTCATCGATCACCGCGCTCGACCTCAACACCGGGCAAGTGCGCTGGGTGCGCCAGACTGTTCACCACGACCTCTGGGATATGGACGTGCCGGCGCAGCCCACGCTGGTCGACATCACGACCGCGAACGGACTCGTACCGGCCCTGGTCGGACCGACCAAGCAAGGCGACATCTACGTGCTCGATCGCCGCAGCGGCGAGCCCATTATCCCCGTGCACGAGGTGCCTGCGCCGGACGGTGCCATTGAAGGGGATCACACCGCACCGACACAACCGGTGTCGGGGCTCTCCTTCAATCCTCCGCCGCTGGTGGAAGCCAACATGTGGGGCATCACCATGTTCGACCAGCTCGCCTGCCGGATCGCCTTCCATAAGCTGCGTTACGAAGGCCGCTATACGCCGCCGTCTCTGCAGGGGTCGCTCGTCTACCCCGGCAATTTCGGTACGTTCAACTGGGGCGGTGTCGCCGTCGACCCGGTCCGGCAAGTGATGTTCGGCATGCCGACCTATCTCGCCTTCGTCTCCAGGTTGATCCCGCGGGCGGATGTACCGCCGCAAAATGCCAGCGCGGGCAGCGAGCAGGGGCTGAACCGCAACGAAGGGGCGCCCTATGCGGTGGTGATGGGTCCCTTCCTTTCACCGCTCGGCGTTCCCTGCCAGGCGCCACCCTGGGGCTATGTCGCAGGTGTGGACCTGAGGACCGGCAACATCGCCTACAAGCACCGAAACGGCACGGTTTACGACATGTCGCCGCTGCCGCTGCCCTTTAGGGTTGGCGTGCCCGGCATTGGCGGGCCGATGATCACGGCAGGCGGAGTCGTCTTTCTCGGGGCAGCGGTCGATAACTTCTTCAGGGCCTACGACCTGACGACCGGGCTGCAGCTCTGGCAGGCGCGGCTGCCTGCCGGCGGGCAGGCCACGCCGATGACCTACGAGACCTCCGACGGTCGCCAGTTCGTCGTCATCGTCGCCGGCGGGCACGGCTCGATCGGTACCAAAGCCGGAGACTATGTCATGGCCTACGCGCTGCCGAAGTAAGCGGGGAACCGGGGCAGTTTGCTTTTTCCGCTTGCGTCAGTTCTCCACCGCGGCTGTTCTTCTGCGAAAAAGGTAAACTGTCCCCGGCGCCTCCCAGTCCAGGCTGCGCTTGGGCAGTCTCGCGCTTAAGAGAGGCCAAGATGGCCCTTCAGGCCGGGCACCGAGTCTACCACCTCCTTGACCAGGTCCGGGCCTGCGGCCGCCTCCGCCTTCTGGATCACCGTCGTACCCGCCTCACGGATCTGCTCGGCATCGAGGCCTGACGCCCGCAGCTGGGAGATGCCGTTGATCAGGGCCCCGGCCTGGCCACCGAGCACGTTGCCGAGCGCAGAGCTCAGTGTGCTGAGAAGCCCGCCGGCAGCGCCTTCGCCGGTCGCAGCCGGCGCCGTCACATCGTACTGCCCGGCAAGATCGCTGGCGCCCGGTATCTTTGCCAGAAGCTCCCCTACACGACTGCCCTGGGCTTCGTGCTGGAGCACGGAGAAGATCGTACCGACGACCTTCTCGCCTGCAGCTTGATCAACTCCGACCTTCTCACAAATTTCAGCAATGATGTCCTGTGCGTTCATGGCTGCACCTCCATGCAGATCTTTCAGATGCGCATTGCAGCATACCCACCCTGATCGCCGACCGAGGCGGCGAGATCATGGTGGCGGTGGATTGTGGGATATAGGGCCCCCAGCGAATTTCAGAACTCAGCGGACACCAGTAAGTGATCTACTCACCTCCGGCCACGCGGGGCAAGGCGTCGAGAGGGATCTTGAGGCAACGCCGGCCGTTCGCCTCGGCTCGGGCAGCCGGTGGGCGCGCAGATTGACCTGCAACGCGGACAGGATGAGTTCCTGCATGGGCAAGGTCTTGTCGCGCGCCATGCGCTGGACAACAAGGATGCTTGGTCGCAACCGGCAATATGGGTGTTCGAGCGCTTCTGCTGGGCGACGTGCTTCCCCGGAGCGGCTCTCGACTGCCGTGACTGGAAGGGCTGAAGGTTACGACGTGTCGCGCTCGTTTCGCAGGTTGGTTACGACACGGCGATTTTGCACCTTGCAGGACCTGTCCGGGCAGTCGCGCACCAGACGGTCCTTGCCGTAGCCCTTGGCCCACATGCGTTTGGAGTCGATGCCGCCGGCGGCGAGATAAGCCATCACCGCATCGGCGCGTTTCTGGGAAAGGGCGACCTGCTGTGAATCGCCGCTTCCGTCATCAGCAAAACCTTGAAGTTTCACAAGCCACTGCGGGTATTTCTTCAACCATGCGATCTGGGTGTCGAGTGTCGCCTTGGCGGTCGAATCCAGCGTGGCCGAACCTTGTGGGAAGAAAGTGCGACGGCCGACATTGAGGACGAAGTCCTCCTCGCTGCCCGGCTGCAGGTTCTCGAAGCCCGGCGCCGCCTCGTTGGTCTGGCCGCTGGTGACAACCTTCAGTTCGGCATCGTTTCCGGGGGCGTTGTTCGTGGGTGTGGATAGGGTTGTGGATGTGCAAGCGGCGGCGAGCATGAGAAGGCCGGCGCAAGCCGCAGCTCGCGTCAGTCCATTGACGGCGTTCATATGATGTCCCCTCATCGATTTTCCCTTCCGAACCGTCCTTACTGCCCGATCGTTGGATCGACCGGCAGCTTCAGCCCGGCTGCCTGGTCGGCGATGTGCGGCAACACCCAAACGGCGGTTCCGATTGGACAGCGCTGGTAGAGATCCATGACATACTCGGGGAACATGCGGATGCAGCCGCTCGATGCATCGGTGCCGATGCTTTCCGGATTTATCGTCCCGTGGATGCGGTAACCCGTATCGGCGTTGCCGTTGAACAGATACATGGCGCGCGCGCTCAGCGGATTCTTCATGGAGCCGCCATCAACGAAAGGCGGCAACTCCGGGTGGCGCGCGATCATCTCCTTCGGCGGGATCCATTTCGGCCACAGCACCTTGTTTTCAATCGTGGCGCGGCCGTACCACTTGAAGCCCTCCTTGCCGACGGCGATGCCGTAGCGGATGGCCGTCTTGTTCTCCATGATCAAGTAGAGCATGTGGTGAAGCGTATCGACCACCACAGTGCCCTGAGGCTCATTGCTGAAATATTTGACGACCTGCTTGCGCCATTTCGGGTCGATCCTGTCGAAGTTGGTCGTCCTGTAGGTGACGCCGTTGTCCACGGCGGTGCCGAGGAAGTATGAGCCCGTGGTCTTCTTCGGCTTTGCCGCCCAAGCGCTCGTGGATACGGCGGGAGCGGCGAGTGCGGTCAGCCCGGCGACCAACACATCGCGTCTCGTCTTCATCATCGGCGATCCCCTCCAATCGATGCCAATATGAATTGGTAAGCGATCGCCATCAAACTTCAAACTAAGCGGCTTTTTCAAGCCAGTTACCGTAGAATACAGCCATCGAAGCGCGTTGATGCTCGCCTAACGTATCTTTTCGGCCACGTTCGTCTCACTGCACGAGATACGGCGGTGGGATTCTCAGCGTCGTGATGCAGCACTGCTTGCCATGACCGGATGCCTGGACCCGCTTGACAAAATGGACGCTGGAATGTGCCCTTAGGGAAGGGGGACGAACCATGACAACTTCAACTCGATCCGACACCGTCAACTGGCGGGCCTACCAGCTCGTATCCTGCTATCTTTTGCTGAGCCTCCTTTGGGCGGTCATAGTTCCGGGCGGTGCGTGGCCGCTATCGCCCTGGCACTATGTATCGATGGGCATCGACCTCGTGCTGCTCGCCAGCGTGCTTTTGCTGCGGCCGCGGCTCTTCCCGGAAAATGGCCGTAATTATCCGCGCGTCACCCGGGCGAACATCTTGTTCGGACTCGGTCTCGTCGCCGGCGTTGGCCTGCTGCTCATCCGTTTCACCAGCGACGCGGCGTGGTGGACAGGGCATCTTCGGTCCGGGCTGCCGTTTTAGCCGACCTCCATCCGCGAGATACGGCGGTCGGAGAAGTTGAGGCGACCGGCAGCGACCGCATGCGCAGTCGCGGCAAGTGCGGGATCGCCCTCCACGAGCGCGTCCAGTTCGGTCATCTGGTTCATGGCGATGAGCTGCAGGATGTCGGCGCGCGGTGTGCCGTCCGCACGGCGGGGCAGGGCGGCCACGGGCTGCACCAGGTCGGCGCCGTCGGTCTTGGCGAGCGCTGTGGGCTCTGCCGTCTCGACGAAGGCGTAGATACCGACGCCCTTCGACGGCAGAGGGAACGGGGCGAGCGCCACATCCGATACGCCGGGCAGGGATCTCAGCCGGGCGATGATGCCTGGGCCCTCACGATCGATGCGGTCATGCGTGCCTTCGCCATCGGACCAGCGGAAGAAGCCGCGCGTGACCAGGTTGTAGAGCTTCTTGCCGGTCGCCATCCAGATGCGCGAAGGCAGCGACCGGCGGGCGAGCACGCGGCGCCCGGTCGGCGTCATAAAATCCGGGGCGAAGGCGCGCTGCTGCTTCAGAAGATGGCGGAAATCCTCATAGGCCATCAGCCTGAAAAGCCAGCCCTTGCGGCGGTGACGGCTGGCGAGCTGGAAATCGATGAGGGCGGCGAGACCGTCCGGCGTCATCAGCCAGTTCTGCGGCTTGGCAAGGTCGTTGTGGGTGACACCACGGCGTCGGAACTCGCGCAGCAGCCGGTGCGCATCGCGATACCAGGCGGGGTGGGCAGGGCGGGCAAGGTGCAGTGGCGTGCCGTCGGTCCAGGAGCGGTAGAGCCCGTCACTGTCGACGGAATGGAGCTGGGGAACGCCACGCATGCCTCGGATCGCGCGAAGCACGGCAATCTCTCGGCGCGCGAGCACCCAGCCGATCGGCCGCGACCAGAACGGCGCAGCGGTGACGACGCGACGGATCACCGCTGCGTGCGGCGCGCCGGCGAAGTGACCCTTCCGGGTCTCCGAGAAGAGATCGCGCTTCAGAACGGTTTCGGGGACGAATTCGACCATCGGCGGCGTCATATGCTGTCGGCGAGGGCAGCGCAACCGAGGGCTGGGGATCACGACTGCTCACTCATCACTCACCCATCTGTGAGTGGACCGCAGTGGGACTGGCTCTATCGTTTCGGGGCAGACGGCCGAGGGAGGAAATCATGAACAAGCCACACATCACTCAGGCGATGATAGACGCGTATGACGACTACACGCATCTGACGCTCGACCGTCGCGATTTCATGGGGAAACTGACGAAACTCGCCGGATCGGGCGCTGCGGCTGCGGCTATCGTGCCGCTGCTCGCCGCAAATTCGGCGAAGGCGGCCATCGTGGCCGAGGACGACAAGCGGTTGAAGGGGCAGGATATTACCTATCCCGGATCGACCGGCGATATGAAGGGCTATCTGGTGTACCCCGCGGACCGGAGCGGCAGGCTTCCGGCCGTGATCGTCATCCACGAGAACCGCGGGCTCAATCCGCATATCCGCGATGTCGCGCGGCGCATCGCGCTGGAAGGTTTCGTCGTCCTCGCGCCCGACTTCCTTTCGCCGCTCGGCGGCACCCCGCCGGACGAGGATCGGGCACGCGGAATGTTCGACCGGCTCACCCCGGGGCAGGTGTCAGCCGACGGCGTGACGACGGTGGCCTTCCTGGAGAAGAATGAATTGACCAACGGCAAGGTCGGCGTGGTCGGCTTCTGCTGGGGCGGCGGTGCGGCGAACAATCTGGCTGTTGCCTCCCCCGACCTCGCAGCGGCGGTCGCCTATTACGGAGCCCAGCCCAAGAAAAAAGAGGACATAGCCAAGATCAAGGCGCCGCTGCTCCTGCATTATGCCGGTAAGGACGAGCGCACCAATGCCGGAATCGACGCCTACAAGGCGGCACTGAATGCGGCCGGCAAGCAATACACGATCTATGTCTATGAAGGCGCGCAGCACGCCTTCAACAACGACACGTCCGAAGCGCGCTACGACAAGCAAGCGGCGGAGCTCGCCTGGGGCCGCACGATCGCGTTCCTGAAGGAGAAGCTGAGTTAGGGGTGCAATTCGTTTGACGCAGGCGCTTCCCCTCACCCTTACCCTCTCCCCGTCCTTTACGGGGAGAGGGTAAGGGTGAGGGGCAGCGCCGACCTAAAACAGTGGGCTCTAAACTGGCGCAATGCCAGAGCGCTCCTCAAGCGACCGTCGGCCCCCTACGAGATCCACGCGCGGGAGCTGCAGGACGTGCCGATGTGTTCAGTACCACGGCGGCCTGAATCAGCGCCTTGAAAGCCTCTTCATCAATCTTGTCACCCTCGTGGAAATCAATGGCACGACGGGTGTTGCCTTCGAGGCTGGAGTTGAAGAGCCCCGAAGGATCTTCCAAGGAGGCGCCGTTGGCGAAGGTCAGCTTCACGGCGTTCTTGTATGTCTCACCGGTACAGATAATTCCGGCATGCGACCACACCGGAACGCCCAGCGGGTTCGACGGCTTTCTCCATTTCACTTCCTCGATCACTTCGGGGTCGGCCTGTTTGATGAGAGTTCGGAGCCGAGCGAGCATCTCGCCGCGCCAATCGCTTAGTCCCTTGATTTTCGAATCGATCAGCTGAGAGGGAGAAGCTTCTTCTTTTCCTTCTTCCAAGCCGCTCTTCGCCTGCTTCATGGCTGTGTCGCCCCGTTCATGATCGCCCTTGCTTTTCCGTCAGGTGAGGCCCGCAAGCGAGCATCCGGTGCTATTGCGTCTCACATCAATCATATCTCGGTGTCGCACCAACGCAGCATGTTGAGCCTGGCCGTACTTTCGGTGCATCGGCCACGCCATGCCACAAGCTCAGCTCACAGCGGCTGATCACATCCGTTCGCCGGGCAGTTGGCTGGCTTGCTTCACCCAAGCCGCGAACTGGGCCTCGTCGAACCGGTCCTGCTCGTGGATGTCGAGATAGCGCACTTCCTTATGCTTGGACTGGCCGGGAGGAACAGGACATAATGAGGCGCCGCGGAAGAAGGCCACTTTGACGTACTTCGTGAAGCAGTGAAAATTGAGGAACCAGCCCTGGTCCTCGACGCCGTAGAAGGGCGAGTTCCACTTGACGGCCTTTTGCACGCCGGGGACGATGCGCATGACGAGCTCGTCGATGCGGCGCCCGACATCGCTTTTCCAGCCCGGCATTGCCGCGATATAGGCCTGCACGGGCGCGTCACCATAACCCTTTGCGATCTGAGGGTTGCCGCCTGAGAGGAGGACAACCCCGTCCGACTGCGCCTTCGGTGCCGTCCTGCTCGGCCCTCCCGCGAGTTTCGTCGGTTTCCGGGATCTCTCGCTGGCCATTCCGCTCACCCCTGCTCGACGACGCGTCGCCCGCTGCGCCATCGCGTGGCGTGGGGCAGCACGAACATATAGAGGCCGGTGAACAGGAGCAGGAAGAGCGGAGGCAATGGCGCGTAGACGATCCAGGCAGGAGGTTCGCCAAGCGCCATTGCGATGAAGTTGGCGGCCACAGTCGCCGTAAAGGCAATCGACAGCCATCGGTGAATCTGTCGAATCGATTTGTTCCAGTTCAATGTGGCCTCCTTCGAAGATGAATCTGATCGGATTGGGTTGAGGTATCGGCGAAAGGCTTCAATCGATCCGGGCCACAAGCTGCTCCAGGTTCTCGAGGAACTGCTGCCAGCCAACTCTGGCGCCCCCATAGGCCTGCTTCTGATCGGGCCGGAAGCCGACCTGCTCCATGCGCAAATGAGTCCCCTTGCTTGTCGGGGTGAGCGTGAAGGTCACCACACTTCTCAAATCGAAGGCGTCGTCGTCGTGCGCAAAATTCCACGTATAAGAGAGAGTCTTTTCCGGCTCGATGGCGAGGACTTCGCAATCGAGCACCCCACCCCATTCTCCGCGCAGATTGAAACGGTGCCCAATGACCGGCTTGAAGTCGCTCTTCATGAGCCATTCCTCGATCAGGTGGGGCTGCGTGAGTGCGCGCCAGATCTTTTCCGGCGGAAACGCTATCTCCCGCTCGACGATGACGGAACGTGACTCAGTTGCGGGTTGGATCATTGGTCCATCCTTTTGAGCAGATCTTCGAGTTTGTCGAACCGGCTCTGCCAGAATCCGGTCATCTGACTTGTCCAGTCGATCAGCGGAGCCAGAGCGCCGAGCTCCGCGCTATAATGCGTCTGTCGCCCTTCATGGCGGTCGTGCACGAGCCCGGCCCGCTTCAGAACGCCGAGATGCTTCGACACAGCAGGTTGCGAGATCCCGGCCTGAGCCGTCAGAGCCCCGACGGTCTGCTCTCCTTCACGGCACAATCGCTCGAAGATGGCCCGCCGAGTCGGGTCGGCAAGCGTTCTGAAGAGCGCATCATGAGCGGTCGGCATCGAGGATCCATAACTCTCTGGCTATTGATCGACGTATAGCCAGCGAGATATGTGTTCGTCAAATGGGAAGATGGACCGGCACAAGAATCCGGGGGTGCGTCAGCGTCACTCACCAGGATTGCCCAGTGTCATCGGCGGGTCGTCACATATGGCGATGCATGAATTCACCGGCGCGGGCCAAGGCTTGGCGGCCAGGCTCGAGATGCGCGTTCCAAATTTGCCAAGCGTGGATCATGTGAGGCCAAATTTCGAGCGTCACCTCAACCTCTGCCGCACCGGCAGCAGATGCGAAACGCACCGAATCGTCGAGGAGCGTCTCGTTCGAACCGACCTGAATGAGGATCGGCGGAAGATCTCTTAGATCCCCGTAAAGCACGGAGAAGCGCGGGTCCTTGCGGTCCATTGCGGCCGGCACATAGGCGCGGGCCAGTTCTTCGAGATATTCCTTGTGGATGAGCGGATCGACATCGCTTTTGGTCGCGATCGTGGCGCCGGACATGGTGAGGTCTGTCCAGGGGGACACAAGCCAGACGCAGGCGGCAAGCTCCTCGCCGGCCTCGCGCAGCCGGTTCAGCAGGGCAATCGTCAGCCCGCCGCCGGCACTGTCGCCGCCGACAGCGATGTTGCCGGCCGGATAACCCTGATCCCTGACGAAGCGCCATGCCGCAAAGGCATCGTCCAGCGCGGCAGGAAAAGGGTGCTCTGGCGCGAGCCGGTAACCTACCGCAAAGGTCCGCATGGCTCCGGCCCGGCCGGCCTCGGTCACCATCCTGCGATGGCTGAGGATCGAACCCGAGCAGTAGCCGCCGCCGTGAAAGAACATCAGGACGCGGGATGCGCCGCTGCCGGGCGCGATCGACCATTCGCCCTTGATGGCGCCGAACTCCGCCTCGTCGAGCTGAATATCCTCGGCGACAGGCCAGACCGACCCGACTTCGTCCAGACGCGCACGCCGCGCCGCCCAGCCGACCGGCCTCGGCTTGGCGCTGAGCAGGCTGCGGACGGCATCGATCTCGCTAGTGTCCACGCAAGGTTTCCACCCCCCCCTCGGTTGCAGTATGGATTATCAGCAAAAACTAAACAATGGTTCGGCCAGGCCAGTTCTGCGGGAGGAACTGGCTTGGTCTGCTTGCCAGACATTGCACTGGCACGGAGGTGGAGGGCGTTATATGTTTTGCCCATGGACCGCCAGAGCATCATCGCCACTTTGAAGAGGCATCAGGCCGAGTTGCAGCGGCAGGGTGTGAAGCACGTTGCCCTATTTGGCTCGGCTGCACGAGGTGATGCCGGACCGTGCAGTGATATCGACATCATGATCGATCTGGATCCCGAAGCTCACCTGGGCATGTACGAATATGTGAGCCTCAAGGATTACATTGAAGGCTTGTTCGACGGGCCAGTGGATGTCGTCAATCGCGAGGGGCTGAAGCCCTATGTTAAGCCATTGGCGCTGACAGACGCAGTGTATGCCTTCTAGAGACACGCGCAGAGTCCTGGCGGCGATCGCCTATAACGTCAGGCTGGCACATCGGTTTGTGGAGGGCATGAGCTTCGAGGCTTTCGCTGAGGACGAACGCACACTGTATGCGGTGACGCGTTGCCTCGAGATCATCTCGGAAGCCTCCCGTCGGCTTCCGAGCGACCTGAAAGCGCGCCACCCGAATGTACCATGGGCGCAGATCGCCGGTGCCGGCAATATTTACCGCCACGACTATGAGGACGTGTTGGCGCGGATTCTCTGGATCACAGTGCGCGAGCAGTTGGACGCCTTAGAGCACGCGGTCGCGCAGGAACAGTCTACTTAAGGCTCATTCATTATGCTCCGGCAGAGGCTTGTGGATAGCGACGCCGGCTATGACCAGGGCGATGCCGAACAGGTCGCGCAGGCTGGGTATCTGCGCCAGCACGATTGCGCCAATGATGGTGGCGGTGGCCGGTAGCAGAGAGAGTAGAAGCGCGAAGCTTGCACGCGGCAGCCGCGACATTGCGAGCTGGTCGCAGATATAGGGGATCACCGACGAGCAGATGCCGACGCCGAAGGCTGCCGCGAGCAAGGCCGGCGACGGGAAGGCGGTGATTGCCTCGCTGAAGCCGACCGGCAGGGCGAGCACAGAGGCGACCGCCATGGCGGCCCCGAGATTGGCGACGCCATTCGAGGCGCCGGTAGCGGCGAGCCGATGTCCGAGCACGATGTAGCCGACGAACAGCGCTCCGTTGAGGAAGGCCCAGAACAGGCCCGCCGGATCGCTGCCCCATCTGATGTCGATCAGGATCAAAGCGCCGCCGACTGCAATGACCAGCGCGAGCAAGTTGCGACCGCTGCGCAGGCCGTAGAGCGCGACACCGATCGTGCCGACAAACTCGATCGCCGCGACCAGGGATATCGGCAGCCGGTCAAGCGCCAGATAGAACGAGCAGTTCATCAGCGCGAGACAGGCGGCGAAAGCGATCAGCAGCGCACGCTGGCTGGAATTCGCGAGGAGAATGGTGCGCCACGGCCTGGTGAGCGGCACGAAAACAAGCGCGGCCGAGGTGATGCGCAACCAGGCGACACCCAGCACCCCGATATGGTCGAAGAGCAGCACGGCGAATGCCGGGCCGAGATAGTGGAAGATGGCACTCACCCCGAACCAGGCAGGCGGCGGCACGAGATTCGCGATGCCGGAAGTTTCAGGTTTCGCTTGCGATTGAGCTTCCATGGGACAATGATCGCAGCCGGTCGCCTGGCGTTACATGGGTAATGGAAGGCGGATCGCGGGATATGCCTTTGAAAGTGTGGTGGAACGCGATGAAGCGGCTTCCAATCGAAAACGATCAGCTTGACGCGGTCGATCTGCGCATCGTCCGTACACTCCTCGAGGATGCGCGAACCAGCGTTGCCGAGATTGCGCGCAAGGTGAAGATGTCGGCGCCGAGCGTGGCAGAGCGTATGAGGCGGCTCGAGGAGAACGGCACGATCCAAGGCTATTCCGCGACGATCAATCCGGCGGCGCTCGGCCTGCCGCTCGGGGCCTGGCTTCGGGTTCGGCCGGTGCCCGGAGAGCTCGGCCGGGTCGTAGAGATCCTGAGGGATATCCCCGAGGTCGCGACCTGCGACCGCGTCACCGGCGAGGACTGCTTCATCGCCCGCGTTCAGGTCCGCTCGGTGGCTGACCTGGAGCGGGTGATCGATCGCATCATCCCGTATGCGATGACCAATACCGCTATCGTCCAGTCGTCGCCGGTGCCGTCACGGCTGCCATTGCCGGGGAATGGGTCGGATTGACTCTGCGGTCGCCCGCCCAATCTTCCGTTGTTTGCGGAGGAAGAGCGATGGCCGGCAACGATGTCATGCTTCAGGTTTTCGAGCCCGACGGCGGCGTTCCGAACAGCGAATTGCCGCTGGTATTCTGGCGAGGCAGGCTGCCCGGCAGCACGCGCAGCGGCAGTGCGGCGACGGCGCTTTACCGCAAGAACGGCTGGCAGGGCACCTGGGTCTACACGGTCTACCCGTTCTGGCATTTCCACACGCGTGGGCACGAGGTGCTCGCCTGCGTGTCCGGCAGCGCACGGATCGGCTTCGGCGGCGACCAGGGCATCAAGATCGATGTCGTGATCGGCGACGTCTGTGTGATCCCGGCCGGCGTCGGCCACCGGAAGTTCGATGCCTCAAGCGATTTCCAGATGGCGGGCGGCTACCCGCCCGGCCAGCAAGGCAACATCGTCAGGCCCGGCGAGATGCAGGACGACAGGATCGCCCGCGAGATCGCGGCACTGGCTTTGCCCGAAACAGATCCGATCAGCGGAACGCCTGATGGGGTGGTGGAGATCTGGCGCGAAGCTAGCTCTTTCTCTTGATCCCGATTGAGCGCCCCGCGCGCTCCGGTACCGGCAGCGCGGCGTGGGCGGCGCGCATCGCGTCGACCTTGGCCTGGATGTCGGGCGGGAAGGGCGCGACCTTCGGACCGGCCATGTTGACATGCAGCATCAAATTCTCGGAAGTAGCGGCGAGCCAGCCGTCGACATGCCTGAGTTCCTGGAAGAAGCGGATGCGCTTCTCGTCATTGTCGAGGATCTGCAGCGAGGCGGTCACGCGGTCGCCGAGATGGAGCTCGCGCACGTAGCAGATGTGCACTTCAGCCGTGTAGGAGGTAAACCGCCGTTCCTTCGCGTAGCTCGGCCCCATCCCCATCAACTCGAAGCCTTCGTCCGCGCCGCGATCGAACAGCACGTTGTAATACGCCATGTTGAGATGGCCGTTATAGTCGATCCAGTCCTTCTCGATCTCCATGACGCGGGACGTGAACGGGGCAGGGATCGACATCAGTACCTCAACTACAGATTTGCAGAGTTGGAGTCTGGGAGTACCCTATTTGCATCATAGAGTGCAAACGCACCAAGTGGAAAACCAAAAACCGCAACTACTTTTGCTAGAGCTGCTGCAAAGACAAGAAGATCGTCACCGCGCGCATAGCAAACAGCCTGTACCAGACAAAACTTGGGCGTCGGCTCACCAAATTCAGATCCACCAAAGATGGCGGCAAGCGCCATCAGAAGCGCAAAAGTAAAACTTCCAAACACTAGGGCGTTTGAAGGGCGCTTCTGGCGGCCCCATTGATATAGTTGCAGTCGCTCGGAAACAGACATTTTCCAATAGAGCAAAATGTATGCTATTGAAGTTAAAAGTCCAGCGATCATAAAAACAGTCACAATTGATTGGACTCTGAACAGTGAGGTCGGTGAAAGAGGTGGCTCCATTGCTGTCGCATATTTGCTAACGACTGGAATGTGTGTCGACCCTATTTGCGAAATTACAACTCCCGCTCGACCCGCTAGCCCTACACCAGATTCGGCATAGGTGAATGCAATAGCAAGGAGTTCAGCTGCCAGAAAACTCAATCCAACAGCGAGCATAAAAAAGGGTTGGTAGCGGCGAAAATCTGGTCCCGGCAGCGATTCTGGTGAGGTAGCGTTCCTGACCAAACTGCCGACAATTACTATGAAAGCGAAAAACAATATCGCGCCCGTCCACGATATTCGACTTTGAGTTGTCGCGGACTTCACAGCCCATGCGGGCAATAGGCAAAAGGCAAGTACTAAATATCCGATCAAAGTTCTGCGATTCATCAGGGCACCCCCACCCACCAGCCTGAATAGCTAACCCGGACAACTGCGCAACCAAAGCCCATATTTGTCATTGGACAGCGGTGCGGCAGACGGCCTAGATCAGCTCGCACTATGAGATAGCAGGGGTAGACATGTCTCTCGCGACAATCACCGCCGTGGAACGCAATGAGGCCGGCATAGCCGCGGTGCTCGGCATATTGAAGCAGCGCTTCGGCGAGCGCTTCCAGACCGGTGAGACGATCCGTTCCCAGCATGCGCATACGACCTCCTACATCCCCACCCAGGCGCCAGACGGCGTGGTGTGGCCCGAATCCACCGAGGAGGTGCAGGAGATCGTCCGGATCTGTGCCGAGAACCGCGTGCCCGTGATCGCCTTCGGCGTCGGCACCTCGCTCGAGGGCCATGTGAATGCGCCCGGCGGCGGCATCTCGCTCGACACGTCGCGCATGAACCGCATCCTCGAAGTGAATGCGGGCGACCTCGACTGCACGGTGGAGCCCGGCGTGACGCGCGAAGAGCTCAACCGCTACCTGCGCGACACCGGCCTGTTCTTCCCCATCGACCCCGGCGCAAACGCCACGCTGGGCGGCATGACGGCGACGCGCGCCTCCGGCACCAACGCCGTGCGATACGGGACCATGCGTGAGAACGTGCTGTCGCTGACGGCTGTGATGGCCGACGGGCGCGTGGTGAGGACCGGCAAGCGGGCGAAGAAAAGCTCGGCCGGTTACGACCTCACGCGGCTCCTGATCGGCTCGGAGGGAACACTCGGCATCATCACCGGGATCACGCTGAAGCTCTACGGCATCCCGCAGGCGATCGCCGGCGGCGTGTGCCCATTTCCGTCCGTGGAGGCCGCGTGCTCGGCGGTGATTGCGACCATCCAGATGGGCATTCCGGTCGCGCGCATTGAGCTTGCGAACCAACTGCAGATGAAAGCCATGATTGCCTATTCGAAGCTCGATTATCCCGAGACGCCCTGCCTGTTCGTCGAGTTTCATGGTTCGGAAGCGGGCGTCGCCGAGCAGGCGGCGGTGTTTGGCGAGATCGTCGCCGAATATGGCGGCGGGCCGTTCATTTCGGCGACCGCGGCCGAGGAGCGCGCGAAGCTCTGGAAAGCGCGGCACGACGCCTATTTCGCGTCGATGTCGCTGAAGCCTGGCATGACCGGGCTTTCGACCGATGTGTGCGTGCCAATCTCGCGGCTTGCCGAATGCATCGCCGAGACCGAGGCCGACATCTCCGAGCACGGTCTCATCGCACCGATCGTCGGCCATGTCGGCGACGGGAACTTCCATGTGCTGGTATTGATGGAGCCTGGCAACCCTGGGGATATCGAGGCGACGGAGGCGTTCGTGGCGCGGCTCAACAGGCGGGCGATCGCGTTTGACGGCACCTGCACGGGCGAGCACGGCATAGGCCAGGGCAAAATCGCCTTCATCGAGGAGGAGATGGGCGCCGGCGTCGACTTCATGCGCATGATCAAGCAGGCGCTCGACCCGCTGAACATCATGAATCCAGGGAAGATTTTGCCGGGTAAAGTGTAATCGGTCGACGATCACAGTGTTTGGTGGTGCCGGCGGTGCCATCGTCCTGAACTGCCGATCGGATTCGCAGGGCTTCGCAGATCGTGCCCACTACCTACAGCCCAGGCTGCGCAGTGCGGCGTGCTCCGATTTGTCCGACTTGTTGGTCCAACCGGCTCTGGCGTCCTTGCGCAGGCGTTCGACCTTGCGCTACGGTCGGCCGCCGGCGTGGAACAGGGTGGAGCCGTTGCCGTGGGCCGGTTGCCAGGGAGGAAAAATATGAACAGACGCGAGTTTTTGATGTCGTCGGCGGCCTTCGGTGCGCTTGCCGTCGCGGCGCCCGCGGCCTTCGGCCAGGACAAGCTGACGATCCTCGGCTCGGTACCGAGCCTCAGCTTTCCTTTTTTCGTACACATGCTGAACCAGATCAAAGCGGAAGCTCAGGAGCAAGGCGTCAACCTGATCGAGAGCGACGGGCAGAACTCCGCACCCAAGCAGACCGCCGACATCGAATCGGCCGTCGTGCAGAAGGTCAACGCCATCGTGATCTCGCCGCTTGACGTCAACGCGCTGGCGCCGGCGCTCGAGCAGGCCGTGCAGGCCGGCGTGCCGGTGGTGACGATCGACCGCCGCGTCGACGGCGTCGAAGGCATCCTCGCCCATGTGGGGGCCGACAACGTGAAGGGCGGCGAGGCCGAAGCGCAGGCGATGGTCAAGGACTTCCCGAACGGCGCCAAGCTGTTCCACCTGCAGGGGCAGCCCGGCGCCGGCCCGGCAATCGACCGCAACAAGGGCGTGCACAATGTGCTCGATCCCCTGAAGGACAAGTACCAGATCGTCTACGAGCAGACGGCGAACTTCGCCCGTGCCGAGGCGCTGAGCGTGACCGAGGCGGGGCTCGCAGCCAACGGCAAGCCAGACGCCATCATCTGCGCCAATGACGACATGGCGCTCGGCGCTGCCGAGGCCTGCGCCGCACGCGGTTTCAACGACGTGAAGATCTATGGTTTCGACGCATTGCCGGAGGCGCTGGTCGCGGTCAAGGAAGGCAAGCTCGCTGGCACCGTCGAGCAGTTCCCGGGCGAACAGTCCCGCACCGCCGTGCGCATCGCCGTTGCCTATGCCCGCGACAAGAAGGAGCCGGAGAACAAGCTCGTGCTGCTGACGCCGGAGGTCATCAGCAAGGACAACCTCGACAAGGCCGAGCGCATCGGCGAGACCAAGTAGAGCGGTCTTTCCAATAATCCGTTTGCGGCCGGGTCGCGCGATCATGCCGGCTCGGCCGCAACGTCCATTGTCATAATCCGTTTCGGAGAAGCGCTTGTCCTCATCAGAAGCCGCCGTGGCGCCTTCGGTCGATGTGCTGCTTGCGGTAGAGGGTATCACCAAGCATTTCCCGGGCGTGACGGCGCTGAGCGACGTCTCGCTCGAGGTGCGGCGCGGCGAGATTCTCGGCCTGCTTGGCGAGAACGGCGCCGGCAAGTCGACGCTGCTCAAGATCCTGTCTGGAGTGATGCCCCCCTCCACCGGCCGGATTCTGTTCGACGGCCAGGAATACAAGCCTTCCGATCCCCTGGAGGCGAAGCGTCACGGCATTGTCACGATCTATCAGGAATTGAGTCTGATCCCGGCCCTCACCGTCGCCGAAAACATATTTGTGGGACGCGCGTCGCTTGGCCGTCTGGGCCTGGTAAACTGGCGCCGCATGGGCGAGGCCTCGCGCAGCATTCTCGCGCGCGTCGGCCTCGCCATCGATCCGCGGACGCCTGTTTCGGCGCTCTCGGTCGCCGAGCAGCAGATGGTGGAGATCGCGCGGGCATTGTCGCTGGAGAGCCGGCTCATCATCATGGACGAGCCGACCTCGGCGCTGACGGAAACCGAGGTGCAGCGCCTGCTGTCGATCATGGGCCGGCTGCGCAAGGACGGCGTCTCGATCATGTTCGTTACGCACAGGCTGGAGGAAGCCTCGGCCATCTGCGATCGCATGACCGTGCTGCGTGACGGTCGGCTCGCCGGCCATCTCGACCGCGACGGCGGGCGGCCTATTTCGCTGCCCAGGATCATCGAGCGGATGGTTGGCCGGGCCGCCTCCGAACTCTATGCGAAGCCGACCGAGCGCCAGAGAGCCGGCGATGTGCGTCTCTCGGTCCGCGGCTTGCGCACGATCCGCGATCCCGAGGCGCCGCATGCCATCGTGCTGGACGGCGTCGACCTTGATCTGAGGGCAGGGGAAGTTCTGGGTGTTGCCGGCCTTGTCGGCTCCGGGCGAACGGAACTCGCACGCGCCATCTTCGGCGCCGACCGCATCGCGGCCGGCACGATGGTTCTGGATGGCAAGCCGATTGCGCCTGCCTCGCCCAGCGAAGCCGTGGCACTTGGCATCGGGCTGGTTCCGGAGGACCGCAAGCAGCAGGCGATTTTCGCCGCGCTCGGCATCCAGCACAATTTCTCCATCGCTTCGCTTGGCGCCTTCTCGAACCGCTTCGGCCTGATGGCGGAACGGCGCGAGCGCGAGGCGCTGGCCGGTTTCAGGAAGATGCTGTCGATTCGCATGGCGTCCCCCGAGCAGGCGATCGAGGGGCTCTCGGGCGGCAACCAGCAGAAGGTCATATTGGCACGATGGCTGGCCCGCGATCCGAAGGTGCTGATCGTCGATGAGCCGACGCGCGGCGTCGATGTCGGCGCCAAGGCCGAGGTGCACCAGATACTGGTGCAACTTGCGGCGCGCGGCATAGCCGTGATGATGATCTCCTCGGAACTGCCCGAAGTGCTTGCCGTGAGCGATCGTATCGTGACCATGCGGCAGGGCCGCATCACCGGCGAGATGGCGGGCGTCGAGGCGACCGAGGAGAAGCTGATGGAACTGATGGCGCTCGATCAGCCACAAGGGGAGGCGGCATGACTGACACGACCGAGCCGGTCGAACGCGGCACTATCAATTTCGCCCGCCTGCTGGTGAATTTCGGCCCATTGCTCTTTCTCGTCGCGCTGATGATCGTCTTTACGGCAATGAAGCCGACCTTCATCGACCCGATCAACCTGTTCAACATTCTCAGGCAGATTTCCATAACCGGGCTGATCGCCTTGGGCATGACGTTCGTCATCCTGACCGCCGGCATCGATCTGTCGGTGGGCTCGCTGCTCGCGCTCTGCGGCATGGTCGCGGCTGTTGTCGCGAAGGGCGGCACGGCCAATACGCTCTCGCTCGAGAATTCCGGCGCGCAAGGATTTGGCTGGTTCGCGGCGCTGCTCGCCGCTGTGGCGGTCGGTGCGGCGGCCGGCGGATTGCAAGGGTTGGCCATCACCCGGCTGAAGGTGCCGCCTTTCGTCGTCACGCTCGGCGGCCTCACCGTCTTTCGGGGCCTGACGCTGACGATCTCCAATGGCGGCCCGATCTCGGGCTTCAATCCCGCGATGCGCTGGTTCGGCACCGGCCTGATCGGCCCCGTGCCCGTGCCCGTCATCATCTTCGCAATCGCTGCGGTGCTCTGCCACATCGTCTTGCGCTACACGCGCTACGGTCGAGCCGTCTATGCCGTCGGCGGCAACGCCGAGGCGGCGCGGCTATCCGGCCTTCGCGTCGACCGCATCCTGGTCTCGGTCTATGTGATCGTCGGCTTTTTTTCCGGCCTCGCCGCCTTTGTGCTGTCAGCCAGGCTCAATTCCTCCGAGGCGGTCGCCGGTATCGGCTACGAACTCACCGTGATCTCGGCGGTGGTCATAGGCGGCACGTCGCTGTTCGGCGGCATCGGCAGCGTCGGCGGGACCGTGGTCGGCGCGGCGCTGATCGGCGTGCTGCAGAACGGGCTGCAATTCAACAATGTCTCGTCCTACACGCAGAGCATCGTCATCGGCCTGATCCTGGTCTTCGCCGTCACCTTCGACCGCTGGCTGAAGTCGCGCGTGAGACGATGAGAGCGGAGCAGGCGGCCAAGGCCACCTCCGACAGGATCGACATCGACGTCTCGTTGGTCGCCAGGCTGATTGTCAGGCAGTTCCCCCAGTGGGCGGACCTCCCCATCAAGCCGGTCGAACCCGCCGGCTGGGACAACAGGACCTTTCACTTGGGCCCGCACATGGTCGTGCGGATGCCGAGCGCGGAGCGTTATGCGGCGCAGGTCGAGAAGGAGCATCGCTGGTTGCCGAGGCTCGCGCCTCGTCTGCCTCTCCCTATTCCTGTGCCCCTGGCGATGGGAGCGCCCGGCGAAGGCTATGCCTGGCCCTGGTCTGTCTATGGCTGGATCGAGGGCGAGACCGCCACTATCGGGCGGATCGCCAACCTAGGCGAATTTGCGGTCGAATTGGCGGGATTCCTGACAGCATTGCAGAGGATCGATGCCGGCGGCGGACCGCCGCCCGGCCCACACAGCTTCTTCCGCGGCGGATCGCTTTCGGTCTATGATGCCGAGACCCGGCGAGCGATCCCGGAGCTCGACGGCAGGATCGACGCCGAGGCTGCAACCGCAGTTTGGGAGGCCGCTCTCGCGGCCACGTGGCGCGGCTCGCCCGTCTGGGTGCATGGAGACGTTGCCTGGGGCAATTTGCTCGTCAATCATGGCTGGCTAACCGCCGTCATAGACTTCGGCTGCTCCGCCGTGGGCGATCCCGCTTGTGACCTGGCGATCGCCTGGACCCTGTTTGACAGGAAAAGCCGGGACGCATTCCGCAAGGCCCTGCCGCTGAATGATGCGACCTGGGCCCGTGGACGGGGCTGGACACTCTGGAAGGCGCTGATCACGCTTGCCGGGCAGGTGAACGTCAACCCGCTGGAAGCGAAAACGCCCCGCCAGGTGATCGAAGACGTGATCGCCGATCATGAGCACAGGGGTAAATGATCCGTGTGTTTGCGGCCGCAGCCCTTGCCCAACGTGCCACTTTATCGACAGACTGATGCAGCTAGAGTGCGGCTGGTTTTCTCCGACAACGGAGCTACAAGGGGAGCGTCTTGCTCGCGCGGCTGTTTGTGATCTTTGGCGGCCTTCTGGTGCTGGCGCTGACCCTGGCGCTGGTAGGGCCTTATTTCGTCGATTGGACCAGCTACCGGGCCGATTTCGAGCGCGAGGCGAGCGCGATCCTGGGTCGCAACGTCACTGTCCAGGGTCACGCTACGGCAAGGCTGCTGCCCTTTCCGTCCGTCACCTTTACCGACGTGGCGGTCGGCGGCGGGCAAAACGGCGAGCCGGCAATGACAGTCGAGGAATTCTCGATGGATTCCGAGCTTGCGCCCTTCATGCGTGGCGAATTCCTGATCTTCGACATGCGGCTCGTCCGCCCGAAAATGACGGTGGCGGTCGATGGCGACGGCAAGATCGACTGGGCTGTCAGGCCCTCGAGTCCGTTGAATCCATCGCAGATCTCCATCGAGAAGCTGACGATTACCGAAGGACAGGTGAAGATCAGGCACGCGGCAAGCGGCCGCGACCACATGCTCACGGAGATCAATACCGAGGTTTCGGCGAAGGCTCTCGACGGACCGTGGCGTGTCGATGGATCGCTGAGGCTCGACGGGATTCGCACGGGGATCGGACTGTCGACCGGCAAGGTCGACGAAAAGGGCTCGATGCGATTGAGGGTGAGGGCCGAGCCGATGGTCTACCCGATCGCCGTCGAAACCGATGGCGACGTGCATCTCGATCACGGCGCGGCGCAATATGCCGGCACGTTCCGCATCGAGGCGCGCGAGGCCAAGGCCAAAGGCACGGCTGAGAACAAAGCGGCAGGGGGTGCAGCGCCCGCCGAGCCGGCGAAGGCCGAGCCGCCCGCCTGGCGCGTGCGCGGCAAGCTCGATCTCGACCACCAGCGGCTCGCCTTCGACGAGTTCCGCTTTGAAACGGGGCCGCTGAACGATCCCTATACAGCCGATGGCTCGGCATTCCTCGCCTTCACTGCCGAATCCCGCTTCGAGGTGAAGGCGACCGGTGCGCAAGTCCAGTTCGATGATGCGGTCATGCCGGACAAGAAGCCTGCCGGCCTCACGCTCAAGGACCGGGTCGCGGCTCTGCGGACGGCACTGATGGAGCTGCCGCGACCGACAATCCCTGGATTGATAGATGTCGACCTGCCCGCGGTAGTCGCGGGCGACACCACCATCCGCGACGTGAAGCTGCAGGCCGAGCCTGCGCCCGATGGCTGGAACCTGAAAGCGCTTTCGGCGGCGCTGCCCGGCCGCACGGCTCTTGAAGTCTCGGGACTGCTCAGATCCGACGAGGACCATTTCGGCTTCAACGGCTCCATGCTGCTTGCCGTCGGCCAGCCCTCGGGCTTCGCAGCATGGCTATCCAAGGATGTCGACGAGGCGATCAGGCGGCTGCCGGCCGCCGGCTTCAACGCCAAGGTCGACCTCACCGAGCAGCGGCAGCTCTTCAGCAATCTGGAGCTGATCCTCGGCAAGGCGAAGTTCCACGGCGACATCGAAAACAGCAGTCCCGCAGATGCCAACCCGTCGATGCGCGTAGCGCTGACGGGCGACGCACTCGATGTCGAAGGGCTGGCAGCCTTCTCGTCGCTGTTCGTCAGCAACACCGGCGGCGAGCGCTTCGCTGACCGCGACCTCGACATCAATCTCAAGGCGGGACCGGTGAGCGCCAATGGTCTGACGGCGGACAGCATCGACACGGCGCTGCGGGTCCACGAGGGCGACCTCGAGATCGACAGGCTGTCGATAGGTGGGCTCGCCGGCGCGACGGTTAGCGCCACCGGCAAGGTGACGAGCTTTGCCGATCGCCCGCAGGGCAACATCGACGTCTCGGTCATCTCGGTGGATCTTGCGCCGATGATCGAGCAGCTGGCTGGCCAATTTCCGCGTAACCCGCTGCTTACGGAACTGGACAAGCGGGCGAAATCCTATGCCCGCCTTTTCAAGGACACCGAGATCGATCTCGTCGGGACGGCGGCACGCAATGACGACGGCAGCAACGGCGTTGCGATCAGCGCGAACGGCAAGGCTGGAGGCACCGCCTTCACGTTGACAGCTTCCGGCAGCGGCGCGCTGGACGCCATCGACAACGCGCCGATGAAGCTCTCCTTCTCGGCCGAGAACGACGAATCCGGCCCGCTAATGGCACTCTACGGCCTGCCCGCCTTGCCGCTCCAGCTCGCCGGCAGCGCGCAGTCCACGCTCACTGCCGAAGGCACGCTCGCCTCAGGCCTGAAGACCAAGCTCGACTTCACCGGCGAGGACATGCAGACCACCTTCGACGGCACGCTGAAGATGGTGGACGGGCTCGGCTCCGCCAAAGGTGCCGTAAGCATCGAGGCCGCAGACCTGGAGCCGTGGCTCATGATGACTGGGCTGAGTTTCCCCGGCATGGGCTACGGCACGCCGGTATCGCTCAAGGCCGACATCGACTACGACAAACGCCTGCTCGTCATGTCGAAGATCGAGGGCGTGGTGGCAGATGGCCCGGTGTCCGGCGATATCAATGCCGAGATGAAGGAGGGTGTGCCTCACCTTTCCGGGGATCTGGCCGTTGCCGCACTGGACCTGCAGCCGGTCGCGGCGATGGTGGTCGGTGAGGCGGCACTGCATCCTGCGGCAAACGGCTGGCCATCGACGCCGTTCCAGCCGAAGGCTGCCTTGCCGTTCACGGCGGACCTCGATCTGAGCTTCAGCTCGGTATCGGCAGGCCTGTTCGGTCAGATCGAGGATGCCCATGTGCAGGCTGCCGTCCTGCCGGACGGCATCCGGTTCTCCGATCTGACCGGTAAGCTGGACGGGGGCGCGCTCACGGGCCTGCTCGAGGCGAAAAACAACGATGGCAGTGCGCTCGTATCCACGCAGTTCAAGCTCGCCGGTGCGGATCTCGGTCAGTTGTTCGAGGGAAGCGGCTTAAGCGGGCAGGGTGACCTCACCGCATCGCTGACGGCTACCGGCAAGTCGGTCGAGGCGCTGTTTGCGTCACTATCCGGCTCGGGCACCGCGACGCTCGAGAAGCTCGAGATCCCGCACATCAACGCCGATGCCTTCCCTGCTTTGCTTGCCGGCGCCGATAAAATTGGCCGCGACATCGACGCGAAGCGCACCGCCGCCTTTGCGCCACCTATCGTGTCCTCCGGCACGCTCGCTGCGCCGACGGTCGAGGTTGCCTTCAGCTTGGCCGCAGGCGTGCTCAGGGCGCCGCCGGTCACGCTCGATACCGGCAAGGCAAAGATCTCGTCCGACCTCAAGGTGGATTTCACCACACGTCAAATTGCCGCAACAGGGTCGGTGACCTTTTCGGCCGGAGACGAGGCGCTGGTCGGCTCCGACCCGTCTGTCGGCTTCACGGTCGAAGGGCCTCTCGCTGCGCTTTCCGGCAGGTACGACACCGAAGCGCTGGCGCAGTTCCTTACACAGCGTGCTCTGGAACGCGAGCAGGCGCGGGTCGAGGCGCTGCAGGCCTCACTGATCGAAAAGCAGCGGCTACGGCGCGAGGTCCGCTACTACGCTTCGCTGCAATTCGAGCGCGACCGGGCTGCCGAAGCCCAGAGGAGAGCAGAGGAAGAGGCGCGCCGCGCAGCTGAGGAGAGGCGCAAGGCCGAGGAGGCAGCGAGAGCCGCAGCCGCTCAGGCTGCGGAAGAAGCGGCCAAGGCCGCTGTTGAGGAAGAAGCCAAGCGCAGGGCAGACGAGGCAGCGAGGGCCGAGGATGCCGCGAAGGCTGCTGCCGATGAGGCGCGTCGCCAGCAGGAGGCTGAGGCTCGGCGCCGGGTGGAGGAAGAAAAGCGCAAGGCCGAGGAGCAGCAGAAGATCAAGGCGGGCTCTGAAACCGACGTCGCCAATGACGCGGCCAAGCAGAAATCAGACGGCAAATCGGACATAGAACGTGCGCCGCTCCCGCCACTGCAAGCCCCTTCGCAGCCGGCTCTGAAGCCTTTCAACCCCGACGCGATCAGCGATATCCTGAAGTCGCTCGACAATTGAGCGGTAGAGCGTCGCGTCCGGATAGGATCGCCTGCCGCTCTAACTGCGAGCGTCCTCCAGCACGTATACCCTGAGCGCCGACGAAAGGTTGGCACCCTTAGGCCGGTTGCTATCGATCTCGGCTACGAGCGCGGCGAGTGAAAGGGCGCGCCTGGCTGCAATCGCCGTCAGCGCCTCGAAAAAAGGCTGCTCGAGCGAAAAGCTGGTACGGTGGCCCTTGATCGTGACCGACCGCTTAACGACGTAGCTCACTTGTCGACTAAGCAGGCATTCGTGGACAGCCCACGAATGCCTGCTTAGGTTCCTTGTCGCAGGTTCTCATCGCAAAATCGTGGGACACTTTTGCGGAACCTGCTTAGGACCGATCGCGGCGATGGCCGTCGAGGAAGCTGCGTGCAGAATCCTTCTCAAGCCGATCGCGCTGCTTTTCCGCCTTTGTGCGGCCTGAGACGGCACGGTTCTGCTCGGCGCGCTTTTCAGCGTCTGCCCGCGCCTTTTGTCTGCGGAACTGGCGGAGATTGACAGTCTCGGCCATCAGGCGAGCTATTTCTTGCGGAAGGCGTCGAGCGAGACGACGTCGGCGCCCTTCTGGCCGGTTTCCGATGTCGTTTCGGCAGGCTTCTCTGCAGGCTCGGACTTCGCCTTCGATTCGGATTTGCGCGTGCTTGCTGCCGGGGCCTTTGTCGACGACGGCTCGGGCTTGGGCTCCGGCGCCGCCTCTGCAGGCAGGTTGGCAGTGCTTTCCGGCTTCACGTCGAACTCGAGCTCGAAATTGACCGACGGGTCGTAGAAACCGCGCACGGCCGCGAACGGCACCTCGAGCTTCTCCGGAACATCGGAGAAGGAGAGCCCGACCTCGAAGCCGGTCTCGGTCACCTTCAGATCCCAGTACTGGAATTGCAGCACGATCGTCATCTGCTCGGGATAGCGCTCGCGCAGCCTGTTCGAGACGCGCACGCCCGGTGCGTTCGTCAGGAAAGTGATGAAGAAATGATGGTTGCCCGGCAGGCCGGTGCGCGCGACCTCAGCCAGAACCTTGCGCATCACGCCACGCAATGCGTCCTGGGCCAGAATATCGTAGCGAATGTGGTCGTCAGCCATGCACCGTTGCCGAGGCGGTTGAATCGTCGCCCTAGATTTAATCAAGCGACGCGCCGCCGTAAACCTTGATGTGGTGCGCGGCAAGCGGCATCAAGCTTTGAGAGCCGATTTGTCGCGCGCGGCAGCAGTTCCGGATGGGCGGCACGCATAAGCGCGCAGAAACATGGAGACGGCATTTGCCGACGAGCGCTCGATTTCTTCATCACTCGGCATCTCGCCAAGCAGTGTCGCGACCTTGAAATCGGCGTTTATCAAGGCGAGGAACTGGCGCGCCACAAGGTCCGGGTCCTCGATCTCCAGGTAGCCGGCATGCGCCAGCCGGGCGAAACGGGCAGCCAGCGCGGCCCAGGTCTTGCCCGGCCCCTGTTCGCGCCATTCCGCGAAAAGCTCAGGGTAGCGCTCGCCTTCGGTGTCCACCAGCCGCCGCAGGAACTTGCCATCGCGGTCGTAGATGCAGTTCTTATTGAAGCGCACTGCGAAGGCGGCGAGGTCCGCTCCGAGGTCTCGCGGCTGGTCGGGAAACGTGGCCAGTGTCTCGAACACGCGATGATTGACGCGCTCCGTCACCTCGTGGACCACGGCACGGAACAGGCTGTCCTTGTCGCCATGGTGGTTGTAGACCGTCTGTCGCGACACGCCTGCCTCGCAGGCGATCATGTCGATATTAGTGCCCCCGTATCCCTCGCGGCAGAACACGCAGGCGGCGGTGTCGAGGATCGACTGCCGTTTGGCAAGATGGCTCCCCGGCGCAGGCATGACAGTCATGGATTTGCGGTTCTCATCAGCGGCACGCTTGTCAGCAATCATCATAATTGATGATACATCTGGTTGACCATTTTGGACAAGCGTGTCTAGAAATATGGTCATAGGGGGCAGGCGGAACTATCGTCGCACCCAGGCACAAGACATCCACCGAATCAGGCGCCGCTGCTGCCGCAACGGCTATCGAAAGACAATTGCCAATGACGCGCAAATTCCTCCGCAATGCGGTGGTGCTCGGCCTGTTGTCGGCCATCGGCCCCTTTGCAATCGACATGTACCTTCCTGCGCTGCCTTCCATCGGTGAGGATCTGCAAGCCGGCACGGCGGCCGTTCAGATGAGCCTCCTGATTTTCTTCCTGTCGATGGGCTTCGGGCAGATCATCGTCGGCCCGATCTCCGACATGATCGGGCGCAAGGTGCCGCTCTATGGTGGACTGCTGCTGTTCATCATCGGCGGCATCGGTTCTGCGCTCGCGCCTTCGGTCGAGTGGCTGATCACCTTTCGCTTTATCCAGGGGCTCGGCGCCTGCGCCGGCATGGCCGTGCCGCGTGCGATCGTACGCGACCTGCACACCGGCACCGATGCGGCGCGGCTGATGTCGCTGCTGATGCTTGTGTTCAGCATCTCGCCTATTCTCGCGCCGCTGACCGGAAGTGTGATCATCGAGACGGTCGGCTGGCGGGCCGTGTTCTGGGCCGTCACGGGTGCGGCAGTGATCGGAGTGATCCTCATCGCGACCTCGCTCGAGGAGACCAGGCCTGCGACGGAACGCGCTGGCAGCTCGCTAGGCAAAGCGCTGGCCGGCTATCGTTTCCTGATGGGCGACGGCAACTTCCTGGGACTGACCTTGATCGCGGGCTTCGGAATTTCGAGCTTCTTCGTCTACCTGTCGACCTCGTCCTTTATCCTGATCGACTATTATGGGCTGTCTCCGACGGTCTATAGCGTCTTCTTCTCGATCAACGCGATCGCCTTCTTCTCGATGTCGCAATTGACCGGCGCGCTGACAGAGCGTTTCGGGTTGAAGCGCGTCGTTCGGGCCGCGGTCACCGCCTATGCGACGACCATGGTGGTGCTGTTGGCAGTGATGGCTTCGGGCATCGAAAGCCTAGCGGTCATGGCGTCACTGCTTTTCATCGGCTACGGCTTCCTCGGCCTGGTGATCCCGACGACGTCGGTGCTCGCGATGGAGGATCACGGCGAGATCGCAGGCACCGCGTCTGCGCTCATGGGCACGCTGCACTTCGCTACCGGCGTGGTCGCGATGGCGGTCGCCAGCCTTTTCTTCAACGGCAAGCCTTTGCCGATGGTGGCAGGCATCGCCGGTTGTGCCGTGATCGCCTTCCTATTTGCGCAAGTGACGCTCGGGCGGCGCCGTGTGGCGGAGATCGAGGCCGAGGTGCCGGCTGAGTAAAAGGAGACGTCCGTGCTGGCATAAGGGCGCGCGTGATCGTCAGGCGATAGGTCCTCCCGTTCCATCGCCGACCGCAAGGGAGGCAGTGCGACGCGCACTGCCTCCCACAGTCTCAAAGTGGCTTCCTGCCGCAAAATGGAGCTGCGAGACCGGTCTCGGCCAGGATGAAGCGCAACCGCTCCTCGACGGAGGTCTCGGGCAGCGCCACGATCTCGTAGCCGAACTCGGCATAGGTCCTCACCGCGGCATCGTGGGTCCGCACGGCTTCGCCAAGCGACTGTTTCCGCTCGCTGTCGTTCGCGAAGATCTCGGGCCAGGGTGGCGCTGCGAAGACTTTTGCGTTGTACCGGAATTTTTCGGCTGCGGTCCGGAAGTGAGCGGGTACGGGCATGCCCATCATGCCATGGTAGCCGACAAGCTCCGTGATCCCCCGGTCGAAGAAAACCGGACCTGTTTCATCAACCGCGTGTCGATATGATTGCATGTCGAAGGATAGCATCAGCTCGGCGAACAGCGCGGGATTGTTCTGGTGCGTTGCCTGACCTCCGATCTGCAGCTGATCTCGGATGATGGCGCGGCCGGCTTCGGGCATTGCCGTGAAACCGGCGCTTCGCAGCGCCTCGATGAGTGTCGTCTTGCCGGCACCCGGCCCACCGGTCAGCACGAAGAATCGATCCGAGTTGTTCGGCATGGACAGCTTGCTCCTTGAATTGAGGCCGCCGACGAGCGAATGCGCCGTCAAGACGCGCCGAAACGCGCGACGATTGACGCCGGTGCCGAGTGGAACGCTTGGGAGATGAAAAGGGGGAGAGAAGTGGAGGCTTCTGTTGCCAGGCGCCTCCGAGCCCCGCTTAGACCTGCGACGGCCTAAGGCTTGATTTGAAGCGATCGCGCTGCATTAAGCAGCGAGACGAGCTTCCGCATAGTTGTCGTTGGCAACTATAAGGTTAGCCCGATAACGGTGGTACAATGCCGGGCAAAAGTCCGATCTTTACACCCTCGTCGATCCTAGTTCGCCCCCATCAGCAGCCGCCAGCGCCTGTCTCGCAGGTTCGGCGGTTGTTGGTGGAGGCGCCGGGTACCGCCCCCGGGTCCGAATGGCTTATTACATCGGCCGTTTATCGCCATAGTCAGGCAAGCTGACACGCGGAATATAGGGGCGGTCGCGACAAAATGAAAGGCTCGCATTGCCAATCCACGGTTCCCTTTGGTCAGGGGTGCAGGATTTGGCAGGCTCAGCTTTCACGCGAACTCGACGCCGGTTGCCCAGAATTCAAGCCCGGCCTCGCAAGGTCAGACTTTGACCTCGCCGGAGTCCCTGGCCGCAAGCTGACCGATCGCGGACCAGTCGAGCTTGTCGCCGCCGTGAGCGAGCAGCGTCAGGAAGCGCTGGTGCAGCAGATTTGCGAGCGGCATGGGCACGCGCAGCCCTTCCGCGGCCGCGATGGCGAGCCGGATATCCTTGTAGCCAAGTGGGGCTGCGAAGGCGGCCGGCTCGAATTTTGCCTCGACGATCAGCTCTCCATAGGCCTTGTAGACAGGAACGTCGAATAGCGTCGAAGTCAGGAAATCGAGGTACTGCCGGCGATCGACCCCGGCCTTGCCAACCAAAGCGATAGCCTCTCCGAGCGATTCGATGAGCGAGGCGAGCAGGAAGTTGCCGCTGAGCTTCACGAGATTGGCAATCTTGGGAATTTCGGAAGCAATAAAGGTGCTCTTGCCAATTGCGGAGAGAAGCGGCCTCGCGGCTTCGATAGCATCGGGCGGACCTGCAGCGACCACGAAGATCTGAGCGGCTGCCGCGGCATCGGGACGGCCGAACACCGGCGCCGCAACAAATCGCTGTCCTGCCTCCGCGTGGGCCTCAGCGAGCCTTTCGGACAGAGCTACGCTGACGGTGCTCGAGGAGATATGGATGCCGCCGGCGCCCAAGCTGTCAATTATACCACCGGTGTCGAACACCACGCTCTCGACTGCACTGTCGTCGGCCAGCATGGTCATGACGACGTCGCCGCGACAGGCGTCCGACACGCTGGCGCTGGGATGGGCGCCCTGCGCGACGAGCGGGTCCATCTTGGTGCGCGTCCGATTGTAGACTGTCAGTTCATGACCGGCCTTGAGCAGGCTTGCGGCCATGCCGGAACCCATATGTCCTAGTCCGATGAATCCGACCTTCATTTTCTTGCCTCTTTTGCGAATCGGAACTTTTGACGTCCTCACCGACCATCTAGGAGCTGGGCGCAATGTCTGTAGACCGAGCTATCGATTGCGATCGACCGTGAGCTTGGCTGAAAGCGCGTCTGGCCCCGCGGCGACCGTCATCGACAAGACAGTGGCCGGGCTGCAGAAAGGCTTCGTGTGCATTGATGCGACTGGCCCGCTCGGGCCTTCCGACGGCCTGACACACTCGATTTTGACGCCAACCCTGCATTCCCTTGGGGAATGCGGGTTGACTTTGCGCGACCGCAACCGGAAGTTTTCTGTGGGCGGGGTACAGGTCCGGCGTTGAACAAGGCGTCCGTGCCGGCGGACCGATCGAGGAACCCATGGCCGACTATCTTACGGATGTGAAGAAATACGATGCCGCGGCAGATGCCGATGCGGTCGAAAAGATCGTGAAGCATCTCGGAATCGCGCTGCGCAACCGCGATTCCTCGCTGGTCTCCTGCGGCGACCCGAAGGAGCTCGAGCGCGTCAAGGCAAACTGGATCGCCAAGAAGCTCGGCGTCACCGACGACAAGGTGGCCGATTCAGTGCTGGAGAAGGTCTGCCGGGCGATGGCAGCCGATCACTCGAAGCACCGCGTGACCTTCTACTATCTGGTCGCAAGGGAACTCGGTAAACTTGCCAGCCTGTGAAGGCACCGACCGTCGCGCGATATTCAGCTTGGGAGAAACCTGTGGCGGCAGTTTCACTGCCGCCGCCCACCGACTATCTATTGAAGGTTAGCCCGAATCGGCTGGAGCCATGCGACAGTATCTCGATCTCTTGAGGCACGTCCTCGAAAACGGCGGTGATCGCAGCGATCGTACCGGCACCGGGACGCGCTCCGTTTTCGGCTACCAGATGCGCTTCGACCTTCAGCGCGGCTTCCCGGTGACGACAACCAAGAGGCTGCATCTGAAGTCGATCATTCACGAGCTGCTCTGGTTCCTGAAAGGCGACACCAATATCAAGTATCTCAACGATAACGGCGTCTCGATCTGGGACGAATGGGCCGACGAGAACGGCGACCTCGGACCGGTCTATGGCAAGCAGTGGCGGTCATGGCCGGGCGAGGATGGTCGGACGATCGATCAGATCAGCAGCCTTCTTGCCCAGATAAAGAAAAATCCTCATTCGCGACGGCTGATCGTGACGGCCTGGAACCCGGCCGAGGTCGACCAGATGGCGCTGCCGCCCTGCCATTGCCTGTTTCAGTTCTATGTCGCCGACGGCAAGCTTTCCTGTCAGCTCTACCAACGCTCTGCCGACATTTTTCTCGGCGTGCCGTTCAATATCGCTTCCTATGCGCTGTTCACGATGATGGTGGCGCAGGTGAGCGGGCTGAAGCCGGGCGAGTTCATCCATGCGCTCGGCGACGCGCATCTTTACTCCAACCACTTCGAGCAGGCGCGGGAGCAGCTTCTCAGGGCGCCAAAGCCGCTTCCGAAAATGTGGATCGATCCCGCGGTCACGGACCTCTTCGATTTCCGCTACGAGCACTTCCGGTTGGACAATTACGTGGCCGATGGCTCGATCAAGGCCCCGATCGCGGTGTGAGCGCCTGATAGAAACCCTGTAGTCCTGAAAATCCACCCATCGAACGGCTTTGCACCAGGGGTTTGGGCAGGCTAGATCTAGCATCGGCCAGTGGGTGGAGGGCGAAGAAAATGCTTGGAGGGGTAGTAGCGGCATGTGGGGTGCTCGCGTCGAGCACGGCCCTCGCCAACGATTCGATTGCCGAGCTGGGCACTGGGGGCATCATCCTGTCTCAGACCGGCGCGGTGTCGATGCTCTCCGAAAACCTGTCGATCTCGCCAGAAAAGGTTGTCGTCGACTACGTGTTCAAGAACGAGACGGACAAGGACGTCGACGCAGTCGTCGCGTTTCCGATGCCCGATATCGAGGGAACGATCTATGACCGTCCCCATATTCCTGATGACCAATCCGACAATTTCCTCGGCTTCGAGGTCAGTGTCGACGGCAAGGATGTAAAGCCGGAGCTCGAGCAGAAGGCCATCGCGATGGGCCTCGATGTCACGCAGCTGCTGAGCGACAACCACGTTCCCGTAAATCCGTTCGTGGAGCCGGTATTCAAAGCGCTCGAAGGTCTGTCGGAGGATACCGCTCAGGACTGGATCGACCGCGGCGTGATCTTCATTGACGAATATGACGACGGCGCCGGATGGAAGAAGGTGCGAACGCCGCTATGGACGCTGAAATCGACATATTGGTGGAAGTCGTCGTTTCCGGCAAACAAGGAGATAGAAGTTTCGCATCGCTACAAGCCGAGTGTTGGCGGTACCTCGGGGTTGAATTTCTTCCTGGACGGCAAGATCGACTACACATCCAACGACTATAAGAGCACATACTGTATCGACGATGCATTCGAGAAGGCTGTGTTGAAGGCCGCCAAGGAAAGCAAGGAAGGCTATCCGCTCCTTATGGAGCAGCGGCTCGACTACGTGCTCACCACCGGCGGCAACTGGGCTCTCGGCACGATCCACGACTTCAAGCTCACGATCGACAAGGGCGACGCGAAAAACCTCCTCAGCTTCTGCGGCGAGAACGTGAAGAAGACCGGGCCGACGACCTTCGAGATGACCGCCAAGGATTATTACCCGGAGAAGGATCTCAAGATCCTGATCCTGCGCCCCGCCGACTGGGAGGATGGTGAATCCGGTGTCGAACCTGCGCCGGCCGGTCAAGGCGGCAAAGGCTGATGGACGTCGCCATCGTCGTTGCGATCGCTGAGAATGGCGTCATCGGTCGCGAGAACGGGCTGCCGTGGCGGCTGTCAACGGACATGAGGCGCTTTAAGGCGTTGACGATGGGCAAGCCCATCATCATGGGTCGAAAGACCTGGGAGAGCTTTCCGCGGCGGCCGCTGCCCGGGCGGCTCAACATCGTGATCAGCCGAGATCCCGCCTATCGTGCGGAAGGAGCAGAGACGGTCACCTCGCTTGCGGATGCGTTGAGGCTTGCCCGGGCGAAAGCCCGCTGCATGAGCGGAGCGGACGAGATATGCGTCATCGGCGGGGGCCAGATCTACCGGCAGGCGATCGACATCACCGACCGGCTCTATGTCACGCATGTGCTGGCAAGCCCGGAGGGCGATACGCGCTTCCCGCCGATCGATCCTGCAATCTGGGAACAGGTGAGCGCCGAAGACCATCCGGCGGGCGAAAAGGACAGCCACGCGACGCGATTTGCGATCTATTCGAGGAGAGAGCAATCTCAGCCTGCGACCTGAAAGCATTTGCATTCGCCGGCCATCGATAGGAAAAGCTCACTCTGCACAATGAATCCGGGCCGCGGCAAGAAGGCCGCGTTGAAAGCGTATCTGCGCATACCTATAAAGGCTGAAATCCGACGATGGTCGTCGCTCAGGCAGCCGCTTTCGTCGCAAAGAGAGGAAATATATGCCCTGGAACAATCAGAGCGGCGGCGGCGGTCCCTGGGGCGGCGGCAATAATGGCGGCCCGTGGGGCCAAGGACCTCGCGGTCCGAGCGGACCACAGGGCTCGCCTCCCGATCTCGAAGACATCATCCGCCGCGGTCAGGACCGGCTGAGGCGCGTGCTGCCTGGCGGGGGCCGCAACAGCTCGACCATTATCGGCCTTGCCGCGCTGGCGCTTGTCGCTCTTTGGGCATTCGAATCTATCTATACCGTGCAGCCGGACGAGGTTGGGGTGGAACTGACCTTCGGCAAACCGGGTGACCAGCTTTCCGAGCCCGGATTGCACTTCATGTGGTGGCCGGTCCAGACGGTCGAGATCGCCAACACGGCCGAAAAGCTCATCAATATCGGCGGCGGCTCGCGCGACCCCGGCAAATCGGGGCTGATGCTCTCGGGCGACCAGAACATCGTCAACGTGCAGTTTTCCGTGGCTTACCAGGTGAGCGACCCGAGGGCCTATCTGTTCGACGTTTCCGACCCGGACGATATGGTGCGGCAGGTCGCCGAAAGCGCGATGCGCGAGGTCGTCGGCCGCAGCCCGGCGCAGGACATCTTCCGCGACAACCGGCAAGGCATCGCCGATGCCGTGAAAGGCATCATCCAGAACACGCTCGACAACTATCAGGCCGGCCTGGCCGTCAATGCGCTGTCCATCGAGGATGCGGCGCCGCCGCGTGAGGTGGCCGATGCGTTCGACGAGGTGCAGCGCGCCGAGCAGGACGAGGATCGTTTCGTGGAGGAGGCGAACCAGTACTCCAACCAGAAGCTCGGGCAGGCGCGAGGCCAGGCAGCGCAGATCCGGGAGGACGCCGCCGCCTACAAGAACCGCGTGGTGCAGGAGGCGGAAGGCGAGGCGCAGCGCTTCATCTCCGTCTACAACGAATACGCGAAAGCGCCTGAGGTAACCCGCAAGCGGCTCTTCCTCGAGACGCTGGAAAAGGTGTTCCAGAACACGAACAAGGTGATCGTCGAAGACGGGCAAAGCGTCACGCCTTATCTGCCGTTGCCTGAACTCGAGAAACGCAGGCCGCCGGCCGAGGGGGGCAACCCGTGAGCAATCGTCTTCCGATCATCGGCGTCATCGTCGCCGTCGCCCTGTTTCTCCTCTATTCGTCGATTTTCGTCGTCAACCAGCGGGAGCAGGCGATCGTGCTGCGCTTCGGTGAGATTGTCGACGTGAAGTCCGAGCCGGGCATCTACTTCAAGCTGCCATTCTCTTTCTTCGACGCCGACACGGTGCAAATCGTCGAAAACCGGCTGCTGCGCTTCGACCTCGACGATATCCGCGTGCAGGTTTCAGGCGGCAAGTTCTATGAGGTCGATGCATTCCTCGCCTACAGGATCAATGATGCGCGTAAGTTCCGCGCGACGGTTTCGGGGCAGATATCACTCGCCGAGCAGCGGCTCAGAACTCGACTGGACGCTGCCTTGCGCCGCGTTTACGGCCTGCGTGGATTCGAATCGGCACTGTCGGAAGACCGCGCCGAGATGATGCGCGAAGTCCGCGACGACTTGCGCCCGGCAGCGGCCTCGCTCGGTATAGAGATCGCCGACGTGCGTATCCGGCGCACAGATCTCACCGCAGAGGTGTCGCAGCAGACTTATGACCGCATGAAGGCTGAGCGCCTCGCCGAGGCCGAGAGGCTGCGCGCGCGGGGTCGCGAAGCGGCGCAGGGCATTCGTGCCAAGGCCGACCGCGAGGTGGTCGAGACGATCGCGGCAGCGCAGAAGGAATCTGAGATCCTGCGTGGCCAGGGCGAAGCGCAACGCAACGCAACGTTTGCCGCCGCGTTCCAGAAGGATCCGGGATTCTTCGAGTTCTACCGCTCCATGAACGCTTACGTGACGGGGCTCGAAGGGCAGGGCACGACGATGGTGCTTTCGCCGACCTCTGAATTCTTCAAGTTCTTCCGCGACGCCAACGGCAGCAAGCCGGGAGCAGGGCCGGCGCCTGCTCCTGCGCCAGCAGCGCCTCCGGCAGCCGACGGCAGCGCGACCGGTTCGACGAGCCCGCGTACGGATACGGCGAACCAGTAGACCGTGGGCGATTTTCTGGCGGCGATCGGCCTCGTCCTGGTGATCGAGGGCCTTGTCTACGGCGGTTTTCCGCAACTGGCCAAGCGGCTCGGTACGGAAGTGCAGGCCATGCCGGAAAACCTGTTACGAATTGGCGGATTGGCGTCGATCGCACTCGGCGTCTTCGTCGTGTGGCTTGTGCGCGGGTAACAGAGGATTTATCGAAACCAGGTGGGCAACGTCGTAAACGCGCCGTATTTCTTCAGAATGGAATTGGCGACGCCCTTGGACTGGGGTTCGCACACCGCAAGCCGGGAGGCATTCACATGAGATTCGAGATCGCTCGGCCCGCAGCGCAGAAAGCGCTGATCGCCGCGACCACTGCATTTTTTGTCGCCGGGCTCTCCGCTTCGCCGTTGTCGGCACAGATACAATCAATGCCAGCCGAGCCGGTGCCGAACCAGCCGACGCAAGTCCAGCCGGCTCCGCCGAGCCAGACGCCGCCATCCCAAGCCCAGCCTGCGCAACCGCTGCCACCCCAGGCGCGGGTAATGCAACCTATGCAGGGACCGGCCTCTGTGGCCGACCTTGCGCAAGGGCTGCTCGAGTCCGTCGTCAACATTTCCACCTCACAAACGGTCAAGGGAAGCGAAGGGCAGGGGACCGTCCCGGTCCCGCAGCTCCCCGAAGGCTCGCCTTTCCAGGACTTCTTCGACGACTTCTTCAAGAACCGGCAGGGTGAGGACGGTGGCGACCGCAAGGTGCAATCGCTTGGCTCCGGCTTCGTGGTCGACGCCGAGCAGGGATTCATTGTCACCAACAACCATGTGATTGCTGACGCCGACGAGATCGAGGTGAATTTCAACGATGGCGCCAAGCTGAAGGCAACGCTCGTCGGAACCGATACCAAGACCGACATTTCCGTGCTGAAGGTCGATCCCAAGGCGCGCAAGCTGAAGGCGGTCAAGTTCGGCGATTCCGACAAGATGCGGATCGGCGATTGGGTGATGGCGATCGGCAATCCCTTCGGCCTTGGCGGCACGGTAACCATAGGCATCGTCTCGGCACGCAACCGCGACATCAATTCCGGGCCGTATGACGACTTCATCCAGACAGACGCGGCGATCAACCGCGGCAATAGTGGCGGCCCCCTGTTCAACATGGAGGGCGAGGTCGTCGGCATCAACACGGCGATCATCTCGCCGTCCGGCGGCTCGATCGGCATCGGCTTCTCGATCCCCTCACAGCTTGCTGTGGGCGTCGTCGATCAGCTTTCCAAATACGGCGAGACCCGCCGCGGTTGGCTCGGCGTGCGCATCCAACCGGTCACCGACGAGATCGCCGAGAGCCTGGGCATGGACAAGGCCAAGGGTTCGCTCGTCGCCGGGGTAATCAAAGGCGGACCTGTCGACAATGGCACGATCCAGCCGGGCGATGTGATCATCAAGTTCGACGGCAAGGACGTGAACGAAATGCGCGACCTGCCGCGCGTCGTGGCCGAGAGCCCGGTCGGCAAGGCCGTCGATGTCGTCCTCATCCGCAAGGGCGTGCAGCAGACCGTCAAGGTGACCCTTGGTCGCCTGGAGGACGGCGAGAAGCTCGCGACAACCGAGCCCGCCGTCCCGGATGCCAACAAGGGTCAGGGCGGCGCCCTTTCGACGGCCAAGGTGCTCGGCATGACGATCGCCGAACTCGACGACACGGCGCGCCAGAAGTTCGATATCGCGAAGGAAGTCTCCGGCGTCGTCGTCAATGAAGTCGCCAAGGACTCGGCCGCCGCCGAGCGGGGCATCGTCGCCGGCGAGGTGATCACCGAGATCGCGCAGGAGTCGGTATCGACACCGCAGCAGGTGCTCGACCGCATCTCGGCGCTGAAGGAGCAAGGCCGCAAGAACGCGCTGCTGATGCTTGCTTCGAAGAGCGGTGAACTTCGTTTCGTGACGATCCGGATGGATTGATTCAGAAGGACCGTCAAAGGTCTCGAGTTTCGGAAAGGCGGCTACTCGGCCGCCTTTCTGCGTTTTTGCCAATCGGAGCGTGAAAGCCGATAGACGACGTGCCGCTTCAATTGCGGATGGGTATCGGGCACGTGCGGATGATCGAAGTCGGCGTCTTCGTCTCGGCGCATCCCAATCCGCTCCATGACGGCCGTTGAGCGGCGGTTGTTCCAGACCGCGAATGATACGATCTCGTCCAGGTCGAGGCTTTCAAAGCCAAAGTCGAGCCATGCGTCGGCTGCCTCGGTCACGTAGCCATGGCCCCAGAATTCCGGCGCGAGCCGCCAGCCGATTTCAACGGCCCCTCCCGGAATGAAAGGTTCGAGATCACTTGTGGGGCTGAGGCCGACGAAGCCTATGCACACGCCGGTGTCCGCGACCTCCGCAGCCGTGAAGCCGTAGCCGCGCTGGTCGATGATGTCGCGCAGAGTGTCGAGAAACGCATCGGACTGGACGCGGTCGCGGCGGAAGGGGAAGAACTCCATCACGCGATCGTCGGAATTGATGCGGAAGAAGAGATCGCGGTCGCGTATCTGCCAGTTGCGAAGGACAAGCCGTTCGGTGCGGATCGGCTTCACGTGACGAACTCCTCACGCCGAAAGCCCTGCATGTAAAGCAGGGCGGTGAGGTCGCCGTGGTCGATTCGCACTTTTGCCTCGGCCGCGACCACCGGCTTGGCATGCAGCGCCACGCCGGTTCCCGCAAGCCGCAGCATGTCGAGGTCGTTGGCGCCGTCGCCGACGGCGATCACGTCGGCTGGCGAGAAACCGAGCCGAGCCGAGATCTCCTTCAGCGCATCGGCCTTGGCCGTGCGGCCGAGGATCGGTTCGGCGACGAAGCCGGTCAGCTTGCCGTCGGCTTCGAGGAGCCGGTTGGCGCGGTCTTCATGGAAACCGATCTTCCGTCCAATCGGCTGGGTGAAGGAAATGAATCCACCTGAGACAAGCGCGGTGTAGGCACCACGCGAACGCATGGTGCGTACAAGCTCGAGGGCTCCGGCGGCAAGCGTGATGCGGTGCTCGATGATGCGGTCGATCACTGCGGCCTCGAGGCCGGCGAGCAGCGCCACACGTTCGCGCAATGCCGGCTCAAAGGCGATCTCGCCATTCATCGAGCGCGCGGTAATCGTTGCGACTTCGGCCTTGATGCCGATTTCGTCGGCGAGCTCGTCGATGCATTCCTGATCGATCATGGTGGAATCCATGTCGGCGATCAGGATTTTCTTGCGCCGCTCGGCAGCCTGCTGGATCACGATGTCCACAGGCTCGAGTGCCAGCACTTCCCGTAGCGCTGCCTCTTTCTCCGGTATCGAAGCTCCGGCGGGCAGTTCGAGATCGCAGGCGATCCGATCGGCCAGCCACATGGTTTTGCTTGCGCCGGCGACTTTGGCGGCCTTATGCGCTAGGTCGGGCGAGAGGGCACGGACCTTCGGGTTGGAAACGAGCGTGGCAACGAGTGTCATGAAGGGGAGCGAAACGCTTTCGAACGACGGTATCGTCAAGGGTGCGATCCTGATAGCGGGACCGACTGCGAGCGGCAAGTCGGCGCTGGCGCTGGACACCGCCGAGCGCGAGAACGGCATCATCGTCAACGCCGATTCCATGCAGGTCTATTCGGTGCTGGACGTGCTGACCGCACGACCCGGTTCCGATGATCTCAAGCGCGCACCGCACGAGCTTTACGGCCATGTGCATCCCTCCATCTCTTATTCGACCGGCGCCTGGCTGCGCGATGTAACCCGTCTCGCCGGCGAGGGGCGATTTTCAAAAAGGCGCCCGATCTTCGTCGGTGGCACCGGGCTGTATTTCCGGGCGCTCACCGAGGGCCTTGCGGAGATACCTAACGTTCCGGACGATGTCCGCGCCCGCTGGCGCAGGCGACTTGACGAGGAAGGTCCGGTGCGGCTCCACGAGCTGCTGGCCCGCGAGGATATGGAGGCCGCAAAAGCGATCAGGCCGAGCGACGGTCAGCGCATCGTGCGAGCGCTGGAGGTGCTCGAAAGCTCCGGCCGCTCCATCCGGACATGGCAGGCTGCACGGGCCCGGCCCGTCGTCGATGGCGCGACGGCGCAGCGCATCGTCATCGAACCGCCTCGCGCCGTGCTTGCGGAGCGCATCGGCAAACGTTTTGCGCGGATGGTCGAGGCGGGTGCGATGGAGGAGGTGAGAGCGCTGCTGGCACTTCGTCTCGACCCCGGCATGCCCGCCATGAAGGCGATTGGCGTGCGCGAGCTCGGCATGGTGATCGAGGGCCGCGTTTCGATCGAAGAAGCGCAGCGTCTGGCGGCGATCGCGACCAGGCAATACGCGAAGCGGCAATCGACATGGTTTCGCAACCAACTCGGTCCTGAATGGCTCCGGCTGGGGACGCTATTCTCCTGACATTCCAGATGCATACGATGCCGGGCTCAAGAAAGAAATCGGCGGTCGGCAGGGTCGTTTCCGCTCATTGCAGCGATGCAAATTAACCCGCCGTAAGCCCTCCGATGCCATGATCGAAGGGACGGGCTGTCCATTGGCGGATCAATGCGCTTCCATCAGTCGGAATCGGCATTTTTTGTCTTCATCGCGGTAATCCTTGCAGCCGGCGTGACGACTTATTTTGCCTACCAGAACCTGCATGATATTGCGGGTCGGGTCGTCGAGGCCGAAGCTGTGGAGGCCGTCGAGCACCTCAGGAAGCTCCTGTTTGGCACCGGCGTGCTGCTTGCCACGGCACTGTTCTTCGGCGCCTTTTTCATTTACCCGCTGATCAGGACGCAGGTGCGCGAGGAAGACAAGCTGAGGGCGATGACCGCCTCTCTCAGCGCACGATCCGAGACGCTCGAGCAGGCAGCGCTCACAGACAGCCTGACGGGGATGCAGAACCGCCGCTACTTCGACGATGCGCTGCGCGAATATCTCGAAGAGTTCCGCAGGATAGACAGGCCGGTCGGGTTGATGCTGCTCGACCTCGACCACTTCAAAACCGTCAACGACACGCACGGCCACGACGTCGGCGACACGGTGCTGCGTGCGGTGGCGAATTGCCTCAAGGACATGACGCGCTACCACGATGTGGTGGCGCGACTCGGCGGCGAGGAGTTCGCGGTGGTCGCGCCGAACATGGACACCGACCTCCTGCTGAAGCTTGCCGAACGCATCCGCAAGGCAATCGCAGCGACGGCGGTCGTCTCGGGCAATGTCCGGCTGAAGATCACGACCAGTGTGGGGCTGGCCATCTGGGACGGGAAGGAGAGCGCCGACCAGTTCTTCCGGCGCGCGGACGCCAGGCTCTATCAGGCAAAGAGCCTCGGCCGGAACAGGGTGTGTGCGTAGTCTAGTCCCGCTGGGGCCTGAGGCCGAACGTCGACGGTCTCAGCCCATATCCGAAGTCGAGATCGTCGTCAGGGCGCGGCGGCGGAGCGGGCCTGCGGTATTCGGAATCACCTGCCTGACGGATAGGATTCACCGGCTCCCCGACAGTCGGCAGGACAGGCGCTCTCGGAACGTTGCGGAGACGCTCGACCACCGCTGCCAGGTCGATGTCGCCGGTCTCGCCCGCCTCGTCGCTGCCGACAAGCTTCTTGGCTGCACCCGGAAGAAGATGACCCTGCATCTTCTCGAATTTCAGCCGCATCGTGGTGGCCACACCCTCGCCGAACGCGATCGCCTCGCGCTGGCCCATGGATGAAAGGAAGGAGAGGGTGGAGGCCGAGGAATCGGCGATCGCGGACCGGATGATCGCCTGGTCCTGCTCGTTGGCAAGGCGCATCGCGAAGACGGTCGAGCATTGCGAAAGGATGGTCGGGTCGAGTTCGCCGGGCCGCTGGCTGACGACGCCCAGATAGCAGCCATACTTGCGGCCTTCCTTGGCGATCCGCGACATGGCATGCCTGGTCGGCGCAAAACCGAGCCGCGGGTCGGCAGGCATGTAGCGGTGCGCTTCCTCGCAAAGCACCAGAAGCCGCAGCCTCCCCTCGCTCCACAGAGCCAGGTCGAAGGCCAGCCGGGCAAGCACGGAGCAAACTGAATTCACGACCTCTGACGGCAATCCGGCCATCTCGAAGCAAGTGATCGGCCGGCCCTGGTGCGGCACACGGAAGATCTTGCCGATCGTCTCGTGGATCGTGTCCTCAATGAGCCGCGAATGGAACATGAAGCGGTAGCGCGGGTCGCTTATGGCCGCCTCGATGCGGTTCTTCAGGGCGCGATAGATCGGCCGATCATTCTTCGTTTCGAGCATCCCCATGCGCTCGTCGATCAGCCTGAGCAGGTCGGCCATGCGATAGGGGACGGGCGTGTCCGCAGTGATCGCATCCCCACCGCCGCGACGCAGATACGGTGAGCCTCCAAGATTGCGGAAGCCATGCTTGGCTTGCGGGATGAGGTCGCGCAGCAGGTCGATCTCTTCCGGCACCGTCTCGCGGCCGCGGAACAGCACCTCGGTGAACTCCTCCAGCCGGAATAGCCAGAAGGGCAGGTCCAGCGAGCCCGTGTCGATACGCATCGCGAATTCGGGCAGGGATGGCGCGAATTCATTGTGCGGGTCGAGAATGAGCACGCGCAGATCGGGTCTGGCTTCGATCGCCTTGCGCAGGAGAAGCGCCACCGCTGTCGACTTGCCGACGCCGGTGGTGCCGAGCACCGCGAAGTGCCGATTGAGCGTATCGTCGATCGCGATGCAAGCCGCGATGGACTCGTCCTGCGAGAGCTGACCGATAGTCACTGCGCGGCGGCCGGCAAGGTCGTAGACGGCGGCGAGATCGCGCGCGCGGATGCGATGGGCGATGGCGCCGATATAGGGATAGTTGGTGATGCCGCGGTCGAAGACCGGCTTGCCCTCTGCCGTGTCGTCGCGAACTTCGCCGATCAGCTCGATGCTCACTTCGATCGAGTTGCGGCTCTCAGTAGCCCATTGCCGGTCCGATTTGCTGATTGCGTAGACCAGGCCGACCGTGCGCGTCGTATCGAGGTTGATCGAGACCATCTTGCCGACGGTCCACAGTCCAGTGACGGACCCGTCCTCATAGTCCGCCTGTGCGGCTATGACAGCGCGCGCGCCGTCGCATTGCACCACGTGGCCGAGCACGCGGTGGTCGGGCTGCGCTCTTTCGCGACGCTCCTGCGAAGTCGTCTCGCCGGCGGTGCTGCCCCGGTCTGCAAACATGAACCACTCGCCCTCTGGCCCCCCTGTTCGCGGAACATAATCGCGGCACGTTAAGGGCGCGTGAGAGGGGATGGTGTAACAGATGTTAAGGGAATTCGCCGCTTTTTAGCGATCCCAAGGCATTCAGCTTCGTAAGCTGCCGCTCACAGATGGGTCGCCGGATCGTGGCCACCATCGCGGCCCATATCGCTGCAGCATAAGCTCAACATCCGATATCGGCTGATAGCAGTGTTCCTCGTTTGTTTGTCGACGCCTGCGGCATCCGGCGGAGAAAATTGGAGGAGGACGCCGGCGGCAGCGAAGCGGCGCAATCGGGGCTTTTCACGTAGAGCGTTGTCTTCTATATTGGCCAGATGATCGATATAGAAGACAATTTGGAGAGCGGCATTGCCGAGCGGGTGCGGCTTGAGCGCACCGTCCGGAACTGGAGTTTGGCCGAACTTTCCGAACGAGCCGGTGTCTCGAAGGCGATGCTCAGCGCCATCGAGCGCGGTGAGGCAAGCCCGACGGCGGCCTTGCTCGTGCGGATCGCGGCAGCGTTCGGCATGACGCTGTCTGCGATGATCGCACGCGCGGAGTTGCGTGGGGGACGGCTGCTCAGGGAAGAGGACCAGCCGCGCTGGACCGACCCGGAGACCGGCTATGTGCGCCGGCACCTTTCACCGGAATCGGACATGCCGCTCGAACTGATCCGCGTCGAGCTGCCCGCCGGCGCAACGGTTCGCTTGCCCGCTGCGTCCTACGCTTTCATCCGGCAACAGATCTGGTTGATCGAGGGGCGGCTCGACTTCACCGAGGGCAACGTCGTTCATGACATGCAGCCCGGCGACTGCCTTTCGCTCGGCCCGCCGTCCGACTGCGTGTTCCACGCGCCTGGGCCGGGCGCGGCCGTCTATCTCGTTGCGCTGATCAGGGTTTAGCCGTGATGCCACGCCGACCGGGACAGGGGCACAATCTCGGCCCGCCGCTCGATAATTATGAAGGCCCGCCTTGGGGCAAGGGCGATCCCCACCGGTTCCTCCATTGGAAGCGTGCTCATGCAGCGGCCTGGAAGCCGAAATCGCGCGACATTGCGTTGTTCCGGCTCGAGAGGGCGGAAGCAGCCGGGCTGACCTATGAGGAATACACGCTCGAGCTCCTGGAGCGCGGGCGCCACCTGCAGGCCGGAGATGCGCGGGTCGAGGAGATCAAGCGCGCCAGAAAGCGCAGGCGGTCCAGTCATTTCGACTGATCTGCCCGCGTAGTTAAGGAAGGGGAAATCAGCGCATGCACTCGATCGACATCAGGCCGCTCACGGCGTTGCCTGAGACGGTGAAGCAGCTGACCGAAATGCTGATCGAGACGGTTGCAGCAGGCGGATCGGTCAGCTTCATGCATCCGCTGGCGCCGGAAGTCGCGGCGGGCTTCTGGTGCAACTCGCTGGCGTTGGCGGAGCGGGGCGAAAGGGTCGTGCTGGGCGCCTTCGATGGCGAGGCCCTGGTCGCCACCGTGACCTTGCTGCTCGATTTTCCTCCCAATCAACCGCACCGGGCCGAGATCGCCAAGATGATGACAAGCCTCAGCCACCGGGGCAGGGGCATCGCCACGCGGCTGATGCACGCTGCCGAGGAACTTGCCGTCGAGAGAGGCAAGACCCTGCTTGTTCTGGATACGGCCGCCGAAGAGGGAGCTGCCGGGCTTTATGAAAGGCTGGGATTCATTCTGGCCGGCGAAATACCGGATTATGCGTTGAAGCCGCATGGCGGCCTGACCGGAACACTGGTCTACTGGAAACGGATCGGACTGGCTGCCCAGCCGCGCCCGCAACGAACGGCTTGAGCGAGTGCAGGAAAAACGAATTCGCCATTGACGCGGAGCTCGTTTGGCCCTTAAAGTCCGCGCCCATGAAATCGGCAATCATTCTCGTAGTAGGAAGGCGCATGGGCAAGGCGGTGTAACCGCCGGGCGAAAACCTCCCATGCGCGACGCAAAGGCTCCCTCGGGGGCCTTTTTTGTTACCCGAGTTCAGGACTGGAAATTGCAGGCGCCAGAGAGGCGCGGAAAGACGGACAAGACCCATGGAAAAGCCAGGCGAAGAGAGCGGACGACGCGAGATGACGGGCGCCGAGATGGTGGTACAGGCGCTGCGTGACAACGACGTCAAGCACATTTTCGGCTATCCCGGCGGCGCCGTACTTCCGATTTATGACGAGCTTTTCCAGCAGGAGACTGTCCAGCACATTCTCGTGAGGCATGAGCAGGGAGCCGGCCATGCGGCGGAAGGCTATGCGCGCTCGACCGGCAAGGCGGGCGTCATGCTCGTCACCTCCGGCCCCGGCGCGACCAATGCCGTGACGCCCTTGCAGGACGCGCTCATGGATTCGATCCCGCTCGTCTGCATCACCGGCCAGGTGCCGACCGCGCTGATCGGCTCGGACGCTTTCCAGGAATGCGATACGGTGGGCATCACGCGGCCATGCACGAAGCACAACTGGCTGGTGAAGGACGTGAACGAGCTCGCCGCGACTCTACACGAGGCTTTCCACGTCGCCACCACGGGGCGGCCCGGGCCTGTGGTCGTCGACATCCCGAAGGACGTCCAGTTTGCAAAGGGCATTTATACGCCGCCGCAGACCGCACCGCGCATGAGCTACCACCCGAAGACCGAAGGCGACCTCGAGAAGATCCGCGCTGCGGTCGCGCTGATGGCGTCCGCGAAGAGGCCGATCATCTATACCGGTGGCGGTGTCATCAATTCCGGGCCGCAGGCAAGCCATCTGCTGCGCGAGCTGGTGGAGATCACCGGGTTCCCGATCACCTCGACACTGATGGGCCTCGGCGCCTATCCGGCGAGCGGCAAGAGCTGGCTCGGCATGCTCGGCATGCACGGCACCTACGAAGCCAATATGGCCATGCACGATTGCGATGTGATGCTTTGCATCGGCGCGCGCTTCGACGACCGCATCACAGGCAGAGTCAACGCATTCTCCCCCAATTCGGTGAAGATCCACATCGACATCGATCCGTCCTCGATCAACAAGAACGTCAGGGTCGACGTGCCGATCCTGGGTGACGTCGGTCGCGTGCTGGAAGACATGGTCCGGTTGTGGCGGGCAAGCGTCAAGCTCGACAAGAAGGCGCTCTATCCGTGGTGGGAGCAGATCGCGCGCTGGCGGGCGCGGGATTCGCTCGCATACAAGCAGAACGACCAGGTGATCATGCCGCAATATGCGATCGAGCGGCTCTACGAACTCACCAAGGACAAGGACACCTACATCACCACCGAGGTCGGCCAGCATCAGATGTGGGCTGCGCAGCACTACCACTTCGAGAAGCCGAACCGCTGGATGACCTCGGGCGGCCTGGGCACCATGGGCTACGGCCTGCCGGCTGCGCTCGGCGTGCAGATCGCCCATCCGGATGCGCTGGTCGTCGACATTGCCGGCGATGCTTCGGTACTGATGACGATGCAGGAAATGTCGGCCGCAGTGCAGCACGATGCGCCGATCAAGATCTTCATCCTCAATAATCAGTACATGGGCATGGTGCGGCAGTGGCAGCAACTGCTTCATGGAAACCGGCTGTCGCATTCCTATACGGAGGCGCTGCCGGACTTCGTCAAGCTTGCGGAAGCCTATGGCGGCCACGGCATACGCTGCGAAAAGCCTGGCGATCTCGACGACGCGATCAACGAAATGATTGCGGTCAGGAAGCCTGTGATCTTCGATTGCCGCGTGGTCAACCTCGCCAATTGCTTCCCGATGATCCCATCGGGCAAGGCGCACAATGAGATGCTGTTGCCCGACGAGGCGACGGACGAGGCGGTGGCGAACGCCATCGACGCCAAGGGCAGGGAGCTGGTGTAGTGACGGGCGGGGAACTCAATCAGAACTTGGCCGTGCAGTTTGCAATCGAGAGTCAACAATGAACGCCCAGCTTCAACCTACCGGCTCCGCCTATTTCATCGCGATGGAAACGGAAAAGCCTGAAACGCATACGCTCTCGGTGCTCGTCGACAACGAGCCGGGCGTGCTTGCTCGCGTCATCGGGCTGTTCTCAGGCCGAGGCTATAACATCGAGAGTCTGACCGTCTCAGAGACGGAGCACGAAAAGCACCTGTCGCGCATCACCATCGTGACGCGCGGCACCCCGCATGTGCTCGAGCAGATCAAGCACCAGCTCGAGCGTATCGTGCCGGTGCATCGAGTCGTCGACCTGTCGGTGAGGGCGCTGGAACTCGGCCAGGAGCGGCCGCTCGAGCGCGAACTCGCCCTCGTGAAGGTGACCGGTACCGGTGACAATCGGGTCGAGGCGCTGCGGCTGGCGGATGCATTCCGGGCCAGCGTGATCGACGCCAATACCGAGCATTTCATCTTCGAGATCACCGGCCGTGTATCGAAGATCGAGCAGTTCATCGCGATCATGAAACCGCTCGGTCTGACCGAGGTATGCCGAACCGGCATAGCGGCGATGAACCGCGGCCCGCAAGGGATGTAGATTCGCATCCTCCATCGCGACGGACGAAGCTTCCACTTCATCGAAGGCGCTCCGCACGACGTCATTGCGGATCGCCCGCGCCGTTCTTGCGGCACTGCCGGGCATCGGCGGCAGCTGATCAAGCAATTGCCATGGGGACAACAATTCGGGTTGGCGAGATCGACACCTTAGGTCAGTAATACTGACATAAAATGCTCCGGAAAGACTCATGTCCGCCGATACCTTTGCTGCGCTTCTCGTCTATGCCTTTGTCACTTCGATCACCCCGGGGCCGAATAATTTCATGCTGCTCGCTTCGGGCGTGAATTTTGGGTTCAGCAGGACGATCCCGCATATGTTCGGGATAGCAGCCGGCTTCGCCTCGCTGCTGATCGGGGTCGGCGCCGGGCTTGGTGCTGTGCTCATTGCGTTCCCGGCCATGCACACCGCACTGAAGATCGCAGGCGGTGCCTATCTGCTCTATCTCGCTTACCGGGTGGCGATGTCACGCTCGCTCGGGGAGGCTGCAGCGGGGGCGCGACCAATGCGCTTCATCGAAGCGGCGGCTTTCCAGTGGGTAAATCCCAAGGCATGGGTGATGGCGCTGACTGCGATGGCTGTCTACACCGACCCCGACCAGCCCTTCCTTTCTGCGGCAATCGTCGTGGTTGCCTTTGCCGCGGTCAACCTTCCGAGTGTTTCCTCCTGGGCCGGTTTTGGCATGGCGCTGCGCGGCTTCCTGTCCGACGCGGCGCGGCTCAAATGGTTCAACATCGCGATGGGCCTGCTGCTCGCCGTCACACTCTGGCCGATGCTCAAGTAGTCGGCAGCCACTCCAGGCATTTCGCTCATTAAATCTTTTTAATGTGAAGCCGGAGCCGGTTTTCTGCCGCGCTCCCGCATTATGTATGGGAGGACCTTTGTGACTCCGCGCTGCGGAGCCCCGGCGTTTGGCGTGTGTGGAAGGGGTCCAGACGATGCGCAGGAAGATCGTGTTTTCGGTCCTCGTGGCCGCGTGCGTCGCGAGTGCGGGACTGTATTTCTGGCCGGAAATAGCGGGAAAGTTGGAGCCTGCCCTGTCATTCGCGCAGCCCGGTGCCGGGCAAAGGCAGTCGGATTCCGGACCAAAGCAGCCGGATGCCGGGCAAAAGAAGCAGCATGCCAGTGGGGCGCGGACGGTCACTGTCGTCACGGCCACTGCCTCTACGGCTGATTTTCCGATCCGTCGCTATGCCATCGGCTCGATCTCTTCGCCTGCGGTGGTCGGCATCAGCTCCCGCATTTCGAGCCAGATCGTCTCGATTGCCGCGAAAGACGGACAGATGGTGAAGGCCGGCGATCTCCTGTTCCAGCTCGACGACCGCGCGCTCAAGGCCCAGGTGGAGCGCGACAAGGCCGCGCTCGCCAAGGACCAGGCCATGCTGATAAGCGCGCAGGCGGATTTGAAGCGAGCCAAGAACCTGATGGACAGACAGGCCGGCACGCAACAAGCCTACGACCAGGCGTTGGCAAACGAGAAAGCCGGTGAGGCCAACGTTGCTGCCGATCAAGCTCAGCTCGACGTCGACACGGTGCAGCTCGGCTACGCCACGATCACCGCCCCGATCTCCGGTCGGCTCGGCGCGATCAGTGTCGCCGTCGGCGATCTCACCACGAACAACAACGCCAGCACCTCGACGCCCCTGGTCACCCTCACACAAATCGATCCTCTGCGGGTTACCTTCAACTTGCCGGAGAGCGACTTCGCTCTCTTGCAGAAGGCGCTCGCCTCGCCGCAGCCGGACGCAGTCACTCTCCATGCCGACGGCGACCCGAAACCGATCGGCAAGGGAACGCTCGATTTCCTGGATTCCAGCGTCGATACGGCCTCGGGCACCATTTCGGCGAGAGCCACGGTTCCGAATCCGGATCTGATGCTCTGGCCGGGCCAATATGTCGATGTCGTGCTCGACGCGGGGGTGGCGTCCCAGCTGACCTCCGTTCCGACCGTGGCGGTCCAGTCCGGCCAGAAGGGCCCGTTCGTCTATGTCGTGAAGCCGGACAACAAGGTGGAGTTGCGCCAGATCAAGGTCGCGTTGACCGTCGGCGACAACGTCGCGGTGAGCGGGGGGTTGAAGAGCGGTGAGCGTGTGGTCGTTGAAGGACAGACACGGCTTACCGACGGCACACCGGTTCGGGTGGACGCTGCAGACAATGCTGCCGGGACGACGGTCGCACAAGAGGGCCCGGCCGGCGGAGCGCCGAGATGATCTCCGAATTCTGCATTCGGCGCCCCGTCGCTACGCTGCTGATGTCATTCGCCCTCGTGCTCGGGGGACTGTTCGCCTACAGGTTCCTGCCGGTCGCAGCGCTTCCAAGCGCAGAGTTCCCGGTGGTCAACGTCTCGGCGCAATTGCCCGGCGCCTCGCCGCAAACAATGGCGACTTCGGTCGCCACGCCGCTCATCAAGCAATTCTCGACGATCGCCGGCATCGATTCCATTTCGACCACGAACTCGCTCGGCGCTACCTCGATCGCCATCCAGTTCGTTCTCGACCGCAACATCGACGCGGCTGCGGCCGATGTGCAGGCCGCGATCGCGCGCACTTTGCGGACATTGCCGCCGCAGATGACCAGCCCGCCGAGCTACCGCAAAGTCAATCCGGCCGATGCGCCGATCCTGATCATGGCACTTACGAGCGACGTGGTGCCGCTCACCGAACTCGACGCTTTCGCCCAAAACGTGATTTCACCGGCGCTCTCCACGCTCGACGGTGTCGCCCAGGTGGCGATCTTCGGCAGCCAGAAATACGCGGTTCGCATCCAGATCGACCCGACCGCGCTCGCCGCACGCGGCATTTCGATCGACCAGCTCAAGAGCGCCGTTGCAGCAGCCAACAGCAACACGCCGGTCGGGACGCTGCAGAACAGCCAGCAGCAGCTCACCATCACAGCCACCACGCAGCTCAACAATGCGGCCGCCTTCTCGAACCTGGTGATCGCCACGCGCGACGGCCGCCCGGTGCGGCTCGGCGACGTAACGCGGGTGATCGATTCGGTCGAGGTCACCAACACGGGGAGCTGGTACGACGGTTCGCGCGCCATATTGATGGCCGTCCAACGGCAGCCCGACGCCAACACGGTCGAAGTCGTGGACCGGGTGAAAGCGATGCTGCCTTCCTTCGACGATCAGCTTCCCGCTTCGGCCAGCATCAAGCTTCTCAACGATCGCTCGACCTCGATCCGCGCCGCGGTCGACGACGTGCAGTTCACGCTCGGCCTCACCATCGTGCTCGTGGTGCTGGTGATCTTCATGTTCCTTCGGCGGGTGACCGCCACCGTGATCCCGGCTGTTGCCGTCCCGATCTCGCTGATCGCCACGCTTGGCGTGATGTATCTCTTCAACTTCTCGATCGACAATGTCTCTCTGATGGGGCTTACGCTCGCTGTCGGCCTCGTCGTCGACGACGCGATCGTGATGCTCGAAAACATCTTCCGCCACATGGAGGAGGACGGGCTCACCGCCTATGAGGCGGCGCTGAAGGGTTCGCGCGAGATCGGCTTCACCATCATCTCGATCTCGATCTCGCTGGTCGCCGTTTTCATTCCCGTGCTTTTGATGGGCGGCGTGGTCGGCCGCATCTTCAACGAGTTTGCGGTGGCAGTCACGGTCGCGATCCTCGCCTCGATGTTCGTCTCGTTGACGCTGACCCCGATGCTCTGCTCGCGACTGCTCAGCGCGCCCAAGCCCGCCGAAACGGGCCGCGCCGGAACGGCGGCGGCCGGGACCGGGGAGCCCAAGCACGGATTTTTCCTGCGCGGCTATGACCGTTCACTGAGCTTCTGCCTCAAGCATCGCCTGCTGGTGGTATTTGTCTTCCTTGCGACGTCGGCGCTGTCGGTCTGGCTCCTGCAGATATCGCCCAAGGGATTCTTCCCGCAGGAGGACATTGGCCAGCTTCAGGTCACGACCGAGGCCCGCCAGGACATTTCCTTCGACGCGATGGTCAAGTTGCAGGCGCAGGTCGCTGCAGTCTTCGCCAAATCGCCCTATGTCGCGCATCTGGGCCAGTCCGTCGGAGGTAGTGGAGGATCGAACGCGCTCAACAACGGCCGTCTCTATGTCGAGCTGAAGCCCAAGGACCAGCGTCCCAACCTGGAAAGGGTGCTGGCAGACCTGAGAAAGCAGCTCGCCGCGATTCCCGGCATCAACACCTACATGGTGCCTGTGCAGAATTTGAGCATTGGCGCGCGCTCGTCGAAGAGCCAGTACCAACTCGTGGTGCAGAGCCTGGACACGGCCGAGACCAATGTGTGGGCGACGAAGCTCGCCGACGCCATGAACAAGGATAGCACCTTCGCCGACGTCACCACCGATCTCAGCGACAACGCACTCCAGGCGACGGTGGTGGTTGACCGCGACAAGGCCGCCACGCTCGGCATCGATGCCGACACGCTGCGTTCGACGCTCTATTCCGGCTTTGGCACGGAGCAGATCTCGACGATCTATGGCTCCGCCGATAGCTATCAGGTCATCCTCGAGCTCGATCCGACGATCCAATGGTCACCGGAGCGGATGCTGGCGCTGAGGGTGAGGACTGCGAGCGGCAGCCTCGTGCCGCTCGGCACCTTCGCGCGGGTCGAACGAACCGGAGGGCCGCTCACGGTGAACCAGCTTGGCCAGCTTCCGGCGGTGACGATCTCCTATAATCTGCCGCAGGGTGTGGCCCTCGGCGAAAGCGTAGCGCGCATCAATGCCCTCAAGGACCAGCTCGAGCTGCCGAAGACCGTCTCGACGACATATGCCGGCACCGCCAAGACCTTCCAGGATTCGCTCGCCAACCAGGGCCTGCTGATCGGCGGCGCCATCCTTACGATCTACATCGTGCTGGGCATGCTCTACGAAAGCTTCGTGCACCCGTTCACGATCCTGACCGGCCTGCCGTCGGCGGTGGTGGGAGCGCTGATCGCACTGCTGATTGCGGGAATGGATGTTTCGCTGATCGCGGTGATCGGCATCCTGATGCTGATCGGCATCGTCAAGAAGAACGGCATCATGATGGTGGATGTGGCTCTGGTGCTCAGGCGCGAAGGAATGGCGCCGCTGGAAGCGATCCATCGCGCCTGCCTGATGCGCTTCCGGCCGATCATGATGACGACGCTCGCGGCGCTGATGGGCACTTTCCCGATCGCACTCGGCACCGGCGCCAGCGCGGAGCTACGTCAGCCTCTCGGCGTCGCTGTCGTCGGAGGCCTGCTCGCCTCGCAAGCGCTGACCCTGTTCATCACGCCGGTCATCTACGTCTACATGGAGCGCTTCTCCGACTGGCTGCTCAGCCTTGCCCCGAAGCGGGCGGCGCGGATGCCGGCAAGCGAGCCACGTGAGCTGGAACTCGTGAGCGAGCAGCCTTCGCTGTTCGAGGAGGAAGAGCCGCAAAAGCGGGAGGCGGCGGAATAACCGGCTCGAAGGCGCTTACGGTGACGCCATGAACGGGATTGGAATCGGCGATCTTGTCAGCATCAGCCAGAAGATGGCAAGCACGGCGAAGAAGGCCGGGAAGCCGAACGCGAACCAGACACGGTAGAGGCGATGGTACTGCTTGGGCAAAGGGGTTCCCGAAGACGCAGCCTCGCGGGCAATGTTGCGCAGCCTGATCTGGATGGCGACGACCGGCAGCCAGAAAAGCCCGGCGACGCCGTAGAGGGCGACCGATAACACGACCCATCCTTCCGTAAGCGGCCAGCCGACCTGATGAGCAAGGAGCACGCCCGTGATCGGCTGCAGGATGACTGCCGTCGCCGTGAAAGCGGCATCGGCTATGACCACTGTTTCGGCGACATGGGCGATCTTCGCAGCATCTCCCGTGCGATGCGCCATAACCATGAAAAAGGCGATGCCGAGGCCAGTGCCGAACAGGACGGTGGCGCCAATGACATGGACGAAGCGGAGGATGTCTTCCATCGTCACCGCTCGTCGAGAATGGCGAGCGCAACAAGGGCAAGCATGGTGGCCGGCAGGACCTTGACGAGTGGCCCCAATGGATCGGCCCAGAGCTCAGGCGCAACGATGGTCGCGGACAGGAGATAGGCGAGCGAAAGCAGCACCATGCCGATCAGTGCCGGGCGCGCGAAGCGGCGAAAGACGACAGCCATTCCGAGCAGCAGGTCGGCCAGGCTGGTCGCCACCGTCAAGGCTGATGCGGCTGGCCGCGAACCGATCGCACCAGCGAGCAGGCCGGCGGTCTGATCGAAGTGCAAAAGGGCGATGGCACCCGAGGCAAACCAGAACAGCGACAGAATGCCGAGGATGAGCGGCTTGATGAGATAGAGGCGGGCGAACCAGAGATCCTGCACTCCGGCGGGATTTGCCGCTAAGGTCGCGGCCAGAGGCGCGGCCGCTCGTTCCGCCGTTCGAGCCAAGGACGGTGTGACAGCGGCGCCTCCGCCGGCGATCTCAATAGCTGTCGAGCGTAGCGGAGAGCGCCAGCCGAGACGTCCGAGCAGGTCGGCTAGCCACACGACCGGCTGCGCCCATCCTGCTGGAATTTCGACTGTTTTCGCCGGCGGCAGGCCGAGCCAAGCCCGGTGTTCCGCCACCGCGTGGCGCACCGACAGCGTCTCCGGCGCTGCAACAATCAGATCGCTGCCGGTAGGGATATGCCCTTCGATCGCGTCGCCTGCGGCTTGCGCGACATCACTCAGCGCGGCGAACTGCATCTGAGCCTCGGCATGGATCAGCGGAGTCCTGCACGGGATTGCCGCGAGCGCTCTGAGCAAGGCCGAGCCGCCGTGGGCGTTGCGGCCGATAACGACCGCGGGCCGCAGGATGATGAAGGCCACGCCGGATTGCTTCAACGCCTGGTCGGCTTGATGCTTCGTGGCGAGGAATTCGCGGCCCGATCCCGGGCCGTCGGTGCGCGCCGAGATCTGGATGATGAGGCGGATGCGGGCAGTCGATGCAGCCGCATAGAGCGCGAGCATGGCACCTTTCTGGACGGCGGCGACATCGTCCCGCGAACTGTCCTGTAGCGCGCCGGCTGCATTCACAACAGCGTCGAAATTCGACAGGAATGCCCAATCGGAGGCGGCCTGCATACCTCTCAGGTCGCAGCACAAATAGGCGATGTTCGGCAAGCGGCGCTGCGCCTTTTCGGGAGCGCGAGCGAGCGCCGTGACCGCATGGCCCCGTCCGGACAACACACGACAGATCTCGGAGCCGATGAAGCCGTTGCCGCCCAGAATCAAGACCCGCATGCGCGGACGATAGCCGGGCCGGCCGGTCGATGGAACAATGCGCAGGCTGCTGCCAGATGATTCCTTGCCTCTGCCCCGGGCGGAGTCTATCAGATTGGCATGTCCGACGACCATCAGCACGATAACGAGCTCGACCCCATGGCGGCGCGGGTGCGCGCGCTCGAGACCATTCTCGTCGGCAAGGGTCTGATCGATCCTGCAGCGATAGACGCGATCGTCGAGACTTACGAAACCAAGGTAGGTCCCCGGAACGGTGCGAAGGTGGTGGCGCGAGCCTGGACCGATCCGGCCTATGCGGAGTGGCTGAAGCGCGACGCGACGGCGGCAATCGCATCGCTCGGCTTCACAGGCCGGCAGGGCGAGCACATGCAGGCGGTGTTCAACACGACGGATACGCACAATCTCGTCGTCTGCACGCTATGCTCCTGCTATCCGTGGCCGGTGCTCGGCCTGCCGCCGGTCTGGTACAAGGCGCCACCCTATCGCAGCCGCGCCGTCATCGATCCGCGCAGCGTGCTTGAAGAATTCGGACTAACTCTCCCGAATGAAACGATGATCCGCGTCTGGGACTCGACCGCGGAACTGCGTTATCTGGTGGTGCCGATGCGGCCCGAGGGCTCGGAAGGCATGAGTGAAGAGGCGCTGGCCGAGCTTGTCACACGCGATTCCATGATTGGCACGGCGCTGGCGAGGAAACCGGCATGAACGGGCCGCAGGATCTCGGCGGCCAGATGGGTTTCGGGCCGGTCGCGCCGGAGAAGGACGAGCCTTACTTCCATGCCGACTGGGAGAAGCGGGCATTGGGCGTGACCCTTTGCGCCGGAGCAATGGGTCACTGGAACATCGACGAGAGCCGGCATGCGCGGGAATCGCTGCACCCTGCCGATTACTATTCCTCGAGCTATTACGAGATCTGGATCAAGGCGCTCGAAGTTCTGCTCGAGCGTCACGGCTTCGTCACCGCCGATGAGCTTGCGGCGGGCCAAGCATCCGCCACTCCAACGACGCCGAAACGCGTGCTGAGGGGAACGGATGTCCCGGCAATGCTTGCGCGCGGTGGGCCATGTGACCGGCCGCTCGACAGGCCGGCGATGTTCAAAGTTGGCGACCGGGTACGAACGAAGAACTCCAACCCGACGGGACACACGCGCCTGCCGCGCTATGCGCGCGGCAAACTTGGCGTGATCGACGCGGTCCGCGGCGGCTTCGTCTTTCCCGACACCAACGCGCATGGCCGTGGCGAGAACCCGCAATGGGTCTACACGGTGGTCTTCGACGCCGGCGAAATCTGGGGCGAGGGAGCCGATCCCACCCTTTCGATCAGCATCGATGCCTGGGAGAGCTATCTTGAGCCGGCATGATGCTGCCAAGTGGAGCGTATCCGGGATCGACGATCCCGTCTTCTCCGAGCCGTGGCAGGCTCAAGCCTTTGCGTTGGTTGTCGCTCTTCACGAGCGCGGCCTGTTCACCTGGAGCGAGTGGGCAGAGGCCCTGTCGTCAGAACTCAAGACGCCCGGCGCAGCGCCCGACGGAAGCGACTATTACGAGCATTGGCTGAAGGCGCTGGAGAAGCTGCTTTCGGCAAAGGGCGTGGCGGGCGTGCCTGAGATCGACGCGCTCTCCGAAGCCTGGCAGCGGGCCGCGCATGCCACTCCGCACGGCAAGCCGATCCTGCTCGACAATGATCCGCAGCGTGGTGGAGAGGGCGCTACTTGAGGCTCGCCTCGATCAGAAGGTCGGCATTTCTGGCCACTGCCGCCGCCGGACCGCCGGGGCCGAAGAGCTGGCCGCTGATATAGGCACCCTCGATCAGGAGCAGCAGCCCATCGCCCAGCGTGTCCGGGTCGGCCGCGCCCATTTCCGCTGCCATGGCGCGCAGGCGCCGCCGCAACTCGCGCTTGTTGTTCTCGCCGACGAGGCGCGCGGGATGCCCGGGTTCGGGATATTCGACCGCCGCATTGGTCATGCCGCAGCCCCGATATCCGACCATGACGGCCCGCTCGCCTACGCGCGAGAGAAAAGCGATGACCTGCTGGCGCGGGTCGCCTGGATGAGCTTCCACCGCGGCGTCGAAGCGCTCCCAGAACGCTGCTTCGTATTCCCTGAGGTAGGAGGCTGCGAGCTCGTCCTTTGACGGAAAGCTGCGGTAGAGGCTTGGCTTGGTGACGCCGGCTTGCCGCACGATCTCGTCGACGCCAACTGCACGGATGCCTTCCAGATAGAAAAGCTTGCGCGCAACGCCGAGAATGCGCTCGGCGGCCCGCGGCTTGATTTCGGAAATCTGATCCATCGTATCAGATTTTTCCATGGATCGACCTGTTGACAATGTTACTGACCGGTACGTACTGTCCGTCCTTCTAGATACGTACCGGTCGGTTACATGACAATAGCCCAGATTCGTCCGTTCGGCCAGCGCTATGCCTTCGTGGTGGTGGCCGTGATCTTCCTTTCCCTGCTCATCTCGGCCGGCCTTCGCTCCTCGATGTCGGTCATGATGCTGCCGTTGGAGGACGCCTTCGGCTGGCGGCGTGACGTGATCTCCTTTGCCGCGGCCGTCGGCATCTTCCTGTACGGGCTTGCCGGCCCGTTCGCTGCGGCGCTGATGGAGCGGGCGGGGCTCAGGCGCACGCTGCTTTGCGCGCTCCTCATCATGTCCGGCTCGACGGCGCTCAGCCTCTTGATGACGCAATCCTGGCATCTCGTCGCCACCTGGGGCGTCATGACGGGCGTTGCTTCGGGTGCGGTCCAGACCGTGCTCGGGGCAACCATCGTCAATCGTTGGTTCAAGACCAATCGCGGCCTGATGATGGGGCTGATGTCGGCAAGCGCGGCGACCGGACTTCTGATCTTTCTGCCGGTCCTCGCCGCCCTTTCGGAGTATGGCGGCTGGAAGCCTGTGGCGATCGCGATTTCGGTCGCGACGGCCGCGCTTGTTCCGCTCGTGTATTTTCTGGTCCCGGAGAGGCCGTCCTCAATCGGACTTACGCGCTACGGTGCCGAGGGACCTGAACCCGAGACTGTCGTGGCGTCGGGAAACTTCCTGACGCTGACACTCACGACGCTGCGCAACGCCGCCGGCCGGCGCGTGTTCTGGTACCTGTTCGCCACCTTCTTCATTTGCGGCTTCACCACCAACGGCCTGGTTGGCACACATCTGATCGCCTTTTGCGGCGACATGGGCATCCCGCAGGTACAGGCGGCAGGCCTGCTCGCCCTGATGGGGGTGTTCGACCTGATCGGGACGACGCTGTCGGGCTGGCTCACCGACCGCTTCGATCCGCGCAAGCTGCTTGCGATGTATTACGGGCTTCGCGGGCTCTCGCTGTTCTATTTGCCCTATTCGGGCTTCTCGGCGGCCAGCCTGACGATTTTCGCGATCGTGTACGGGCTCGACTGGATTGCCACCGTGCCGCCGACGCTCAGGCTCTCCAACGAGGCTTTTGGCGACCGCAGCGGACCGCTGGTGTTCGGCTGGGTCGTTGCAGGGCACCAGGTTGGCGCAGCCGCGGCTGCCTTCTTCGGCGGCGCCATGCGCGAGCTGCAGGGGGATTACCAGCTCGCCTTCCTGATCGCCGGCATGACCGGCATCATGGCCGCCGTCATCTCGCTGCTGATTGACCCCGAACGTCCTGTGCAGGAAGTTCCCGAGCCGCAGGCCGCCTAGAGGGGTGTTTCACTGCCTTCGCCGGGTCGACGAAATGTGTTTGCAAAGGGCGGCCTTGGGTCGCCTCGGCCCTGGTGACGCCGATGTCGGCCAGCAGCCGACTGTCGAGCTCTCGCAGGGCAGCCAACTGGCGGATGCGTGATCGCGGCGAGAGAGCCAGATAGCGCCCGGCTTCCATTAGAATCTGCGGAATTAAAATCAGCCTGAAGCGCATCGGACACCGTGCTGGAACGGCTTTCGATGTTGACGCGCGACGCGCGGTAAAGAAATACTTCTGCTGGCAATGCCGAGTATAAGGATTTCTTCGGTTGCGCAGCCTCAATCTGGACCAACTCCGCACATTCCTGGACGTCGTGGAACTCGGCAGCTTTTCGGCTGCCGCGAACCGGCAGAAGCTCAGCCAGCCGGCAATCAGCCTGCAGATTCGCCAGCTCGAGAAGCGACTGAATGTCCGCTTGATCGAACGGGTCGGCCGCAAGGCGCGGCCGACCGCTGCAGGAGCAGATCTCCTCGACCACGCACGCCGGATCGATTCCGAGGTCGCGGCCGCGCTCGACGGAATGGCGCGCCATGTGGCCGGCGCAGCGGGGCGCGTGCGCATCGGCACGGGCGCAACAGCTTGTATCTTTCTGCTGCCACCGGCGCTACGCGAACTCCGCCGGCGATTTCCGGAGATCGACATCACGGTCGAAACCGGCAACACGCCGGATATCGTGAAAGCGGTGCAGGACAACCTGCTGGATGTGGGCCTGATCACGCTGCCTGCTTCCGGCCGGATGCTGGAGTTCACACCGTTAATCGAAGATGAGTTCGTTGCAGTCGCTGCCGCTCACACGAAGCTGCCCGACAAGGTTACGCCCGCAATTCTTTCTCGACTCCCCCTGCTGCTCTTCGAGCCAGGCGGCAACACAAGGCGTCTCGTGGACACATGGCTGGGCGAGGCAGACATCCCTGTAAGGCCAGTCATGTCGCTCGGCAGCGTCGAAGCGATCAAGGAACTGGTCAGCGCGGGCCTGGGCTGCGCGGTACTGCCGCGGCTGGCGCTCAGCCGGCAGAGAGAAAATCGCGACCTTGTGATCAGGTCTCTGTCGCCGAGACTCCACCGCACGCTGGCGCTCGTCGTGCGCCCCGACAAGCAGCTTCACCGAGGGTTGCGCGAAACCTTGCGGGCGCTGAAGGGATTGGCGGCAAAGTCGTAGGGCGCGTGCCGCCTGCCATTTGGGCTGAGTTCTGTTCCTCTTGTGTTCTCTTTGGCTCGAAGCTAGTCTTCAGCTTTAACTCAGGGCTGTCTTGGCTGGGCCGATGCGGTCCGATCTTGCGGAGCAGTCGCGAATCCTGTCTCACGGGCACATGCAACTCTCACCGCAGCAAGACGATGCGCTGAAGGCGGTCGGGCGCTGGCTCAAGACCGGCAAGCCGCAGATCTTCCGCCTGTTCGGCTATGCGGGAACCGGCAAGACGACGCTGGCGCGCTATTTCGCGGAGAATGTCGACGGGCAGGTTCAGTTTGCCGCCTTTACCGGCAAGGCCGCACAAGTGCTGCGCTCGAAGGGTGCCACGAACGCGCGCACCATCCATTCGCTCATCTACCGCCCACGCGGGGAGGAAGCGGTATCCGACGAGGCGACCGGCAAGACCTCGATGTCGCCGACTTTCGCGCTCAATCGCCAGAGCCCGGTGGCGCGCGCCGAGCTCGTCATCATCGACGAGTGCTCGATGGTGGACGAGGAACTGGGGCGCGACTTGTTGAGCTTCGGGACCCCAATCCTGGTGCTCGGCGACCCCGGCCAGCTGCCACCGATCTCGGGCGGCGGCTTCTTTACGGAACACGAGCCCGATTTCCTTCTCACCGAAATCCATCGCCAGGCACGTGACAACCCGATCATCCGGCTGGCGCTCGACGTCCGCGAAGGCCGGCAGTTCATGCGTGGCGACTACGGCACGGCGCAGGTGATCGGCCGCGAAGACGTGACGCAGGAACTGGTGCTCGCTGCAGACCAGGTGCTGGTCGGCACCAACCGCACGCGGCGGCGCTACAACGTTCGCCTGCGCGAGCTAAAGGGCTTCACCGCCGCCTTTCCGCAAGCCGGCGACAAGCTGGTCTGCCTTAGGAACGATCCCAACAAGGGCCTGCTCAACGGTTCGTTGTGGAAGGTAATGACCTCCTCCCGCGAGACGGTGAAACCCGGCATCAATCTGCTCGTCTCGCCGGAAGAGGACGATCCCGACCGTGGCGTCGCGAAGATCAAGCTTCTGAAATCCGTGTTCGAGGATCCGGAGGCCGATATCCCTTGGACAAGCCGCAAGCGGTACGATGAGTTCGACTACGGCTACGCGCTTACCGTCCACAAGGCGCAGGGCTCGCAGTGGAGCAACGTCGTTCTGTTCGACGAAAGTTTCGCCTTCAGGGAAACTCGGCAGCGTTGGCTCTATACGGCGATCACGCGCGCTGCCGAGCGCCTGACCGTCGTGCGGTAGCTACAGCGTGAGCGTGAGCCTGAACCGATCGTCATACATCAAGGCGAAACCCTATCTTACGCTGACGTCGTTCCAGAGCTTGGATTGAACCTGCTCTAGCACCGAGGCGGCAGTTTCCAGCTCCGCATCGCTGATTCCTGTCACCAGCTCGTGCCGCAACTCGGCCAGGACAGCGTTGATTGACTTCATCCTGGCCGCTCCTTCCTTCGTAAGGGACAGGATCTTCGCCCGGCGGTCACTCGGGTCTTCACGCCGGGTGACCAGCCCTTCCGCGATCAGAAGGTCGATGAGCCTGACCACCGAGGGCCCTTCGAGGCCCGCCTGATCTGCCACCGCTCCCTGGCGCGCTTCGCCGCCCAATTGCCACAGCGCCAGCAAGGGCATCGCTACCGCATGCGAAATGCCGCAGCGGTCGAGCCTGTCGTTGGCGCTCCGGCGCCACAGGCGCGCAACGTTTGCGACAAGCTGGCCGAGCGTTTCCCGGTTTCTGAATTGATCGTCATCCATTGAAAAATCTTTGCATGCAAACTATTTAGATGCAATCTAATCCCGGCGCGCTAAGACGGCCGGGAAACCCACATCGATACCAGAAAAAAGAGCCAGCGATCCACGAGCGCTTCCTCGGGGTAATCTTGAATGTCATCCATAACCGAAGCGGCACCCAGCGGAGCCGTTCCTGCCATTACATGTTCGCGCGCCATCACTGCCAGCCTGATCGGCAGGACCTGATCGTGCCGACAAGCGGGCAGGAGAGCAAGGATGTCGACATCGACAGATAGGCCGGAAGATTCGAGCAGGGGCGGCCCGTCCTGCGGGAGGGAGGGGAACCGATGACCCTTCCTTCCTGGCAGGACTGGCTATTTTCGTTCAAGGCGTTCCTGTCGTCCATGCTGGCCCTCTACATCGCGCTGGCATTCGACCTGCCGCGTCCCTACTGGGCGATGGCGGCCGTTTATGTAGTGGCCAATCCGCTTGCGGGAGCGACCAGCTCGAAGGGCCTCTATCGGGCGCTTGGAACGCTGGTCGGCGCCACCGCATCGGTCCTTCTGCTGCCGATATTCGTGAATTCTCCGCTGCTGATGAGCCTTGTCGTCGCGTTCTGGACGGGCGGGCTGCTCTTCATCTCCATGCTGGACCGCACGCCTCGCAGCTATGTCTTCATGCTGGCGGGGTACACCCTGCCGCTCATCGCGCTTCCCGCGGTCGACGCCCCCGCGACGATTTTCGACATCGCCACGGCCCGCAGCCAGGAGATCATCCTCGGCATCGTCTGCGCCAGCGTCGTGGCGCAGGTCGTATTCCCAATGGGTTTGGCCTCGGTTCTCTCCCAGCGCATCTCGGGCTGGCTGGGCGACGCGGCGGGGTGGGCGGATGAAATCCTGCGCGGCGAGGGCGCCGCTCCCGCAACGCCACTAGGGCGACAGAAGCTCGCGGCCGACATTTCCGGTCTGGACCTGCTCATCAGCCAACTCAGTTACGATGCCCATACCCGCGGCGTGACCCGCCAGGCTCGCGAGCTGCGCGGCCGGCTGATGATGCTATTGCCGCTGTTCTCGTCGCTGGCCGATCGGCTGCATGCGCTCAAGGCGTTGGACAATGGGCTGCCTTCAAGGCTGGGGGGACTGATCGGCGAAATCGCTGATTGGATGGTCGGCGTGACGGACCCGGAGCGGGCTAAACGGTTCCGGGCCGAACTTGCCGAACTGGCTCCGCCCGCCCGGTCCACGGATTGGACCGGGCTCATCCTCGACAGCGCGCTGTACCGGCTGCGCGAGATCGTCGATCTCTGGCACGATTGCCTGGAGTTGAGGGATCGGATCGCCGCCGGAGACCCGCGGCGCCCGAAGTTTGCATTCCGCCGCCGTCGCACGGTCGTCCGAACTCGACACTACGACTATGGCATGATGGCTTTTTACGCTGCGTCGGCCGTCGCCGCGACGCTCGTGGCGAGCGCATTCTGGATCTATTCGGGCTGGCCCGAAGGGGCCGGCTTCGTGATGATGGTCGCGGTGGCCTGCTCCTTCTTCGCCGCGCAGGATCGGCCGGCCCCGCTTTTGCTGTCGATGTTCATTTGGTGCACCGTCAGCCTGGTGGTCACCGGCATCTATCTCTTCGCCATCCTGCCGATCGTGCACGGCTTTACCATGCTGGTCCTTGTGCTGGCGCCCCCCTTCCTGCTGCTGGGCACACTCATTCCGAGACCGCAATTGAGCATTCTGGCCATGCTGCTCACCGTCAACACGGCCTCCTTCATCGCCCTGGGTAACCGCTTCTCGGCCGATTTCCAGTCCTTCGTCGGCGGCGGCATCGCTGCGCTGGCAGGGGTCGGCTTCGCCCTGCTGTGGAACCTCATCACTCGCCCGTTCGGCGGCGAGATCGCTGCCTGGCGCCTGGTCCACGCGGGATGGTCGGATCTGGCCGAATTGGCTGCCGGCCGCCGCGTTCAGGACCATGAGCGCCTGGCGGGGCGAATGCTGGACCGGCTCGGCCAACTGGTTCCCCGCCTGGTGGGGATGGACGACAAGGAACTAGGAAAACTCGACGGCTATGCCGAGATACGGCTCGGTCTGAACATCGTCGAGCTTCAGAGGCTGAAGCGCCTGCTCACGCCGGATGAAGTCGCCGCGGTTGGGGCGGCCCTGGCCGGCGTGGCCGACCTTTTTGGCGAACGCATCGAGCGTCACTCGGCCGTCGAGCCGCCGCCGCAACTGCTTCATGGGATCGATGCCGCGCTTGCCCTTGCCTCGCGGCGGAGCACCGTGCCGGCGCGGCGCGCCGTCGACGCGCTCGTCGGCATGCGCCGCGCGCTTTTCCCGAATTCCGTACCGCCATGCTGGAACCGCGACCTGCGGGCCGTCCAAGTGGCGGCGGCAGCCGAGTAGCTTCGCCATGCAGACCGAAGTGAACATCCTCGGCGTCTACCTGCCCGGCCTCCTGGTCCTGATGCTCGCTGCCTTCGCGGCGGCGCGCCTGGTCTGGCAGGCATTGTCGTGGACCGGCATCTACAGTCTCGTCTGGCACCGGTCCCTGTTCAATCTCGCGCTCTACGTCCTGATCCTTGGCGCAATGTCTTCGCTATCCCAATGGCTGCTTCCATGAAAAACCGCTTTCTGCGCCGAGCTGGGCGCGTCCTCGTCACCCTCATTGTCGTCGCCGCGGCCGCTGGCGTCGGCTGGAGATTGTGGGATAACAACATGAATGACCCCTGGACGCGCGATGCGCATCTGCGCGCCGACGTGATCGGGGTCACGCCCGACGTGTCGGGACTGGTCACCGAGGTCCTCGTCCACGACAACCAGACGGTCAGGAAGGGCGACATTCTCTTCCGTATCGATCGTCGGCGTTTCGCTATCGCCCTGGAGCAGGCCGAAGCCGTGGCACAGGGCCGGCAGGCGACGCTCGAGCAGGCCAGAAGGGATCTCGATCGCCTCGAGCATCTCGATGATGCGGTGGTGACGGTCCAAAAACGTGAACAGGCACGGTCGACCGTAATGGAGGCCGAATCCGATTATCGGCAGGCCGTTGCGGCCCGTGATCTGGCGCAGCTCAATCTGGACCGATCCGACGTGAAGGCGTCGGTGAACGGCACCATCTCCAATCTCAGCCTGCGCCCCGGCGACTATGTAGGCGTCGGTCAGCCGATCATGGCTCTGGTCGACAGCGATTCGATGCGGGTCGAAGGCTATTTCGAGGAGACCAAGCTCGGCCGTATCGAGGTCGGTGCCAAGGCTGTCATCAAGCTGATGGGACAGCCCGGCACCCTGACGGGGCGGGTTGAAAGCATCGCGGCGGGCATCGAGGACCGGGAGCGCGCCGCGGGTTCGCTGCTGGCCAATGTCAACCCAACCTTCACCTGGGTCCGGCTGGCGCAACGCGTTCCGGTGCGCATTGCCCTCGAGAACGTTCCTGCAGAAGCGAGGCTGGTGGCTGGCCTCACCGCCACTGTCGTGGTCGATCACGGGTCGGGCAGTTAGCTAAGTCATTTCGAGCGGACGCGCCTTCAACCACTTCCAGGCAGCGTCCTCGTCCTCTAGCGCAAACCGGCGGATCTCCATCGACATGAACGGCGCCGATAAGGCCGTAATGCCACGCAGCCAGAACGGGCCGCCAACCAGCGCGTAATGTCGGATGTGGCCGATAGCGCGCAGCTTGCGGCGCAAAATATCGAGATTGGCGCCTGTCGACCAATCCACGCCGCCGTAGTCGGCGATGCGGACGAGGAGATCGATCTCGTCGTGCTGCGCAAACTCGCCTTCGATCAGCCCGTAGGCGTTCTCGACGTCGGGCGCGGTGATGCGCCCGGCAATCTCGAGCGCGCATAGGTCGTCTCGGCTCGTCTCGATCCGCCGGATCGGCGGCAACGGCACGGTTGCGGTCAAATGCATCGGGTCGGTCCTTTCGGACTCACGCGCCGGTGAAAATCCACAGCCCGGCGTGTCAGTTCCGGGCAAACCCTATATATCTCTTTTGCCTCAATGTGTCTGGTGTCATATGCCTGCAAAGCTCTCCGTCAATGTCAACGCCATCGCCATGCTGCGGAACCGGCGCGATCTGCCATGGCCGAGCGTGGAAGGGCTGGGGCGAATCGCACTGCGGGCCGGCGCGCACGGGCTCACCGTCCATCCCAGGCCGGACGAGCGGCATGTACGCCGCTCCGACCTGCCGGTACTGAGGGCCTTGCTCGATGACGAGTTCCCGCAGGCCGAGTTCAATATCGAAGGCTATCCGTCCGAAGAGTTCCTCTCGCTCGTGGAGAAGACCGAACCGGACCAGGTGACGCTGGTGCCGGACGACCCCGCGCAGGCGACCTCCGATCATGGCTGGGATTTCCTCGGCCAGAGAGAGTTCCTCGCGCCTGTGGTGCAGCGCTTGAAGAAGGCAGGCATCCGCGTCTCGCTGTTCGCCAACCCGGATCCTGCCGGCATGGACGTGGCGAAGGCGCTGGGCGCCGATCGTATCGAGCTCTACACCGGGCCGTATGGCGGTGCGCACGATGATCCGGCAAGGGCTGCCAGGGAGCTGGAAAAACTCGGCAAGGCGGCAGATGCAGCACGCAGCGCAGGTCTTGCGGTCAATGCCGGCCACGACCTTACGGTCGCCAACTTGCCGGCGCTCGCCAGGCGCATTCCCGACTTGGCAGAAGTATCTATCGGACACGGCTTGACCGCGGACGCGCTCGAGCATGGCATGGCTGAAACGGTGCGGCGATTCATCAAAGCCTGTGGCTAGTGTCCGACAAGGAAGGTGCAGCTTTGGTTGACGTAGCGTCGGCAACGAATCCGATTGCTTTCGCGTTGCAACGGGATTATCGGACCCGACCCCTTTCTGTAGGAGAGGACTGAATGGCCCTTGCCGTAAATGACGGGCGCGTCCTCGCGAGCGTTGAGTCGGCCGCGGGCGAGACCACGAGCACAACGGATCACGCCGGCGACAAGAATCTGCCGCTGCTGATGATCGGTGCGCTCGGCGTGGTGTTCGGAGATATCGGCACCAGCCCGATTTACGCCTTCCGGGAAGCGCTTCGTTCCTCGGCCGCCGACGGGATCGTTGATCGTGGCGACGTTCTGGGCGTGCTGTCCCTGATCGTATGGGCGCTGACGCTGATCGTCACGGTCAAGTACGTCGTTTTCGTGCTCAGGGCGGACAATCGAGGCGAGGGCGGGACCCTGTCTCTGATGGCGCTCGCCAGGGCAAGTTATCCGCAAAGGGGAGGGCTCATTCTCGGCATTGGCATTTGCGGCGCTGCGCTGTTTTTCGGCGATGCCATCATCACGCCGGCCATCTCTGTGCTTTCGGCGGTCGAAGGTCTCAAGATCGCTACACCTGCTTTCGATGCCTATGTCGTGCCGATTACGCTCGTCATCCTGGCAGTGCTGTTTTCCGTGCAGCGTTTCGGAACGGGCCGAGTGGCATCGGTATTCGGGCCGGTCACGGCTTGCTGGTTCCTAGTCATCGGTATTGCCGGCCTGTGGCACATCGTCGACGACGTATCCGTGCTCGAGGCGCTCAATCCGTACTACGCGGCCGCGTATTTCTTTCACGAGTCGGACGTGGCGTTTATCACCGTCGGCGCGGTGTTCCTGGCGGTCACTGGCGCTGAAGCGCTTTATGTCGATCTCGGCCATTTCGGCCGCAAGCCGATCGTCACCGCCTGGCTAAGCATCGTATTTCCGAGCTTGCTGCTCAACTATTTCGGGCAGGGCGCCTACACGCTCTCGCATGGCGGGGCGCCAGAAAACCCGTTCTTCCAGATGCTGCCGGGCTGGGCGCTCATCCCCACGGTCTGTCTGGCTACCGCCGCCACGGTGATCGCCAGTCAGGCGGTGATCTCTGGCGCCTATTCACTGGCGCGGCAGGCGGTGCAGCTCAGTCTGCTGCCACGCTTCGAGATCCAGCATACGTCCGAAACGCTGTCCGGCCAGATTTACCTGCCTCGTATAAACTTGCTGCTTGCGCTCGGCGTCATGCTGCTCGTGGTCGGCTTCGAGGCATCAAGCTCACTTGCCTCGGCCTACGGCATATCCGTCACCGGCGAGATGCTGATGACGACCGTCCTGCTCTTCATAGTGATGGTGCGCCGTTGGAAATGGCATCTGGCGCTGGCGATCACGCTCACCGTGCTGTTCGGTATCGTCGACCTCGGCTTCTTCTCGGCGAATGCCGTGAAGATCCTGGAAGGCGGCTGGGTCTCCGTCGGCGTTGCATGCGTTATCGGGCTAATAATGGTCACCTGGGTGCGCGGAACCCGCTATCTTTTCGACAAGACTCGCAAGAACGAGATTCCTCTCGACTTTCTTGCCGAACAGATGATCAAGAAGCCGCCGCAACTGGTTCCCGGCACGGCGGTTTTCCTTACCAGCGACCCGCTAAGCGCGCCGACGGCGCTGATGCACAGCCTCAAGCACTACAAGGTGCTGCACGAGCAGAACGTCATCCTTTCGGTCGCCACTGCGCAGCAGCCGGTGGTGCCCGACAGCGAGCGGGTGAACATGGAGCGGCTCAACGATCGCTTCATGCGCGTTATCCTGAACTTCGGCTATATGGAGCAGCCGAACATCCCGAAAGCCCTGGCGATTTGCCGGAAGCAGGGTTGGAAGTTCGATATCATGACAACCTCGTTCTTCCTGTCGCGCCGTTCGCTCAAGGCGTCCGCCAATTCCGGAATGCCGATCTGGCAGGACAAGCTGTTCATCGGGCTTGCCCGCACCGCAGCCGACGCAACTGAATATTTCCAGATCCCGACCGGTCGGGTCGTGGAGATCGGCACGCAAGTGGCCATCTGAGCCTCGTTCGCCGCGAGGAAGGCATGATACCCCGAGCGGCCGAGGTGGAGACAAATTGCAATGGCGACCGTCGAATCTCAATACGTCGCCGGGTGTGCCCGGCAATCGAACTCGGCGCTTGACAGAACCGTACCGTACGGTACTGATGCTGGACGGGCCCGCTGATCGGGCCACCTGCAGCCACCACGGAGAAGAATGTGCCGTCAGCCGGCCGACACGGCGAGGAAGGCTTTACCGCCCGTCAGCAGGCGGTGCTCGACGCAGCACTCGGCTTGCTCGTCGAGCAGGGCGACCAGCTCACGATGATGGCGGTGGCGCGTCGTGCAAGCTGCTCCAAGGAAACGCTCTACAAATGGTTCGGAGATCGCGACGGACTGCTCACCGCCACCGTGCAGTGGCAGGCCGCAAAGGTGACCGTCGGCGCGGTCGATCGGGAAAAGCTCGATATCGAGTCGCTTAGGGCTCGGCTGGAGGAATTCGCGGCGAACTGGCTCGCCGTCATCTCGACCAAGACCTCGATCGCCCTCAACCGGCTCGCCATGGCCCATGCCGGTTCGCTGAAGGCCAACAAGGGCAAACGCGATCCTGACCGGGATCTGGGCGCCATCGTTCTGGAAAATGGTCGCTTTGCCATCGAGCGGCGGCTGAAGCCGGTGCTCGAAGCGGGGCGCGATGCCGGGCTCATCCGCTTCGAGGATGCTGAGGCCGCATTTCGCACCTTCTTCGGGCTCGTTGCGCGAGACGTCCAGATCAGGTTGCTGCTCGGCGACCGCTTCGCCCTCACCAAGGCAGACATAGCCCGCGATGCGGCCACAGCTGCCATTCAGTTCCTCACCCTCTATGCTTCAACCAACCCGCCGGCGACAAGCGGCGCTCAACACTGACGGAAGGAAACGAAAAATGCGCGTCTATTACGATCGCGATGCCGACCTGAACCTGATTAAGGGCAAGAAGGTCGCCATCATCGGCTATGGCAGCCAGGGCAGGGCGCATGCGCTCAACCTCAAGGACTCCGGCGTCAAGGAGATCGCGATCGGGCTGAAGCCCGGCTCGGCGACCGCCAAGAAGGTTGAGGCCGACGGGTTGAAGGTGATGTCGGTCGCCGACGTCGCCAAATGGGCCGACCTCATGATGATGGCGACCCCCGACGAGCTGCAGGCCGACATCTATCGCAATGAGATTGCTCCCCACATCAGGGATGGCGCAGCGATCGCCTTCGCGCACGGCCTCAACGTGCATTTCGGGCTGATCGAGCCAAAAGCCTCGGTGGACGTGCTGATGGTCGCCCCGAAGGGGCCCGGCCATACCGTGCGCGGCGAGTACCAGAAGGGCGGCGGCGTGCCGTGCCTGGTTGCCGTCCATCACGATGCCTCCGGCAATGCGCTCGACCTCGGCCTGTCCTATGCCTGCGCAATCGGCGGCGGGCGCTCGGGGATCATCGAGACCAATTTCAAGGAAGAGTGCGAGACCGACCTGTTCGGCGAGCAGGTGGTGCTGTGCGGCGGCCTTGTCGAACTTATCCGTGCCGGCTTCGAGACGCTGGTTGAGGCCGGCTACGCGCCCGAGATGGCCTATTTCGAGTGCCTGCACGAGGTGAAGCTGATCGTCGACCTGATCTACGAGGGCGGCATCGCCAATATGAACTATTCGATCTCCAATACGGCCGAATGGGGCGAATATGTCTCGGGCCCGCGCATCATCACCGCCGAGACCAAGGCCGAAATGAAGCGCGTCCTCAACGACATCCAGACCGGCAAGTTCACGTCTGAATGGATGCAGGAGTACCGCTCGGGCCTCGCACGCTTCAAGGCGACACGCCGCCTCAACGACAATCACCAGATCGAGCAGGTCGGCGAGAAGCTGCGCGGCATGATGCCGTGGATTTCCAAGAACAAACTGGTGGACAAGAGCAAGAACTAAGAACTTGTAGACGCTCCTCACCGGGGTGTCCTGTGGACGCGGCGGTATTGTTGAGATCGACTATCACCGAAGTTGGGGTAGGATGAAGTTGAGCATTCATCCTGCCCCAACTCTTTTCTTGCAGCATGATCTCATCCGAAAAGTCGCTTGATCTGTTTCGTGACAATACAATCCCGGCTGGCATGGTTTTCGCTTCGTTAACAGAAGTGAAAACGAAGGGATCGCCATGCGTGTCGTCATCGACCAGGCTGCCAGGCAGGCATACATCGCCGAGGAGCGCCGCTCCACCCGCCGCAACCGTGTCTTCAAGGGCGCTGTCGTAAGCTTCAACAGGGGCCACAGCGTCTTCGAATGCATTGTCCGCAATCAGACCGATGCCGGCGCCAAGCTTTGCATGGACCAGACATTCGCCCTGCCCATGTCATTCGGGCTGTCCATTGCGGGGTCGGAAGGCATGCGCATCGCGCAGGTGGTCTGGCGCAGCCCCAATGAGCTAGGCGTGCGCTTCCAGGATCAATCCTGAGTATTTCGTCCCATTTCGGGACAAAAATTCCTTGGCACGGAACTCGCATCGCATCCCGCGTAGTCCGGAGGAGGTGGGCGATGACGCCCATCTTGGCACAATGCGGAGTGCGGGCTCGGCTTCGGGGGGAGCGGGGCGTGCATGGCCATGGGGCTGACCGCAGGCCGGACTGGATCGGGGTAAGCCTGAAACAGGCTGACGGTGGGCAGGGGGTGCAGCGGCGTGTGCACAGGGTCTGGGGTGGCGCACGCCGCTGTCAGTTCTGGATCGGCGAAGGCGAGACCGCAAAATCGCCTTCGCCGCTCTGTTTCTCGCGAGCAAAACGCGTTGAACTGATCGCCTCGAACGGCTCAGCCGTAATGCCAGGATGGCTTCGGAGCAGTTCCGACGAACAGGACGCCCACACGATCCTGCTCGCGCCAGCGCACGACTGACTTGTAGCCGATGCCGTCGACCGGAACGTAGAGCAGGAATTCCGCAGGGATATGGACCCCGAGCGGCACGCGCAGTTCCGCACCGTGGCTGTGCATGTTGCGAACCGTGCACCTGATCTCGGACGTGTTGACGTCGATTAGGATGGCCGCGCCTTTCAGCACCCGCTGGCGATGTTCGCGCTGCTGCTCTGACCGGATCGGTTCGGTCATTTCGAAATACCTCTGCTTTGAGGTCGATGTATGGGGGCGAGCACCATATTTTTGCGTTAACGCGCGGCGCAATTTTGCCATTGATCCGGCGTTCCCAAATGAAAACGGCGCCGCTCTGTGCGGCGCCGTTTCGTCAATGCCGGACGCACTCAACCGTAAGGCGATATGCACTGCCGACGTGGCCCGTTATAGGGCTGGAAGGTGTTGTCCCAGGCTCGATATGAACGGTAACGGGCATAGCACCACTCGACATGCGCCGATCCGCCTTGGCTCCGATAGACCCGCGGGTAGTAGCGCGGCCGGTAGATGGGCTCGCCGTAATAGCCGTTGCTATAGAGGCCATAGCCGAGCGGGATCCCGATGCCCAGGGCAACTCCCGGGCCCCATCCGCCCCAGCCGCCATACCAGCCGTGATTGTGCCTGTAGTAGTTGTTGTGCGCCCAATTGCCGCCACGCCAGTGGCGACCGTTCCAGCCGCCGTTGTTCCAGTGCGGGCCGCCTCCATTCCAGCGCGGGCCGCCTCCATTCCAGCGGGGGCCGCCCCCCCAATTACGACCTCCACCCCAATTCCCGGAATTGCGTCGCCAATCATAGGCCGGGTTGGAGTGGTCTCGTCCTTCGCCCTGGGCGAGGATGATCGGTGCGCCCGTGCTGTCGGCGACGGCCGGCGTGACGGTCGGGCCTATCGGCGCTGCGGAAACACCTGCCGGCACACAAGCAAGGCCAGCAAGTGCAATCACCCCTGACCGCGCCAGAGACGATAGATGGCAAAACATTTCAGCTCTCCTGACGAGTTTCCGGCCCCGCGCGCCCCGAGTTATTCCTCAGTGGCGCAATAGTGGCCTCCGGCATATGAACGCCCAATGAACGACACCGTTCCTTCATTCCTAGGGAACAACAGAAAGTTGTATTCGTCGACCTTGTCTTTCAAGGGCGGCACCGGCAAAGCTCGCCGCCATGTCGCTCAGAATCGCCACCTTCAATGTCGAGAACCTGATGAACAGGTTCGATCTCTCCGGCTTCCGAAACCAGCTCAACCAGGACCGGGTACTGTCACTCTATCGTATCAAGGACGAGGCCGAATACAGGCTGCTCGAGCAGGCGCGGGCGGTGGCTCATACCGACGACACGCGCCAGCTTACGGCGCTGGCAATAGCGGAGACCCGTGCAGACATCATCTGCCTGCAGGAGGTCGACAATATCGAGGCGCTGAAAGCGTTCGAATACGGCTATCTGTTCAAGATGGTGGGCGAGGGATACCGTCAGAAATACACCTCAACAGGCAATGACAGCCGCGGCATCGACGTCGCGGTCATGATGCGCGAGGAGACGCATCACGGCCAGGCAATAGAATTCGTGCGCATGACCAGCCACGCGAGCGTGACCTTCGAAGAATTCGGCCTCCACACGCCCGAACTTGCAGCGCTTGGTATTAAGCCATTCGAGCGCATCTTCCGGCGCGACTGCCTGGAGATCGACGTCACGGTCGACGGCAGGCCGCTCACCCTCTATGCCGTGCATTTCAAGTCCATGGGGGGCGCGCGCGACAATGGTCCGGGTCGCAACTCGACCATGCCCATCAGGATGGCCGAGGCGAGGGCGACGCGTCGCATCATCGAGAATCGCTTCGGCAAGGATTTCGCGTCGAGCAAGCGGTGGCTGATTTGCGGCGACTGCAACGACTATCGGCAGCGCGTCCTGATCGACGGCGACGCGCTTTCAGGCTACAGCTTCACGCCGGCCGAAGAGGCCGTCTCCTGCCTTGACGCGCTGCTCGCCGATGGCTTCGCGATCAACATCGTCGAGCGGCGGCCCGAGATCGACCGCTGGACGCTCTACCACACGCGCGGGCCGAAAGAGCGGCATCTGTGCCAGCTCGACTACATCCTGCTGTCGCCAGCGCTTGCCAGCGAGAACAGCACTGCCGTTCCAGACATCGTCCGGCGCGGACAGCCCTGGCGGACCGTCTTCCCGCCGGGACAAGAGGTCGAGCGCTACCCGCGCACCGGTTGGGACCGGCCAAAGGCTTCGGATCATTGCCCGGTAGCTGTCACTTTGGACATTCTCTAGCAGCCGAATGGAGTCCCATGGATTTAGATATTCCCCGCGAAGTCGTCTTTCCGGTCGAGCATGTCGATGTCGCTCTCGATCCTGCCCCACATCCTTTCGAGACACGGCATCGGCCTGAGATCGAAGCGAACTGGCAGTCGGAGGTCGCCGCCAATCCGGCGCTGTTTGACGGCCGGATGGCGCTGCTGTCGCGGCTCGCCTATCGGAACGGACGGCTCGCCGGCACCTGCCACGCGATTGGTTATTCGACATTTCTCTACTGGCGCAGGGTCCGACCTCGGCCGGATGTCCGGCATGTCTTTGCGCACGCAATGCCGGTGACCTGCGATGGCGCATTGATCGCCGCGCGAATGGGACGGAAAACCGCCAATCCCGGGCGTGTCTATTTCGCAGCCGGCTCGTTCGAAATGGCGGATTTCACCGATGGCAGGGTCGACGTGGAGAGAAACATGATGCGGGAAGTCGCAGAGGAGATCGGGCTCGATCTCGCCCGCCTCGACCGCGATCCGCACTATCATGCCTGGTCGAGTGATAGCGGCACCGTAATATTCCGCCGCTATCGCGTACCGATGGCGGCCGACGAAGCGGACCGGGCGATCCGAGGCTTCCTAGCCGCCGAGACAGACCCGGAAATCGAAGAGCCGGTCATCATCCGCTCTGCCGCCGACCTTCCTGAGGGCATCTCGCCGCATATGCGGCCGCTGATCGCTTGGCATTTCGACGGAGGCGCTTCCCCATGAAACCGGCATTGCCGTATCATCAGAGGGCTCTCTAAGCGTGTTCGCAACCTAGACCGATTCATCGTGTAGACGGCATTGATGCTTTCGATTTTCGAGATTGTCGCCTTGCTGCTCGGCCTGTCGGCGATGTTCGGCTGGCTCAACGTCCGTTTCGTGAAAATGCCGCACATGATCGGTCTGCTGGTCATGGCGTTTGGATCATCGATCGGCCTGATCGCCCTCGAAAAGCTTGTTCCCGGGCTCGGAGTCACGGAGGAACTCAAGCGCGCGCTCGAGCAGATCGATCTCTACACTGCCATCGTCAACGGCATGCTGGCCTTCCTTCTGTTCGCCGGCGCGCTGCACGTCGACATCCATCTCCTGAAAGGCCAGAAATGGGCCATCGGCTTGATGGCAACCTTCGGTGTCGTCATTTCGACCGCCATCGTCGGGCTCGGTGTCTTCGGCGTTTGCAGGCTGGTCGGTTTCGAGATGCCGCTCATCTGGGCATTGGTATTCGGCGCGCTGATCTCGCCTACCGACCCGGTCGCAGTGCTCGGGCTGCTCAAGGTCATAAAGGTGCCGGAAGCGATCAAGGCGCAGATCGCGGGCGAATCGCTCTTCAATGACGGAGCGGCGGTCGTAATCTTCATCGCGCTCTTGACCATCGCGCTCGGCGTGCCGGCCGGAGAGCCCATCGAATCGCACTGGCAGCCCGGCAGCATCGCCGCGCTTTTCCTGTTTGAGGCGGTGGGCGCCATTGTCTTCGGCCTGTTCACCGGCTGGATTGCCTATCGCGCCATGGATTCAATCGACGACCCGACGGTCGAGATTCTGATCTCGCTCGGCATATGCGCGATGACCTATGCCCTTGCGCTACGATTGCACATCTCCGGACCTATCGCCGTCGTCATGACCGGGTTGCTGATCGGCAACCATCGCGCCGAACGCGCCACGAGCGACGGGGCGGGCGACCATCTCTTCCCCTTCTGGGCGGTGGTCGACGAAGTCCTCAACTCGATACTCTTCCTTTTGATCGGGCTGGAAGTCTTCGTATTCGGCGTGCATCCGCGGAACTCCTGGATGATCCTGGTTGCAATTCCGATCGTGCTTTTTGCGCGGTGGGTCTCGGTGTCGGTTCCCATCCTTGTGCTGTCGCTGAAACAGTCCATCTCGCCCGGAGCGATCCCGATCCTGACATGGGGCGGGCTGCGCGGCGGAGTCTCGGTGGCGCTTGCGTTGTCGCTGCCGGCGACCGATTACAAGTCGATCATCCTCACGGCCACCTTCGCCGTGGTGATCTTCTCGATCGTGGTTCAGGGCCTCACGGTGGAGCGCGTGATCAAGCGAACGGCGGTGTAGGGCTCCCAGGGCAAATCTCATAGGGCGGCGCGGACCCCAACTCCGCCTCGCTTCGCTCGGCACCTCTCCCCCTCAAAAAGGGAGAGGAAGGGCGCCTGGCATTGCGGCCGGCGCTTCCTCTCCCCCGTCGACTGGGCGAGAGGTGGTTCGCGAAGCGAACCGGAGTCGGGGGTCGACCTCGCATGCGCTCGCCCTGGAGAGCCTACGCGACACCCACCTATTCATGCCGTAGTGCATCGATCGGATCGAGCCGCGCGCCGCGCAGGGCGGGGAAGAAGCCGAAGGCGAGGCCGATTGCGGCGGAGAAGCCGGCAGCGAGCAGGATGACGGTGAGGCTCGGGCTGAAGGGGATCGAAAGCGCCGAGGTGGCGGCGCCTGCGAGCGCAAGCCCGAGCACGATGCCGATAAGTCCTCCGAACAGCGACAGCACCGTCGCTTCGACGAGGAACTGGGTGAGGATGTGCTTTTCCTGTGCGCCGATCGCCAGCCTGATCCCGATCTCGCGCGTGCGCTCGGTCACGGAGACCAGCATGATGTTCATGATGCCGATGCCGCCGACGAGGAGGCTCACGCTTGCGAGCGCGCCGAGCATGCCCGTCATGACTGTCGTCGTGCTCGCCATGGCGTCGGCTATCTGGGTCATGTCGCGCACGGAGAAATCGTTCTCGCGGTCGGGTGCGATATGGCGCGCGTCGCGCAGGATATCTTCGATGCGCGTCTGCAGCACGGAGGTCGGCGTCCGCTCCTCGGCAGAGACGTAGATATTGTCGACGTCGCGATTGCCGGCAATGCGCCGCTGGTAGGCCTTGAGCGGCATCAGCACGATGTTGTCCTGGTCCTGGCCGAAGCCGGAGAAGCCCTTGCCCTCCAGCACGCCGATGACGCGGCAACTCATCTTCCCGACGCGCACGGCAGCGCCTTCCGGATCGCCGGCGCCGAAGAATTGCTGGCGCACCGTCTCTCCAAGCAGGCACACGCCCGCGCCGTTGCGCACCTCGGAATCGGAGAACTCGCGGCCCGACACGACCTTCCAGTCGCGCGCCACGAAGTAACCGGTGTCGGTGCCGGTAATCCCTGCGGTGATGTTCTCCGTACCGAACACGACGCGCACCTGCTTCTGCGAGGCGGCGGCGATGGCGCGCGCCCCGGAAAGATGCTTCACCAGCGCCGCTACGTCTTCGTCCTTGAGCTGGCGCGTCACGCTGCTCGGCTCGCTGCCCGGCACGGGCGGCCGGCCGGAACGCACGACGAGCAGGTTGGAGCCGAGCTTGGAGATGTCGCTCTTCACCTTCTCGGTGGTGCCGTTGCCGATCGTGATCATGGCGATGACAGCAGCGACCCCGATCACGATGCCGAGCAGCGTCAGGAACGAACGCAGCACGTTGCGGCGCACGGAAAGCAGGGCGAGCCGTACCGTCTCCACGAGCATCAAGCGGCCTCCGCCTTCAGCGTGTCGGACTCGATATGTCCGTCGAGGAAGCCGATCGTGCGCTCGGCGTAGGCTGCTACGTCCGGCTCATGTGTGACCATGAGGATCGTCAGCCCGAACTCGCGATTGAGCGCCGTGAGGAGTTGCATGATCTCATGGCTGCGGGCGGTGTCGAGATTGCCGGTTGGCTCGTCGGCGACCAGCAGGGCAGGGCGGGTGACGATGGCGCGGGCTATCGCAACGCGCTGCTGCTGGCCGCCCGAGAGTTCGGCCGGCGTGTGGTGCTCACGGCCGGCGAGCCCGACCTCTGCCAGCGCCTCCAGGGCCAACCCGCGCCGCTCGCCGCGCGGCACGCCGCGATAGATCAGCGGCAACTCCACATTCTCGGCTGCCGTGGTACGCGGCAGGAGATTGTAGCCCTGGAAGACGAAGCCGATATAGCGGTTCCTCAGGAGCGCACGGCTGTTGCGGTCGAGCCGTCCGGCATCGATGCCCTCGAACATGTAGCGGCCGGTCGTCGGTGTATCGAGGCAGCCGATGATGTTCATGGAGGTCGATTTCCCGGACCCCGACGGGCCCATGATGGCGACGAAATCGCCGCGACCGATCGATAGGCTGACGCCGGCGAGCGCGTTGACGCGAGCTTCGCCCTCGCCATAGATCTTCCATATCCTGTCGAAGGAGAGCAGTGGCGAGCGCGACATGGTCAATTCTGCCGCTGCGTCGAGCCGACGATGACCTGATCGCCCTCCTTCAGTCCCGACAGGATTTCCGTCTTCTCGCCGTCCGTCGAGCCCGTCTTCACCTTGACCGGCAGCGGCGCGCCATCCTTCAGCACGTAGATGGTGCGAGAGCCATCGGCCGAGGTGGCGCGCTGGTTGCCAGCGTTGCGCCCTGACCGCATTCTCGGCATGAACAGGTTTTGCAGGCTCCATCCGCCGCGCTTCTCGACGACTGGCGGACGGTAGCGGAAAGCCGCCGCCGGCACGGTGACGACGTCATTGGCCTCGCGCGTGACCACGGACACGGTCGCTGTCATGCCCGGCCGCAGCAGCAGATCCTGATTATCGACATTGAGCCTGGCGTTGTAAGTCACGACGCCGTCGGTCGTGACGGAGGCATAGGCTATGTCGCGGATCTCCGCGTTGAAGGCGCGGTCGGGAAAAGCATCGACCGTGAAGCTCGCCTTCTGGCCCGGCCGGACGCCGCCGATGTCAGCCTCGTCGATCGCCGCCTTGAGTTCCATCTGCTTCAGGTCGGCGGCGATCACGAAGAGCACGGGCGCCTGCAGTGACGAGGCGACAGTCTGTCCGGGATCCACGGACCGGGTGAGCACGATCCCGTCGATCGGCGCGTAGATCTTGCTCTTCTCGAGATCGGTCTCGCGCTGCTTCAGGTCGGCCTGAGCCATGGCGAGGTTGGCCTCGGACATCTTGACGGCCGCCGCCGCGCGGTCGCGAGTGGCGGTCGCCGTATCCAGCGTCTGCGTGGCCACCATGCCGCGACTCGTAAGCTGCCTGGCGCGCTCGAACGACTGCTCGCTTTCCTTCAGCGTGGTGCGCGCATCCTCGAGCTTGGCTTCGGCCGCAAGCGCGGCGGCCTTTGCGCCTTCGACCTGTGCGACGGTCCGCGTGGTGTCCAGTTCGGCGAGCACATCGCCCTTTTTCACGAGATGATTTTCGTCGACCAGGACGTTGCGCATGACGCCCGACAGCTCGCTGGAAATGTCTACTTGAGTGAGCGGCTGCAAGGTCCCGGTCGCAGAGACCGTGACTGTCAGGTTATCCTTGGTCGCGGGGACGGTATCGTAAACGATGGCAGCCGCATCCGCGGACCACCACGACCAGGCGGCATAGCCGCCGCCGATCGCAATGAGAGCGGCGAGTGCGTAGGACCAACGGCGCCGTCGGCGCTTCCTGGGACGTCCTTTCGAATCAAGCCCTAACGCCTCGCCGACGCCGATATCGGCCTGAGCGAGCGGCCTCTCCACAATTTGATCCATGTCGGCGCGCGTCTTTCCTCGCGTCGGCGTCCCGTTTACTCAGGAGAAATCATGTGTCGGTCACAGGATTTCAAATTAAATTTACGCCATCTTTTGGGCATTTTGCCCGCCGCCAAATGAACCGAGGATGAACTGAGCTCATGACCAAGCGCAGATTTGCCGTCTACGACGTGTTTTCCAGCGACAAGCTTGCCGGCAACCCGCTGGCTGTCGTGTTCGACTCTGAGGGCCTGAACGATGCCGGCATGCAGGCGATAGCCCGCGAGTTCAACCTGTCGGAGACCACCTTCATCCTGCCTCCCACGGATCCCAGGCACCGCGCGCATGTGCGGATATTCACTCCGATGCACGAGCTTCCCTTCGCAGGCCATCCAACTGTGGGATCGGCCATCGCGATCACCGAAAGCTCGGGCGACGACGCGCCGTCGATCTTCGTGCTGGAGGAGAAGGTCGGGCCGGTGCGCTGCGCGGTTTCGAAGGACGACAAAGGCCTGTTTGCCGAATTTGACCTGCCACGCCTGCCGGAGCCGGTTTCCTTCGCCGCTGATCCGGCTGCAATTGCCGCCGCGCTCGGGCTCGGTCCGCAGGAGATCGGTTTCGAGAACCACGTCGTCACCCAGTATTCCGGCGGCGTGCCCTATGTCCTAGTGCCGGTCGCGGGCCTCGGTGCAGCGGGCCGGGCCAGCCTCGACACGCGTGCCTGGATGGAGCTGACCGGGCCCGCCGAGGCACTGTCGCCCGGCGCCTTCGTCTATTGCCGCGAGACCGTCCACCACGGCAATGCCTTCCATGCCCGCATGTTCGCTGGCCATGTCGGCATCCCCGAGGATCCGGCGACCGGCTCGGCCGTAGCGGCCTTTGCCGGTGCGATCATGCGCTTCGAGAAGCCGGGCGACGGCGTTTGGCCCTATCCGATCGAGCAGGGCGTGGAGATGGGGCGGGCATCGCTCATCCGTCTCGAGCTCGACGTCGAGGGCGGCGCGCTTGTCGGCGCGCGCATCGGCGGCCATGCGGTGAAGGTGAGCGAGGGGAATTTGCTAGTGTCGTGATTTCGAAGTTCGCCTGAGTTTGATATCGGGCTGTGAGCGAACTTCGAAATCAAAACGACACTAGGAATTAAAAAGTTGCCAGTGTCCCTTTGGTTCTGAAATTCGCAGTGAGCCCTATATCCAATTAGGGCGAATTTCAGAACCGGGACACTGGTGTAACGATCCACCCAGCGTTGCTTGATCCGGCCGGCACAGGCACGTTACACAATGGCGCTATCCGGGGACGGAAATGAACCAGGCCGTCATCGCAGAGCGTTACCCAGTGCCGCCGGAAGAGCTTCGCTGGCGCTCGACAGGCGTGCGCAGTGCCGACGACTTCCTCCAGTCCAGTCGCAACGACCTGGAGGTCTTCGACAAGCAGGCGCTCGGCAGGGAGGGCAAATCCTTCAGGAGCTTCCAGTCGATCCTCGATTTCGGTTGCGGCTGCGGCCGGCTGATTCGCTCGCTGAGGCCGTCCTGCGCGCCGTCGGCGACGATCCACGGCACCGACATCGATCCGGCTGCGATCAAATGGTGCAAGGAGAATATTCCGGACGCGAGCTTCTTCCTGGGCGATGGCGAGCCGCCGCTGCCCTTCACCGACAAATCGATGGACCTCATCTATGCCTGCTCGGTGTTCAGCCATCTTGACGCTGAGCATCAGTTTCGATGGCTCGTCGAACTGCAGCGTATCCTGAAGCCCGACGGCTACCTGCTTCTGACGTTCCGCCACAACTGCAACATGGAGCGGATCGCCGACGCTGCCATGCGCGAGCGCATCGCGAGCGCGCTTGCCCGTGACGGCATCGCCTTCACGACAACCGACACCTGGAAAGATGTGTTCCCTTCCTGGTACGGCGAGACCTATCATTCGACGGACTACGTCCGGAAGAATTGGGGCAGCTATTTCGAGATGCGCCACATCATCAAGGCAGGAGAATTGGCGGAGGAGACCGCCGTCCTGCGCGCCCTGGATTCGACGTTCCTTCAGCGTGTGTTTCGGCTGTCTTGAGCGAAGGGCATAGCGTTAGAAGAGCAGGCGCCGGTCGTCGACGACATCCAAATCGGCAACGGGTAATCTTTCGCGTTCGATTCAATAGGGAGGGGCCCGTCGCCATTGATGTCGCCCTGGATAATTGGCGATCCGCTTGATTGAATGTCTCCCGCAGCGGAAGCTGCCCGTCCGCTTCCCGCCCAGACAAGACATTGAGAGCTCGTGAGCAAAAGACCGCAGCTGGCGCGATCACTGCCTCCTCCTCGCGCAGTTTTCGACCCAGCCCTTTAGGTTGAACACCCCAATACTTCGTGGCAGGAGACGGTCGATGGCATTTCGCTTCATACACACTGCCGATATCCACCTCGACTCGCCGCTCCGCTCTCTCGCCATGCGAAATCAAAGTCTTGCGGAAGTCGTGGGAGACGCCAGTCGGCAGGCATTTGTCTCGATCATAGATCTCTGCCTTGCGGAACGTGTCGACGCGCTGGTCATCGCCGGTGACCTTTATGATGGCGAACAGACTTCGATGAAAACTGCGCGATTTCTGGCTTCGCAGATGACGCGACTCCATCAGGCAGGGATCAGGGTTCTCAAGATTCGCGGAAACCACGATGCCATGTCACGGATATCGAAGCAGCTCGTGTTTCCAGACACGGTGACGATCTTCGGCGGCCGGCCCCAGTCCGTGCTGCTCAAGTCCGGCGGGCTGGACGTCATGTTTCATGGATTGAGCTTCGCCAATCCCAAAGCGCCCGAAAGCCTGCTTCCCAAGTATGCGCCGGCTGCGGAAGGAGCAGCCAATGTGGGTATCATGCATACCAGTCTGGCTGGTTCGCCCGGTCACGATGTCTACGCCCCCTGCAACGTCGCCGAACTGCACGCCCATGGTTTCGATTATTGGGCGCTCGGGCACATCCATGTCCGCAAAGTCCACCCGGGGACCCGCATGGTGGTAATGCCGGGAATGCCACAGGGCCGGGACATCAACGAGGCAGGAGAGAAATCCGTCACTCTGGTGACGATACGTGACGACCATTCCGTCGAGATTGGAGAAAGGCCAACCAGTGTCGCGCAATTCGAACGGGCGGTCGTCGACCTGAACGGGGCGACGGAATGGTCTGAAGTCGTCGGCCGAATCAGGAGCGCGCTTGAAGACATACGCGCTTCCGTCAGGTCCCGGCACGTCGTCGCGCGCCTGGGCTTGACCGGAGCCTCTCCCTTGTCGTGGGCAATAATTCGCGACAGGGACCTGCTCCTCGCCGAAGCTGAGCAAGCAGCCGAGCAGATGGGCGAAACCTGGATTGAGAAGCTCGAACTCGGGCTCTCTCAACCCAGGACGGAAACGCCGGAAGGCGTCATGGATCCGATTCTCGAGCTCGCTGAATCCATGCGCACCGATATCAGATCGGAAGCCTTCCGTGCCGAAGCCAGGGCATTGATCCTGAAAACGATTGCCGATCTTCCGCCCGACGCGCGCGACTTTGCGGGAAGCGATGAGGCGGCACGGGAACTGTTCCTCGACAGCGTTCTTGCCAGCGGCGCTGATCTCGTGGTGGCCCGCCTCAAGGCAGGTGGATCGCAATGAGGCTCCGCCGCCTTGATCTCATTCGCTATGGAAAATTTACCGACAGGACAATCGACTTCGGGCCAAGAAAGGATTCCGGGCCAGACCTGCATATCGTGTTCGGACTGAACGAAGCCGGCAAGTCGACTGCGCATTCCGGCTACCTGGACTTGCTGTTCGGGATCGAAGAACGCAGCCGCTACAATTTTCTTCATGAGTATAGCGCGATGCGCGTCGGCGGCGTGCTCGAACTCGCGGGGGAGGAACAGGCGTTTTCGCGCACGAAGCAGCGGAACAACTCGCTTTTGGACTCAACGGGCCAACCGATCAGCGAAATAGCCATATCGGCCCATCTCGCGGGTCTGACCCGGGATGCGTATCGAATGATGTTCTCGTTGGACGACGAGACGCTGGAAGCAGGCGGAAAGTCGATTTTGGAATCGCGCGGCGACCTGGGCAAACTACTGTTCGCCGCAAGCGCCGGTCTCGTGGAAGCTGGCGACACATTGAGCGCGCTCGAAGCGGAAGCCGACAGGCTGCACCGGAAGCACGCGCAAGGTACGGAATTGGCGGTTCTCAAGAAGCGACTTGCGGAGCTCAAATCCAGAAGGGATTCGATCGACACATTGGCTTCGACCTTCGAGACCCTCGAGGCCGAACGCCTTGACGCGACCGACAGATATGACCGCAGCATCGCCGAGCGATCGGTGCTGTCAGCGAGGCTCGATGTTATCGCGAAGTACCTCCGCGCGGCGCCGATCCTTGCCGATATCCGACGTAAGGCATCCCGGCTGGCTGAACTGCCTGACATCGCTTCACCGCAGCGGACCTGGACGGGTTCTGTCGCGGGGATGATCGACGATGATGCCAGTCTGAGGACTCGGCTGTCGGCGAGCGTTGATGAAATCGAACGAGTGACGACGAAAATCGCGGCGGTCGAGGTGGACCAGACGATCATCGCGATCTCGGAGCGGGTTCGCGGACTGGCCGACCGCAAAGCGCGATATACTGCGGCGGGATTGGACCTGCCCAGCCGCAGTACGGAGCTGCAGATACTTGATAAGGCGGTTGCGACTTGCCTCGCCGCTCTGGGAAGGTCCTCTGAGCCGGAGCCTGCCTCACTGCTTTTGCCCGCGGCCGTCGTTGGTGCTGTACGCAATATGCTGGAACAGCGGTCCGGAATCGCGACGAGCGTGCGTGTCGCCCGCGACGAGGCCGCGGCAGCCCTGGACGCTCTGCAGGCGGCACGCGAGCGCGTTAGCGAAGAGCGGGCTGTGCCCGAGCCAGCCAGGGCGAGGCTGACTTCGGCATTGTCGAAAGGGCGCGCAAGCGGCCACCTCCGGGAAGCCAGAAGCGCGCGTGAGGCGGAGGACGAGAATCGAGTTCGATGGGAGGCCGCGATCAGCCGCCTGCATCCGTGGTTCGGAGATGCCCAAGCGCTGATCAGCATGCAGGTCCCGGGTGCCCAACAGATCAGCGCGTGGAAAGCACGCTCCGTGGAGCGCGCGAAGAACAGGGCAGTGCTTTCCCAGCGTCTCTCCGAATTTGAGGATGCCCACGCGTCACTTTCGGCGCAACTGGAGGCGCTTCGCGCTTCGGTCGCGGTAGCCGACGATGAAGCCGCCGCTGCGGTCCGGCGGGCGCGCGACGAGGCCTGGGCAAGACATCGAAACGACCTCAAGCCTGAAACAGCGGATGATTTCGCGGTGGCGTTGGCGCGGGACGACAGCGTCGGGGCAATCCGCCTGGCCAACACGCGGGAACTTGCAGATATCCGCACGAGGACTCGAAGCCTGGCAGAGACAGCGGCTGCCCTCTCCCGTGCGCGCAGCCACCTTTCGCAAATTGATGCGGAAGTTGAAGCGGAACTGTCGGAAATCCGTGCGGCGGCAGCGGGTCTGCTCGGAGAATGTCAGGACTCCTCGCCTGAACGGCTGATCGAACTTGTCGAGATCCGTGCTTCTGCCAGGAACGATGCGCTCGCTTCGTGGGACCAGATCGAGGCCGCACGCAAAAGATCTGTGCGGGCGGCCGAAGAAGCTGACCGGCTACGCTTGGAATTGGCCTCCGCACTGGAGAGCGTCGGCATTCAGCCGGACGCCGGAGAGAGTCTGGAAACGATCATGACCGTCGCGGAGCTGTTCCTCGACAGACAGCTGAAAGTGGACGCCGAACGTGCAGAGGCGCTCAAGTCGGTCGCCGCAAAGGAGGAAGACCTGGCGGCGAGGCGGAGGGCGGTGGACGCCGCAGAAAGACGTGAGGAGGAGTGGCTGGCCGACCTAGCGGGAGCGCTGAAAGGCACGTGGCTGGAGAACGGTGTTTCGGTGCCCGGAGTCGGGAACGTGCTTGATCAACTGGCTGAGCTGTCCAAGGCCGTTCAGGAGCGAGACGCGTTGCAGCTACGCATCGACAAGATGGAGGCGGACAGGAAGAAGTTCATTGCGGAGGTCAGAGCTGCGGCAGTCGAAGCGGGTGAGGCGGCGAGCAACGGTGAACCGGAACAGTTGGCGATCCGGCTTGCCGAGCGCCTTGAGGGCGCTGAACGCGCCCGAGAGATAAAGTCAAACCTCGCCAATGATCTGCAGCGCCTGCAGGATGCCCGTGACGCGCTCGATGCTGAAATCGCAGCGCACGAGCACCGCAAGAGCGAGATCTTGGACGCATTCGGTGTAGCCACCCTGTCTGAAGTCGTTGAACGCGACGAAATGTTGCGGGAAAGGGATCGTCTGCGCGCATCCGTAGCCGAGTTTGAGGAGCGAGTAACGGCCGAGCTCGATGCCGAGAGCTTCGAGCAGGCGCGCTCGATAATGGACAGTCTCGATTTCGACAGCCTTGCAATCGAAAAGGCCGAAGGCGAGCAACGGCTCCGAGACCTTGACGAAATGATACGGCAACAGCTTGTCAGGCAAACTCGGGCGGCAGACAAGCTGGAGGCCATCGGCGGGGACAGCGCCGTTGCCCGGATTGATGCCGAACGCCGTACTGTCCTACTGGAGATCGAGGAAAAAGCCCTCCGCTATCTCGAGCTGAAACTGGGCGTCATGTCGGCAGAAAACGCTCTGCGCGCGTACCGCGAGCGTCATCGCTCCGGGATGATGGCGCGAGCGTCCGACGCCTTCGCCCTTATCACGCGCGGTCTGTATTCGGGTCTTGCAACCCAGCCTGTGAAGGGCGGCGAAGTCCTTATCGCGGTGCAGCGTGACGGACAGTCGAAGGTGGCCGACGCGCTCTCAAAGGGCGCGCGTTTCCAGCTCTATCTGGCCTTGAGGCTCGCCGGGTATTACGAATTTGCCCGGCTTCGACCCTCGGTGCCCTTCATTGCCGACGACATAATGGAGACCTTCGACCATTTCCGGTCCGAAGAGGTTTTCAGGCTGTTTGGACAGATGGCGTGCGCCGGGCAGGTGATCTACCTCACACATCACCAGCATCTATGCGAGATAGCCAAGGCAGTTGTGCCCAGCGTCACAATACACGAGCTCGCCTAGATCCGGGCGGCCGTGCGAACGCCATTCTGGCGGCGAGCCAAACGAACTCTTCGTGACGGTTACCTTCTCACCCATTCGAGTCGTTCTAGCGCGCCTGACCGTCATGGCCTGCAGGCGGTGAATACGATGCCGAGTACGAGCGTTGTAGCCGCGCCTGATCCTCGTCGTCGAGATCGAACTGCTGATAGCCCAGGCCACGCCCCGAAAGGGACTGCGCCACACAATCGCGACGATCGTCTGCGGGATGGGGGCCGACAGCCGCACGATCGTCGACATGCTGCCGCAGAAGTCGGAATCCATAGCGCTGCATTATTCGCGGAGCGCGAAGAAGGCGCGGAAACTAACGCCGGTGGCCGAGGACAAGAGGCGGAACTGGACAGAGGGCATGCAGCGATTGTCAAACCTGGCCGAAAACCCCGTCAATGTTAGCGCGGTCCGGGAGGCGCGGGATAAGTCGCCCGAGGCGTTGCGCCGAGGCAGGCTGGCCGCGTAAACGCCTTGCGGAAAAGGGGTGGACATGGGCACAGCCACCGTCTATATCGCGGCCTCGCCGTCACCGGCCGTGGGTGTGTAGCTCAGTTGGTAGAGCAGCTGACTCTTAATCAGCGGGTCCACAGTTCGATCCTGTGCACACCCACCAAAAACAAGCACTTAGCTGGAATTTTGTGGGGCCATTTTACAGTTCGGCCGACATTTTACAGTTTATGCGCCTTTCGTTCCGGCGCGGATCGCCTCGATCACGTCGCCGCCGGCAAGGTAGTGTTTGCGGATGATGGCCTCGCACTCGGCTTTTGAATGCCCCGAAATTTCCGCAATTCGCTCGATGTCCATGCCGTTTGCGTAGGCATAGCTGATGCCGGTCCCACGCAAGTCGTGGAACGTGACGCCCTTGATACCGAGCCGCTGCATCTCCTTGCGCCAGGACGCCCGGAAGCCGCTTGAGGTCCAGTTCTCCCCGAAGCTGTTGGAGAGGATGCGTTGCCGCTTCTTCTCCTGCGCATCGGCCAGGATCGGCTTTATCTCGGCGGCGGGGATCACCCTGATGCGGGCGCCAGTCTTTCCCTGGGTGATCCAGAGCCGCCCGTCATCCTAGGCGATAGTCGGCATCGTCAGTATGTCGCCTTGCCGCTGCATGGTCCACAAGGCGACCTTGGCGACAGCCACTAGATGCGACACGCCTTCGTCAAGCAGCTTGCGGAGCTGCGACGGCATCCAGATCACATCCTTGCGGCTGCCGCCTTCATGAAGTTTGTCGACCCCCTCAAGCGGGTTCCGCGCGATATCCTCCCGGTCCTTTGCCCATGACAGGACGCGAGCAAGAACGACAATGTGCAGATCGGCCGAGCGCGGAGTGTCGCGCATCGTGTCGCGCCAGTTCAGGAACACCTTGCGGGCTCCCTTTGCCTCAATGGCGGCAAGGGGGAAGGTGCCGAACTTGATCCTGATCGCGCCTATGATGCGTTCGTAGTCGCGGCGCGTGCTCGCCCTGAGCTTCTGATAGTCCGCGCTGGCCTGGTATTCGCTGATCAACCAGCCGATCGTCTGTTGTTCGGTTGGCTGGGGGCGGTCGCGCGTGAGGCGGGCGAATTCCTGAACGAAGGCTTTTGTCCCCGGCTTGGCCTCGATCTTCGGGCCGCCACGCCAGGCATAGTAATAGGTGACCTCGGCGCCGCTCTTGAGCTTCGCCTTGACCTTATGCACGCCCACCAGCTTCGCTTCCATTGAGCCAGCCCTCCAGCGCAGACTCCGGCGTCGAAACCGGGACCTCGCGCTTGCGGGCACCATGGGTGAACTCAATTTCGCCTGACGGCAATAGTCGGGCGCTCAAGCCGGTCTCTGCTGCCGCTCGAGCAGCATCCAGGATTTCGCCCTTCGTAAAGGTGCGCGCCCTACTCATGCCCGCTGTCCTTGTTTTCCACAGCCCGGAGGATGGCTATGCAAAGCGCGATCGCCGGGCCGCCCCTGATGTGGTGGGCTACGCCGTAGCATTGCGGCCCGCAAATCTCGGCGCGGCCATAGACGCTGCCGCCAACCGATCGGTGGGAGACTTCGATATCGACGGCTCCAGTGTCGAGTTTGGAGATGGCTAGAGACATAGCGGCGTCTATCGAGGCGGTGACCGGCGGGAAGAACCGCACATCCATGATGCCGCCACCTTCGAACCTGATCGCGCCTTCGGCTGGATCGTAGCGGAATGGTGGGATGGGCCGCTTCGGCGTGAAACCGGGCGCGTCGAACCGATGAGGCTCGAGCACGGTGGCGATCAGCGCATCCACCTCCCGATCCGGCCCGCTCAGCCCGTCCACCTTGCGAATGAGTTCTGCCATGCCCATCTCAACCCTCCTTTAGGGAGAGGGCGGCGGCGAAGTCCGAAGGGCCGAACCAGTCGCAGATTCGTTCCCGGCTGCTATTCGCCCAGATCGCGCTACCATCTGGCAAGTGCTCGATTGCGTGTTCCGCGAAGCTGGAGAACGGCTGCAGCGCCTTCCTCAGCGCCTCTACCTGGGCTTCTGCGCCGGGCGCGCGGGAGGCGCGCTCTTTCATCGCTCGGAAGTTCGCCGCCACTTCGCCAAATGCAGCCGCGTGCGCAAAGACCCATTCGTAAAGCTCGTCGCTCTGGTCTTTGTCGCCAAGCTCATACGACATTCGCATAGTCATGAACTCGCGATGTTTCATCGTGAGCCATTCCTCGAAACTGGCGAGGTCGCGGACGCCGGTATGCGCCATCCACTTTTCGAGGGGCGTGTTGCCGGCGAGAAGGTCTGACAGCGGGATCATTCCGGCCGCCTTCATCCGTTCGTCTAGCGACGCCACCGAATCCGCAGCAGGGAGGGCAAGCACGGCTTCCAATGCTTCGACAAGAGCCTCGTATCGGCTACGTTCATCGTCGTCTAAGTCGCATTCCCAAGGGGCGCGGAAGTCAATGCCATAATGGCCTGTGCATCGACCGACTGGTGAAACTCTAGATGCTAACCCTATTCAAGCTGCTTTTCGGATGGCTGACCGGCGGCGCGCTGGATCGCATCCTGGATACCGTCGACGCCAGGGTCAACAACGAAACCGAGCGGGAGCGGATCAAGGGTGAGGTCGTCGCCGAATACCTGAAGGCGCAGGCCTCGATCCTAACCGGCCGCGGGTGGTGGTTCCCGCTTCTCTTCCTGGTGCCGGCCGGCTTCTGGTTCGGCGCGGTGTGCGTCTATTCGGTGCTCTGGTGCCGGTCCTGTGCCTGGCCGCAAGCCTGGACAATTGCCGCTCTTCCTCCACCGCTCAACGAATGGATGGGCGCGATCGTCGCCTCGCTGTTCATCGGCAAGGCTGGTGGCGAGCTGATTTCGAGGCTCCGCAAATGAACCTGCATGACATCCTCCTGTCGGTCGGCATCGATCCGGCAGTGCTCTATGCCGGCGGGGCGGGAGGCGTTCTGCGCGCCCTGTCGCGGCGGAAGCTGAAGGTGCGGGAGGTACTGCTCTCGCCGGTCTGCGGCGCGCTGGCAGCCGCCTATCTGACGCTACCAGTTGTCCACTACGTCAAGGCCGTCGGCTGGCCTATGCCTGGCGAAGATCCGCAATCAGTGCTTGCTGGCGCTTTCCTGATCGGGACGTGCGCGATGTGGATCAGCGATATGGTGTTTGAATACATCGTGCGGCGATTCAGGCCGGCCGAGCCGCCGCCCTGATCCTTATCCCCGATGCCGCGCCACGTAGCGAATCGGACAATTAATTAATACCCGAAAATGCAAAGTGGCGGGTAATCCGGGCTGGCTTCCCTGTCGTCTGGTCGGCGGTGTCCTTGGGGGGCATCGCCGGCCTTTTTTCGTTTCCGGGCTTGTCGCCATCCCCATCAGCTTCGCCAGCGGCGACGTGGATATTAGTGATCAGTTGACAATCCCAAGTTGCCTGGACACGATTCGATCGGCCCATTATGCGGGAGGGATCGATGGCAATCATTATTTGGAGACGCGGTGCTAGATCGATCTATGTCAATCGCCGTCGCGTGATGGAGGAGGTATACCTCTGGGAGTTTGGAGGTAAGTCCACCTGTATGAGCTTCTCGATACCCTCAAAAGGCGGCGGCGACACGATTATCGAATTGCAAATAGAATCCGATAGTTTTGCAGAGTTGGCCGCAGCCATGATGAAGGCTGATCCAAAGGCGGCGACCAAGGCCTTCGGCGCTGCTTTGCAGCTTGTGGAAGGCGAGGGAGCCTGATCGCCTCAATCGGGTCGGCCGTCAATCAGCCTCCACGTCCGGCATGAATCCCGGCATCATCTCTGGCGGTTCGGCAAGATTGCAAACCGGGCAGGGCATGCCGGCACCGCAAGCACATTCCTCTGGCCAACTCAGGCGGGGATGGTTTTCGCAGACCCAGCGCTGACCCTTGCAGTTCGGACAGATTTCTGCCGCGCTGTCACCCTTTGAGGCTTTTTGCCTCCCGCTCGAGCGTCTTGCGGTCATTGCCGTGCTTCCTGATGAGCTCCCGCGCCTGGTCTACCGAAATGCCGTTCGAATTGGCAAAGTAGCGCACTTCGTAGTCCTCATCGCCGGCGACCCGGTCGCGATCGCGCTTGTCCTGCTTCGACTTGTCGTCGGCCATTCTCGCTCTCCTGTCGTTTCCTCAGGGAAAGCCGTTCGCCAGCTACTTGGTTCCGGAACATCCGGGCCTATGGCATGTTACGAGGATGATCGTCGGCTTGAGAAGCAAAGGGATCGTCATGCGCAGTTTGATCTGCCTTGCCGGGCTCGTCGCGTCGCTCACGGCATGCACGTCCACAGGCTCAACCCACGGCAGAAACCCGCGGTTTGTGGACACCGGCACCTATTGCCCCGCCAGCTCCCCCTGGTACTGGTGCACCGGGTACCGAGGGAGCGACGCGCGATGAGATGCGCGGGGTATCGGGTTTGCAGGGAGGGGAGCGAACGTGCCTGCCAAGGTCGCTGCCCTGAAATTCATCGAGCCTCAATTAGCCACACTGGTCGAGACGCCTCCGACCGGCCCCGACTGGCTGCACGAGATCAAGTATGACGGGTACCGCACCGAGCTGATCATCGAGCAGGGCAGGGCGCGCGCCTTCACCCGGCGCGGCGCCGACTGGTCTAGAAAATATCAGCCGATCATCGAGGCCGCGGCCGAGTTGGCGGTGGAGAGCGCGATCGTCGATGGCGAGGTTGTCACCTTCGAAGATGACGGCCGAACCAGCATCGAGGCGTTTCGAAATGCCATGTCTTCGGCTCCGGGGCGGCTGGTCTATGTCGCCTTCGACCTGCTCCACCTCGACGGAAAGGATCTGCGAAAGCTGCCGTGCAGGGGACGCCGTGAACGGCTGGAGGGGCTTCTTGCGGGCCGATCCGGCGGGCCGATCCAATTCAGCGAGCACATCGTCGGCAATGGCGCCCGCTACTATGACCATGCCTGTGAGCTCGGCCTCGAGGGGATCGTATCCAAACGGGCTGATGCGCCTTAGCGGAGTGGTCGGACCGAGGCCTGGGTGAAGACCAAGTGCTATCAGGAATCTGAACTGATCGTCGCCGGCATCCAGCGCGAGCGGGGCAAGCCTTCCTATGCCGTGATGGCCTCGCCAAAGGACGGCAGCTATGTCGGCTCGGCGTTCATCGCGCTACCTCGTGGCCAGCGAGATCGGCTGTACGAGCTCGCCGCGGCGGGTGGCGGGCGGATGCCTAAGGGCTATGAGCCGAAGAAGAGCTTCCCGGCCGAGTGGATCAAGTCGAGATTGCTCTGCCGCGTGCTGCATTTGCGCGGCGAGGGTGCGCTCCGGCACGCGCGGCTGGTAGAACTGTTTATTTAGGCGCCGGCGGTTCACTCACTCTAACGCCATTATTGGAGATCTCTTGACGCAAAGCCTCAATCGCATCGGCAATGCCTAGCAATTCGTTGCGATTGGGTTCCGGCAACCGCGCTTCGAAATCGGGAGCGTTTACCAGTTCAATAAGCTTGTCGATATCTTTGCGGCCGTAACCGGCGGGCAAGTACGCTTCTAGAGCGCCGCGCCGAAGAATATAGATTCCCTTCTGCCGTTGAGATCCTATGAAGGCCTCGAGCCGGCCTTGCTCTTGCTCGGAGAGGTTCTGGCCGAGTTTGGTTCGATATGCCTTTATTCGTTCCCATTCCTCAGGACTCCCGACCCATCGTCCCGCGGCGATTGAGTCTTCGATCATCCGCACAATCGTTTCGCCGTCGATGCTGCTTGGATCACCGATGGCGTCCTTTATCTTCCTGGCGTTCAGCCTAAGCAGACCTTTGATATCGTCGTCACCGATCTGCTGCACATAATCAAGGTCCGCCACTAGAACATGGCGAACACGGCACGCATCCAGCAGAGTAGCATAGTGCGCGAACATCATTTTGCCGTGGACGGCAACAACCTCCACCGTTGCCCCGCTAGCTCCGGCTGCTTCTCTTTCGGCCAGCAGGCGTTCTATGACCATCCTGTCGCTTGGCCCTTCAACCAGCACAACTAGGTCGGCGAAGAAAATTCGTTCGTTGTTCTGGCTATTAATGGCTTCGAACTGGTGTTTTATGCTCGGCAAACCACCAGGGTTGAGCCCAACTATGCGGCTCTCCTGGGCTTCCGAATAGACACGTGAAACATACTGAACCGACGTGGGCGAAATGAATGTAGGAGAATGCGTAGCCATCAGAAACTGGTTGCCAGTGTCCACCGCGAGCTTTTCAAACAGCCTTAAAAGTGAACGCTGCCATCTGGGGTGCAAGTGCAACTCGGGTTCATCAATTACAATGAGGGCATCGCGCACATTCAGCGCATATATCGAAAGCAGATATGTGAGGAGCTGCCGCTCGCCTGACGAGGCGCTACTGATTAGGAAGTCTGAGCCCTGTTTTTGCAGCTTGATCGTGTAGGTGTTGGTATCGGGATTTAGGCACTCAACACCCCAGTCATAACCTAGTTCACGCAGCGCCTGGGAAAGGCGCATCATGTTGTCCTCTTCTTTCAGTTTCTCGAGCGCAGCGCGACCATATTCCTGCTCAAGGATCCGATGACGCTGGGCGATCGTCGCGATGGCGCGCGCCGAGATTTCTCCGGGATTTCGCGAAGACATGACGTCAGTCTGCCGCCTTAAGTCCGAGGCATTAATTCCCGCAAGGGACACCTGAGATGTCACCTCGCTCGCCGACCGGGTTACAGGCAAATAAAGCAGCGGTGTTTGAAGGTCCTTCTTTCCATTCAGGCGCCGGGCTAAGCTGTCCTGCTCAAACGCATGGAGATACGAGAGATAGAGTTGCTCGGCAGGCGTACTGGTTACGACAGCACCGTTGCTGATCATCAGGCTGATGCGATCTCCTGGCCTGATCACTGCCAAATCCCAGTTCACAGCGTCTGCGATTGCGCCGCCTTCGAAACGGTAGCGCTCTCCGGCCATCACGACTTTGACCTCACTCTTCATAGTCGCCATGTTGGCAACGTCGGTAGGTGTTGCCTCCAACTGGATGATTATCACCTGCTGGTCTTCACCTTTGGCTTTGGCGTGACGTTCTAATACGAGGCGATTCACAGCTTCATTATCGGCAAAGAAATAGCGATTTGGCTCCTCCTCAGTTGGACTGTGTTGCTCGTACACGGGAGGAGTGATGTGCCGCCGCATTGATATCATCAGAGCGTCAAGCAGATTCGTTTTCCCGCCTCCATTTGGCCCAACCAAGATTCCAATGTCGCCTTCCACCCGGAGCTCTTGTCGGACTAAGAAACTCCGCACGTTTCTGAGGGCTACTGATCTCAGCTTCACTTCAAGAGCTCCGAAACACCTACCTTACAATCCCAGGTGCTTTGATCGCATAAATGTGCGCGCCTGTGAGTAGGAAATTTCGTTTTCTGGTGAGCTGCTGTGACTGTATGAAAACTGAAGACTGGCGATCAGGCCAGGCCGATCTCGGTCAGGATAGACCGACTCGGCGCTGTCTTGCCCGGCTAAGCCGAAGCCGGCCCATTTGCAGCCGGGATACCGGCACCAATGGGCTTGAATTGTTGGCTGGCGGGCGTGGAACGTCAGGAACGATAATAGGATGTTCAGCCATGGATCCCCTGACCCATCTTCGCGTCGACCCTCGCCCCCGAACTCCTCATAGCTCATCCCGGCCAGAGCCAGCCTTGGCGACCGTCTCCATTGAGGGCCAGCGCAGTTCTTTGCCCTTCATGCGCTTCGAGGGGTTGAACGCCGTCGGATCGTGCCCGGACTAGTTGGGCAGCCAAGGACGCCGACATCTCACGCTTGGCCTGTTGTATATTGAAAGTGGAAGCGCACCTGACTCCGTTACTTGGCGTTGATCAATGTAGTTTTTATGCAGGCTCCTAACAGGTCATAAGACTTCATTTCAGCGGTACGCTCCAGGCAATCGTAGCGGAGGACGCCTTGAAGGCTGTTCCAATAAAGCGCCAGCCGCGCTTTGGCGAGGGTTTCGTCACTGATACAGAGACCTACGTCAGACTTCATACCAATTGCTATTAAGGAATTGCCGCACCCAACAATTACATCCCAGCGCGGAAATGGCGCAACGTCGGGGTCTCCGATAGGAATGTTTGGTATTAAAGGATCCAATTCCGGATCTGGGCCGCAAGGACCATTATTACACTGACCTTTTTTGGCCTTAAGCTCAACAACGTCTGCAACCACGCAGGTTGCCATAGAATCGTACGACGGTTGGACATTAAAAAAACAGTGCTGCCGAATTTCGGTTGGGAGTGCACTCCATTTTGGCCGTAACTCGCGCTTGGCTCGCTCCTCTCGGGCCAGACAGACAGCAACATAATAGCTGCCTCCAGGTCTTCCTTGGCATTCTGCGCGGGAGTCCACTTGCGGGAAATTATCGGATCGAGCTACTGAGCAGAAGCCGAGGCAAACAGCCGCCATGAGTAGGGAAGTGGTGCGTTTCATGCATGACCCTCCAATTCTCTGTGAATTCTTGAAAGACGGCTCAAGATCTTCGTTCAGACAAATTCTGCAAACCGTGTGTGCAGGTCCAACAGAAGCTTGGTCGCACTGCGACTCCCTGGCAACGTAAATCCACATGGCATAACGCAACCGTCAAAACGAACTAGGTGCGCACAATATACTGCAATTCCAGCAGAGAACGAAGACTAGGGTCTGACCGCCCTGGACGGGAGTGGCCTGGAAGTGATGATCATCAGGAGAGTGATCCGCAAGTGACCTGGCGCGACGGGCCAGCGAGGAAGGCGAAGCGTCGCCCATGTTTTCATCCACCAGGGTGCCGAACTCCGAATAGGTCATCTCAGCCAGCGCCAGCACCTTCGCGATCGTCTCCGTCGATGGCCAGCGCAATTCCTCGCCTTTCACTCGTTTCGAGGGATTGAACGCTGTTGGATCCCGGCCGGCCAGGATCGAGAGTCGAGACGCGGAAATCCGTCGGCTGGCGGCTATCTGGTCGATTGCCGCCCAGATTGCGGCGTGCTGGTGCCGAACACAGCTTGCGGCGTTCGCAGCCGCGAGATCTTCGGCCATGGTCAAAGCGGGTTGATCGGTTCGATACATTCAGAGCTCTTATTCTTAGCCTGGTTGACGGCGCGGCTGACGGGATTGAAACGCAGCTCGCCATCGAGATTTCGCGCCAGCAGCGGCTTGACCGCCTCGATGGGCGTCGACGGGTCGAGCCAAGCGTCATAGACGGCCCGGTCGAGGATTACCGGCTGGCGGTCATGCAATTTCCGCATCGGCTCGCCGGCATCCATGGTGATGATCGTGCAGCTCGTGATGTCGAGCTTCTTGTTGTAGGCCCAGAGGCCCGCGAACGAGAACGGCCGGTGGTCAGGCAGGAAAATGTGCCAAGGGTCCTTGCCCTTGTCGCCGGGGTTCACGGTCCATTCGTAGAAGCCGTCGGCCGGGATGAGGCAACGGGTCTCCCGGAAGGCGTCTTTGAATGCGTTGGATGTGTCGACCGTCTCGATCCGGGCGTTGAACATGGCCTGCTTGGGAATTTCCTTTGCCCACCACGGCACAAGCCACCAGCGACCCTCGCGCAGTTTGTGCGCGCCGTTCTCGCCGGCCGTGACGAAAGGCACGGTCTCGGTCGGCGCAATGTTATAGCCTGGCTCGTCGTTGCGCTGCCGCTCCCAATCCGTTGTCAGCCGGTAGAGCTGCTGAATCTCGCCCCAGGTAAGGTATCGGGTAAAGCGTCCGCACATGATTTAATTCCGCAGGATCTCCGGTACGCTCAGCGGCCCGCTTTCAAGGATCCTCCTATATTCATCCTTCCTATGCCAAGCTCCCTGCGCGCGACCATTCTCCCGGTCGCACTTGGGATTGAACATCACCCCGCCGAAATAATCCCTGAACAACTCCGCGGACGCAGCGTCGGTGAAGCAGTGGAGGCGATAATCCTCCTGCCTGCTTGGCGACCAGATCGCCTTCACCTGACGCGTCTCGTAATCAAGCCCGTGGGCCCGACAGAACTCCACGATCAGCGTGTAGTTGCGCATGCAACAGAGATCCTCAGGCAGCGCCACCTGATATGGGTAAGCTCGGTCGATTGCCGATTAGGTCAGCTCACCGGTCCGTCTTCCGGGCATGATAAATCCTTCTGGCGAGCCCAGCCGCGAGAGAAACCATAAGACGTCGCGCCCTGCACCAGCGCCAGGCGACGGCTTAGCAGGTCGACCTCGCAAAGGAGCGCCTCGATCGCACGGCGCGGGTCGCCGCCAGCTTCCTCGATCGCTATGTCGACGGCCGACCGGTCGGGCAAAGCTTCGCCCTCCCGCGGATTGGCAGGGTTGGTCATGTCTGGCCTCGTTCAATTCGCCTCAAGCATGCCACCCCTCGATTGACGAGGCAAGGCATTTGTTCCTATTTCGTTCTCGTGCCGGAACAGAACGGGGAATCGCGAGGGCCATACGCCTTCACATTGCTTGCCGCCTTCCACCAGGGCAGGCTGGTGCGCGTGCGCTGCGGCAGCTGCAATATCCGGCGCGTTCTATGATCCGGGAGACCTGAAGCAACTCGTCGGCGACGTCGGGACAGAGGGCGTGCGCAACAGGATGCGCTGCGAGAAGTGCAGCAGCAACGAGTGGCTATCGGTCGAGTTCTGGATTCCGACCGGCCGGGAGTTAGAGGGGCTAATCGTCAGGCGCCTAGTCGGGACGAGGATGATCCGCAAGGTGATCTGGCGCGACGAGCCGGCGAGGTAAGGTAAAGGTGATGAAAAGGCTAGCCTCTGATCAACTGCAATGCGCCAAAGTTAACCTACGTGCGTAGCCTCTTGCCTTCTGTTGGTGGGGAGGTGCGGGCGCCTGGAGCGGCGCCCGCGGATGGGATTACTCGAAGTCAACCCCAGAGTCGCCACCGTCGAAGGACGAACCTTCCTCGGAAGGTGCCGCCTCGGGAGCCATCGGTTCCATTGACGGTTCGGGCTCCGGCGCGGGAGCCGGAGGTTCGACGGCGGGCGGCGGTTCTGACGAGGATCCAGGCGCGTCAGGCGGGACGTCAAGCCCATTCGGGAAGCCCGGATAACCCGGGCCGGGCTCGGGCTCGCCGATCTTGGGCGTCTCGATCGGGGGCTCTGCAGGTCTGGTGGGCTCCAACGGGTTGATCGTCGCCCTGATATTGCCGCTTACGTCCCCGTTCGGGGAGACCGAACCGCGTACATCCACATTGAGGTCGTCGCTGCGGTAGGTCGCGCCGCCTTGGATGCGGCCGTCGGGCAGCGGTACGGCAACGGCGCCAGGATAGGTGCGGATCGCAGGAGCGCCGGGGCTGGGTTCGGGCGGTCCGCCGGGCTGGTGGGGATTGGTCGATTGTGCCTGACCGAAGGCCTGCGAAGCCACGACAAGGGCCAGTGCGCTGGCCGCGGCGAGGTTAAGGGAGCTCTTCATGTTTTCTCCTTGTAGGTAGAACGTCTCGCGTCACCTCGAAATCGAGGCTTGCTGCTTGAAATATAGAAAGTCAAAATTACAGCAAAGCAGCAATATCTCGAGAATTGTGTGAACATTTTTGGTGGAAAGATGTGTACACAACAATACAAAATATTAAGCTACACAACAATTCTGAACATTTGTGGGCTTGCGCCACCCATGTTAAGCATGATTTCGCCACAATCTCTCGGGACGTTGCGTAATCCGAATTTGAAGGGAGGTTGCCTTGTCCGAGTCCCTTACGCAGATCTCAGATCATTGCTACGCGAAGATCGCGCACGATCTCATTCCGAGCCAACAGGTGATCGCGGACAGGATCGGAGTTCACGTAAACACGTTTGGGCGGGTCTATCGGATTCCGGAGGCTAGTTTCAGCCGTGCGAACTCCCTTAATCTCGCCCGGCTAGTGGAGGCCGAACTCGGCCTTCCTACTTTTTCGCGGCGGATCGAGGATGACGATTTGGCGCTGACGGTCGACTTCGAAAAGGCGGACGTCAATCGCGGTCAGCAAAAGGATCGCATCGACCTCACTCGCCGGTTCGAGCACGACTGGTTCTATCTGAAGGCCATGGATCCGGACGAGAGCGACGATCCAGTCGGCGCCCGGTACCTGCGCGCGCGGTATACGTCCATTGCCGCATGGACCAAGGTGCCGCTGCCCGGGCTGTCGCTGGCGGAAGGCCTTCTTTTCGGTCTGGCGGACATCGACAAGGCGGAGAAAGCCGTTCGCCGCTCGCGGGACAAGGAGATTCGGCGCGTTCTCGGCCGCGTGCTCAGGCAGAAGGCTGCAATCCTGCAGCTTCTTGCCTTGCATCGGACGGGGATTGTGCCGGCGCTGGGCGCGATGCTGAGCGCCGACGACATGCGCGCGCTCTACCGCTACCACGACGAGGCCGCCCGGGCGTATGCCCGCTCGATGCACGATCCGCGGCTGCAGTCGGCGGCGCTCAACGTGATCGCCTCGGGGTCGGCCTATGCCGCCAAGGTCGACAATGCCCGCAAGAACGCGGAAGCGAGAAAGGTGTGCGCGAGCGCGTTCAAGGCGCTGGTCGCGCGCTGGCCCGAGTTCAGAGATCTTGACCATAAGGGCTGGTCGCTCGTTGATCCCGCGCAAGATCCGGATCTTGCCTATTTCCGGACCCGCATCGCCCCGTCCATCAATCCGAAACGAGGAGTACTGCAATGAGCATCATTAAGCCAACGGGCTGCTGAGATCTAATGCCCCTGCGTGTCGAGCGCCGGCCCTCCCGGGCCGACGTTTTCACTTGGACGTAACCGAGCATGTCGAGCCAGGTTGACGTGCTCAGCAGACGCCGAGGCCGCCCCGGATTTCTCGGGACCCGATTTCTTTGCCTCCATAAAGCCGGAAACTATTATCCTTACCTGGCGCAACTATTCGGGGCCTCGTTTTACAATTCGCATAGGGTGGCATTGGTTTTGTTCGGCTTTTTCGGGCCGCATTTTACAGGCAACCAGGCCCTATGCGATTGAAATTCCAGCAGATACGATGAGACTCTTAATCAGCGGGTCCACAGTTCGATCCTGTGCACACCCACCAACATCGCCTCGTTGAATTCCCGATCCTTCTCAGCGGCTTGCGTTCCTTCGCCGCGGCCTCACGGGCTAACCACTGGCCGACGACGTTCGCAACGGGTGGATTGCTAAGTCCAATGCGGGCGCGGAAAGTAACTGGTTTGAGGGACATAGCCGGGATTTGTCGGGGCAACAAAGGCTGGCTTTAGCTCTCCGGGAGTGCCTTGCGGATATCCAGTTGCTCTCGCAGACCATTGTTCTCGTCTATATACAAGCCGCTGTAATAGGAGTTCTCGCCCGGCCGCACCGAGGCGCGCTTCTCCGCCTCATTGCGGGCAACAAGCCAAAAGATGGGCTCCTCATCGTCGAGTTGTGATACAGCTTCGCGGTGCACGTCCGTCCAGTCGCTGCCAACGCGCGAGAGCAGAAACCGGAACAACTCTCTAGGCTGCACGGAACCTTCCCGGCAGATCAAGCAGGGCGGTCGCGAGCCGCTGGCATTGGACGCGGATGTCCGGAATCGCTTCGATCTCGAGAAACCTGCCTCGGGTAAGCGGGCCTACAGCGTAGATGCGATCTTCGCGAGTTCCGTCGTTACTGATGAGCGCACCCTCTGGCGAGACGTCGATGCCTATGTGAAGCGGGTCCGGCCGTGCCATGCCTGAAGCCAGAAGCGACTGGATGAGAGGGTTCGAGCTCTTTTCCGGATCTGCAATGACGCCCGCACAGTCATAGATTCGCGTAACTCTGAATTCCTCTGCGACCTGGCTGTTTCGACGCTGCAAGATTGCGACGAAGCCGTTTGCGATGGGCTTCGCGTCAACTATCCGGCCGGCAATCACTCGCAGTTGCCCGTCCGCAATCGCCCTTGAAACTCGCTCATGAACCTGCGGCGCCATACGATGCCTGTGGATGTCCCACCAGGCCTTCAGGTGCCGGAAGAATTGGCGTTTGGAGCTGTCGGACCAACTCTGCCAGATCGACTGATTGTGCGGGCGAAGTCCGTCGACCACATCACGCCAGTCTCCGCCGCGGGTCTCTGTCGAACGCACGAGTGCCCGGAACCAGCGGACGAATTCCCGCGGTCCGGCACCGAGCGGGATATCGGCTCGCGCGATTTCGATTGGCGTGGTCCTGCCGTGGACGGTCGAAAGCAGGCCACGGCGTGACACGGCAAAGATCGGGCCGACATGCCCTCGCAGAACGAGAGAGAGGCAGGTGTCGATCATGCTGAGGCCGGTGCCGATGATCAGGACTGGGTCGGACGGATCGGACGGCATTCGTTGCGCTGCTCCGCGCGGCGCCAGCAAGGATTCGCCGCGATAGGGTTTCACGTCGTGCCCCGTCGCGAGAATGCAGCGGTCGGCGACAGCGCTCGAGCCGCCTGCAAGGCGCAACTCGAGTTGTGGGCCGTGCGAAATGATCTCGACGCATTCGTCGTCGACAATGCTGAGCCTGTTGGCGCGTTTCACTCGGGCGGGTGCGCCGTCCAGCAACTCTCCGAGGTAGTCGCCATAGAGCCGACGAGGCGCGAAATACGTCGACGGATCGGCTACATTGATGCCGCGCCCGGCAAGCCATCGCGCGAAGTGATCGGGATCATCCGCGAAGGCGCTCATGTTCGATGCGCGAACATTCAGGAGATGGTCGGGCAGGGAGGTCGAGTAGGCGAGGCCGCGGCCGAGGTCAGATTGCTTCTCGACGACGATGATCTCGAGGCCGGGCACTCGAGCGCGCAACAGGTGCGCTGCCATCAGCACCCCGCTCGCGCCGCCGCCAATGATCGCAATCGTCCGAATGGAGCCTGCGGCAAGAGTTTGCTCCCACGTTCCGGGATTTGCTGCGCTGTGGTCCAAATGCCGGAGGCCGAGCCTGCGTTGTCCGGCGGCACAGCCGAGAGGAACAGGCTGGTGAGCGGCGGCATGACCATGTTGATGCCAACGCCGAATAGGAACAGGCCTGGCACCAGAGACCAGAGCCCCAGTGTATGCAGCCCCAGGAGCGCGGCGCCGAGCACGGCGAGCGCACCAGTCGCCGCCGCCAGACAGCCGGCAAGCACAACCATGCGCCCAAAACGCATGGTCAGGCGCCCGACGAACAGTGCCATGGCGAGGCCGCCTGCGGAAAACGCGACGGTGACAAGTCCGGCCTGCAGCGGCGAATAGCCTTGCCCGTCCTGCAGCCACAGCGCAAATACGAGCAGGAAACCACTAAAGCCGGCAAAGGCTGGTACGAGAATGGCGATCCCTGCCCTGACGGTACGAGGACGGAAAAAGGGCAGGGGCAGGAGCGCTCCAGCCCGCCATGCCGGCCTTCTGTCTTCCATGAAAGCCAGTGCCGCGAGTGCAAGAAGTCCTGCGATAAGCAGCACCCAGCCCCAGAATGGCCAGCCGTAGCGATTCCCCTCGAGCAGGGGAAAGACGATCGCCACGAGCCCGGCGGTCAGGACGGCCGCCGAGAGCCATCGCGGCCGCGCCGCCCCATCAACCCGGCTTTCCGGCACGAGCCATGCGCCAACTGCAGTCAGCAGCAGGGCAAAGGGCACGCTGACGAGAAAGATCGTGCGCCACCCGAGTCCGCCAAGATTGGCGGTGACCAGCAGCCCCCCGAGCAGCAGTCCCCCAGTCTGCGCAAGGCCCGCGACGAGACCAAAGATACCGAAGACCGCTGTGCGTTCCTTGTCGTCGAACAGTCCGTAGAGAATGCTCATGACCTGGGGAACGATCAGAGCCGCGGACAGCCCCTGTGCGGTGCGCGCGGCGATCAACTCGGCGGCGCTGCCGGCAAGTCCGCTCCAGACGCCCGTCGCCGCGAAGGCGGCCACGCCGCAAAGGAAGACACGCTTGCGCCCCCAGAGATCGCCGAGGCGGGCCGCCGTGATCAGCGCGACCGCGAAGGCCAGGAGATAGGCTGCCGAAATCCAGCCAACCTCGTTGACGCTTGCGTCCAGGTCGCGCTGGATCGCCGGCAGGCCGACATTGACGATAGTGACGTTCAGAAGATCCAGCATGAAGGCGAGGATGAGCAGCACCGCCACATGCCATCGGTATCGATGGATCCTCTTGGATGCAGAAGACGGAAGAAGGGTTTCTGCACTCATGGCGGGCCTCTTCGGAGCAACGGGTTCGCCGCGCATCTAGGAAGTTGCGGTTACCAAAGTAAATGAGATAACCTTTGGTAACTGAAGAAAGGAGTTTCCTCCCGGTAACTTCTGGAGTGCGATAATGGTGCTCAGCCGCAGGAAATCGAAGGTGCCGCCTCTGCCGGCTTGTCCGCCGCAGCCCTGTCCGCTGCAGCAATGCATGGAGCTCCTCGGCGGCGCCTGGACACCGAACATCGTATGGAACCTCTCCGGCGACCCGCGCCGCTTCAGCGAGCTGCGGAGCGACATACCGAACATCTCGGCCAAGGTGCTCAGCGCGCGGCTGCGTGCGCTTGCGGATAAAGGCGTCATTACCCGCAGTGTCATTGATACGTCACCACCCACGGTCGAATACGCGCTGACGGCTCTCGGCCGCGAACTCCTGCCCGTCATCGATGCCATTGAGCGCGTTGGCCGTAAACTCGCTGCCCGCGCTGGCTGACTGCCTCGATGTCAAGCCTCCGTGCCGACCACCCGGCGCCGAGCGCAATACGGACGCCGGTGATGATCGAGGGCAGGGCGCTCTGCAGCACGACCTGGCGGATCACCTGTCCACGCGAGGCGCCGAAAGAGTGAGCGGCGTTGACGCGCTCCTGCTGAACGCCAACTAAGCCGGTTGCTCCGCGTCTGAAATCTGTCGAGGCACTGCCGTGAAGCGGTGAGCGCTGCGGCAAGGATGCCTTCACTCAAATCACCCGGGTTAAGAGGACAGGCGCGGGGGCGGGGGTGATCTACCTCGGCCGCAGCATCGTCAGCCTGGACGAAGTGCAGCTGCTGAACAACGGACTCCAGGCAGTAGCCACAGACCTCTCCTCAGCGCAGCTGACCAGGATGGGGGGCCGGATAGAAGCAGGCGGTTTTGCGTCGGGGGGCTTCGATCAGACTGCGAATTTCTGACACACCGATGCGACGGCAGCGACGCACGCGAGAGTAGAAACCACTTTGAGGTGGCCGTTAGGCAGGGGACATCGCCAGGTGATGTGCAGGCCAAAGTATAGTTAGGTTATAGACATTATAAAATTCTGCTCCGGAACACGCGGCTATCGACCAAATTATTCCCTCGGAAGCAATGCGTGCAAATTTGGCGTGCCTGTAACGAGGGCTGGTGAGGTGACAGCATTTGAAGCGTCATTGCCGGAGCCTCGAAATGTCGAACAGCAACGTAACCGCTCTTCCTGTTCTCGATTTCAGAGAGTTCGATGCCGGTCCCACCGCAAGGGGCGCATTTCTGGAACAGCTCCGCAGCGCCGTGCGCGATGTCGGCTTCTTCTACCTTGAAGGCCACGGCCTGCCGCAGTCGCTGATCGACGATGTTCTTGGATTGTCGCGCCGCTTCTTCGCGCTGCCGGAGGCGGCGAAGCTTGAGATCGAGATGGTGAACTCGCCGCATTTCCGCGGCTACAACCGGGTCGGTCAGGAACTCACCCAGGGCCAGCGCGACTGGCGCGAGCAGGTCGACATCGGCTCCGAGGCGCCGGCGCTCCCCTTCGACAAAGGCCTTCCCGCCTGGACGCGGCTGCAGGGCCCCAACCAATGGCCGAGCGCGCTGCCCGAGCTGAAGCCCATCCTGCTCGAATGGCAGGACGAGCTGACAAAACTCTCGACACGGCTGCTGCAGGCTTTCGCGATCGTCCTGGAGCAGGACGAGAACGTCTTCGAGCCGATCTATGCCGGCACGCCCAACCATCTGATCAAGATCATCCGCTATCCCGGCCGAGATTCCACCGAAAGCGAACAAGGCGTCGGCGCGCACAAGGACAGCGGTTTCCTCACCTTGCTCTTGCAGGAGAGGCAGCAGGGTCTCGAAGTGCAGGCCGACGACGGAAGCTGGATCGCGGCGGAGCCCCGCCCAGGCACCTTTGTGGTCAATGTCGGCGAGCTGCTGGAAATGGCGACCGACGGCTATCTGAAGGCGACCGTGCACCGGGTCGTTACGCCGCCGGCGGGAAGCGACAGGCTGTCGGTCGCATTCTTCCTCGGTGCGCCGTTCGACGCCGAGATCCCGGTGCTCGATCTCGCGCCGCATCTGAAGGCCGAGGCGACCGGCGTCACCCGCGATCCCAACAATCCGCTGTTCCGCAACTCGGGTCAGAACGCGCTGAAGAGTCGGCTGCGCTCGCACCCCGATGTGGCCCAGCGCCACCATGCCGACCTGCTCGACGCCGAGAATAAACCCAAGGCCACCGCGGCCTGACCAGGAGGAAAAGATGACGCTCGAAAACCTCGCTCCGGAGACGCTCGCCCTGCATGGCGGCAGCTACCGCGCCGACCCCTCCAGTGGGGCGGTTGCGGTGCCGATCTACCAGACCACCTCCTACCAGTTCCGCGACACCGAGCACGCCGACAGCCTGTTCTCGCTCGACGAGGTCGGCCACATCTACACCCGCGTCTCCAACCCGACGCAGGAAGCCTTCGAGACGCGCATCGCCGCGATCGAAGGCGGCGCTGCGGCGCTTGCGCTGTCCTCCGGACAGGCGGCCTCCGCCTATTCGGTGCTCAATCTCGCCGGCGCCGGCGACAACATCGTCAGCTCGACCGACCTCTACGGCGGCACCTGGGCGCTGTTCGCCGCCTCGCTGAAGCATTTCGGCATCGAGGTGCGCTTCGCTGATCCGGCCGACCCCGAGAATTTCCGCCGCGCCACCGACTCCCGCACCAAGGCCTATTATGCGGAATCCCTGCCGAACCCGAAGCTGCAGCTCTTCCCAATCAAGGAGGTCGCCGACATCGGCCGTTCGCTCGGCGTTCCGCTGATCGTCGACAACACGGCGGCACCGCTCATCGTGCGGCCCTTCGACCACGGGGCGGCCGTCGTCGTCTATTCGGCAACCAAATATATCGGCGGACACGGCACCTCGATCGGCGGCCTCATCATCGACGGCGGCAACTTTCCTTGGGAAGAGCATCCCGAGCGTTTCCCGACGCTCAACGCGCCTGACCCCAGCTACCACGGCAAGGTGTGGGTCGAGGCGGCGAAGCCACTCGGTCCGGTCGCCTACGTGCTTCGCATCCGCACGGTGCTGCTGCGCGACGTCGGCGCGGCGATCAGCCCGTTCAACGTCTTCCAGTTCATTCAGGGGCTGGAGACGCTGCCGCTGCGCATCCGCCAGCACAGCGAGAACGCCATCCGCGTCGCGGAATTCCTGAAGGGCCATCCGAAGGTCAAGAACGTGATCTTCCCGCGATACCAGACCGGCGAGGCCAAGCGCCGCGCAGATGCCTATTTCCGCAACGGCAGCTACGGCGCTCTCGTCGGCTTCGAGCTGAAGGACGGGCGCGAGGCCGGCCGCAGCTTCATCAACGGGCTGAAGCTCTTCTATCATGTCGCCAACATCGGCGACGCGCGCTCGCTGGCGATCCATCCGTCGACCACGACCCATTCGCAGCTCTCGCCCGAGGACCAGCTCGCGACAGGCGTGACGCCCGGCTACGTCCGGCTCTCGGTCGGCATCGAACATCCCGACGACATCATCCGCGATCTCTCGCAGGCACTCGACCAGGCGGTCGGGGCAGACCAGCGGGCAGCAGCTTGAGCAACCAACGTCGCCAACGGCGACCCAGGCAAGGAGAGGGTTATGACGGGCACCACGAAGACAGACGCTAGCGTGCGCGTTTCGCGCAGAAGGGTCCTGCAAGGCGCAACCTTCGCTGCCGGCGCGGCGGCGGTCGGCTTGCTGGCGAGGCCGACGAGCTACGCGATTGCCGGCAATGCGACCAAGCTCAGGCTGTCCTGGACCGAGTTCGCGGCCTGCCACTCGCCCGTCGCCTTCGCGCTGGCGAACGGCATCTATGCCAAGCACGACCTCGACGTGGAGCTCTTCTACCAGGGCTCCAGCGGACAGACGCTGGTCCAGTCCATCGCTACCGGCAAGACCGACGCCGGCGCCGGCCTGCTCTACGACTGGATCAAGCCGCTCGAACAGGGGCTCGAGGTGAAGCTCTTCGTCGGCTCGCATGGCGGCTGCACGCGGCTGCTCGCCTCGAAGGCCTCGGGCGTCACCACGCTGGAAGGGCTGAAGGGCAAGACCATCGTCTCCTACGACGTCGCCAGCCCGCCGAAGCATTCATTCCAGGTGGCGCTCGCCAAGGCCGGGCTCGATCCGGAGCGCGACGTCAATTGGCTGAACGTGCCCTTCGATCTCGTCGGCGAGAGTGTCAATCGGGGCGACGCCGACGCGCTCGCTCATCTCGATCCCTGGGCCTTCGCACACAAGAAGAAGTTCGACCTCGTCGAGGTGGCGAACACGCAAACCGGCTTCTTCGACGGCGCCGTCTGTTGCGTGCTTGGCGTGAACTCCGCCTTTCTGGAGGCGAACAGGGACGCGATCCGCCGCCTCGCCGAAGCCAATATCGAGATCCACGAATACGCCGCCGCCCATCCCGACGAGATCGCGAAGTGGTTCGTGGAGAATCTCAATCCCGGCTTCCCGGTCGAGGACATCCACGAGCAAGTGAGTTCCTGGGTGCTGCACAACCATCCGGTCGGCAAGGAGCTGCAGGACCAAGTGAAGTGGGCGGCTGACGATCTTGCGCTGATCAAGGTGCTCGATCCGACGACCAACAGCGCCGAGCTCGCGGCGAGGGTGACGGTTGACATCCTGGCCTGACCCGATGACGCAGGCCATGAGCGCCATTGCCGACCGCAAGGAGCCTGCGCTACGCGCAGCTTTTCCGGTGCTGTGGCACAATGGTCTGATCGCGGCGGGGACCTGGCTCCTCGCCGCGGCAGTCACCTTCTTCCTGCCTGACATCGTTCCCTACGGCAGTCGCGGGCTTTTCGCCGGCATACTGGCTGCCGGGGCGGCCGTGCTTATCGTGCTTTCCTTCCTGGCCGACAGGCTTGGCCGCATCGGCCGCGGCCTTGTCCACTATGGCCCCTGGTATATCGCGCTCGGCATCTGGCTCGCGATCTGGGAACTCATCACCGCGAAATTCGGCTGGCTGCCCAAACCGTTCTTCGCGCCGCCGCACGGGCTCTTCCATGTCTACGTCACCGACTGGGAGCGGCTGCTCATCTGCATCTTCTACACGGCTCGCCTGTGGTCGATAGGTTTCTTCAGTGGCATCGCCTTCGGCTTCGTGCTCGGCGTCGCGCTCGGCTGGTCGAAGACCTTCGCCTATTGGGGCATGCCGGTCCTGAAGCTGATCGGCCCGGTGCCGGCAAGCGCCTGGATCCCGGCGACCTTCTTCCTCTTCCCTACGACCTTCCAGGCGAGCATCTTCATCGTCGCGCTGGCTTCCGGCATACCGGTGGCGATCCTCACCGCGTCCGGCGTCAACACTGTGAATCGCGCCTACTACGACGTTGCCCGCACGCTCGGCGCCGACGGCCGTTTCCTCGTCCGACGCGTCGCCGTTCCGGCAGCGCTGCCCAATGTCTTCGTCGGCCTCTTCATGGGTCTCTATTATTCCTTCGCCATCCTGGTGGTGGCGGAAATGCTCGGCGCGAAATACGGGCTCGGCTGGTATCTGCAGTTCCAGACCGCCTATTCGGCCTACGTGAACGTCTATGCCGCATTGATTATCATGGCCCTGATTTGCTCGGGCCTGGTCAAACTGCTCTTTCTCGTCCGCGACCGCCTTCTCTCCTGGCAGAAGGGAGTCGTGCAATGGTAGCAGCAGCCACCCTCGCGGAACGCTCGACCCAAACGGGCCTCGCCGTCGACTTGCATGCCGTCTCGCACCAATACGACCTAGGCAAAAGCATCCTGCCCGTGCTCGATGGCATCGACCTCAAGGTGGCGCCGGGCGAATTCGTCGCGCTTCTCGGCCCGTCGGGCTGTGGGAAGTCGACGCTGCTGAGGCTGGCGGCCGGGCTGGAAACGCCTGCCCGCGGCGAGGTGCTGGCAGACGGTGTCACAGTGACGAAACCCGATCCGTCCCGGGTGCTCGTCTTCCAGGACCCGACGCTCTTCCCCTGGCGCACCGTGCGCGACAACGTCGCAATCGGCCCGCAAGCGCGTGGCGTGCTCGCTGCCAGCGGCGCACGCATCGACGATGCGCTGAAGCTGGTGAAGCTGGAATCCTTCGCCAACGTCTTCCCGCATCAGCTTTCGGGCGGCATGGCGCAGCGCGCGGCGCTGGCGCGCGCTCTAGTCAACGACCCGGAACTCCTTTTGCTGGACGAGCCGCTCGGCCGCCTCGATTCGCTCACCCGGCTTTCCATGCAGCAGGAGCTTCTGGCGCTCTGGCAGCGCGCCGGCTACTCGGTGATGCTGGTGACGCACGACGTCGAGGAGGCGCTGCTGCTCGCGCAGCGCGTCATCGTGCTGTCGGAGCGGCCGGCGCGTGTGAAAGCCGAGATCGTCGCCGACCGCCCCTATCCGCGCCACCGCGACGATCCGTGGATCGTCGACAAGCGACGCGAGATCCTCGAAATATTGGGGTTCGCCGAATGAGCGCGCTCCCGACTTTTGGGCCGCGGCGTATCGAAGCCATCGGCGTGCTTCTGCTGCTCGGCGCAGTGCTCTGGTGGGCAGTGGTCTATGCGCAGGTGATGGCGAACACGGGCTTCCCCTTCGCGCGCACGCTGCCCTGTCTGGTCTACACTTCCGACCGCTGCTCGCTCGCCATGTCGCTCTGCAAGGATTGGCATTTCCTCGGCATCAAGCGCTACTCGGCCGAGCTTCTGTGGGTGGGTGCCGCGGTCTCGGTCTTCGCGATCGCGGCGGCAAGATTTTCGGGCCGGGCGAACATGAAAGGAAATGGAGCCTAGAACCTATGACCAGGATCGTCCCCGTATTGGAGCTCAACAGGCTGAACCAGGGTCTCTCCGAGCGCCGCGCCTTTCTGGCCGACCTCAGGTCAGCGGCGCGCGATGTCGGCTTCTTCTATCTCGCCGGCCATGGGATCGGGCGATCCGAGATCGATGACGTGCTGTCGGCTGCACGCAGCTTCTTCGCTTTGCCCGAGGCCGACAAGCTCGCCATCGAGATGGTCAACTCCTCGCACTTCCGCGGCTACACCCGCACTGGCGGCGAATTGACGAAGGGCAAGGCGGATTGGCGCGAACAACTCGACATCGGCGTCGAGCGCGAGGCGATCGCTCAGAAGCCCGGCCTGCCGGTCTGGACACGGCTTCAGGGTCCGAACCAGTGGCCGGCGTCGTTGCCGCAGTTGCGGCCCGCACTCATCGGCTGGCAGGAGAAGGCGACCGCTGTGGCGATCCGTCTGCTCAAGGCCTTCGCGCTGGCGCTAGAGCAGCGCGCGGACGCGTTCGATCCGATCTATGCCGACCAGCCGAACCATCGCATGAAGATCGTGCGCTATCCGGGACGCGATGCGGCTGAGGGCGACCAGGGCGTTGGCGCGCACAAGGACGGCGGCTTCCTTACGCTTCTGCTGCAGGACGAGCACAAGGGCCTGCAGGTCGAATATGAGGGGCATTGGGTCGACGTCGATCCGATCCCGGGCACGCTGGTCGTCAACATCGGCGAGCTGCTAGAGCTCGCCTCCAACGGCTATCTGCGCGCCACCGTGCACCGCGTCGTCACGCCGCCTGCCGGCGTCGAGCGCATCTCCGTGCCGTTCTTCTTCAGCGCCAGGCTCGACGCGACCATCCCGCTGCTCACCTTGCCCGAGGAACTGGCTGTGCAGTCGCGCGGTCCGGCCAGCGATCCCGACAACCCGCTCTTCCGCGACGTCGGAACCAACGTGCTGAAAAGCCGGCTGCGGTCGCATCCGGACGTCGCAAGCCGGCACTATTCGGATCTCTTGACCAAGGACTTCGCGGCAGCCTAGTAGCCGCTCCCATTGTAAAATCCGCCTTGTTTCCATCAGTATATTGGCATGCGTTTTGTGTCTATGGGACAGAGACGCTGAGAACATAAATGCGTCGGCATGAACTGTCTCCCACGTCTTGCTGATCCCCCTGAAGCTCATCAACCGTCTGATTGGTCGATCTCATAAACATGACTCGTCTTTTGGATATTGTGCAGGAATTTACTTCAGGTCACAAAGAAAATTTGGATTTGTATTTCTTAGAACCTCTCTACCGCAACGCTAAAGCTGAAGGCCGCGTCAGCAGGCCCTGGGGGTCGGGCGAGGCGAACAGAAGAAGCATCTCAGGAGAAATTTCATGACGATCATGACAAAGCCCTCGGGCCTGCTGCGAAAGGGTCTGGCGGCGTCGATGCTGGTTGCGGCCAGCCTCGTTGCCTCGGCAGCCTCGGCCGGTCCGACACTCGACAAGATCAAGGAGCGAGGCACCATCAAGGTCGGCGTCGGCACGACGCCCGGCTTCTTCGCGCCCGACAGCAACGGCCGCTGGCAGGGCTTCTTCATCGACTACGGCCGAGCCCTGGCGATCGCCGTATTCGGCGATCCGGAAAAGGTCGAGTTCACCAATTCGTCGCCGCAGCAGCGTCTGCCGGCCCTGCAGGCCGGCGAGTATGACGTGTTGCTGTCCGGCGTGACCGTGACGGTCACCCGCGCCTTCCAGCTCGGCTTCCATTTCGGCCCGGCGATCTTCTATGACGGCCAGGGCATCCTGGTGCGCAAGGATCTCGGCGTTACCTCGGCGGCGGATCTCGACGGCGCCACGATCGGCGTGCAGAGCGGCACCACCGGTGAGCTCAACATCGCCGACTTCTTCCGCAAGACGGGCAAGCTATTCACCCCCGTCACCATCGAGGATACCAACGAGTTCATCAACGCGCTGGAGACGGGCCGCGTCGACGCCATCACGCAGGATTCGTCCGACCTCGTCGGCAAGCGCACGCAGCTCAAGAATCCGGACGACTACGTCATCCTGCCCGAGCGCCTGTCGAAGGAACCGCTGGCACCGGCAATCGCCGGCGGCGACGACCGCTGGCTGGAGATCGTGAACTGGACGGTCAACGCCACCATCCAAGCCGAGGAATGGGGCATCACCAGCCAGAACGTCGACGAGTTCCTGAAGTCGAAAGATCCGGCTATCCAGCGCTTCCTCGGCGTCGATCCGTCGCTTGGAGAGGCGATCGGCCTCGATCCGAAATGGGCGTATAACATCATCAAGACGGTCGGCAATTACGGCGAGATCTTCGAGAAGCACCTGAAGCCACTCGGCTGGGAGCGCGGCTACAACAGTCTGTGGACGGGAGGCGGCCTGCTCTATTCGCCGCCCTTCCGCTAAGCGGCGGCGAATGTCGCTTGCGCGAGACATCGTGCCGGGCCGCCACAGGCCCGGCACTTTTTCGCGGCTGGCAGCGTGGTGGGGACCCCACCCAACGCTCCAGGCGGTTGCGATCGCCGGCCTGATCGTCGTGGCGTGGCTGCTAGCCGACAACATGTTCGCCACGATGAACCGCATCGGCGTGACGCCCGGCTTCGACTTCCTCGGACGGCCGGCCAATTTCGAGATCGGCGAGAAGTCGATCGCCTTCCAGGCGGGCGATCCCTATGCGCGGGCCATTCTCGTCGGCCTCCTCAACACAGTGAAGGTCGCGGTGCTGGGCTGCGTGCTGGCGACCATGCTTGGAGTCATCCTCGGTGTCGCCGGCCTGTCTGGTAACCTGCTGCTCGTCGGTCTCGTGCGCTGGTATGTCGAGATCGTGCGCAACACGCCGTTGCTGCTCCAGCTCTTCTTCTGGATTGCGCTGGCGAAGTCGTTTCCCGCGCCTCGCCAGGCGATTTCCGCATTCGACGCCTTTTACCTGACCAATCGTGGCGTCTATGTCCCCGGCCTCGTGTGGCTCGGCGGACCGGCAAGCGCGGTGGTTGCGGCCGGCGCCCTTCTTGCGGCGTTGGCCACTCTGCTCGTAATCCTGCGGCGCCGCGGCCGGCTCAAGGGACGCTGGCTTGCGCTCGCGGCGCTCGGCGCTCTTATCGCGGTGGTATTGTTGCTTGCGGCGAGCGGCGTCCGCATCGGCTCCCAGACGCCGAAGCTCTCCGGCTTCAACATCCGCGGCGGCTACAACCTGACGCCGGAATTCGCCGCATTGCTCACCGGGCTGGTGGTGAAATTCTCTGCGGCCGTCGCCGAGATCGTGCGCGCCGGCATCCAGTCGGTAGACCGCGGACAGTGGGAAGCGGCGCGCGCGCTCGGCCTGCATGGCGGCCAGATCATGCGTCTCATCGTGCTGCCGCAGGCGCTGCGCGTCATCACCCCGCTCACCACCTCGACCTATCTCGACCTGACCAAGGATTCGAGCCTCGCGGTGGCGATCGGCTACCCCGACCTCGTCAGCATCATCAACACGACGGCGAACACGACCGGCCAGTCCTTCGAGGCGCTGGTGATCCTGATCTCGATCTATCTCGCGCTCAACCTGTCGGTGTCGGCCTCGATGAACGTCTACAACCGCCGCGTCGCGCTGAGGAGCACAGAACGCCGATGAGCATCGCCGACACGCTCGTCGTCCTGCCAGGCCGCGCCTCGGCACGGCTGGCGACCATGCGCCAGGGCCTGTTCGGCTCGCTCGGCAACACGCTGATCACCATCGCCACGAGCGCCCTGTTGCTCTGGATCGTGCCGCCGCTTTTCCGCTGGGCGGTGCTCGACGCGACATGGAGCGGCACGGCACAGGACTGCGCCGCGGGGGAGGGCGCCTGCTGGGGCTTCGTCGCGGCGAAGTTCCGCTTCATCCTCTTCGCCTTTTACCCGCCCGAACTGCAATGGCGGCCGCTGCTCGTCATGGTGCTGCTCGTCATGCTGCTGGTGGTGACGGCTCAGCCGCGCTTCTGGCGCCGCGAACTTTTCGTCGCGTGGCCCGTAGTGATCGCCGCAAGCTGGTTGCTGATGGCCGGCACGCTGACGCCGCCCACCGTGCCCACGAACGCCTGGGGCGGGTTGCCGGTCACGCTGTTCGTGTGGACGGTGTGCTTCGGCCTCGCCACGCCGATCGCCATCCTGCTCGCGCTGGCGCGCCGATCGAAGATGGGCGGGCTGCGGTGGGTCGCCGTCGCCTTCATCGAGCTGATGCGCGGCACGCCGATGGTCGCCATCCTCTACGTCGCCATGCTGATCCTGCCGATGGCGATCCCCGGCGGACAGCTCATCGACAAGAATATCCGCGCCATGATCATGATCACGCTCTTCTGGTCGGCCTATGTCGCCGAAGTGGTGCGGGCCGGCCTGCAGGCGATCCACGATGGGCAATACGAGGCCGCCACGGCGCTCGGCCTCGGCTACTGGCGGACCATGCTTCTCATCGTGCTGCCGCAGGCGCTGCGCATCGTCATACCCGGCATGGTCAACCTCGCGATTGGCTTCCTGCTCGCGACCTCCTTGCTCGCGGTCATCGGTATCTTCGACCTGCTCAACGCGGCGCGGGCCTCCGCAACCGATCCGCAATGGCTTGGCTTCTACAACGAGGCCTATGTGTTCGCGGCCGCGATCTATTTTGTCTTCTGCTTCGGTGGGTCGCGCTACAGCCTGTGGCTGGAACGCTATCTCAAGCGCTCCGACCGCCGCTGACAATAATTCCAAAGGTGTTGCGATTCCTGCAACGAGATGGCTTCGTGTCACGACATATTGGCGGCACCGTTCGCGGAATGGCGCGGCCGGATGCATCGCAGGCTGGGCCTCGACCTAGCCGAAGACTGCCCGGTCATCAATGCGGAGGGTATCGCGTCGGACAGGCTGTATGCAGTCGGCGCGCTCACCCGCGGTACGTTCTTCGAGATCAAAGCCATACCGGACATCTGAAGGCAGTGCGCGGAATCGGCGGACCGATTGACGCGCTAGCCCAGCCTACGCTCGTGGTCGAGCTTGTTCTCCCACTGACAACTTAGGACATCAAACCATTGCGCTCACTGCCTTACGCAGCTGTGGCGCGAAAAAATTATCTCGCCCTCGCGCCCTCAAGAGTTCGTCCATCTCTTCTCTTTATCCATTGTGTCTATAAAAATTGTGGAGAATAGCAGCGGGCCGGCAGCCCGATTTAAGTAAGAGGGCTCCAGCCATGGCCAACCCGACCGTCGTCGGCTTCTCCGGCAACTTCACACGACCGTCAAAGACGCGCGGCTTCGTCGATCAGATTGTGAAGGAGATAGCCCGCAGGCACGGATTGGCAGCGAGCACCCACGACATTCTTGATGTCGGCCCCAGCCTTGCAAATGCCAAGTGGTCGCGCGAGTTGGACGCGCAGGCCAAAGACGTGCTCGATCGTGTTGTCGGAGCTGACATCCTCGTTGTCGGCTCGCCCACCTACAAGGGCAGCTACACGGGCCTGTTCAAGCATTTTTTCGACCTCGTCGACCCGACTGCGCTCCGCGGCAAGCCAGTCGTGCTCCTGGCCACTGGCGGGGGCGATCGGCATGCCCTCATCGTCGAGCATCAGCTGCGGCCACTGTTCAGTTTCTTTGAAGCCCTGTCGCTGCCAACGGCGGTCTACGCATCCGACAGGGATTTTGTAGATGGCATCCTGGTATCGGACACCATCAAGGCGCGCGTCGAATTGGCGTTGGACGATGTTGAAGCGGCTGTCTCGCGTCGCGCGCAGGCGCGCGCGGTGGCGCAATAGCTGGCCGGCTGGGGCTAGTCTGCAGGATGAGCGGTATCCACCTACATTGGTACCTGCCGACCAACGGCGACAGCCGCGAGATCGTCGGCTCGGGGGACGATTCCCACCTCGCTGGCGGCCCGTCACGATCGGCATTCCGGGAAGCCAACCTCGACTATCTGGAATTGATCGCCAAGACCGCCGAAACGCTCGGGTTCGAGGCTGTGCTGACGCCGACCGGTACTTGGTGCGAAGACGCATGGATCACTACGGCGGCGCTCTCACAGGTGACGAAGCGGTTGAAGTTCCTCGTCGCCTTTCGTCCGGGACTGATCTCGCCGACGCTGGTGGCCCATCAGGCGGCCACCTTCCAGCGCATATCGGGCGGACGACTCCTCCTCAACGTGGTCACCGGCGGCGATCCGCTTGAGCAGAGGCGCTTTGGCGATCATCTGGGCCACGACCAGCGCTATGAGCGCACGGGAGAGTTTCTGGAGATCCTGCGCGGTGTGGTCTCGCCGACCAAGTCGGAGAAGCGCTTCGACTTCGAAGGCAAGCACTACCATATCGAGGGCGCGCAGATCGATATCGGCAAATGGCCGCTGCCCCAGATTTTTTTCGGCGGCGCAAGTTCCGCGGCCCAGGAAGTCGCCGCCCGCCATGTCGATACTTACCTTGTCTGGGGCGAAAGCCCGGCCGCCGAGGCCGGACGGGTCGCGCATGTACGGGAACTCGCTGCCGCGCATGGCCGCAATCTCAGCTTCGGCATCCGCCTTCACGTCATCAGCCGCGACAGCGAAGCCGAAGCCTGGAGGGAAGCCGAGCGGCTGCTCGAAAAGCTCACGCCGGAGCGGATCGCCAACGCCCAGGCCATCCTCGCTCGCACGGAATCGCACGGGCAGCACCGAATGAACGCCTTGCATGGCGGCGGAGAAATCGCGGCGCTCACGGCGCCTCGCGTGCGCGATCTCGAAGTCTCGCCCCATCTTTGGGCCGGCTACGGTCTGGTGCGCGGCGGCGCCGGAACGGCGATCGTGGGCAGCCATGAGCAGGTCGCGGCGCTGATCGAGGAATATCACGCGATTGGCTTCGACCACTTCATTCTTTCGGGCCAGCCGCATGTCGAGGAAGCCTATCATTTCGGCGAAGGAGCCTTCGCCATCCTGCGATCGAGAGGGCTCCTCGCGACCTAGGCAATGCTCAGGCGCCGCCGGGGTGGCATCAATTGAGCAAGACGGAGAAAGAATGCCGGATATCGATGTTCGCCTGTTGACGGATAAGGCCGACCTGGCCCAGGCCGCGCGTACGTTTCGCACGGCAATGGTTGGTCTGCCGCCTCTCGGACCGATTGACGACGCTCTCCTGGAAGGCCTGTTTGAACCCGATCGGACCTACGGCGCCTTCGAGGATGGTGCGCTCGTCGGAACCACCGATTCCTACTCGGGACGTATTGCAGTGCCGGGCGGAGCTTGGGTGCCGCAGGCCGCCGTCACCCATGTCGGCGTGTTGCCCACGCATACGCGGCGCGGCATCGCAACAGCACTGTTCAACGCGCAACTGGCTGCGGCTCGCGAACAGGGCGAGGCGGTGGCCACGCTCAGGGCCTCGGATGCACGGATCTATGGCAACTTCGGCTACGCGATCGCAAACACTTCGGTCAGTTTCGAGGTCGATGCCGAGCGCGCGCGCCTGAGAAAGAGCATCGCGTCCAGCGATCGAGTTCGCCTGATCGACATCGACAGTTCTTGGCCCGCCCAGGCACGCATCTACGCAAGCCAGCCCGCTCCGCGGGCCGGTGTGATCTTCAGGTCCCGCTACTGGTGGGACATGCAGAAAACGCGACAGGACAAAAGCGGTGTGCCGGCCTACGTGGCCGTTGTCGGCCCGGAGGGGGCGGAGACCGGCTTCGTGCGATACCATCCGTCTAGCTCCGAGCACTGGTTCCTCAGTTCGGAACGCACCGTCGTGGTCGACGATATCGTCGCTCACGATCCGGCCGCCTATGTCGCGCTGGTTGCGCATCTCCTTGCCATTGACCTGCCGCATCGCATTCTCTTCGCGAGCCGACCCGCCGACGATCTGCTTCCCTGGTTGTTTGAGGATTTCCGCAGCGTTCGCGTGACGGCTATCCGGGACGAGACGTGGCTGCGGTTGCTGGACGTCGAGAAGGCGTTGTCATCGCGCAGCTATGCCGGTCGGGACAGCGTCGTGCTGGAGGTTGCCGATCCTATCCTGCCCGCCAACACGACCCGCCTCAGGATTTCACGTGATGGCGCGGAGCGCACCAATCTCTCGGCCGCCGTGACGGCAGACATCGCCACTGTGTCCGCAGCTTATCTTGGCGGTGTGAAGTGGTGGCAACTCGCCCATTCCGGAAGGCTCGGGACATTTGAAAGAGAGGAGGTCGAGATGCTTGATGCTTTGTTCGCTGTACCGACTAATCCATATTCAGGAACAATCTTTTGACGTCACTACATAATATAAAATCAAGTTTGACTCGGATTACATAAAATAGTTTATTTTATCTCAACAACACAAATGGTCTTGTATAGCCTATTAATATAAGATTGTATCATTTGTGGTTCAAATATGACTGTAAGTAAGCTAATCAGTGGCGTCGCCGCCAGCGTTCTTATGCTGTCAGCTTCTGGTGCGGTTCAGGCGGAAGAACAGCTCAAATTCGGCGGCACGCTGCGCATAGCCTCGCTGCAGTCGGACCTCGACGCCTTCGACCCGCTCACCGGCTACAGCATCGATTCCTGGGAGATCCTGCGCGCGACCACACGCCAGTTGGTCACCTATCCTGGTTCGCCCGCCGGCCTGAAGGAAGACACCACGCTTGTACCCGATCTGGCGAAGTCCTGGGATATCAGCGACGACGGCAAGACCTACACATTCCACCTGAGGGATGACGTCTTCTTTTCCGGCAGCACCGAGCGTCCGATCGTGGCGAGCGACTTCGTCTACGGCGTGAAGCGTTTCTGCGACCCCAACAAGCAGGTCGCCGCCATCAACTACTTCAACCTCGTGATTTCCGGTTTCGTCGACTATTGCAAGGAGTTCGCAAAGGTCCCTACGGGAGACCTCGCGGCCACTAAGGCCTTCACCGACACGCACGAGATCGCCGGGATTTCGGCTCCGGACGACTACACGCTGGTCATCAAGTCGGACACCAAGAACTACGACTTCCTGAACATTCTCTCGATGAATTTCGTCTCGCCCGTGGCGCCCGAGATTGCGTCGAAATATTTCCCGGACTCTTTGGACTCCCGCAAGAACCTTCCGTCGAGCGGACCTTATTACGTCGACAGCTACGAGCAGGGTCAAAAGCTGGTCCTGAATAAGGCCAAAAACTTCAAGGCCGAATCCGATCAGGCCCGCAAGGCCTATGTCGACGAAATCGTCATCGACTTCACCGCCAACAGCGAGGACAGCATCGTCCAGAAGATCATCACCGGAGAGGCCGATCTGTCTCTCTATCTCGACATCCCGCCGGTCCCGACAATCCAGCGCTTCCTCTCCCAAAAAAGCCCGAACCTCCATGTGACGAACAGCGGCTCAGCCAACTTCATCACCTTCAACCAGCGGCCGGAGGTGAAGAGCAAGGGCGCGGAGGCTCTGCGCAATCCCAAGGTTCGTCAGGCGCTCGCCTATGCGGTGAACCGCGAGCATCTGGTCCAGACGCAGGCAGGCTCGATCGGCGCCGTGCCGCTCACCCAGATCATCACCTCGACAATCCTTGGCTACGAGCCGTTCGATCCCTATCCGAGCGAAGGCAACAAAGGCGATCCCGCCAAGGCCAAGGAACTGCTTGCGGAGGCCGGCTATCCTGACGGCATAGCCTTCGACGCGATCTATCGCGCCAACGCCCAGTACGAGGCGATAGCGATTACGCTGAAGGAGGATCTCGAGGCGGCCGGCATCACCCTGAACCTGATTCCGATCCCGCTGACGCAGTGGTATTCGAACATCCAGGATCCGAAGGCCCGATGGGATTTGAACCTTGGCGGCAGCTTCTCGCCCGACTGGCAGGGACCGAGCACGCGCATGCTGCTCGGTGGCTGGCTGAATTCGGATGCAGCACCCTGCGGAACCGGCAACGTTCACGCGATCTGCTACAGCAATCTTGAACTCAACAAGCTCGCGGCAGAGGCTTATCCCTCGGACGATCCCGGCCCGATCTGGACGAAGGCCGACCAGCTTGTCTCGACCGACCTGCCATGGATACCGCTGTTCGAGAAGCGCAAGGTTGTGATCACTTCCGATCGCCTGGCGAACTGGGTCTGGTCGTCGCTGGCGGTCAACGCCGACATCACCAACATCGCGCTCAAGCAGTAACTGGCGTACCTGTAAGGAGGCGCGCGTGGCCATCTTTTCCGTTGCCGACCTGCACGTCGCGTTCGGCACGTCAGAGGTCGTCCAGGGCGTCTCCTTCGCGGTCGAGCCTGGCAAGACGCTAGCCATCGTGGGGGAGTCGGGGTCCGGCAAGAGTGCCTCGCTGCTCGGCGCGACCGGACTCCTCGCGCCGACGGCGACCGTCAGCGGCAGCGTCCTGCACAAGGGCGAGCAGTTGCTTGGGCTCCCCGTCCGAAGCCTACGCAAGCGGCGCGGCGCCGACATCGGGTTCATCTTCCAGGATCCGCTTAGCAACCTCCATCCGCTGAAGACGATCGGCGCTCAGATCGGCGAAGCAATCACCGCGCATCACAGGGTAGGGCGCCAGGAATTGCGTGAGCGCGTGCTCGGCCTTCTGGCCGATGTCGGCATCCAAAATCCAGCCGCCCGCATCAACGACTATCCGCGACAGTTCTCGGGCGGCATGCGCCAGCGCGTTATGATCGCGGCGGCCATTGCGCTCAATCCCGGCCTTATCATCGCCGACGAGCCGACGACCGCTCTGGACGTGACGGTCCAGGCCTCGATCCTCGATCTGCTGAAGCGCATTCAGCAGGATCACGGCGCGGGCATGATCTTCGTCAGCCACGACCTCGCGGTGGTGTCGGACATTGCCGACGACGTTCTGGTGATGCGTTCCGGCCACGTGGTGGAACAGGCTCCGGCGCGCGTCATCTACCACGCGCCGAAGCAGGCCTATACGAAAGAACTGTTGGGCGCCGCACGGCTCGGAGGTTTGGCTGCCCGCGCACCAGAACCGCTGCCGCCGGCCGCGCCGAAGCCGAACCTGCTTTCGATTTCGGGCGTCTGGCGTTCCTTCGCAGGCCGCTCTCCTCTGGGCGGTGGCCTGATCCGACCCGTGCTTCAAGATGTCTCGTTCGAGATCGGCGAGAACGAGATCGTCGGGCTGGTGGGCGAGTCCGGATCGGGCAAGTCGACGATCGGCCGCCTCGTGGCGGGCCTCGACCAGCCGGACGAGGGCAAGCTGTCGATGCGTGAGCGCGTGTATTCGCGTCCCGGGCCGGGTGGGATCGGCATCGACCGGCAACTGCGCTCGGAGATACAGGTCGTCTTCCAAGACCCCTATGCAAGCCTCAACCCGCGGCGACGCGTCCGCTCCATTCTGGCCGAGCCTTTCATCGTCGGCACCGAACTCGATGCGGTCACGATACGCCGGCGCGTGCAGGAACTGACACGCGATGTGGAACTCGGCGAAGACCTCCTCGACCGGTTTCCAGCGCAGCTTTCCGGTGGCCAGCGGCAGCGCGTCGCCATCGCGCGCGCCATAGCGCTGGAGCCTTCGCTGGTTGTGGCCGATGAGCCGGTCTCGGCGCTGGATATCACAACTCAGGTGAAGATCATTCGCCTGCTCCAAACCTTGCGTCAGCGAAGGAAGCTGTCGCTCCTGTTCATTTCGCACGATCTGGGCGTGGTGTCGGAACTGTGCGATCGCGTGGTCGTGCTTGAGAAGGGGGTCGTGGTGGAAGCGGGCAAGACGGCCACCCTCTTCGGGTCGCCGCGGCATCCCTATACCCGCAAGCTGGTGGACGCCATTCCCGGCAAGTCGCTGCAGGAAAGCCCCACGACACAGAGAGTGGCTGCGCATGGCTGAAGTCCACGCGCTTGCCGGTACGGACGTCCTTGAGGGCCGCAGCGAGGTCGTCAGGTCCTATGCGTCGCTTGTCGTTGGCGCGCTGTTTCGGGAAAAATCCTTTCGCGCCGGTGCAATGATCATCACTTTCGTTGCCGCGGGCGCGCTGCTGGCGCCGGCGGTTGCGTGGCTGCTGGGACACGGGCCAACGGAACAGTTCCGCGATACGGCGCTGACCGAGATGGGACTGCCCACCGGCCCCACACTGGAATTTCCGCTAGGTGCCGACGGTAACGGCCGCGACGTCTTGGTGCGCACGCTTTACGGCGCGCGCGTATCGTTGGCTATCGCCATCCCGGCGACCACGCTTGCCATGTTCATCGGCACTGCGATTGGCCTTGTCAGCGGCTTTCTCGGGGCGCGCATCGATCGCATCATCTCGCAGGGGATCGACGTCGCGCTCTCGTTCCCCTTCATCGTCACGGCGCTCAGTCTGCTTTCGCTCAACCGGGGCACGGACGGCAAGGTGCTGGTAGCGCCTTCGGTGGTGGTGGTGCTCATCATCACGCTGTTTTCCTGGACCTATTTCGCGCGTCTTACACGCGGCCTCGTGCTGGTGCTGCGCCGCAGCCCGCTGGTCGAGGCCGCGCAGACGATCGGCACGTCGAAGGCGCGCATCATCCTGCGCGAGATCCTGCCCAACATCGCACCGGTGATCCTCGTCTATTGGGCAGTCCAACTGCCGACCAATATCATAGCCGAGGCCACGCTTTCCTTCCTCGGAGTCGGCGTTCAGGCGCCCGAGCCGAGCTGGGGAAACATGATCGCCGAGGCGCAGCGCTCGTCACTCTACCAGGTACAGCCATGGTTCCTGCTCGGGCCGGGCATAGCGCTGTTCCTGACCGTCGCCGGCTTCAACACGCTGAGCGCCGGTTTGCGCAACGTGCTCGATCCCCATCGCCACAGCGGGTGACGTGATGATCCGGCATGCTACCGGCCTGCTGTTTCGGGCCACCTCGACCCTTCTCATCGTGCTGGTGATCGCGTTTTTCATCACGCGCATCGCCTATCGAAATCCGGCTGCCATGCTGGCACCGCGCAACGCAAGCCAGCAGGCGATCGACGCCATCGCACATGCATTGAGACTGAACGAGCCGTGGTATCAGCAGCTCTGGTACTACCTTTATCGCGGCCCGGACATCCAGGGTGCGCCGATGGGGCTTGCACACTGGCCGCCGGGATTGGGTTATTCCTTTCGGAAGCAGACGGCGGTGACGGACCTGATCCTGTCCAAGGCGCCGGTGACGCTGTCGCTGGCCCTCGGCGCCGTCGTCATATGGATGACGCTTTCGATCGTGCTCGGCGTCATTTCGGCGCGCCGGCAAGGCTCGTGGCTCGACACCGGGATCTCCGGCATTGCCTATGTGAGCTTGTCGGTGCCGACCTTCCTGTCCGGCATCCTCATTTCCTATTTTCTGTTCTTCGAGCTCTCCAACTACGGGATCTTCTGGTTTCCGAGCAGCGGCTACGTTCCGCTGACCGCAAATCCGTTTGAATGGGCACGTCATCTGGCGCTGCCCTGGCTGACGCTGGCGCTTGCCGAGATCGGCATTTTCCAGAGGGTCGTCCGCGCCAGCATGCTCGAGGTACTCGGCGAGGACTATATCAGGACGGCGCGCGCCAAGGGCGTGCCGGAATGGCGGATCTATTACGACCACGCGCTGAAGGCTGCACTCAACCCAGTAATCACCCTCGGTGGGCTGGAACTTGCCGTCATCATGGGCGGGGCGATCGTCACCGAGACGATCTTCGGGCTGGACGGCGTCGGCCGGCTGGCGATCAACTCGGCACTGGACGGCGATTTTCCCGTCGTCATCGGAACGACCATCTTTGCGGCCGCATCTTTCGTGCTCTGCACCTTTGTCGTCGACGTCGTCACCAGATGGCGCGATCCCTCCAATGCCTCCTGAAGGTCACATCGGCACAGAAGCACGCGGCGTCAGCAACAAGGAGACAATGAACATGACGGCAGTGGAAGCACCAACTTCGCTGAGCTATTTGCGCCCCGCTACGGCGGGGGAGGAAGATCTCGTGGCGCGCTTCCAGCCGATCTTCGACCGCATCGCCGAGGGCAATGTCGAGCGCGAGCGCAATCGCACCTTTCCCTATGAGCAGGTGCAGTGGCTCAAGGATGCCGATTTCGCTCTAGTGCGGATACCCGAGGAGTTTGGCGGGTGGGGTGCCTCGCTCGAGCAGACGTACTACCTTTTGGCCTTGCTGGCGGAAGCCGACGCGAATGTCGCCCACGTATGGCGCAATCACCTGGCCTTCATCGAAGATCGCCTTAACGCGCGGCCGTCGCCGACCAACGACCGCTGGTTCCAGCGCTTCCGTGACCGCGAATTCGTCGGCGGCGGCTGGACGGAAGCCAACAACGGCACCTACGCCACCATCAAGACGACCGTGACCCGTGAGGACGACCACTACAAGGTCACCGGCGCGAAGTTCTATGCCACCGGCAGCCTCTATGCCGACTGGCTCGACGTGATCGGCAAGGGCGAAGACGGCTCGCTCATCACCACCCTGGTGAGCCGCCATCAGCCGGGCGTCGTGGTTAATGACGACTGGCCGGGCTTTGGCCAGCGCACCACGGCGAGCGGCAGCGCCACCTACCAGAATGCTCTCGCACGCGAGGGCGACGTCTTCCCGGCAAGCGAGCGCGTTGTCTATCAAGGACACTTCTACCAGACGGCTATCCTGGCCGTGCTCGCCGGCATCACGCGCGCAATCCTGCGCGACGGCATCGCTGCGCTCAAGTCGCGCGGGCGCAACTACCCGCAAGGTCTCAACCCGGTACCGGCGCTTGACCCGCAACTGCTGCAAGTGATCGGCGAAGTATCGGTGCGGGTCTTCTCGACGGAGGCCGCCTTGCGCCGTGCCGCAAGCTCCCTCGATCTCATCGCCGCTGCCCACGCGGCCGGCGACGTGGCGCTGCGCGACAAGCGCGCCGTGGACGGAGAAGTGGCTGTATCGCAGGCGCAACTCGCGATCATCGATGGCGTCCTCTACGCGGCCACGCATGTCTTCGATGCTCTCGGCGCGTCCGCGACCTCCGAGGAAACCGCGCTCGATCGCCATTGGCGCAATGCACGCACGCTCGCGTCGCATAACCCGGTCGCCTACAAGGCGCGCATCCTGGGCGACTACCTGGTCAATGACAATTCGCCTGTGTCGAGCATCGCTCGACTCGGGCGCGGCGGCCAAGGCAACTGAGGAGAAGGCTCGATGACAACTCCCTACCTCGCGCTTGGCCTGGCCGGACCGCATCTTGTGGAACTCACGGGCAACCGCGCGCTGCTGTCCCGGTGGGACGCATTGCCGGTTGCGTTCACCGTCCTTGGAATCGACCGCGTCGACGGCAGCGCGCCGGCAGCCGTCACGCTGACAAGCAGCGCGGTCGGCGCGACCTTGGCAGGCAGCACGAAATACGGCCGTTTCCTCATCACCACGACGCCGCAGCGCGACCACCCCTACAACATCGCGCGCCGTGTCGCCTCGCTTGCTCACCTGTCGGGTGGTCGCAGCGGTGTGCTGATCGGGGTGCGTGATGCCTATGCGCCAGAAGGTCCGAAGGAAGCACCGGCCTGGGGTGGAGCGGGGCTCGGCGGTGGCGCGCCGCTCAACGCCCAGACAGCCTACGACGCCGCCCGCGCGGTGCGCGCACTTGAGCAAAGCTGGCCGCACGATTCAATCGTCGGCGACCGGGATACTGGTATCCTCGTGCAGTCGAACCGCATCGTGCATGTCGATATCGACAACAGTTTCTCGATCGCGGGGCCGTTGAACGCGCCCGAGCCCGCGACGGGTGCATCGGTGATCGCGTGGTACGCCGCAACGGCGGCGGACACGCCGCCGGTGAGCGGTGACGATCCGATCGAACTCGTCCTCGGTGCTGCGGGCTCGGTGCCGGTCGTAGAGTTGGGCAAGGAGCCGCCGGCGGGTGGGATCGAAGGCATCGTTCTGCGCGCAGGTGTTGAGCAGTCAGTGGCTGACCTGCTCGACACCGCCGAGCGGTGGCTTGCCGACGGCTTTGCTCCCATCGAGCCCGGCGGCTCTTTGCGCGCCGCGCTCAACCTGTCCGCACCGGCGCCGCTGCCGTCCCCAGCGCGCGCCGCCTTCCCTGCGCCAAAGCCGCACGTCTCGCTTTAGAGACAACGGAGACATCACTCATGACGAACAGGCGTTCTGGTCACGTGCTCCTCGGCATCAACGTGTTGGTGCTGGGCTATCTCCCGGCGGCATGGAAGACGCCGCTTCTGAAGAAGGATTCCTTCGTCGACCCGGATTATTGGTCGAGCCTTGGCAAGACCGCCGAGCGCGGCACCCTCGACGCCCTCTTTCTAGCTGATGGACCGCTATTGGGCGACCCGGCCTATGACGCCAATCCGATCCGACTTGAGCCGACGGTGAACTGGGGGCAGGTGGCCGCAGCGACCTCGCGCGTGGGCCTGGTCGCCACCGCTTCGTCGACCTTCAATGACCCCTTTGAGCTCGCCGAGCGCTTCCTCTCCTGGGACCATCAGACGGGTGGCCGTGCGGCCTGGAATGTCGTCACCACCCGCGGCGTCCCCGCGGCACGCAACTTCGGCTTGCCCGACATCCCCTTTCGCGACGACCGTTACGAACGCGCGAGCGAGTTCGTCGACGTCGTGCGGGCGCTATGGGAGTCCGCAGCCACAAGTGACGACGTTCATCACCATGGCGAGTTCTTCAATGTCGACGGGCGTTTGCGGGTGCCGCCGTCGAAGCAGGGCCGCCCGGTCATCTTTCAGGCAGGTGGCTCGCCGCAGGGTCGCGCTCTAGCTGGGCGCGTGGCCGAAGGCGTGTTCGCCGCGGAACTCACCAAGAATCAAGCCATCGAGCACTACCGCCTGGTCAAAGGTTTTGCACGTGACAATGGCCGTTCACCTGACGACATCAAGATCCTGCCCGGCCTGTTGCTGAGCCTGGGCAGCACCGAGGAAGAGGCGCGTCGCCGCAGCGATGAACTCCATGACGCAGGACCGTCATCATATTCGATCGGCTGGCTGTCGCAGGCGATCGGCTACGACGCTTCGAAACTCGAACTCGACGAGCCTTTTCCCGAAGATGTCCTCGGCCCGCTCAAGGACCCTCAGTCTTTCCTCGGCAGCATAGGCTTCCGCGAATCGATCGTTGCGCAGATCCGCAAAACGAACCCGACCGTCCGCGAGTACCTCAAGCAGACGCGCTACACCGGATCAGGCCATGCCGGATTTGTTGGCACGCCCGAGCAGCTCGCCGATCACATTGAGGATTGGTTCCATGGCGGGGCGATCGACGGCTTCAATTTGCAGCCTGATCGGTTAATCGATGGGCTTGCGGTAATCGTCGATGAACTCGTGCCGATTCTGCGTAGACGCGGTTTGTACCGCCACGAGTATGAGACAGAGACGCTGCGCGAGCACTTCCGTGCGGCCTCGCCAACGCCTCCCTTCTAAGCTCATAGCGCTTGAACTTCAAAGTGTCAGGACGCTTTGGGAGCAAGAATTTGCTTCGATCAATTCGCCTCATGGCGGTGGAGCGCGATGCAGCGCGGCTCGAAGGTGAGCATTGTCAACTCATGGCGGCCATCGAACAGGCGAAATATCGGCCCTCGGAGGTGGAGCTATAAATCATCCAGATCGACCAGCACTTGCGCGGTGAAGTCGCTACCGAATTTCAACTGGGCTCGTCGAACGGAGGATGGCGGCTGAAAGCACTCTGAAACGCATCGAAACCGGAAGCCCGTAGGATGGAGCGCCGGCCCGGCCTTGCATCGCGTGCGTCGTGAACAGTTGTCGGGCGATCCGCACGCCGCCAACCATGATGCGCATGTCGTAGCCGTCGGGGTCGGTGAAGTAAGCCGGATCGACCCTGAGATGATCGTGATGATCGGGTGACGCCAGGGTCGCGCTGCCCTCGCTTCGCGCGCGGTTCACCGTAAAATAGGCAGCGAAGCTGAAGGGCGACGAGGGATAGCCCGCAGGCGCCGTCTGCTGTTCGAAGAGCTCCGGACCGAGCTGAATTTCTATGTCGGACCAGGGCGCGTCCGGTTCGGTGCGGGCAAACAGCACGCCGGCATAATTCCAGATCTCGTTGCGCGCCAGGGGACGGGATGCGGCGACGTTCACGCAGGCCGCCGGATGATCGAGGAGGTGGCCGCCGACCAGGTCAGGCGAACGGGAATGCCGAAGGGCAGCCGCTGGCGGTGCATCGAGTCGTCGCATGCGCGGCAGGAACACCCAATCGCTGATGCTGTTAGGGCCCAGCGCATGATGCGCATTCAATGATGGAGAATCCCATGATGAAGCGACTTCTACTGGCGTCGGCAGCGATCGCCCTATCAACCTGTCTGGCGGTCGCCCAAGCCGGCGGCGGAGGCGGCACGGGTGGAGGCGGCACGGGAGCCGCAGGTGGCGCGGGGGGCGGAACTGGAGCCGGGACCGGTGGCGGCTCCGCCGGCACAGGTGGCGGAGCCGGGGGCACCTCGAGTGGCACCGGCTCCATGGGCACGAGCGGCGCGACCGGAGGCACTTCGGGTGGCACCGGGTCAATGGGCACGGGCGGCGCAACCGGAGGCGCCGCGGGTAGCACTGGCGCCACGAACAACGGAGGCGGAACCGGCAGCAATGGTAACAGCGGCTCTACCGGCTCGATAAACGGGAATTCAAGTTCGAGCGGCAATTGTGCGCCCGGACACCAGGCTAAGGCAGGGCAGCGCTGTTGAGTTGCACCAGGCAATCCGCCCGCGGACGGGGCCAGTCGCACGCCCCGTCCCATAATGAATCATGAGCTACTGATCAGGCGCTAAGAGAGCGTTCAGTTCGAACGAGCACCAAACCTGATGCAGGCTCCGGCACGGCAAATGCTCGAAACGACTCGTGGCACCGCCTAAACGTAAGTCGGCGACGTCAGCGAGTGTATGCGATCGTAAGAGCACTTAGACTTATCAGCAACCGACAGTTGCAGAGATGACGGCGCGGTGATAGGGGTTGCGGGTCCAAAAAGGACAGGCTTCACGGTGGGTACCATGACCAGCTTGGGCGAGTTCGGAAAGCAGGTGCTCGATCGCCTCGTCGAAATCTGGCAGATCGATAGTGGAATCCGCTGGGTGGAGGGCGGGGAACATGAGCCACCAGGGTTTGACTGGTGGCCGGGTGATTTCCGGGTAAGCGTACGCATCAACAGGCGCGAGGAAGGGGCCTCGGAGAGGGAGTTGAGGGTTATCGTCAGCACGGACTTTTTAAAGGACGTGCCGACCGAGAGTGATCACTTTGTGGAATGGGCTGCGGCAACAGCGCTCTTTACGAATTCGACCTATGGGTGGGTTTATTTTCTCCCGGAATTAGCTTCCCCGGAAGCAGCCGGCTCCGAACCAGCGGTGCGACGCCTGCGGCTCGGCAGCACCGCTTACGTCACGCAGGATACGATCGGCTGGATGCCGGAACTTCTGGCTCGGACAGCATTGCTTCAGCCGATCAATGCACAGTTCCAAACCACTGTCATACCAGATGAGATTGGCGGCGGGGAACCCGACACGTCTCGTCCCGCGCATCTCCGTCATCTCAAATTCCACAAAATTTTCGAGGTTGTCGCTGACGACTATGCCCCTCTAGGCGAAAGCCCGAGCCGCTGGTCCGGCACGGATGAATTGACGATGATCGCCGAGAGATGGGGTCGGTCAGATCAATTGTCTGACAACGGTGATCCCGCCGGGATCTCGCTTGAAATTCCTGTTGTAAGCGACAGCGCACACATCCTCCTCGTGACAGCAGAGGTTCATCCTCAGTTGGGCCACGGTCTCATGGCCAGCTTGGAGCTGCCGTATTTCGGCCCGTCCCTCTTTATTGCCAAGGAGGCTGCGGCCCTAAACCTGTTCGAGTTTGGGGGATGGACCGGTTTTCCGCAGTTTGGGTGCTGGCACGCGGACGAAATACGCCCGGGAGAAAGTGGGCTGGCCTTCACGCTTTTCATGCCGAATGCGCTGTACCGGCCGGGATTGGCCACTCAGATCACTGTCTGGTTTTTGCAGCGGCTTCGCTGGGCTTACGAGCAGGTGTATCCCGATATGCAGGATTTGCCGATGGTCGACGATCTAGAGCAGCGCCTTGGCAGGCTCAGTGAAGAAATAGAAGGGGACTGGAGCGCTCGGGTGACGGGAGGCGGTTGCCAACTCGCCAACCAGATCGGTCTGTCCGCCGCAGCACGCGAGGGCTCGGCGCGACGGAATTTGCTGCGTCGCTTGATTGCAATCTTTGGTTGAGGGATTGGCGCCGCCATAAGGTCCAGGGGGAACAGGGCTTCGCGCTTGGAGGTTCTATGAGCAGCTTCGATGAGCTCGGACAGAGAGCGCTCGAGCGCCTTGCCGAAATCTGGGAGGTCGATGGTGAGGTTCGCTGGATAAAAGGCGGGAAAGGTGAGGCGCCGGGGTTTAATTGGTGGCCCGGTGATTTCCGTGTATGCGCGCGCGTTCAGCAGGCCGCGGAGGCGGCGGCGGACAGCGAGCTGAGGATCATGGTCGTAACGGACTTTCTGAAGAACGCACCGATCGAGAGTGATCGTTTCATGAAATTCGTCGCGATGACGGCGCCGGTCGCGACATCGACCTATGGGTGGGTTTATGTTCCTGTGGAGTCACCCGGGCCTACACCAACGGTCTCAGGTTTGCGGTTCAGCAGCTCTGCTTACTTCACGCGTGACACAATCGGCTGGATGCCGGAACTTTTGGCCGAGACCGCGGTGATTCAGCCGATCAATGCGCAGCTTCATGCGTCTATGATGGCAGAGTTGCTAGGTGGGGAGCCAAACACGTCTCGTCCCGCCCATCTCCGTGACATTGAATTCAATGGGGTCCTTGGCGTCGTGGGTGATATCTATGCCCCTAGCGGCAAGGGCCCGAGCCGCTGGTCCGGCACAGACGAATTCGAAATCTTTGCCGAGAAGTGGGGTCAGTCCGATTACTGTGTCAGCATGGGTAATCGCACGAGATTGTCGCTTGCAACTTCCTTTGGAAACAACTTCGCAATGATCCACCTTCTGACAGAGGCAAAACATCTCCAGCTGGGCCACGGTCTCATGGCCACACTGGAGCTGCCATATGGGGACACGCTCCCCGCGATTGCGAAGGAAGCTGCCGTGCTAAACCTGTATGAAACTCTCTCCTGGACTGGCTTTCCACAGCTCGGCTGCTGGCACGCAACGGAAAGTCGCACTGACGAAACGGTGCTGGCCTTTACGCTTTTCATGCCGAATGCGCTGTACCGGCCGGGTTTGGCGACTAATATTGCCTGGTGGTTTTTGCGACGGGCGCGCTGGGTTCGCGAGGAACGGTATCCCGATGTGCAGGACTTGCCGCTGACCGACATTCCGGAGCGGCTCAGTGCTGTGCCCAGAGAGGAAACTGACTGATACCGCGCGCCCCGGGGCGAGAGGGAGATGGTGGCCAATTCCCTCTCCGCACCGGATTGCCGAAACACCGAGCCCTCGCCGGTGCTCGGCCGCTAAGTCTCCGCGAAGCAATTCAGTGCATAGCGTGTGGCTGCCATGCCCGCGCCATCTCTCCGTACAAGACATGTCATCGTTCGCGGATTAGGCTCAGCATGCCGATCCGATCCCGACCGCCCTGACGGTCGCCGTATGCACCGGCTCGGCGCGACGGACTGATTGTCGCCCCACCCTCAGTCACGAGAAGGAAGTCAGCCATGCCATATATCGAAACCGAAGACGGAACCGAGATCTATTTCAAGGACTGGGGAGAGGGACAGCCGGTCGTTTTCAGCCATGGCTGGCCGCTTTCGGCGGATGCTTTCGAGGACCAGATGTTCTTCCTCTCCTCGCATGGCTATCGCTGCATCGCTCATGACCGCCGCGGCCATGGCCGATCCAGCCAGCCCTGGCAAGGCAACGACCTCGACACCTATGCCGACGACCTCGCCGAGCTCATCGATGAGCTCGATCTGGAAGACGTGATCCATGTCGGTCATTCGACCGGTGGCGGCGAGGTTGCCCGCTATATCGGCCGTCATGGCACCGACCGCGTCGCCAAGGCGGCGCTCATCGGTGCGATCCCGCCAGTCATGCTGAAGAGCGAGACCAACCCCAACGGCACGCCGATCGAGGCGTTCGACCAGCTGCGCGCCAGTGTGCTCGCCGACCGGTCGGCGTTCTGGAAGGATCTCTCGATGGCGTTCTACGGCTACAACCGGCCGGGCGCAAAAATCTCGGAAGGCGTGCGCGAGAGCTTCTGGCTGCAGGGTATGATGGCGGGCCTGCCGGCGTCCTATTTCTGCATCAAGGCCTTCTCCGAGACCGATCTCACCGAGGACTTGAAGGCGTTCGACGTGCCGACGCTGATCCTTCATGGCGACGACGACCAGATCGTGCCGATCGCCGCCTCCGCTGAGCTCTCGTCCAAGATCGTCAGGGATGCGACGCTAAAGGTCTATCCGGGCGGCGCGCACGGTATGTGCACGACCGAGAAGGACAAGGTGAACGCAGACCTGCTGGCGTTCTGCAAGGCCTGAAAATCCACGCTTGCAGGCGGGGCGGCAGAAGCCGCGCCGCCTGCTTTCCGCGCAGCTATCTTAGCTGCGAAGGCGCAGGGGACAGTTTACTTTTTTCCGCACATAGGCAGAGGCGCACCAAGGCTGGCGCAAGCGGAAAAAAGTAAACTGTCCCCGGGCACTTATCCTTCGGCGCTTACCTAATTTCTGTCCACCGGCTTCGACCTCATTCGCGATACCGTCTCCCGCTCGGCTCGCTTGCCGCGCATCGGCGGCAGGCCTCGGTCGATCAGGTCCATGTCCTCCAGCACCATGTCGCCCATCTTCTTGAAGGCGAGGTCGAGCGCGCCGGCTCGATGCGCCGAATGCAGAAAGCCGTGGAGCTTGCGAACCGGATGGTCTCGCGGGAGCGGCTCTTCCGGATAGACGTCAGTGGCGGCGCGGATATGGCCGTCATGGACGGCCTTCATCAGCGCTTCGAAATCGACAACACCGGCACGGCTCAAGAGGATGAAGGCAGCCCCTTTGCGCATCTTCGCGAACGCTTCGGCATCGAGGAAGCCCTGGTTCTCGCTGGTCACCGAAGCAACCACAAATACGAAGTCGCTGTTGGAGAGCACCGTGTGGAGGTCTACCGGCTCGACGCCGTGTTCGAGGAGCACCGATGGCGGCAGCCACGGGTCGTAGACCCGCACCTTTGCGCGGAAGCCGCTCAGCAGCCGGTTCAGCGCCTTGCCGAGATCGCCGAAGCCGATGATGCCGATTTCGGAGCCGGAGATCAGCCGGGCGTTCTTGTTGCCTTCGCCGCCCCACTGCTCCATGCCGTGGCGGAAGTCGAGGTCGGCATCGATGATGCCGCGCGCGAGGGCGAGCGCCAGAGCGAGCCCGAGCTCCGCGACAGGCTCGGCGAAGACCGCACCTGTCGTCACCACATGAATGCCGCGCTCGAACAGCACCTCATAGGGCATGTTGTTGAGGAGATTGGTCTCGACGTTGAAGATGCAGCGCAGCGACTTCATCCGGTCAAGAGTCTCCTTGGACAGCGGCGGCTGGCCGACAATGTAGCGTGCAGCCTCGAGCTGATCTTCGGGCAAGGCGGCGATGCTGTCGGGCTCCGTCTCGACGATTTCGTAGCGCTCGCGGAGATGCTGCAGGGCTTCAGGTGTGAAGATCAGGTCGAGCGTACGCGGATCGGGCGTGCTCACCACCAGCGGCTTATTGCTTTCGGGCATCGAATTCCTCCCTGCGCGCGGAACGCGTCTCTCCGACAGGATGAATGAGAGCGGAATACTTCATCCTGCTTCTTGCTCTTCCAGCACGATCTTAACCGAAAACTGCCCGAGTTCGAGAGCGAGTGTTCTTGGTTCATCGAGGGAACCGTTGTGGCGCTTTCCGAATTCAGGCGCGAAAAGGGGCCGGACTTGACCATGCTCGCGTCCAGCAAGGCTCCGGGGACAGTTTACTTTTTGCCGCAGAAAGGTACTGCGCTGGAAAACTCACGCGAGCGGCAAAAAGTAAACGGTCCCCAGCCCCCCGTGCCCGAGCGCCACCGAACTGAAAGACCAGCCGATGAACGTTTTTGGACTCCACACCTTTGCCATTGCCCCGGTCTGGGATCTCGACCGCATCGAGCCCCGGATCGAGCAACTCAGGGAATACGGAATCGGCCTTCTGGAGATTCCACTCCTGAGGCCGGATGAGATCGATGCGAAGCGCAGCCGCGCCTTTGGCAACCGCTGGGGCGTGGAACTCGTCTGCTCCCTCGCACTGCCGCGCGTGCTCGACGTGGTGGAGCAGCCGGACGAGGGGCTGGATTTCCTGGCGCCGGCTTTCAAGGTCTGCGCCGAGGTCGGCAGCTCCATGCTGGGCGGCGTCACTTACGGTTCGATCGGCAAAACGACGGGCAGGGCAGCGACAAAGAAGGAGATCGATGGCGTCTGCCGCTTTCTCGAACGTGCTGCCCGGCTCGCCCGCGGCTTCGGTCTCAGGGTCGGGATCGAGCCGTGCAACCGCTACGAGACGCATCTCGTCAACCGCGGCATGGATGCGGCGCGCATCATCGAACGGATCGGCGCAGAAAACCTCTTCATCCATCTCAATACCTATCACATGCATATCGAGGAAGAGAGCTTCGAGGCCGGCTTCAAGGCGGCCGAACCCTATCTCGGCTATGTGCATCTCTCGGAGGCGAACCGCGGCGTGCCGGGCAGGGGAATGCTCAACTGGCCGGCAATGATGAAGGCGATGGCCGATATCGGATACAAGGGAGCGGTCACGCTCGAGAGCATGAACCATGTCGATATCGACATTGCCGCCGGGCTCGCCGTCTGGCGGCCGGTCGCCGAGCGGCCGGACGATGTCATCGAGATCGGGCTGCCTTTCCTGAAGGAGGAGGCGAAGAAGGCCGGTATCAGCCTGGGCTAGCCAAACCTTCCCCTGATCAGAGCGAGGCCGCCCCCTTCCGCGGTGTTTCGGCACCGAGCTCGGCAAGCGCAAGCCGTACCTCGCGCAGATCGGCTTCCCAGCCGTCGTCAGCGTTCATCGGGCTTTCCGACGCAGTGCGCTGCAGGGCCCGAGCTTCGTCTTCGATCTCCCGCAACCGGGAGATCTTATCGTCTCGGCTGAGGGAGGTGTCCTGCATGATTTCCTGCACCTTCATCTCTTTGAACGTGACCATCCGTATCCTCCGTTAGGGTGAGTGCCGAGGATAACGCAGGCGATGTGGCGGCGTTCCAACGGTTGGAAGCCTACATCGCGCTCACCGTAGTGCAGAGATGGTTGTATCTTGGGTTCTGGTTTGCAATGCAGGCCGCTCTCAAGCGGGTGCGATCGTCCAGGCTCATCGCATCGAAGGTCTGCCTGAGCTCGCCTTCCGGGCGCAATGTTCTCATGCTCCCGTCGGTGAAGAAGGGGCGGACGTTCCGATCGGTGAGGTAGGACGAGGGGTTGGCGTCCTCGCGAGATATCGAAGAAGTGTTGCCGGGCTCGGCGGTTCTGGGCCCGGTGCTCCTGGGGGTGAGCCGGCCGCCATTGTTCGTCTGTGCGAAAGCAAGCGGGGCGGCTCCGAGGAGAGTGAGCGAGAAGGCAGTGAGAGCAAGCAGTTTCGATTTCATGGCGGCTTTCCTCCTGAACTGCAATTTCTGCCGCGGCTCAAACCTCTGCCAGCCGGAACCGTTCCGCCGAGGGTTCTTTCCAGAGCGTTTTGGCCTCGACTTCTCCCACGATTGGCCTGGATCGGCGCAATGGGCGGCAGCTCGCCGCGGAAGCTACATCGCGCTCACAATCTTGCAGAGATTGGAGAAGCGGGATTCCTGGTTGGCCGCGCAGGCGGCTTTCAGCTTGGCCTGGTCGTCCTTGTTCATCGCCTCATAGGTTTTTTTGACCTCGTCCTCCGATTTCAACGTGCGCTTGTTCTCGTCCGTAAAGAAATCCTCGGTCCCGGGTCCGGACAGGAAGTGGGAAGCATCCGTTTCTGCGGAGCCGGTCGACGAGGTCCGAGTGTTGTTCTGGGCAGAAGCAATGGGGGCTCCGGCCAGGCCGAGCGACAACGCGGCGAGCACGATCAGCTTGAATTTCATGCTTGATTCTCCTGGGCCGGCGGCCGTCACCGACTACCCGATTCAACCGCCCAATCGAAAAAGCGTTCCCGGTCTGCTCTTACGCCGGGCAGGCCCTTTGATTTCGCTCGCATCCTGACGGAACGGCGTGCGCTTGTGCGCGTTTGCTGAACGCACCGGGGAGCACGCTCAGTGAGCGCGTGAAAACCCCGTTCGACTATCCCGTTTCATTCGCCTGGGCAGCCATAGATTGTGCGGAGGAAACAGGAACAGGGCGGGATAAACTCGCCGGACCGATTTCTTGCAGGAGACGTGCGATGATGTCCGCAAGTCGTCCCAAGCCAATACCCGTGCCTCCTCAGCCGTTCCCGGGACCGGCGCCCGATCCCGACCCTATGCCTCAGCCCGTCCCACCGCCGGGACCGATCCCCGTGCCGCCGGTGAGACTGATTTGATGGCACTACCACTTCCGTAGCGGCAGCTGGTAGAATGAGTACGTGATAAGGTGGGTCAGCGGGGCGACCGGCAGGAAGGGAGGTTTCTGTCGATGACGGCCATCGCATATGCCGGTCCGATTGCCGGGACGAGTGGAGGTACTCGTTCCGGATGGGAACGCAGTCAATCCGCAATGACAAACTGGGAGGAAACCAATGATCAAGTCACTGCTTGGCGGCATCGTTGCCGCCACGGCCTTCGTCATGCTGAGCTCCACGGCAATCGCCGGGCCGGAGATCGTCAAGGGGCCGGCGGCCGATCCTGAATGCTTCAAGCCCTGGTCGGCAGACACCAAGTTCTTCAAGTTTCCGAAGAAGGAAGGGCCTTATCGTATCGCGCTCGCCAACGGCTATATCGCCAATCTCTGGCGCATTCAGATGATCCAGACGGCGAAGGCCTATGCGGCACAGCCTGACGTCAAAGCCAAGCTCAAGGAATTCAAGGTGGTCTCGACCGGTGAGGACGTGCCGGCGCAGATTTCGGCGATCAACAACTTCATCGATTCCGGCTTCGACGCAATCGTCGTCAACGCGCAGAACCCGACAGCCTTTGCGCCGGTCATCAAGCGCGCTAAGGAAGCCGGCGTCGTCCTCGTCGCGTTCGACAACACCCTCGACACCCAGGACGCCATCAATGTCGACGTCGACCAGAAAGGCCTCGGCGTGCTGTGGGCCAACTGGCTGGTCAACCACCTGCCGAACGGCGGCAAAATTCTGGAAGTGCGCGGTGTGGCCGGCACGTCGGTCGACACCGACCGCCACAACGGTATCCAGGAGACTCTCGCCGCGTCCGGCAAGAAATGGAACGTGACCGAAGTCATGGGCAAATGGGACGATCCGACAGCTCAGAAGGTGACGGCTGATGCGATTGCCACGAACGGACCGTTCGACGGCATCACCGGGCAGGGCGGCGATACCGGCATCGTCCAGGCGATGATCGACGCGAAGCATCCCTTCGTGCCGTTCGGCGGCGAGACAGAGAACGGGTTCCGCAAGTTCTGCGCGAAACATGCGGCAGATGGCCTGAAGTGCTCGTCGGCGGGCACCGGTCCTGCGCAGGTCGCAGTCGCCATCAAGACGGCGATAGCCGCGCTTGAAGGGCAAGTGGTTCCGCAGTCCGTCAAGCTGCCGCTGGCGATCGTGGAGGATCCGAACTTCAAGCAAGGGCAGGACTACTTCCCCGACCAATCGGACAGCTTCTTCGTCGGCAATTCGTTCCCGACCTGCGGAATCAATTTTACCGCGCAGGAAATCATGGGACAGACGAAGGAAAACCAGTAGTCTTTCGGTGATGACCGCAGGGCGTTGCGGGTTTCCGCAGCGCCCGTGCCAACTCACGATGGCTCGCATGGATATTAGGGCAGCGGAAGGCGTGCGCAATGTCCTGAAACAGGAGGATGGCTCGGTTCCGCTCTTCCGGATGGAGGGCGTCTCCAAGCGATATGGCGGCGTCCGCGCTTTGGAGAAGGCTGAGCTTACGGTCCATCGGGGCCGCATCCATGCGATCCTGGGCGAGAACGGGGCGGGCAAGTCGACCCTCATCAAGGTCGTGGCTGGCGTGGTCGCTCCGGACGAAGGCCGCATGACCATCGATGGGCAGGAGGTCACCTTCGCCTCGCCGGCAGCGGCAAATGCCGCCGGGATCGCCTGCATCTTCCAGGAATTGTCGCTCGTCCCCGACCTCAGCGTTGCCGACAACGTCGTGATCTCGAATCCGCCGACGCGGTTCGGAATGATCGACATAAAAGCGCAGCGCCGCATCGCCGAAGAGGCGTTGGCACGCGCCGGGGCTGAGGACATCCACCCGCGCGCGCTGGTCAAAGACCTGCCGCTGTCGCGCCGGCAGATGGTCGAGATCGCCAAGGCGCTGGCGCGCAATCCCCGCATCCTCATCCTCGACGAGGCGACCTCGGCGCTGACCGCGAGCGACGTCGCACGCATCTTCGCCGTCCTGAAGCGATTGCGCTCGGAAGGCATGGCGCTGCTCTACATCTCGCACCGCATGCATGAGATCGCCCAGCTTGCCGACGAATGCACTGTCTTCCGCAACGGACGCAATGTCGCGAGCTACCAGGCGGGCACGAAATCGGACAATGACGTGGTCGAGCTGATGATCGGCCGCGAATACAGCCACGTCTTTCCGCCCAAGCCGGCCATGTCGCCGACGGGCCGCGAGCCGGTGCTCGAGTGCCGCAATCTCGGCTGGACCAACCGGCTGCGCGACGTATCGCTCTGCGTCGGGCCCGGCGAAGTGGTCGGTCTGGGAGGGCTCGACGGGCAAGGCCAGCGCGAGCTTCTGCTCGCCTTGTTCGGAGTGCTGCGCGGCCTGACAGGCACCATCCTCGTCGACGGCAAGGCGCAGACGATCGAAAGCCCCGCCGCCGCGAAGGAAGAGCGTATCGGCATGGCGCTCATTCCCGAGGATCGCAAGACAGAAGGGCTGATGCTGCCGATGTCTGTGCGCGAGAACCTCTCCTTCGCAGCCCTCGACCGCATCTCCAGGGGCGGCGTCGTCGACCGTGCGGCCGAGCAGGCCCGGATCGACGAGATGATCCGCTTGCTTGCCATCAAGACGGCGGGCCTCGACGTCCCGGTCGGCGCGCTATCGGGCGGCAACCAGCAGAAAGTCGTGATTGCCAAATGGCTGATGCGTTCGCCGCGTATCATCCTGCTGAACGACCCGACGCGCGGTATCGATGTCGGCACCAAGCAGGAACTCTATCAACTTCTGCGAAAGCTGGCGGACCAGGGCGCGGCAGTCCTTTTCTATTCCACCGATTACGACGAGCTGATCGGCTGCTGCGACCGCGTGCTCGTCCTCTATGACGGATCGATCAAACGCGAACTCACCGGTGCGGAAATCACCGAGCGGGCGCTGGTCGCGGCGGCGCTGGACATCAAGGGTGGGGAGGCCGGCATCCAGTCGGTGGCACTCAATTGAAAGAATGGCGCTACGGCCTCGCCGAGCAGCGCGGCACACTGCTCGCGCTCGGCATCTTCGCGATCATGTTCGCGATCTATCTCGTCAACCATCCGGCCATCGAAAGCCAGGGCTTCACGACGGCCGCGATCGCGAATGTCGTCAACACGGCGGCGAACAAGGGCGTGCTGCTTGCCTTCGTCGCCATGGCGCAAACGCTGGTAGTGATTACGGCCGGGATCGACCTCTCCGTCGGCATGATCTTCGTTCTCACCAATTGCCTGGCCTCCTGGCTCGTGGTGGGTAGTGCTCTGGAAACCGCGATCGGGGTCTTCGCGGTGCTGGCGACGGGCCTCGCCTGCGGTGCGGTCAACGGCGCGATCGTCATCTATGGACGCTTGCAGCCGATCGTCGCGACGATAGCGACCGGCGCGGTCTATTTCGGGCTGGCGCTGCTACTACGGCCATTCCCCGGCGGCTCGGTCAACGAAGACCTCGCCGATGCCCTGACCGGCCGACTGTTCGGCGTGGTGCCGTCGAGCCTCATTGCGCTGGCAGTCGTGGTCCTGGTGATCTGGGTGCCGTTCAGCCGCTCGATGGCCGGCCGCGCAGCCTATGCGTCGGGCTCGCTGGAAGTTGCCGCCTATATGTCTGGCCTACCGATCAGAAGGGGCAAGTTCGTCGCCTATGCTCTTGCCGGCCTGCTCGCAGCGATCGGCGGGCTGTTTCTCACCTTCTTCACCTATACTGGCGAGGCGGCGCTCGCGAGTGGCAATACCTATACGCTCTTCTCGATCGCGGCGGTCGTGCTCGGCGGCGTGTCGCTATTCGGCGGCCGTGGCAGCGCGATCGGAGCGATTTTCGGCGCCCTCGCATTCCGCACGATCGGGGACCTGCTCTTCGTGTTCGACCTCGACCCGCTCTGGCAGCCGCTGTTCCAGGGCGTGGTGCTGCTGATCGCGGTGAGCCTCGGTTCACTTGCGCTATTTCGTGTCCGCAACAAGCTGGAGTGGTTCCAATGAGCGACCAGATCGCTCCGGCTCGGCGACTGCCCCCTTTCCTGCGCGGCGTCGACCCGGCCGTGGCGACCGCTTTTGCCTGTATCCTTTTGCTGCTCTTCCTCGGCAGCCTCTATTCGACGAGCTTCCTCTCGCCGGAATATCTGCTGCAGCAGCTCAAGGTCGCTTCCTTCCTCGGTGTTATTGCGACCGGCATGATGATCGTCATCCTGCTCGGCCAGATCGACCTTTCGGTGCCCTGGGTGGTCGCAGTTGGCGGCATGATGTCCTCGGCGGCGGCTGCCTATGGCACGGCCGGCATCATACTGGCGATGCCGTTCGGCATCGCTTGCGGGGTCGCGATCGGTTTGGTCAATGGCGTCGGGGTCGCCTATCTGCGGATACCCTCGATGATCGTTACGCTCGCGACCAATGCGGTGGCGCAGGGCCTGATGGTCGTCTACACCGGGGGCTTCTCGCCGCAGGATTCGGCGTCGGCCGCGGTGCGCTACATCGCGACCGGTTTCTTGCTGCCCGGCATTCCCAACGCGGTCGTCATCTGGGCCATGATAGGCGCTGTCACCATCTTCCTGCTCACCCGCACGACCTTCGGCCGCTCGATCTATGCGATCGGTAATCGCGAGAGCGCAGCCTATCTCTCCGGCGTCAACACGCGGCGCGTCGTGATGACCGCGTTCGCCATTTCCGGAGGGCTCAGCGCCTTCGGCGGCGTGCTGCTCGCCGGCTATGCCTCCAAGGCGGCGCAGGCGATGGGCGACGCCTATTTGCTGCCCTCCATCGCGGCCGTCGTGCTTGGCGGCACATCGATCCTGGGGGGGCGCGGCACCTATCTCGGCACTATCGCCGGCGTGATCCTGATAACGCTTCTGCAGTCGATCCTGTCGGTCATGCAAATTCCCGAGGCCGGACGCCAGATCATCTACGGCGTGGTCATTGTTGTCATGCTGCTGCTTTACGGCCGCAGCCCAGCTAGCCGGTGATGGAAATGCCCGAGGGGACAGCGCAAGCTCGGACCGATCCTGCGCACTGGCGGCCAGTGGTTGTCATGGGCGTAGCCGGCTGCGGGAAGACGGTGGTCGGCGAGGGGCTCGCCACGGCACTGGGCTGGCGTTTCATCGAGGGCGACCGGCTGCACCCACAGGCCAATGTCGAGCGCATGTCGGCTGGATTGCCGTTGACGGACGCGCATCGGTGGAGCTGGCTCGATGCGATCGGCATGCAGATCGCCGAAGCGGGACGCGATGGTGTCGGCTCGGTTGCGGCATGCTCGGCTCTGAAGCGTGTTTATCGCGACGGGCTGAGGAGCCATGATGGCCGCATCCTGTTCATCTATCTCGACATCGATAAGGCGACCGCGGCAGCCAGAGTAGCGGCCCGCAAGGGCCACTTCATGCCGGCGAGCCTCATCGACAGCCAGTTCGCCGATCTGGAGCCACCGGGACCCGGCGAAGCAGCAATCCGGCTCGATGCGCGGCGCCCAGTCGGCGACCTTGTTGCCGAAGCTGCTGACGTGTTGCGCACGGTTTGACAGACCCTGGTTCACACGACCTCAAGGGTCTGGACTACCAAAGTGGAGCGGGTTTGCCGCTTGGAACCCATTGACGTGGCTCCTGTTTTGTCCCTTGGATTGTGGGGGGCGGGGTAAGGTGATGAGTCTGCGTGAGAATCTGGCTGTAAATCTGCGGCGGCTTTGTGCCCAGCATGGCTCGATCGCGGCGGTTTGCCGCGAGATGGGCGTGAACCGTCAGCAGTTCGATCGCTATCTTTCAATGGACGCGCTGCCGAATCGCGCGACGACGGCGCGTATCTGTGAATATTTCCAGATCGAGGAAGCAGAGCTCTATCGCGATCCTGACACGGTCGACGGCATCGATCCGCCGGCAAGGCTCGGCAGGCTCGGTGGCCAAGCCGGCGACGGGTCGATCGCAGTCCGGCTGTTCGCGCCGCCGTCGCCGAGGATCGCTTCCGGCTTCTATCAGACCTACTTCTCCATTCCCGGCGAGCCTGCGCAGATATTGTGCGCCATCACGTCAATACGCACCGAAGGCGAGCGGACGACGTTTCGGCGCATGACGGGACTTGCCGAGACACGCGGCACTGCATGGTCCTATTTCATGGGCGACCACGAGGGCGTCGTGCTGGAACGTCTCAACTGGTTCTACTTCCTCGGCCTCAATCGGCGCGGCACCAAGGAGCCGACTTTCATGTCAGTGCAATGGGGACCGTTCTCGCCGGAACCGCTGCTTTGCGGCCATGCGATGATCGTGACCCCGTCCGGCCCGTCCGTCACGACTGTGGTCATGCGCGCGGCGCCAAAGGGAATGAGCCTCAAGAGCGCATTGCGTTCAGCAAGGGTGTATTCTTCGTCCGACCCTGCGGTGGGACCGCTCGTCGAACTCGCGCTAAGCCGGCAATATATGCCGATGCCAAGTTTCTGAAGACTCACGCAGTCGACTTAATTCTCAGAAGTTTTTGAGCTGCTGCTCGGCAGTCCTATTTCCACGAGGGGCTTCCGGAAGGACCCTCGCTATACGTTCGTTCGGCGTAACGATTTCAACCGGCGTTCTCTGCTGACGAAGGTAGACGCCGATCTGTGAGCAGATGATCTTTGAGTAGAGCTAGTTGATCGGCTGCAACCGCGCGTGATTCGGAGTCGTTTCGAATTTGATCACCAAAAATCTTAGCCATTTAGCGGAATTAGCGCAAATTCTTCGAAAATTCAGCGAAAACAGCTGAGAATAGTTCTCATTGTCTGCCTAACGCTAACCGGACGTTAATCCGCCAATAGCTATTTTTACTGCGCATCCGGCGTTGGATGCTGCAAAAAAAGGGCGACTTCCATGAAGAAAAATGCGAAGACTATAAACGTCGGCAAGGCGATCAACCTGAAGGTGACGACCGCGGGCATCGCTGCGACGGCATTCGTTTCGCGCGGCATGGCTTTCAACAAGGCGTGACGCGGGAACAGCCCCAAACGCCTAAACCGCCGGCTTCGGCCGGCGGTCTTTTCTTTCCGCGATGATGGGGACATTTCAGCCATGAGATATCGTGCCGCGCAGACGCTCGTCTATTCGCGCGCCGAGGGTGCTCTGGTCGGCTGCAATTTCCTCGCCAAGAGTGTCTTCAATTGCGACCCCGATCTGGTGGCCTTCCTCGGCGGCCTTTCCGAATGGTCTACATTCGAGGAGATCGCCGAAATGATGGGCGAGCTCAGCGGCGAGGATGCGCGAGCGACGCTCGGTGCGCTTGTCAACGTATCGGCCGTTGTCGAAGAAGGCTCGGAGCTTGCCAAACTCGAGGATGATTTCCGGTCGGGCTGGAAATGGGGCCTGCCCGCGGCGATGATGCATTTCTGCGTGCAGAATCCCGACTATATGAGCCTCGAAGAATCCCAGGCACTGCAGCGGGAGAAGGCGACAAGGGGTCCCCAGCCCAAGCTGTTCACCCGCAACGACCGGCGGATCGTTACCGAGCTACCTGAGCCGCGCGACGGCAGCGAGCTTGTTGAGCTGATGGCGCGACGCCGCACGGTGCGCGCCGCAGGCGAGCCGACGATCACGCTGAAGCAGCTTTCCGACTGTCTATATGCCGGCATGGGCATTACCGGCCATACCAGCAACGGGATCGTCAAGTTGCCGCTCGGCATGACGCCGTCCGGCGGCGCACGCAACCCTTATGAAGCCTATGTTTATGCGGCTAATGTCGAAGGCCTGACGCCGGGCTTCTATCACTATTCGGGCTTCGACCATGATCTCGGCTTGATCGAAACGAACCAGCGGCCGAAACTTTCAGAGCTGGTGGGCGGCCAGGACTGGGCCGACGAAATGCCTTGCATGATCCTGCTTTGCGCCTCGCTCGACCGCACGATGTGGAAATACGATGACCCGAACGGCTACCGCGTGGTGCTGATCGAGGCAGGGCATATCGGCCAGAACATCATGCTTGCCGCGACCCGGCACGGGCTAGCCGCATGCCCGACCGCAGCCCTCAGCCATTCGAAGATCCGCGAGTGCCTATCCATGGAAGGGATCACGGACACCCCGGTCTATGCGTTGACGCTCTGCGTGCCGGGTGTGGAAGCCGGTGTGACTCAGCCGTTGCGTGCCGCCGGATAGGCCGTCCCTGGCACTCTCCGCCGGATAGCTCAAAGCCGATAGATCCGCTTCGCGGTGCCGTTGAGGATCGCCTCCTGATCGGCTGCGGGGAACAGGGCAACCGCCTCGCGGTGCGCCGAGACCAACTCGGCATAGCTGGTCCACAGCTTTTCGATCGGAAAGTTGGAGCCGAACAGGCATCGCTGCGCGCCGAACATCTCCACAGTTTCCAGCACCACATCCTTCACATGGGCCGGGTCGTTGCGGTGGATGAAGGTACCGAGGCCGGAGAGCTTCGAGACGATGTTCTCTTCGCTGGCGAGCCGCTTCATGCCTTCGCGCCACGCGGCGTGTCCTTCATGCGATAGATCCTCCAGCATGCCGGCATGCTGGAGCACGAAGACGACGTCCGGATTGTCGGCAGCGAGTCGCGCGGCATCCGCCATCTGCGACGTGAAGACCTGCAGGTCGAACGACCAGCCATGCTCGGCAACAAGGCGGATGTTGTTGCGGAAACGGCTCTGGTTCATGAGGTCGGGCGCGGCCGCGAACCGGTACATTTCGTTGTGGTGCCAGTGGAGTTGCATGCGCACCCCGCGCATCAGCGGCGAGAGCGCCTGCTGCCTCAGCGTGTCGGACACGTTCTCGTCGAGCAGGTCCGCATAGCCGACGATGGCGTGCGGCCAGCCATGTACGGTTGCAACGCCCTGCACCCATTCGACCTCTTTCACCGCGTCGGCCTTCGCCCAGTTGGTTTGCACGTAGACGGATTTGACTGTTCCGGTGTCGGCTATGTCCGACAGGAATTCCTCGATCGGGTAGTCGCGGCGGATCGGCTCGTAGGGGCCGAAGATGCGCGGCACCATCGGGCCTTGCAGCCAGGGCAAATCTGCCTGCCGCCAGATGTGATGGTGAGCGTCGACGATCGGGATCTGGATCATGAGTAAGCTCCGGGGACGGTTTACTTTTTTCCGCAAAAGGGCGGTTTCGCTTCGAGGTCGGCGCGAGCGGAAAAAAGTAGACTGTCCCGAGCGCCAACTCTCCCTGCGAACCGCCGCCAGGCTTCGCCGCGCGGCGCGTTCTCGATTGCCGGCAGCGCCTTCAGCAGCTGCTCCAGCGCGGGCAGGTTGCTGCCGTCGACCAGGCCGTCGAGCGCCGGCAGGATGGCCGCCATCGCCCGCGTCACCGGTCGGTAATTCGGGTCGGCGGCGAGGGGGCTTAGCCAGACCAGCCGGTGGCTAAGCCGTGCGAGGCGGTCGACCGCATGGATCATCTGCGCGGGATCGCCGCGCTCCAACCCATCGGAGAAGACGAGCGTGACGGCGCCGCGCACCAGCGCGGCATGCCGCGAGACCGACAGGAATTCATCCAGCGACGCGCCTATGCGGGTGCCGCCGTCGAAGTCGAAAACCAGATCGGCGAGCCGTGCAAGGGCCTCGTCAGCCAGGCGATGACGCAGCGTGCTTGTGACACGTGACAGCCTTGTGCCGAAACAGAATGTCTCGACTTTCGGCCGGGCACGGGCGAGCAGATGTGCAAAGCGCAGCGTCGTTTCCGAATGTGCCTTCATCGAGCCGGATACGTCGACAAGCAGCAGCATACGGCGCGGGGTTTCGGGACGTATCTTCCTGAGGAGTCGCAGCGTCTCGCCGGCAGTGCGGCGCGCGGCACGCGCGGTGCGCGCCACGTCGATGCGCTGGCCGCGCTCGAACGGCACGAGCTTTCGGGCCTGGAGCGTCGGCAGCAGGCCGAGGCTGCGGGCGATGCGACCAAGCGCGACGCGGTCCGGTTCGCTCAGGGGACCGAATGCCTTGCGGCCCAGCGCCTCGTCCATTGCGGCATTCTTTCCGGCGGCTTCTCCCTCGAGGATATCGCGCAGTGCGTCCTGATCGCAGCGACGGTTGGCCGGCGGCGCCTTCTCCTCGTCAGGAGATTCGACGATCTCCGGCATCGGATCGGTGGCGAACCATGCCTTGAAGATCGCGTCGTAGATCGGAAAATCGTCATGCGAGCCGACCAGCGTCACACGGCCGGCGCGCGACAGGTCGGCCAGGCTGCGCAACGGCACGCTTCTGATAGCCGCCAGGAAGGTCGCGGCGCGCCCAGGATCGACAGCCAAGCCGGCTTCGCGCAGCGCGCCGGGGAAGCCGGCCAGTAACTCGGCCCCCCGTGCGACCGGCGTTGCCTCGACCATCAGATGAGCTCCGCCTCGCGCACAGTATCAAGGTCTTCCTGGTCCTTGACGATCAGGCCAAGCGAACGCTTCAGCGCGTCGGGCCAAGGCGCGCCGCCGCGGTGGAGCACGTCGGCCGCCTGCGCCCAGTCGATGCTTTCGGCGATCCCGGGTCGCTTGATGAGCGGCAGGCGACGGATCGCGGCGACGGAGTCCACGAGTCGCTCGGCTGCTTCTCCGGCAAGCCCCGGCGCGTGCCGCTCGATGATGGCGCGCTCGCGGGCCCGCTCCGGATAGTCGATCCAGTGATAGAGGCAGCGCCGCCGTAGCGCGTCATGCAGCTCGCGTGTGCGATTGGAGGTGAGGATCGCGATCACAGGCTGGGCCGCGCGCACAGTGCCGATCTCCGGGATCGAGATCTGGAAGTCCGACAGGAACTCGAGCAGGAACGCCTCGAACGCATCGTCGGCACGGTCGATCTCGTCGATCAGCAGGACCGATGTGCCGGCGTTGCGAAGCGCCTTCAGGAGCGGCATCTCGATCAGGAATTGCGGCGCGTAGAGCTCTGCCGTGCTGACTTCGCCGCCGCGCTCTGCCACGCGCACATGCAGGAGCTGGCGCGCATGATCCCAATCATAGAGCGCCTTGGTCGCGTCAATGCCCTCGTAACACTGCAGCCGGATCGGCGTGCGCTGCAGGATCCTTGCCAGCGTGTTCGCCACCTCGGTCTTGCCGACGCCCGGCATGCCTTCGAGCAGCAGGGGCTTGCCGAGTTCCAACGCGAGGTAGAGCGCGGTCACCAGCGCCTCGTCGGCGAAGTAGCCGGACGAGGTGAGTGCCGCCTCGAGCGCGTCGTGGGTCAAAGGAGAGGGCATGGCTGCTCCCCCAAGTTGTGGAATATTGGAGAGGTTTGCGCCCCTTCGCGCCCCCCTCTGTCCTGCCGGACATCTCCCCCGCAAGGGGGGAGATTGGCCTTCATTTTTGACGGCACTCGTTCTGCAACGTTGGCGATTAGCGAAACCAAAGCGGCCGTCCAATCTCCCCCCTTGCGGGGGAGATGTCCGGCAGGACAGAGGGGGGCAACGTAGAGCATCAGCCTTTGTAGCTTTGTCCCGCTCCTAAACCTCAAAACTGCAGTTTCTCGTCACACACCATCCGGAATCGATTGGAGCAATGCGCGGCGGCGTCGCCGCCGGCTGCCTTGCCGGCATCGGTTGCGAAAGCGTCGGCCATCGCCTGCTCGCTGTCGAAATACATTTCCGAGACGCCGTCGAAGGGAGCGTCCGGATTCTCCGTACGCAGCACGTTCGAAATGTACTTGCGCATGCCCGGGATCTTGCGGGCAAACTCGACGTGGTCGACCAGAATCCAGTGACGGAATTCCTCGAATGCCATGCCGTCCTTGCGCTTCATCAGCGACATCACCTTGATCATCGAAACGGTCCTTTCGCTTGGGAGAAATCGTCAGCCAGCCTGCGCGCGCAACGCATCGAGCCCGCGCAAGACCTTCTCCGGCGTGATCGGCATGCTTGTCACGCGCACGCCGGTCGCGTCGAAGATGGCGTTGGCGATCGCGGGGATCGGCGAATTCGCCGTCATCTCGCCAATTCCCTTCGCACCGTACGGGCCGTTGGATGAGGGTCGCTCGATGATGACGGAATCCATCTCGGCGAGATCGCCCGGTCCGGGCATCAGATATTGCGAGAAGTCGAGGGGCCCGCATTTGCGGTCCGGGTAATAGGGTTCGGTCGTCTCGTAGAGCGCATGGCTGATGCCCATCCAGGCACCGCCGACAATCTGCTGGTGCGCCAGCGCCGGGTTCACCGCGCGGCCGATCTCGTAGGCGTTCGTGAGCTTCAGCACCCTGACTTCGCCGGTCTCGTCGTCGACCTCGACCTCGGCCACGGTGCAGGCGTGCGCCTGGCAGGAATCCGGGTCCATCTCCCCGGTCTCGGGCACCACCGTGCTCTTCGGCTTCATGTACATGCCGCGGCCGGAAATGGTGCGGCCGTGCTTGAAATGCGCGGCGAGCGCCACGTCGAGCACGGAGATTCCCTTGTCCGGCGCGCCATTGACATGAATGCGCCCCTTGCCGTCGGTGACCAGGTCGCCGGCATCGACCTCGAGCTCGGTCGCGGCCACCTCCATCATCACCTCGCGGGCTTCTCTCGCGGCCATCATGATGGCGTTGCCGATGCGGTGCGTGCCGCGGCTGGCGAAAGTGCCCATGCAGTGCGGGCCCGTGTCGGTGTCGGCCGTGTCGATCACCACGCTCTCATAGGGCACGCCGAGCATCTCGGCGGCGATCTGCGCGCCGACGGTCTTGATGCCCTGGCCGAGATCGGTGGAGGACAGTGTGATGACGAAGCTGCCGGTCGTTGTCGCATGGACCAGCGCCTGCGACGGGTCGCCGCCGAGGTTCATGCCTGTCGGATAGTTAACGGAGGCGACGCCGCGCCCTTTCAGCCAAGCCATGTCAGGCCTCCCTGGTCATGGACGACATTTTCGCGAAACGCGGCGCAAGTTCCTTGCCGGTCTGGCGGGCCGCCGCCTGGATCACCTCGACAAGTGCCGCGCCCTCGACCTTCTTGCGGTGAGCCTTCATGTCGCCGTCGCGATAGGCGTTGAGAAGCCTGAGCTCCATCGGATCCATGCCGAGGTGCCGGGCCACCTGGTCCATCTGCGATTCCAGCGCGAAGTCGCCGATCGTCACCCCGAAGCCGCGCATGGCGGAGGAGGGGGTACGGTTCGTATAGACGCAGTAGGCGTCGACATGGACGTTAGGGATGGAATAGGGGCCCGGCATGTGCGCCGCCGCCTTGGTGGTGCCGTAGGTCGAATGGCGGCAATAGGCTCCGGCATCGACATAGAGCGTGATCTTGCGGGCAATGATCCTGCCGTCCTTCATCACGCCGTCCTTGATGTAGATGCGCTCCGAAGCGCGCGGCGACGACACCTGCATCTCCTCGGCGCGCGAATAGGCATATTTCACCGGCCGGTTGGTGAGCATCGCGCCAAGCGCTGCAATCGGTTCGACGATCACGTCCACCTTGCCGCCGAAACCGCCGCCGACCGTGCCGCCCACAAGCCGAAGCTTATTGAACGGCACGCCGAGGATCAGCGCCATGTTGTCGAGCGTGAAGTAAAGCGCCTGCGTGTTCGAGTAGATGGCGATCCTGCCGTCGCCCTCGGGCTTTGCCGTGCAGCCGGTCGGTTCGGTCGGCGCGTGCTCGATCGGCGCGGATTCGTAGCGGTGCTCGATGATGTGGTCGGCCTCGGCGAAGGCTTTTTCCACGTCGCCAAAGCGGATGCGCCGACAGTTGTGGCCTTCGTAGACGAAGTAGTTCGTGCCATGTTTCGTGAAGGGCGGCGCGGTCATCGCCTCCTCGACGTCGAAGACGGCGGGCAGGTCCTCATAGTCGACGACGACGCGGCGCGCGCCTTCGAGCGCCGCCTGCGGGCTCGTCGCGAGCACCGCGCAGATCTGCTCACCCATGAAACGCACGCGGTCCTCGGCGAGCACCGGCTCGTCGTCCGGCTCCACACCGATCAGCTTAAGGATCGTGTACCAGTTGTTCGGCACGTCCTTGTGGGTCAGCACGCGTACCACGCCCGGCACTTTCAGCGCCGGTTCGCAGTCGACCTTCTTCAGCATCGCGTGGTGGCGGGTCGAGCGCACCATCTTAAGGTGCAACGTGTTCGGGAAGGTCACGTCCTCGTAGAACTGCGTGCGGCCGGTGACATGCCCGCGCGCATCGGCCCGCGGCACTGTCGTCCCGACAACGGACAGTTCGGCCGCGCGCTCTTTCGCAAAGAAGGAAGTGTCGATGGTTTCCATATATCGCGTCCTCAGGCAGCCTTGGCTTGCGCGTTCGCCGTCCGCACCCGTGCGGCCGCGTCGAGCACCGCGTCGATGATGGCCTCATAGCCCGTGCAGCGGCAGACGTTGCCGGAGATCGCGCGGACCGCGTCCTCGCGGGTTGGGTTGGGGTTGACAGCGAGCAGTCCGACCGTCGCCATGATCATGCCCGGCGTGCAGAAGCCGCATTGCGTGGCAAAGCCGTCGAGGAAAGCTTCCTGGATCGGGTGCAGGCCCTGAGCCGGCGTCACGCCTTCGATCGTCTCCACCCGCGCATCCTCGATCGTCTCGACCGGGATGAGGCAGGAAAGCATCGGCTTGCCGTCGACCAGCACCGTGCAGGTGCCGCAGGTCCCCTGTTCACAGCCGCGTCGCGTGCCGGTCAGCCCCTGGCCCTCGCGCAATGCTTCGAGCAGCGTCGCGCCCGGCGCCACGAGCATCTGCGTTTCGGCGCCGTTGATCGTGAGCGATACGACGGATTTCTTCACTGTTTCCTCCCAGTGGCTCGATTGCCTGGCGGTTTCTCCCCGCATGATCTTGTCCGAAACGTCTGCAGCTTTTTGCTGTCGCTGACCTTCGGTCCGGAATCATGCGCTTACGCGCCGAGCAAAGCGCGGCGGACGTGCACCGGCGTCACGCGGGCGCGGTACCAGGCGGTGGCGTAGGCATCGTCAAAGGGCGCAATGTCCTTCAGGGCCTCCTTCGCCACAGCCTCGACGGTGATTCGATCGAGCGGCTTGCCGGTCAACTCCTTCTCGGACGAGCGAGCACGGATCGCGGTATTCGCGACGCCGCCGAGCGCGATGCGGCATGCCGACACGACACCCCCGTTCATCTCCACCAGGGCCGCGACAGTCACGATCGCTGCGGAATTGAACGCCTTGCGCGCAGCTTTCCAGAACTTGAATGCGCCGGCGGCCGGGAGCGCGAACGACAGCTTGGTCACAATCTCACCGCGGCCGGGGCGCGAGGCGACCGTCTTCTCCACCGGCTCGCAGCGCTCGCCATTCGGACCGGCGATCGTCACCTCGGCGCCGAGTGCAATCAGGCAAGCGGCGAAGTCACCGTAAGGCTGCTTGACGAAGAGGTTGCCGCCGACTGTCGCCATGTTGCGTATGGTCGGCGAGCCGATCGCATCGAGCGCCGGGCGCAGGAAGGCGAGCTCGTCTTGGGCTTCGATCTCCGACAGTGTCGTTGTCGCGCCGATCGTTGCGCGAGCGCCGGAGATGTCGATCCCCGAAATTCCGCTGCCGCGAAGGCTGACCAGATTGTCGAACTCGTCGGTGCCATAGTTCAGTACCGGCATGATTGCCGTGCCGCCGGCAATGATTGCCGAGCGGTCGGAGCTTTCCAAAATGGAATGGGCTTCGGCGAGCGAGCGCGGTCGTGCCACTGCTTGCAGCATTTGTTCCTCCCGGGTCCGGCGTTAATCGCCGTGCGGGCCTGTCGGCCTCTTTTCTTGATCATCGATTATCGATAAAATTCGGGAGCTTTGTCAACCCGCCTCAGCGTGGCATGAATGGCTTTCTGGAAACGCGCCGAGACGTCGGCTATTGCGGAACCCGATGATGAACGAGCCGCACAGGACCGAAACTCCTTTCGCCGCGACTGACGCGCATTTCGTCAACGCGCCGCTTCGGCAAACGCTCAAGGAGGCGCTGCTGCGGCGTATTCTCGGTGGCTATTACGACCCTGGTGAGCGGCTGGTGGAACTTCGCATTGCCGAGGAATTCGGCACGAGCCAGGGACCGGTCCGGGAAGCGCTGCGGGATCTGGAGGCTACCGGTCTCGTCACCAATATTCCGCGCCGCGGCACTTACGTCTCGGAGGTAATGGGGGAGGGCCTGCGCGAGATATACACGGTGCGCGGCGCGCTCGAAGAACAGGCGACCCGCATCGTCACATTGCGCGGCGGCTGCGACCTTGCCGTGCTGCAGCGCGAGGTCGACCTGATGCGGGAGGCGGCCGGAAACGACGATGTCTATGGCATCATCGAGCATTCGGTGAAGTTCCACCGCGCCATCATGGAAGCGGCGAAGAACCGGCTTCTCCTCAACATATGGCAGTCGCTTCAGATCGAGACCCGAACCACCATCACCATGCTCACCGAAGGGCTCGATCTCAGAGAGATAGCCGCGAGCCACCAGCCGATCGTCGACGCAATAGCTTCGGGCGATGCGGAAAAGGCGGCGCAGGTCGCCCGTGAGCACCAGGATTATTTCGAGCGCCTGCCGGTGCCGGTCAGGGGCGGGCAAAAATAGCCGGCTCGAGCGGGGGGCTTCCCTGTCAGGGATCCCTGCCAAGGGCAAGGCAATTGCATATGGCCTGCAAGACCCCCACTCCGCCTCGCTTCGCTCGGCACCTCTCACGCTCAAAAGGGGAGAGGAAGGGCGCTTGGCTTTGCGACCGGCGCTTCCTCTCCCCCCGTCGACAGGGGGAGAGGTGGTTCGCGAAGCGAACCGGAGTGGGGGTCGACCTCATAGGCGATTGCGCTGGCCAAGGAAGACGCGGAATTTACAGTTCAGGTGATCGTTGTCCTTCGGCATTGAGGGAACCGACTTGAGCCAGCTCGGCCCCGCACAGATTGCAGCGATCCTCCTCCTGTTGCAGCGTGGGCTGGAGGAGTTCTACTCGCAACGCAACACCGCGCGGCTGATTGCCGATGGCGGGCATGAGGAGGGGCGCGATTTCTATCCTGTGGTGGCTATCGCCCATCTCGCCTGGATTGCATCCATTTACCTGCTCGTGCCGGCCGATGCCGGTTTCTCGACGCCGCTCCTGGTTGCCTATCTGCTGCTGCAGGTCGTCCGCTATTGGGTGATCGGCACGCTCGGCCGCTACTGGACGCACCGCATCATCACGCTCGAGAAGGCGCCGATTGTTCGCGCAGGCCCGTATCGGTTCGTGCATCACCCCAACTACTGGGTGACGATCATCGAGACATTCCTGCTGCCGGCAGTGTTCGGCGCCTATGCGCTCGCCGTGATCATGGGTGCGATTTGGACAGCCGTCATCGCCTACAAGATCAAGCTCGAAGACAAGGCATTGGCTGCACGAAAATAGAGACTGCCGCTGCCCAAGCGTCGCAGTAAACCTGTTTCGGCTTCTGCTACAGTCGTAGCACACCTCTCCTTGCTGACGGCTGGACCCTGCCGCAAACTGTCGTCGCGGAACGACTAGCCCAATCTGGTCTCGCTACAACTTGGAAAGGGGAAGCTATGTTTTCGAGAAGACACGCAATGGCGACGCTGATCCTGTTCGTCACGGCCTACACAGTGCCCGCGAGCGCCGATGACGCTGCCGGGCTCTGGAAAGTCTACAACGACAGTCTCAAAGGCGCGAAATACATCGACCTCACGCACACCATCACACCGAAGATCCCGGTCTGGATCGGCTTCGGCGACGCGACCTTCGCACCTGCCGGAGCGGGCACCGATGTTGAAGGCCTGGCCAAGAAGGGCGACGTCTTCACCTATGACAAGCATGGCTTCGAGGCGACGAACTACACGCTGCCGACCGACCAGCTCGGAACCCAGCTCGATCCGCCGGCGCATTGGGCGCCGGAATATCCGGCGATCGACGAGCTGCCCGCGACCTACACGATCCGGCCCCTCGTGGTGATCCCCATGGAGGACAAGGTCGCGAAAGATTACGGCTATGCGCTGAAGGTTTCCGACATCGAGGAGTTCGAGGCAAAGCATGGCCGCATTCCGGAAGGCTCCGTGGTCTTTGTCCGCTCGGGCTGGTCGAAGGAATGGCCCGATCCCGCGCTTGCCAAGAAGGCGCCGTTCCCGGGCGTCAGCCTCGACGCACTGAAGTTCCTCCACAACGACCGCAAGATCCTCTTCCACGGCCATGAGCCGCTCGATACGGACGCCACGGCGACGCTCGAAGGCGAGTACTGGCTAATGCACAACGGCTATACGCAAGCGGAAGGCGTCACCAATCTCGACCAGGTTGCCGAAACCGGATGCCTGGTCGCGATCGGCTTTCCCAAGTTCGGCGGCGGCCTCGGCGGCTATGCACGCTACATCGCTATCTGCCCGCCTGACTGGAAATATGGCGTGAGCGTCGGCGAGGTCGCCGAGGCGCCGCTGCCCAAATCGGACAAGCTGCTTCACTTCGACGAGAAGGCGGGGATGCGCGTGAGGTAGTAGGTCGAGAACTAGCGTAAGACGACACGCATCCTGTGATCCGTTCGGGTCGGGCGCGTCGCAGACCTCAATCTCACCCGGCTTTCGGTCGGACCCCACGGCAGCGCGAAGCGCTGCCAGGCCCGGCCGCAAGTTTTGCGCGGCTGAAGTTTGCTCGGCCGTCGGCGCTCACCTCTACCGCCGACACGCCACGGAACGCTCTCGCCCTGCCCGACTGTCGATCCTTCCTCCCTCTCTGACGATCGCCTCGGGCGACGGGGCAACCCTGATCCTTTCATTCAAACAGACGAGGACAGTGGGCAAGGCTCCTCCTAGCGTGGGTTGCGCGGCATGAGGAGAGCCGTGAAAGCCGAGCCCACGAATGAAAGAGCACCTGCAAATCATCGATGTCGCGCAAGCGAAATGCCGCGCGTTTTTCAGGAGGGGCGACATGAATCCGCACCTGGTTTGCATGGGTGGCGAGGATCACCCCTTGAGAATCCCGTTCCTGCTGGCGCTGCGAGAAAGGGGTTTTCAGGTCACTGCGGTCTCGAGTGACGATGGGGCCGCCTTTTCTTCCCATGCCATTCCACACCGCCGATTTGGCTTCGATCGCTTCGAAACCGGCAGCGGGGGATGGAGCGCTCTCCGCTCGGTCCGCAGATTGATGTCGGAACTGCGGCCTGACGTCATCCAGAGCTTCGACACCAAGCCCAATCTCCTGACGCCGTTGGCCGTGCGCGGACGGGCCCCGGTCATCCGCACCATCAACGGCCTTGGCTGGACATTTTCCTCGCTTGAGCCAAGGGCGTTGGCCCTGCGCCCGATCTTTTGCGGGCTCCAATGGCTCTCGTCGTTCTGGACTGCCATGACCGTCTTTCAAAATCGGGACGACCAGGCGTTCTTCGAACGCTATCGACTGGTTGCAGCCGGCAAGGCACGGCTGATCGCTAGTTCCGGAATCGACGTGGATGCGTTCGCAGCGGCAAGGCATCGCGCCCCATCGGTTACGGCGATGCGTAACGAGCTTGGGCTTCAGTCCGCCGAAGTTGTGATCTTTGTCGGCCGACTGACGCGCCAGAAGGGAATCCCGACCCTCCTCGAGGCGCTCCCCCGCATCCTCTCCGAAAGGCCCCATGCACGTTTCGTGCTCGTTGGGCCGAGAGAATCCGAGGGTCCGTTTGCTGTCCGGAAGGCTGAGATCGACCGATACGCTCCCTATGTGGTCGCCCTCGGACCAAGGCGGGATGTTCCAGCGCTGCTGGGCCTCGGTGATGTGTTCGTATTCCCCACGCAATACCGGGAGGGCATCCCGCGTGTCCTACTGGAGGCCGGATTGGCCGGCTTGCCGATCGTGGCCTCAAGGATGCCCGGCTGCAATGACGTGGTGAAGGACGGCTGGAACGGCTATCTCGTCCCGCCCGGTGACGCAGCAGCTCTCTCATCACGAATAATCGATATCCTGTCCGACCCCGCTCGTGGAAGACTTATGGGGGCCCGTTCGGTCGGATTTGTCCGGGAGCGGTTTTCGCTGCCGTGGGTGGTCGACCAGTATTGCGAGCTCTACGAGGGCGTCCTCAGCGGCGGAGTTCGTTGCCATCTGCCACGCTCGGCGTCCAAGCCCTTGATAGCAACGGATACGGGACGCCACCCGTTCGATGAGGCGCGACAATGATCCGCGCCGCGATAATGGCTCTTGGCATCGTGATGGCCTATGCGACCCAACTCACCGTTCCGAGGTTGCCGATAGGCTACGCCGAGCTGTTCCTGTCGCTCTGGATTATCCTGTCGATCGGGCGGGTTCTTGCGGGCGGCCGCCTGGAGGCTTCACCGGCGCTGACCCGGTTCGCAGGGTTCTGGGTGCTCCTGACATTTGCCCTGGGGGTGGGCGCCATCGTCGGCTATCTGACGACCACCCTGCCGCTCGCCCCTGTGCTGCATGATACCTTCGCCTACCTGCTGGTGGTCTGCATGACATGCCTGGCTGTTGCGGAGCCGGAAGCTGATCGTCAACTGCGCCGCACCGGTTGGTGGGTTCTCGCATTCGCGAATGCAGCCTTTGCGTGGCAGGTCGGGCTTGGCTGGGGTTGGGTTCACCAGTCCGGAGTCGAGCCATGGTTCTGGGACCGCTTCAAAGGCTGGTCCGACAATCCGAACCAGCTGGCAATCTATTGCGCCCTCTTTGCGCCGCTGGCCATGCATCTCGCAACCACCACCAGCAATCAATGGGGGAGGTTACTCGGGCTATGTACCCTGGTTATGGCCTTCTATGTTGGAAGGCTGACAAAGAGCGATACCTTTCTCTACGCAACGGTCCTAACCTATTTAATTTTTCTGGGACTTCGGCTTCGTACCTGGCTCGCGGCCGAAGGCGGCAAGTCCAGCCTTTGCCGGCAAATTGCCGTCCTGTTCTTTATCGGCTGCCTGCCACTCGCAGTGTCGATCACCCCTTATGCCCTCGATCAGGTCAGCAATGTCGAGGACTACGCCATGAGCCTGACAAAGGACAGAGGCGGCGAAGCTACCGAGGAAACCGCCGCGCTTCGCCTGTATCTCTGGAGTCAGGCTCTGGAGTATGGCTTGAGATCGGGTTCGCTGGGCCTCGGTCCAGGACCGCACCTCGAACGTCCCCCGATCACCGACAAGCAGTTCCTGCCGCGGCCCTTCGAGGCTCACAGCACGGTCTTGGATGTTTACACCCAGGGCGGCCTGGTCGCTGTCCTGGCTCTCGCATGGATCGTGGGCTCAGCCACCTTATCGGCATGGCGCGCGAAGCTGGATGCCCTTTTGGCGCTCGTCGCATCGATTGTCGTCTTCAGCATCCCGCATCTCATCATCCGCCATCCGATCGTGTGGTACGCGCTGTCCATCTGCCTTGTGGCCGGAACTCCGCGAGCTATTCCGGCGACCGTTCCCCAGCGAGGCTACTAGGATGTGTGGGATTGCCGGAATTTTGCTGGCGCCCCATGCCGTCCATACGGGGTCGCTGAGGGCAATAGCCCAAATGACCTCAGCCCTTCATCACCGAGGGCCTGATGGTGAGGGATTCTGGGTAAACCGCGAAGCCGGCCTTGCCCTCGGTCATCGGCGGCTTGCCATCATCGACCTGTCGGAGGCGGGCCGCCAGCCGATGTGTTCCGCAAGCGGTCGGCATGTCATCACTTTCAACGGCGAGATCTATAATTTCCGCGATCTGCGCCGCGATCTCGAAAGCACGGGCCACTCCTTCCGCGGGACCAGCGATACCGAAGTCATGCTGTGTGCGATCGAGACCTGGGGGCTCGATGCGGCCCTGAAGCGCTTCGCCGGCATGTTCGCATTTGGGCTGTGGGATCTAAAGACAAGGGTCCTCCATCTTGCCCGCGACCGGATGGGCAAGAAGCCGCTCTACATCGCCTCGACACGAGAAGCGCTGATCTTCGCCTCGGAGTTGAAGGCGATGAATGGTTTCCCGGGATTCTCCCCCGAGCTCGACCTCGATGCAGCGGCGACGATGCTTTCGAAGGGATGGGTGCCTGATGACAAGTGCATTTGGCAAGGGGTGTTCAAGCTGCCGCCGGGTTCGGTTCTATCTGTGACTGCCGCGGATTTTGCGGATGCTCGTGCCAGCGGCTCTCTCGCGCATCGGATCCGGCACTGGTGGTCGCTCGCGGAGGTCGCTGCGAAAGCGCGGCGCGAACAGATTGTCTGCGGCGATGAAGAACTGACGACCCAGCTCGAGAATCTGCTTGGTCTTGCCGTGCGTGAACGGATGGTTGCTGACGTGCCGCTCGGTGCCTTCCTGTCAGGCGGAATAGACAGCTCGACCGTTGTCGCGCTGATGCAGGCGCAATCCGACAGGCCTGTGCGGACTTTCACCATAGCTTTTGGGGAACCGGGCTTTGACGAGGCCCCGCATGCGGCAGCTGTGGCACGGCACCTTGGCACCGACCATACCGAACTTCACCTTTCACCGACCGCTGCGCGCGACGTGATCCCGGAGTTGCCGCGCATCTGGGACGAGCCTTTTGCAGATGAATCGCAAATCCCGACATTGCTGGTATCGCGGCTCGCCCGCGAGCACGTGACGGTGGCGCTTTCGGGTGACGGTGGCGATGAATGCTTCGCAGGCTATTCCCGGCACTTCCTGGCGAACCGCCTGAGAAATCTGCATGAGTTTCCCCCAGGACTTCGTTGGATATTGGCTGCAGGGGCAGGGGGGCTGGCCCGGTGCTCCCGGCACGATGTCATTGGCCGCCTGCCGATTTCGCCAAGTTTACGGCACGCATTGCGGAGCGACCGGCTAAGTCGCCTCGCCAGCCTGCTCGCTGCGGCAGATGAGGACGAATTGCTCCAGCGGCTAACGGGGTCTCCGAGCGATAACCTCGTTCATTGCGGGCCGTCGACACACAATGCCGGCGCACCCCAGTTCGACGACCTGCTGTCCCGTCTCTTGTTCGACGACATGACCGGCTATTTGCCCGGCGACATACTGGTAAAGCTCGATCGCGCGAGCATGGCGAACAGCCTCGAGGGGCGATGCCCCATTCTCGACCATCGCGTCGTCGAATTCTCGTGGCGCCTCCCGGCGGCCGCCAAGGTTCGAAATGGCAGAGGCAAGTGGATCCTTCGCCAGTTGCTCCGTCGCTATCTTCCGCAGCGGCTGATCGATCGGCCTAAGCAAGGCTTCGACGTTCCGGTTGGGGCTTGGCTGAAAGAGCCTCTGCGCGCTTGGGCCTCGGATATTCTCTCCGATATTCGCCTCTCGCGAGACGAGCTTCTCGACTTTGCGAAAGTCGATGCCTGTTGGCGTGACCACATTGATGGAAGGCAGGACCATGCTCGCGAACTGTGGTCCGTGCTGATGTTCCAGACCTGGCGCAATGAAGCCAGGCGGTCGGCCGCGTCGGAGGAAACCTTGCCGGGTGAGTACGCGCTGCTGGGGTGACTGAATGAGGCACACTGGATTGAACCACACTCGAGTTCCGCGGTCAAAGAAATCGCCGGCTCCGGCTGACAAATCCGAAGTGCGATTGCCGCGGCCATCTCTCGAAAAGACAGATAGCTCAACACCCTTCCAGCAGGTCGTGGGCGCGATTTGGGGGAAAAAGTGGCTCATCTTCGGCATGGCCATCCTGGGCGGCATTCTGGCCGGATTTGCCGGGATGGCGCGCGCGCCCCTTTACGAAGCCACCATGCAAGTGATCGTCGACCTGCCCAGCAGCAGTGCCGCCGCAGGCAGGCCGAATGCGACGCAGGACATTTTGTCCGCAACTGTCGATGGCCATCTGACGGAACTTTCCTCAGAGGCGCATCTGAGGAATGTTATCGCGGCTCTGCGAAAGGCGGACAAGCAGCAAGGTCCGGCGGGGTCGGGCTTGGCGTGGGCAGATTCGGACGCTGGCATCGCGCGGAAGGCGTTGGCGTGGGTCAGCACTCTCTTGCCGCGGGCCTTGCTCAACCGCCAGGGTCCCACCGCAGCGCCTGAATTGGCAGACGCGGCAGCTCTTAAGACATTGGACGCGGGACTAAGGGTCGGCCAAGAGCTGCACTCCAGAATCATCAGCATCGGGTTCACCGACACCGACCCGGTTCGCGCCGCGCGAATTGCGAACACAGTTGCAGCCGTTTACATCGACAATCTAGTTCGGCAAAACCTCGCCTCAGACCAAAGTGAGCTCGCCTCGATCGTCTCCCGATTGCCCGAGATGCAAGGCGAGCTGACGCGTGCCACGGAACGACTGCAGACCTATCGCTCGACCAACGGTGCTCCGGATCAAGGAAGCGCGGATGTCAGCGCCCGGGAGATCGCTGAACTCGGCCGGCAGATATCTTTGGCCAAGGCGGACCTGGCCGCAGTCGAAACGCGTGTCGAACACGTTCAGGATCTTCGCAAGACCGATGCGCCGGCCGCGGATCTGGCTGCGGCAATCGGGTCGCCGGGACCGGGTGATCTCGTCGCGCGCGCGACGGACCATGCTCAAGTCAACGGCCGCCCTGCGACCCAGACTGACCCGGATCTGCGCCGGACGATAACGGGTGAGATCGACGGGCAGATTGCTCGCCTCGATAGCGAAAGGCGCATCTATCACGCGCAAATAGCATCGCTCGAGGAGCGTCGCGAAGCGCTCAAAGCGGCTGCAGCCGATGCGGTCAGCCGTCTTTCAGGTCTGCGCGCACTCGAATTGCAGGTCGATGTCATATCTCAGCGCTACAACGAATTGTTGACCCGACAACAGGATTTGCTCCAGCGGATCGGGTCCCCCGCTGCGGGCTTGGCGATCCTGTCCCAGGCCTGGCCGCCAACGCGTCCGCAGACGCTGCCTCCGATTTTTCTGGTTCCCCCCGGGATGATCGTGTTCGGCCTCGCTACCGCCGTTTTTGTACTCGCGCGCCAGCGCCTCGATCGAACTTTGCGCTCCGAGGCGGAAGCCGAGGCCGCCCTGGGGATCCCGTGCGCCGGCCTCCTTCCAAAGACCGGTCGGCCGCGGGCGAGGCGACTTTGCGATCTGCTGCTGGGGCAACACAAGGCCCCCTACACTCGCGCAGTCGGTTCACTGCTGATTTCCCTGGTAAATGCGAAATCGCGCTTGCCCGGCGTGATCCTGGTCATGTCCGGCGGCCGCAGCGAAGACAAGACATCGCTTGGATGGAGCCTCGCAGTGACCGCAGCGCGGCTCGGGGAGCGCGTGCTCTTCCTGGATTTTGATCAGCAGGGAGCGCGGATAACGCGCGAGTTTCGCGATGAGTTCAGCACGTCCAAGACGAGTTGCACCGTTGCCCATTTCCTGAGTGGCAAGCGCGCTCTGTCCGAAACGACTGAAGACATGCCGGAAATGCACGTCAGTTACATGCCTGCGCCATCGATTTCGGATGATGTCCTGCATCTCGTATCGACAGCGGACCGAATGCATCAGCTGCGCGAGACATACACCGTCGTGATTATCGATGGCCCGTCAGGCCCAGTGGGACCCGAGACGAGACTGCTCACTCGTTGGGCGGACGCCGTCCTCCTGACCGTCCGCTGGGGCGAGACGCGGCGAGACACCGCACGAGGCGTCCTCGAGTTCATCGGCCTTAAGGAGAAACTGCCCTGGCAGCTGCCCGCCTCCGTCAGCAGCGTGCTGACGCAGGTAAATCTAAAGCAACATGCCAGCTATCGGTTCGGGGACCGTGGTGACCTTTTGCTCGCCCGCCCTTGACCGCGACGACAACTACCCGCCGCTTTGTGAGCGTGCGACGGTGACAGTGCCAAGATACCTCAACATGGATGTGAATTGGCATGATAGTTGAATTCTTCGGGCCAGCGGGATCTGGCAAGACAACCATGGCGCAGGCGCTCGCCGAGCGCTTGCGCTGCAGAGGATATAAGGCCAACGTCGTCCTTTGTTATCAACCCCGCAACAAGGGTGGCGGTTGGGATATCTTTGGAATAAATTCCGTCTCTGCGAGAATTTTGTCAGCTGTATTTTCAATATTTATAATATATGTATCATACTTTAAAATAAAGGACGGTCTGACTTTAAGTAGTAATCTGACAAGGCTTCTGCCTGCTGAAAGTAAGATCTGGCGCATCAGACTCTGGCAATATATTTTGCGCCTGTCCAGTTGTTGGAGGTGGGCAAAGCAATCGGCTGACATAACGATATTTGACCAAGGCTTTGTTCAGGCTGTCGGGTCTCTGGCGATGTTCAGCGGTGCGACAAATGACGCGCTGATCGCGCAGGCGCTCGGCTTCATCCCCAAAGTTGATTTGGCGGTACGGATGGCGGTGCCGCGCGATGTCGTCGAGATGCGGCTGCGTGCAAGGATGATGTTCGAACCCGCAGCCGAACGAATCTTTGAAGCGGACGTCTCCGTCAACATGAAATCCTTTCGCATATTTGAGAACATTGGAAATATTCTTTCTCGATCCCACGAAAATATTATTTCGGTTCAACCAGTCGATCAGAAATCAACCTTTGATGGCCTTGACATGGTGGAACAGGCGATCCTGGCGCGACTGTCTCAGATCGAAGCTCCCGGCATCAACAGCGCGGAAACGGAGCGAATTGCCGACCGGGCTCCGGCACGGACGGTACGAGATAGCGACGACCATTCCGAAGAGCATCCGCTGGTCGGCGGTGCCTCGTCCGCTCAGCAGGGCGAAGTTGGCCGGCGCCTCGTTCATGCAAGCGCTTACGCCCTTCTTGTCTATATCGGGGGCGCCGGGCTCACCAGCTTGGCCCAACTCCTGATCGCACGTCTTGTCGGCGCCACGAGTTACGGTATCTATTCCTACGCTCTGGCCTGGAGCACCTTTCTCGCGTACCTCACGACGCTCGGCTTCAACGTCTCGCTCCTGCGTTTCGTGCCGGAATACAGGGCCGCCGGGCGCTTGGACCTGGCGCGTGGGGTAATCATCTTTGCGCTGCGGTGGTCGCTGCTGGCGGCTATACTGACCGGGTGTGGCGGAGCGGGACTCGTCTATCTCTGGGGACATCTTGATCCCGAGCTTCGGTCCACGATGCTGCTGGGCATGGCAGCCGTGCCGTTGATCACGACCTACGCACTTGGCGCGACCGTCGTGCGCGCTTTCGGGGGCGTGGTGTCGGCTCTTTTGCCCGAGCGTATCGTACGCGACGGGCTTTTGCTGCTGTTACTGAGCGGCGCGGCGCTTTCGAACTGGTGGGTTCTGGATGCATCGCTCGCAATGGTGGCGGTCATCGCAAGTTCGGCAGCAACCGTGGCGCTCGTGCTCGTCACAGCGATGAGACTTCGGCCGGCGGGCTTGCAAGACGCGCAAGTGGCCTACGCCGCGCGTCAATGGTGGTCCGCAGTCCCCCCGATCACGCTCATTGCCGGGCTCGATGTCTTCATAAGCCGCACCGGGGTCGTGCTTTTGGGCTGGACCGGCCAAATCCGCGAGGCCGGCATTTTTGCCCTAGGCCTGAACGTCGCGTTGCTGGTGAGTCTTTCGCGTTTCGCCGTCGGCACGATGTTCTCGCCGGCAGCGGCCGATCTTCATGCGCGCAAGGATCACGAGGCGTTGCAACGTCTGTTTTCGCGAGCCACCGTTCTATGCTTCGTCGGTGCGGTGGCGGTGGCAATCCCATTGCTGTTGGTCACCGAACCGCTCCTGGGCTGGTTCGGTGCTGAATTTGCGTCAGGAGCACCGGTCGCACGGATACTCATCGTCGGTTATGTCCTTACCGCGCTCTTTGGACCTCAACAGAACCTTCTGACGATGACCGGACATGAATGGGCCGCTGCAATGACGATGGTTTTCGGCGCGATGGCCAACATCGTGGCCTGCGCCGCCGGCATGGTTCTGGGCGGCACGATCGGAGCGGCGACGGGCGTTACGCTTGCTTTGGTTGCCTGGAACCTCGCGATGGCAATCTTTATCCGCAACCAGATGCAAATCCTGCCTGGTCTGATCGTCGCAGCCTTGGCGATCAGGCCGGGACAACCCAACGTTCGGTGGGGATAGCAGCATGTCTCTCCGCTGGAGGTCGGCACCATGACATTCGCGGGTTATCTGGACAGTGTGCTTCCATGGTCAAAGCCCAATTCCCGAGCGGCCCCAGCGGTCGTCGGTGGAGGAGGCGCCGACGTCGCATGGGGCAGGGAATCTGGGGTTCTGGACATTCTGCTCGCGGCGCTCACTGCCCTGCGCCAAAACAACGTCGAGTGCTGCTATTGGAAGAGCAGCCGACGTCTTCAGGCCGTCTTGCGAGGAGAGTCGGATCTCGATCTGCTGGTTGCCAGGTCAGATCAGCATCTGGCTGCCCGAGCCCTAATGACCTGTGGCCTCAAGCGCTTCGAGTCCGTACCTTGTCGGGACCATCCCGCGATACAGAGCTTTCTTGGCTATGATGAGCCGAGTGGCCGCATCGTCCATCTGCATGTTCACTTCCGCCTCGTTGTCGGCGAGCGACTCCTGAAGAACTATCAACTTCCATGGGAGCAGATCATTCTGGCCTCGGCAATTCCGCACCCGACACTGCCCATCCGGGTACTGGATCCGGTAAGCGAAGCACTTCTCCTGTTGGTGCGAGCCAGTCTGGAATTGCGGCTTCGGGATCCCGTCACACTTCGCCGGTGGCGGGCGGCGCAGGAGAAATTCGAGCTCGACCGATTGGATCTGGCATCTCGCGTCGATCCGCGCAGTGTTCGTAATCTGGCGGCAAAGCTCATGAATGACGACCTGGCCGAGGCGATTGCCGGTGAGCTGTTCGAGCCCCAGCCTCTCGCAACCCAGCATCGTCTTCGCCGGCGTATTCGCAAAGAACTGGCCGCATATCGCAGCTACGGCACCGTCGAGGTTCGCCTGCGCAGCATCGGCCGAGCCGTCCTCTGGACCGTTGGGGCCTTGAACAAGCGGTTCCTCAATAGTCCCCGACCGTGGAGCCGCCGTGCCCCTGGCGGCGGCATCGTTGTGGCCGTGGTTGGTCTCGATGGGAGCGGCAAGACAACCTTGGTCGCAGCGATCCGCCAATGGCTTGGATCGGAGGTCGACGTGCTTCCGGTCTATTTGGGCACGGGGGGCGGCAGGCCGTCGCTTTTGCTGCTGCCGTTCAAGTTGTTCGTGCCGGTAGCGACCTGGGCGCTTCGAACTAAACCCGCGGGGAGCTCTCACGGCCCAGTCTCGAGTCGCGCACCTGGGCTGTTCTACAGCATCCTTCTCACCATCTGGGCAACTGTCGTTGCCGCCGAGAAGTCGATGAAGCTGATCGCGGTCCGTCGTGGAGCGGATCGAGGAATGGTCGTCATCGTCGACAGATTTCCCCAGGATCAGATCCCGGATTTCAACGATGCACCCCTGTTGCCACGGCTGGCGCAGGTTCCGGCCTGGCTTCGACGGTTCGAGGCCAACGCCTATGCACTTGCCCGGCAACTGCCGCCGGATCTCGTGATCAAGTTGCAGACGACGCCCGAAATCATCATGACGCGCGAGCCGGACATGGATCCCCTGGTCATCCAAAAGCGGACGTCGGCTCTGCAGCAATTGGCCTTCGAGGGCGCCGCTGTGGTGAGCGTCGATGCCGGGCAGCCACTGGATGACGTCATCCGTGCGGCCAAGGCCTCGATCTGGCGGATGCTTTGAGTTTGTCTTGCAGGTGCCGGTTGCGCCTGGCCCTCACGGCAGGACGGAAATGCGCCCCAGAAGCGCTACCAGCTCCGCCTGTCGTTTCGTCGCTGTCTTGGCGAACAACGATGCAAGCTGGGAGCGGATCGTGGTTCGGCTGAGTCGCCAACTGCGGGCAATCTCCAACGGCGCGTCGCCATGCGCCAAGCGCAGCGCGAGGCGCGTCTCCGCGCTCGTCAAACCGAACATCCTCTGCAGCGTCTGGGGATTGGCCGCCGATCTGTTCTCGCGATCCAGCAACGCGACGATACTCGTTCCGTCATGTGCGACGACGCCCATTTCGTTCAATACCGCCGGTCTGTCGCCTCCGCTGCGGATCACAACCCATAAGAGTGAACCCGGCACAAAACGCACCGGAACGTTCGCCACGAGCCGCTTGACCGCGCCTGAAAGCTGGCTGGCCGTCTCGGCCGTTTCGCCCTGGCGCTCAAGTGTCTCTTGAGCGGCTGCATTCCATTCGATCACCCTCTTCTCGCGGTTCAGTACAAGATAACCGCATCCGATGCGCTCAAGCAGGCCTGTGACGGATTCCAAACTGCGACGCTCCGGCCTGCCAACCCAGCCGCCTGAGAGATCTGAATTGTTTGAAGCATGTGAAGGGGCCGCCGGATGGGCTTGGCAGTCATACCTTTTCTCCAGTGAAATGTATTGGTTGCTCACACTCCGATCGTTGTGCTTGCCAGTCAGAGCCATTGTTTCCACCGTCAACGCTCGTTGCCTCCGCAGAAGTAAATATTGCGAATTTACTTGCGGCTACCTCGATTTCGACTTGGAGGCGTTCGTCTCCCTTGGATTCGGCGCGGCCGGAATATGCGGAAGAATTATCCGCCGCATTCGTTGAAACATTTGGTTCCGGTGAGCCCTTGCGAGCTGATCTTATTCGTCGGCTAAGGCGTGGCAATCCGACCGTGGTATTAGGTTGCCCCCTCACGGCCTAGTCTCGACGAGCTAGTCAGAAGGATGTAGTCTGGTACATGGGTTCGTATTTGCGTTGGCTGAATTCGAGCGTGCCAGGAACACGGCCGGCTCACGTGGCTTCCGTAGCGGTGCTGGCAGCCTCGATAGTATTCGAAGCAACAAACTGGATACATGTCGGCCAGAACGGGGCGTTCATAGTATTCATCCCCGCGATTGTTGTCATTGTATACCTTGAAGGTCGTGTGGCCGCGATCGCCGCGACGCTTGTGATGGCGACCGCCGGCTTGTGGGCGCGGAGCATCCAGAATGGTCAAATCTCTGCCGAAGATTGGACCCGCGCCATCTTCCTCCTGGTTTCGGGCTGCGTAATTGCGGTGATATTGCACCGCCTGCGAAGGGAGTTGCATGAGGCGCTTGAGGTGGCGGAGGCGAGGCTTGTTGCGGTCGAGGCGACGGAGAGCCGGTATCGCTGGGCTTTTGAGCGTGCTGCCATGGGATTCATAACCACCAATCGACATGGCGAGTTGCTGCAATCGAACAAACGCTTCTGTGAGATGACCGGCCGAGAGGAGCACGAACTTGCTCGGCTGAAGCTCGAGGCACTCATTCATGCTGAGGATCGAGTTGCCGTGCTGGAGCAGTTGAGATCCCTGGGCAACAGTACCGCTTCGTTCGATGCGGAGGTTCGTCTGCTAACAAAGGACGGCACGGCATTGTGGGCTCGTCTGACGTTCTCGTCGTCGCAGCAGGATGAGCTCTTCGCCGACAGCGTGTTCGTCGTCGTCGACGATATTTCGGAACGACGAAAGGCACACGAAACGCTCCGCGCTCAAAAGGAGTGGCTGGATCTCGCCCTGTCTGCCGGGCGCCTGGGTACATGGCGAATAGACTTCAACGACATGACCATTGCAGGCTCCGAAAAGTTCTGGGACATTCTGGGCTTGCCGCCAGCCCCGGTCCGCCACTTGGAAGAACTCTCGGCCGTTGTCGATCCTGCGGACTGGCCGAAGCTGGCTGGCCCGGCAAAGCCCTCATCGGCAGTGAACTACGACGCCGAGATTCGTGTCCGCCGGACGAACGACCACGTCCGCTGGGTTGCTCTGCGCGGACGAGAGGAAATCAATGATGACAGGTCGATGCGCGTTGGAGTGGCCGCCGACGTGACTGAGCAGCGACAAATCATCCTTTTGCGTGACGCCGCCAAAAAGCGCGAGCGCATCATACTCGAGGAGCGCCATCGGTTCAGCAACCTGTTCCCCGTGATGACGGCCTTGATAAACATGATCAATGTTCCTGAGAACGACGTCGCCAGGTACAAGGAGATGCTGATCGACCGGATCAGAACGTTGGAAGCGACCCATCTGCTTCTTGCTCGTCATGGCAGTTCGTCTGGGGTGCTGCGCGAGCTCGTGGACCGGGAGTTGCAGCCCTTTGCCGAGACGCGGGAGATAACAATAAGCGGTCCCTCCATCCTGATGTCAGGTGGCGCCGCGGAGAGCTTTGCGATGGTTCTTCACGAACTGACGACCAACTCCGTGAAATATGGGGCGCTAAGTGATCCAAAAGGCCGGATCGAGGTGAAATGGGGAGTCGCATCCGATTGCGCGGATGAGTCCATCGTATTCGATTGGGTGGAATCGGGGCGGGGGAGAAGCGGGAAGGTTGGGCGCCACGGGTTCGGCTCGATGATAATCGGCGCGGACGGCACCCCGCTTGTCGGCCATTCCCCGAAACTGGAGATATCAGAGCGCGGACTTCGATATTCGTTGCGGCTGTCGAGGAAGGAAATTGGATCCTAGCGCATCCGGCGCGTCGGTTTTCGGAGAAGTCCGATGCGCCCGCAAGTGAATAGAGCGGCGTCGCGATCCGACTTGAACAGGCGGCTGCAAGTCACATTCGGGAAAGCGAGGTTTGCAGCAAAACGGCTGCTTCGGTCCGATTTCGTACTCCAAGTTTGCGGAGAATGGCCGCAGCGTGGATTTTCGTTGTTGCTTCGGCAATATCCAAGTTGCGAGCAATCTCCTTGTTCGAGCACCCTTCCGCCATCAGCTTGAGGACTTCTTTTTCCCTGGATGTCAGCCTGGTGAGATTGTCGGGGGGCTGTCGCCGTCGGGGTGGCGGGGCCTCAAAAGGTAGAGACATATGCGGCCCGTGTGCCGTAGATGCCCGAGAGAGGAGCGCCGGAACGTAGATGCGGCCGGAGAGGATTTCCTTCACCGCAAGCACGACCTCCTCGTCCTTTTGCGATTTTACGATGTAGCCTTGCAGCCCAATCGAAAGTGCCTTGAGTATCTCCGCGCGTGAATCGTCGACGGATACGATTGCGAAGCGTGTGCGGGGATAGGCCGAAAGAACATCGCCAAGCACTTCCTGATCGAACAGGCCCGGCATGTTCAGGTCCAAAATGGCAAGATCGATAGATGCTTGTTCCTCTAGAAGAGCGAGCACGCCATCGAAGCATGCAGCGTCAAATATCTCGACATCCGGAATGCCTGCCGTCAGTGCCAATCGGAGCCCGCGGCGGTATAGGCCGTGGTCGTCAGCGATGACGATCCGATACATTACACCACCTCAACGCCTACCCGGTTTTCAGTGAGCAGGTTCCTTCCAACTCACCGCAACCCTTTTGTTACCCTCCATTGTGGTGAAATGTACAAAAAATGCTGCGATAAAAAATGCTGCGATGGCCCTTGGAAACCATCGCCAAACCCAACGCAGGCTCAGCTTGTAGCTCCGCGCCTGCACATGCAATATCGTTAATATAAATAATTCTAAAAAGCGAATTCTAAAAAGCGAAAAAGTTCCCTTTTTGCAATCTCAAGGCTGATTGCCGGACGACACTGGCGCTGTTCCCGGCACCCGCTCGGCCGGGAGATGTGAGGCCCGTTTTCGGCGCCGTGCCGCTTCCTGTTCGCTCCGAGCACACGTTCCAGCTCTGCCTCGGGCCAGGTGCTGATCGCCGGTATCCGGCCTCTTGCGATCGGCTCCTCCTCGGCCCTTCGGCGGCACCCGCCATCTGAGCACCGGAGCTGATTGAATGGCACCATTCAAATGCACGACGACATCCACCGAGCACGCCCATACCATGCCCCTAGGGTTCGGATGCCCACCCGAGTTCGAAAGGGATCGTGCCGATCTTTGACGTTCCGGGAGGAACATGAGCACGACTTCCGTGCGTCTGCCTGGCAGCCGACCGTGACGATGACGTTGGGGTCGAATGAAGTCGGGAGGATCGGATGAAAGCGGTAATTCAATGTGGTGGAATGGGAACACGCCTTCGCCCCTTCACATCGGTCTTGCCGAAGCCGCTCATGCCGATCGGTGCCCGACCGGTTCTCGAGTTGCTGCTTAAATGGCTGCGGCGCAATGGCGTCCTGGAGGTGTATATAACGACCGGCTATCTCGGTCACCTGATCCGTACCGTATGCGGAGATGGCTCGCAGTGGAATCTAGGAATTCACTACACGCAGGAGACGGACCCGTTGGGCACGATCGGGCCCCTCTCTCTGATCCGGGACGAACTGACGGAACCATTCCTCGTTCTCAACGGTGATGTCCTTACTGACTTGAGCCTCAGCCGGTTTGTGGCGGCGCACCACAAGCACGGCGGTCCCGTGACGATCGCCACGGCCTGTCGCCTGACCAAGATCGACTTCGGCGTCATAGACGAAGTCGACGATACCGTGCAGGTCTTCCGTGAGAAACCGACGTTCGCTCACCTTGTCAGCATGGGCATTTACTGCATGAACCCAGATGTTCTCCAGTTCATCCCGTCCGGCATTACCTTCGGGTTCGACGATCTGATGCTTCAGATGATGCAAGCCGGCAAGACCATCCACGTATACAAGCATGATGGCCTCTGGCTCGACATTGGGTGCGTCTCCGATTTTCAGAGCGCGCAAGCGATCTCCTGGGAGGAGCAGTCGGCCTCGGTCGAAGTCGCGGTCGCGGCCGCATGACGAACATCACCATCCCGCCCCGCAGGAAGCTGTCTAGGAGGGCATAATGCTCTTGGTCAGTGCCCCCGTTTTGGGTGCGCCGGAGAAGGCCGCTTTGTCCAAGGTCATCGACACCGGCTGGCTGACCATGGGGGAGCAGGTGCGAGCCTTTGAACAGGCTTTTGCCGAGATGCATGGGGCGGAGGATTGTGTTGCGGTCAGTTCTTGTACCGCGGCGCTTCATCTCATCCTGTACGCTCTCGGGATCGGGCGAGGCGACGAGGTGCTGGTCCCCTCCATGACCTTCGTGGCGACCGCGAATGCTGTTCTTTATGTCGGCGCAACTCCCGTTTTTGTCGACATCGAGTCAGCCGACGTTCCGCTGATGTCCATCGAGCAGGCTGAAGCGCGGTGCACGTCACAAACCAAGGCGATCATTCTCGTGCACTTCGCCGGCTACCTCGCCAATCGTAAGGAATGGCAGACGTTCGCCCGCGCGCACGACCTGCATCTCGTCGAGGATGCCGCACACGCGCCCGGCCTGAAGGAGGTGGGAACCTACGGTGCCGCGGCTGCCTTCTCCTTCTATGGCAACAAGAACATGACCACGGCCGAAGGAGGAGCAGTGATCGCCCGCGACCCCAAGCTCCTTGCAACGATCCGCCTGGCTCGCGGTCACGGCTGACGACCGGCACACGCCAACGACTGAACAGCCGCACACCGCAATATGATGTGGCAATGCTCGGTTTCAACTACCGTATGGACGAAATGCGAGCAGCGATCGGACTGGTTCAGCTGCAGAGCTTGCAGGAATGGAATGAGATCAGGCGCATCCTGGTCGTCCTGTATCGGCGCCTTATCGCGAAACATTGCCCGGCAGTGACAATTCCATTCAGCGAACCGCGAACGTCGGCCTACCACATCATGCCGATCCTTCTGCCGGGTTCTGTAACACGACAGGACATCATCGACGACCTGCGCGCCCGGCAGATACAGACCACCATCCACTATCCGCCGGTGCATCAGCTGACGCTCTATCGAGAGCTTTTTCCCGACACCAGCTTGCCGCGGACAGAGGACTTTGCCCAGCGGGAGTTGACTATTCCGCTGCACCCCCAGCTCACCTCACCCGTGGTGGAAGCGGTCGTGGCTGCTCTGACAACCGCGCTTGGCAGCAGCGCCCGGACGGGAGCTGCCGTATGAACAAGTTGGACCTGTCTTTGGACCTGTCTTTTGACCTGCGTCCGGTCTCAAGCTCCCCCCATGGCTTTGCGAGACGATCGATGGATCTCGCCGTTGCGGCCGCCGTAGCGATAGTCTTCGCGCCATTGATGCTGTTGATCGCCGCGGCCCTTTTGTTCGAAGGGGGGCGCCCCGTCCTGTTCGTGCAGACCCGCATCGGTGCCGGTGGACGTCCCTTCCGCATGTTCAAGTTCCGCAAATTCCATGCGCAATGTAGCGCTCATGACCTCGCTCTGACCGTCGCGGGCGACAGTCGTATGACGACAGTGGGTCGGTTCCTCGCTGCCACGAAATTCGACGAGTTGCCACAGCTGTGGAATGTCCTCATAGGCGACATGGCCATTGTCGGCCCGCGGCCCGAGAGCCCGGCTTTTGCCGATTGTTTCCGTGGCGGCTTCGAGGCCGTCCTCAAATACAGGCCGGGCTTGCTGGGTCCGACGCAGGTCCTGTTCCGGCATGAAGCCTACTTGTTTCCCCAGTCCATGGACCCGATCCGTTTCTATCGCGAGGCTCTGTTTCCAGCCAAGGCGAGGATCGACCTTTCCTACTATCCACGACGCACGATCGCCTCCGACCTGGTCTGGATGGCGCGCGGCTTTCTGGCGGTTCTCGGTCACGTCCCATCGCCGCCTGTCGACATATGAGTTCCAGAGAAGACGCCTAACGTCAGCCGGGAATGCTTGGTCATGACCTACAGGGGCAAGAAAGTTCTTGTGACAGGCGCGGATGGATTTATCGGGTCGCATCTTACCGAAGCCCTTGTGCGCGAGGAGGCGGATGTCACGGCGCTGGCCGCCTACAATTCCTTTGACAGCCATGGTTGGCTGGACGATTTGCCAGACAACGTTCGAAGTCGGCTGAAACTCGTCCGCGGCGACGTTCGGGACAGCGCCTTCGTGAACCGGATCGTGCGCGGCCAAGCCATCGTGTTTCATCTGGCTGCGCTTATCGCCATTCCGCATTCATATGTCGCCGCGCAATCCTATGTGGAGACCAACGTCCTGGGTACGGTCAACGTGCTCGAGGCGGCGCGCCAATGGGATACGGAACGGGTGGTGCACACCTCAACGAGCGAGGTCTATGGCACCGCGCTGACTATGCCCATCAGCGAGACCCACCCGCTGCAGGGGCAATCGCCATACTCGGCCTCCAAGATCGGTGCGGACATGATGGCGGTGTCCTACGCCAGATCCTTCGATACCCCCGTCGTCATCATGCGGCCCTTCAACACGTACGGCCCACGTCAGAGTGAGAGAGCCATCGTGCCAACGATCATACGACAAACTCTCGACCCGACTTGCCCGGCGATCATGGTCGGAGACACAAGCCCGATCCGCGATCTTACCTTTGTCAAGGACACAGCTATGGCATTCCTGACCGCTGGCCTGGCCGAGCTCGAATTCGGCCACGCCTACAATGCCGGCAGCCAGCGTGCCGTAACCATCTCAGACGTATTGGATCTCGTACTCGAGCTGAGTGGCTCCAAGAAGCCGGTGCTCCGCGACGAGAGCCGGCTGCGGCCGCAAAACTCGGAGGTCCGCGCCCTGCTGGCGGATTCCTCGCGCTTTGAAACCGAGACCGGATGGCGCGCGAGGACCAGCCTGCGCGATGGCCTGGAACGAACCCTGGCTTGGTGGCGGGCGCGCCTTAGCGAAGGCCGCGTGCGTCGCGAAAAGGGCTATATGACATGACCCCCCAATGTTGGTGTGCCCTGGCGTTGCTGTGTGTCGCCGGCGCCATATCCCCGAACGCGCTCGGAAGTCAGCAAAGCAGCCCGGCGGCTCAGCTTCCGTCGACGGCGACGACGCTTCCGGACTATCTGCACACGGCAAAGGATCCGGCCTTTGGCACAATTTTCGTCCGCATCACCAGACCTGGGGTCCTCGCTGAGGGGATCGTATGCGGCAACAATTACTGCAGCCACCGCTACTCAAGCTCCCAGGCTTGGAATGCGGATCAGAGCCTTCTCGTCATCGGGAATGGCTGTGGTGGCATGTGCTTTCTCGACGGGCACACCTATGTCCCATTGTTCCACCGCGATCGTGGAGACGAATGCGAATGGCATCCCAGGGATCCCAGCCTGATGATCTGTGTTCGTGGCCAAGCGATCTTCACCTGGGCGCCGCGCACTGATCATGTGGATATCGTGTTCCACTCCGAGACCTATCGCAATCTCCAGTTCGGGCCGTACAAAGGCAATCCGAGCCGCGATGGCAGCCGCATCGCCGTGCGCGCAGTTCGCAGCGATGGCCAAGCGGTGGTATTTGGCTACGATCTCAATTCGCGGCAAAAGTTTCCGGACATCGAACTCGGCCAGCTTCCAGGGACCAATAACGCCTGCTCGATCTCTCCGCTCGGCATCAACATCCTATGCTCCCAAACATTGCATAACGGCGTCCAGCCGACCTTCATTTTTTCCGTGGATGGCGCGCTGCGCCAGAAGTGGACGGAGAATCATCGACCCGGCCACGGCGACATGACCGTCGATGCCGATGGCAGCGAGATCTATGTGGGAATCAGCAAGTCGGATCCGGACAAATTTCAGGTGATCAAGCGGAGACTGTCAGATGGCAAGGTCACCTCACTGATGAGGTATGGCGAAGCTCAACATGCGTCCCTCAGGTCCCTGGCCCGGCCCGGTTGGGTGTTCCTGAGCTATGCCGGGAATCCCGACGAAGTGGCGAAGCACCAGGATTGGGCGCCGTATGCACGGGAAGTCGTTGCGTTGCGCACCGATGGCAGTGGAGAGCTGCGGCCTATAGTCAAGACACGGAATGTTCCGTTCGACTACTGGAGTGAGACGCACGCCTCGCCATCTCCAGACGGCTCGCAGGTCGTCTGGTCGAGCAATTGGGGGGTACCGGGTGGTCCGGTGTACGATTTCGTTGCCCGTGTGGATTGGCCTTGAGGGGGGTGTCGACCAGGAAGGAGATATCCCAAATGATCTTCGCTCACCGAATTGTTCTCGTCTCGGTCGCTCTGATGTCGCTGGTTCCGATGGCTGCCGCCGAAGACGCCAAACCCTATCGGCTGGCGCCTGGCGATACTGTCGAGATAGCGATCGCGCCGATTTCGGACAGGGTGCTGCGGCTCGTGGTCCAGATGGACGGCAATATCGCGCTTCCCGAAGTCGGGACGGTTTCGGTCGGGGGCCTGACGGCGTCGGAATTGCAGACACGCATCCAAGCGCTTGTGCCGACCAAGATCTTCCACCAGCATCTGGCCGATGGGCGGCAGCAAACGGTCGTAATCGAGCCAAGCGATGTCACTGCCGTGATCGCCGACTATCGCCCGATATATGTGACTGGCGACGTGCTTACCCCGGGACAACAGGCCTACCGTCCGCTCATGACGGTACGGCAGGCAATTGCCGTCTCCGGTGGCTTCAGCCTTTTGCGGGCGCGAGGAGGTCAAGCGGAACCCGACCCCGTCGATCTCAAGCGTGACTACGAGACTCTCTGGGGTGACTACACCAAGGACTATTTTCATGCCGCCCGCCTCCGCGCCGAATTTCAGAATCAGACGGCTTTCGACGAGCAGCCGCCGCAGGGATCGCCTCTGCCTTCCGCCGTTGGGGCGGCGATCGCGCAAGCCGAAGCAGAGGCGCTGAAGATCGCAGTAAGCGATTTCCAGCAGGAGCAGAGCTATCTCGCGAAGGGCGAGACGGACGCAGCAGCCCAAATCGATGTTCTGGTCAAGCGCCAGCAGGTCGAGGCCGAGAATATGAAGGCAGACGAGGAAATCCTGGCGCGCGTCACCAAGGTGTTCCAGGCAGGCAACCTGACCAATGATAGGCTGGCGGATGTCCGGCGCGGCTGGCTTCTGTCCTCAAGCGCTGCGCTGCAAACGTCAGTCGAGCTCATGAGGACGAGACGGCAGCGGGAGGACTTTATCAGGCAGCACGAACGCAATGACAATCAGCGAAGGATCAGCCTGCTGACCGAGATGAAGGATACCAGCGCGCGCCTGGCGGATCTCACCGCCAAGGTCCACGCCGCCAGCGAGAAGTTGCTGCGCGCCGGCGCGTCCGCCCGGCCGTTGCCGATCGCCGGCGAAACAATGCGCGCGAAGGTGACGATCGTGCGCAAGGTCGGCGAAGAGTGGCGGAAACTGCCGGTCGATGAAGACGCCGTTCTCATGCCGGGAGATACTGTCGAGGCAAGGTTCGACAGCAGTATCGAAAGCGTGGCGGTTCAATAGGGCAAGGTCTGCCCCGGGTTCCTATCTCGCCAGGGTACCGCGGTCGCAGCCGGAACTGCGACGCGGCGCAACTGTCATTGGCTGCCGCCTGTGTTGTCGGGGCGCTGGCGGCTGCTTGGCAATGCCACGGGCCCCTCTCTCGATGCTGCGCGTTTTTTCCCTTCGGCGGATTTATTTTCCAGCACGGCGTCCAGCTGGGCGCCAAGGAGAAAAACCGTCGTCGAAAGCCAAAGCCAGGTCATGAAGCCGACAGCCGCACCGAGCGAGCCATAGGTTTTGTCGTAGCTGCCAAAATTCTGCACATACCACGAGAACAGCACGGACACTGCGACCCAGGCTAATGACGCGAGTGCGCTTCCCAAGCTGATCCAGCGCCATATTCGATGCGTCCGGCTTGGGCCGTAGTAGTAGAACACCGCGAGCGCCAGCATGGCTATTATAAGCAAAAGCGGCCAGCGCAGCAGCTTCATCAAGGTCCCCGCCAGAGGGCCCAGCCCGACCAAATTCAGAACGACCGGTACGACCACGACTCCCGCCAAGGCCAACAGCGAAAATACAATGACGCCCAGTGTGAACAGCAATGCCATGGAGGTAAGCTTTAAATAGGAGCGCTTTTCCACTTCGTCGTGCACCACATTCAAGGCGTCAAACAGTGCTTTCATGCCCGCGCTTGTGCTCCAGAGCGCCGTTGCCAGTCCGATAAGGAAGCCAAGCCCCAGAGCCGAAGAACGGTGCGAGGCGAGCCGCTGCAGCTGCCCCCGGATGAGGTCCATCGCCCCCTGAGGCAGAAAGCCGGCAAGGGCGTCCAGTTGCTGCGGGATGGTTGCGGGGTCTGAGAAGAGCCCATAGAGCGAAACCAGCGCGGCAAGCCCGGGAAACACGGCAAGCAGCAGGTAGTATGTGACACCGGCGGAGACGGACAGAATTCGATTTTCCGAGAACTTGGAAAATGTGTGCTTGATGATCGTCACCCAGCTTCGGTCGGGGACGGCACGCTCCGGTGCCGCCGATTTATGTGGCTCAGCTTCTCCAGCGGCTTCTGCCCCTGCATCCGCACCCCGGCTCGCTGCAGCCAGGGCTAGCAAAGCAAGTATCTGCCAGCCGGAAAACCCCCGCTCTGTACCTTTCCGCATTCTCGATCTACTGGTCTGGCCTGGCTTCAGCTCGCCTCGGAACCGGGCCGGGCGTCCTGCGATCCGCTCTTGTCGGATTCATTGGACATCAAGCCCTGTCGCGACGCCTCGTCGCGCGCGCTATTCACACTCGTTTCGCGGACCGAGTTTGCTTTTTCACCGAGATTGTCCAGCGCTTCCTTCGCCTTGTCGGCCGTCAGGCCTTGTCGCTCTGCCTCCTGGCTAGCACTCTCCCAAGTCTTCTCCGCGACGGCCTTGGCTTTTTCATAGCCGGCGGCTCCTGCTTCGCTGGCTTGCTGCTTCACGGCGTCGCTGGCTTCGCCCATCAGGTCGTCCTCGAGGTCGGTTTCGGGAAGCGCAGCGCCAAGAGCTGCGCCGAGCGCAACGCCGAGCGCGCCGAACACGAAGGGCTGGTCACGAAGCATGTCCGCGGCGCTGCTGGCGAAATCGCGCGCGTTGCTGTAGGCGGCGCTGCTCGTTCGGTAGGCCGTATCGCGCATGTCTTGCATAGACTGCGCGGCGGCGTCGCGGACGCCCGCAGCGGCATCGCGAACGCCTGCAGCAGTGTCGGCGGCCGCATCGCGGACGCTCGCGGCAGTGTCGACAGCCGAATCCGTCGCAGACGACACGCTGTCCGAAATCTGCTCGCCGGCCCGGCGCGCCGTGTCGCGAGCGGAATTGGCCCACTCCCGGCCACCTCCACCCGTCCAGTCGGATGCAGCCGCGCGGAAGTCCCTGTCGGGCCCATCGCCGAACCGCCTCTGGTCGGTGCTCGGGCTATAGCTCCGGCCACCGGGTCTTGCGGCGGCCATCATCCACGCAATGCCTGCGCCGATCACGAGCAAGGGCGCCGGATTGTCCTGCAGCGTGCGGCCGAGATTCTGCATCATCCTGCCGCCGCCTGAACCCTTTGCGTAATCCAGCACCTCGTCAAGCATCTGCCCCGGCGACATGCGAGCCCGCAGCTCGTCCAGCGTCTCAGCCATGCGGGCGCGGGTCTCCTCGACATCGTGCTCGATGTCGTGGCTGGACTGGTGTCCGTTGGTGCTCATCTCACTTGCTCCTTCGCTACGAGGGCATCGCGACGCACCTGATTGATTGTCCGATCAGGGGCGAGGGTGGACATCCTGAGGCGGGCCATTCCGATCGACAGGATGATTGCGCCGATCACGATTGTGACGAGGCCGACGACAAACATTGCCGAGCTCTGGTCAAATCCGCGTTCAACCAACATCGTGACGATCCCTTGCAGCACGATCACGATGCCTGGAATCAACAGCACGGCTGCGGCTGCAAGCATCGAGATTGCGCCGGTCATCTTTCCGACGTTCTCGGACGTCTCGGTGCGGGCGAGGCGGATCTCCTGCCTGAACAATGTCGACATCTCGGTGACCAGGGACGACAGCAGTTCCGGCAAGGATCGTGTGTCATGGTGCATGGCCATTACGGTATCTCCCCGATGCTGGAGGGCGTGGATGGCAAGTCATCGCGCTTAGCGGATGGCATGCCGGCGTTGGGGGCGGGATCCTGTCGCCGCCTTGATGCCTGCCATGAGGTATGCGCGCCCGGATAGCGTCGCGAGCGGTCAGGCCTGCTCTTCACGAAGCGCGACAGCACGAAGCCGGCGAGGACCGCGCCGCTGAAATAGGCCGTCGGCTGGCGACGGGCGAAATCTTCGACCATGTCCATGATTTCGCCCACGCTGCGGCTGCGAATGGACGACGACGCCTGTTGCAGCCCGTCAGCCGCCTGTCGAACGTAGCCGGCGATCTGCGGAGAGTCCTCCTGGAGGTCGTCCGCGGCCCTGCGGGCTGCGCGCGCAAACCCTTCCATGCGCCCCGCGCCGGCGGCCTTGCCTCGCTCGGCAAACTCGCCGGCCTTGTCGCGAGCGGTCTCTGCCGCATTCGCGGCGGATTCGCCGATACCTCCGGCTGCGTTCGCGACCGCATTTCCAGCATTTGCCGCCGCCGTGCGCAGATTGTCGGCACTGCGTTCTGTCGTCGCAGACTGCCCCGACGGATCGTCGGGCCCCCTGCGGGTTGTGTCTTCGTCCATGAGATAGACTCCCGGTTGTCGTTTTACGGCAGTCCCGACGATGCAAGCAGTCGGAGCCGCATTTACATCCCAAACTGAGCTAAGCGATTGAAGTTCCGGGGTCGTTCAAAGGAAATCGGCGATCGGCATCAGAGCGGTCGCGACGCGCCCGACGTACACCGGGCACGGGGGCTCACTCTATGTTGAGGAGGGGGGCAGCTCGATAGGTGGTATCACACATCAGAATAGCTGCAGCCCCGCGATGAGGGCGCTTATGTCAACGCAAGACTTCCGCGGTCGGCAACTGATTTCCGTTCTCGACGTCAGCAAGAGTTTCCCCGGGGTACGCGCACTCAGTAGCGTGCGTTTTGAGCTTCTTGCGGGAGAGGTCCACGCGCTCGTCGGCGAGAATGGTGCGGGCAAGTCGACGCTGATGAAGATCCTGGCGGGCATCTACAGCCGGGACAGCGGAGAAATTCTCTACAATGGCGAGCCGGTCAACTTCACCTCACCGCGCGATGCGCAGATGATGGGTATCGGGATCATTCATCAGGAGCTGCAGCTGATGAATCACCTGACCGTAGCTGAGAATATTTTTATCGGACGCGAGCCCCGCAGGCGGGCGCGCATCTTCCTAGACGATGACAAGCTCAATCGTCAGGCGAGGGAAATTCTCGTTCGCATGAACCTGGCTCTCGACCCGCGCGCGACAGTCGGTGGGTTGACCGTCGCGAAGCAGCAGATGGTGGAGATCGCAAAGGCCCTCTCCTTCAATTCCCGTGTTTTGATCATGGACGAGCCGACCGCGGCATTGAATGCCGCCGAGATCTCCGAACTGTTCAACATCATCCGCGAACTCAAGGCGCGCGGGGTCGGCATCATCTACATTTCGCACAAGATGGACGAGCTCAAGCAGATCTCCGATCGCGTGACCGTGCTTCGCGACGGCCAGTATGTCGCGACGGTGCCGACCGCAACGACGAGCCTCGACGCCATCATCGGCATGATGGTGGGTCGGGCACTGGCGGATGACGTCAAGCGCCCACCGCTCGTGGCACGGCACGGGGAGGTCGCGCTCGAAGTCAGAGAGCTCAATTGCGGGCCGTTGGTCAAGAACATCAGCTTCATGCTCAGGCGCGGCGAGATCCTGGGATTCGCGGGGCTGATGGGGGCAGGAAGGACCGAGGTGGCCCGTGCGATATTCGGCGCCGACAGGGCGGAGACAGGCGAGATCATCGTCGCCGGCAGAACGGCAAGGATCAGGTCGCCGGCCGACGCGGTTGCGGTCGGGATCGGCTACCTCTCCGAAGACCGCAAGCAATTTGGCCTGGCCATCGGCATGGACGTGGAGTCCAACGTCGTCATGGCTACTCTGGCCCGGCATCTCAAATTCGGGTTTCTCCGCCGGCAGGCAATTCGAGCGACCGCCAACTCTTTCATCCGGCTCCTCAATATCCGCACGCCTTCGCCGACGCAGCAGGTACGGCTGCTGTCGGGTGGCAACCAGCAGAAGATCGTCGTCGCGAAATGGCTCGCGCGCAATTGCGACGTGCTGTTTTTCGACGAGCCGACGCGCGGCATCGACGTGGGAGCCAAGACCGAGATCCACAAACTGCTGCGCTCGCTTGCCGACGAAGGCAAGGCGATCGTGATGATATCGTCGGAACTACCCGAGATCCTGCGGATGAGCGATCGCATAATTGTGATGTGCGAGGGACGCATCACCGGCGAACTCGCCTGGAAGGATGCGACCCAGGAGCGGATCATGCAATTGGCCACGCGGCGCGACAAGCAGAAGGCGGCCTGAGCGGAGGAAGGACCGCATGGCGCGAGGAAAGCCGGTATGGCGGAAACGAAGATGGCTGCGACCGAGACGAAAGGGCGCGTAGCCGGGATCTTCCGGCCTCGGTTCTTCGGCGCCGGCGCGCGCCAGAAGCTGTTCGCGTTCGCGAGCCTGATCCTGCTGATGGGCTTCTTCAGCTTCGCTTCGCCAGCCTTCATGCAGCTCGACAATCTGCTTGGCATCCTGCAGTCGACGGCGGTCAACGGCGTGCTGGCGATCGCTTCGACATTTGTCATCATCACCGCCGGGATAGACCTCTCGGTCGGCACGCTGATGACGCTATGCGCCGTCATGGCCGGCGTCTTCCTCACCAATTGGGAGCTGCCGTTGTGGACGGGCGTGCTCGGGGCCATTGCTACGGGCGCGCTAAGCGGCGCGATTTCGGGAAGCCTCGTGGCCAAGCTGAAGCTGCCGCCCTTCATCGCCACGCTCGGCATGATGCTTGTGAACAAAGGGCTGGCCCTGGTGGTTGCCGGCGACAAGCCGATCTATTTCACCGACACCGAAAGCTTCTCGCTGATTTCGCAAGGGTCGCTGATCAGCTACATCCTGCCGAGCCTGCCGATCCCCAACAGCGTGTTGATCCTGTTCGCGCTGGCGATCGGCGCGTCAGTCGTTCTCAGCAGCACCGCGCTCGGCCGCTACACATTCGCGCTGGGCAGCAACGAGGAGGCGGTTCGCCTGTCGGGCGTCAACGTGGATCGCTGGAAGATCGCGATCTACGTCCTGGCCGGAGCCATTTGCGGTATTGCGGGGCTGCTGATCGCCTCGCGCCTCAATTCCGCGCAACCTGCGCTCGGCCAGGGCTATGAGCTCGAAGCGATCGCAGCGGTTGTGATCGGCGGCACCTCGCTCAGCGGCGGCTCGGGGACAGTGCTTGGAACGATCATCGGCGCGTTCATCATGAGCGTTCTCACCAATGGGCTGCGCATCATGTCTGTCGCGCAGGAATGGCAGATCGTCGTAACGGGCGTGATCATCATCCTCGCCGTCTACATCGATATTCTCAGGCGCAAGCAAATGTGAAGGGAGGTCGACCAAAGGAGCCCTCGGAGCCTTCAAACCACAGCCTGGTTAACGCAGCAAAGCTGCCGACGCCTGCGAACTGCAAGGATGCTCGCTGGGCGGAAACAGCCAACAATAGGGAGGAAACATCGATGTTGAACAGAATGCAGATCGGCGCCCTGGTCGGCGCGGCCGCACTGTGTGCACTTTGCGGCACGTCGTGGGCCCAGGAAACCTATATTGCCCTGATATCCAAGGGCTTCCAGCACCAGTTCTGGCAAGCGGTCAAGCTGGGCGCCGAACAGGAGGCCAAGAAGCTGAACGTCAAGATCAGCTTCGAAGGTCCGGAGACCGAGGCGATGGTCGACAAGCAGATCGATATGCTTGCGGCGGATCTGTCCAAGCATCCGCAGGCGATCGGCTTTGCCGCCCTCGACAGCAAGGCTGCCATTCCCCTGCTGAAGAAGGCGCAGAAGGAGAACATTCCGGTCATTGCCTTCGACTCGGGCGTCGACAGCGACATCCCGCTGACCACCTGCGCTACCGACAACATCGCGGCTGCCGGCGTTGCTGCCGACAAAATGGCGCAGCTGATCGGCGATTCCGGCGACGTTGCCCTGGTGGTGCATGATCAGACCAGCCGCACTGGCATCGATCGCCGCGACGGCTTCCTCAACGAGATGAAGGCAAAGCACCCCAACATCAAAATCGTCAGCGTTCAGTATGGCGGGGGCGACCAGTTGAAGTCGACCGAGATCACCAAGGCAATTCTCCAGGGCAACCCGGATCTCAAGGGTATTTTCGGTGCCAATGAAGGCTCGATCATCGGCGTCCTGCACGGCGTCAAGGAATCGAACAAGAAGCTGGTCGTCATCGGCTATGATTCGGGCAAGGAGCAGATTGAGGCGATCAAGTCCGGCGCGGAAGCCGGCGCGATCACCCAGAACCCCATCGGTATCGGCTCCTGTGTCGTCGAGTCGGCGGCGAAGGCGTTGAAGGGCGAGAAGTTGCCCAAGACAATCGACACCGGCTTCTACTGGTACGACAAGACGAACGTCGACGACCCCAAGATCGCCGCAGTGCTCTACCAGTGAGCGACAATCGCGCGCCAACGGACTCCTGCCCTGTTCGGCAAGGGCAGGAGCAGGATGGATCAGGCCCGTCAGTGTTCGGCAAAAGGCAAGACTGGCGGGCCAGTTGGGCTAGATCTCTACCACCATAAAGTAGGCGGAGAAGCCCGGACCGAAGGCCGTCAGCAAGTGGCGGCCCGTCGCGCCCGAGCGCAGAGCTTCGGCGAGCACGAACAGCACCGTCGCGGAGGACATGTTGCCGAATCGGCGCAGCACCTCCCAGGAGTGGCGAAGCTCGTGCTCGGAGAGGCCGAGCACCTTGCCGGCCGTCTCTATCACCTTGCGGCCGCCAGGGTGCAGCAGGAAGCCGTCGAAATCCGTGCGCGAAAGCCGGTGGCGATCGAGGAAGGCATCCAGCGCGTCGCTGAGGCGCGCGCGGATCAGGTTCGGCAGGTCCGGGCTCAGCACGATCCCGAAGCCGTCGCTCAGGATGTCCCATCCCATAATGTGCTCGGTGCCCGGCCAGAAATGCTCGCCGTTGGCAAGGATGCGCGGCACAGGCGGGCCCAACGCGCGACCTGCGGCCTTCGCGTTCAGCACCACGCCGACGGCGCCGTCGCCGAACAGCGCCCCCGAGATGAACATCTCTATGCCCGGATCGTTGACCCTCAGGCAGAGCGAGCAGAGCTCGACCGTGAGGAACAGCACATTGGTGCCGGGCATGGCGCGAGCAAGGAGCGCCGCCCGCGCCAACCCGGCCACGCCACCACCGCACCCGAAGCCGAAGATCGGCAGACGTTCTATATCCGGCCGGAATCCCATCCGGTTGATCAGCATGGCGTCCAGGCTCGGCACGGCCAGTCCGGTCGTCGAATTGACGACGAGCGCGTCGATCTCATCGATGGAGAGGCCCGCCTCCGCCATGGCGTCGGCCGCCACCTCCTCAAGGAGGTCGAGGGCGTGACGCTGGAAGGAAGCGGTCCGCTCCTCCCAGGTCCTGGGCGAAAGGTACCAGTCCGCTGTCTCACAGACATGTCGCGTCTCTATGCCGGTATTCGCATAGAGGCAGTCCAGCCGTGCGAACTGCGGCGCGACGATCAGCGCGCGAGCGGCCGCGTCGGCTTGCGAGAGCACGTGCGGCGGAACCGCGGTGGCGACCGAGAGGATCGCGACATCGAGCGCTTCGGTCCGCCGAACCGCGGCAACGCCATCTCTGATCTTGTCCAGCATGTCCGACTCCTGCCGGAGCGCAGCCTGATCCCCTCCGCGGGAAGCTACAGCTGTGCCAAGCTACCGCATGGGCGGCCTCTGCGCCATGCAGCGTCGGAAACGAGTGCGTCGGGGCTTTCGTCCGGCGTGACGGAAATGTGATGGTTCTGCCGGCTATCAGCCGGCCTCGGCTATTTCTCCGAGACACCCGCCTCGGCGAAGCTCGCCATGCCGGCATGGCAGGCAACTGCCGAACGCACGATGTTGATGGCAAGCGCAGCACCGGAGGCCTCGCCGAGCCGCATGCCGAGATCGAGCAGCGGCTTCATCTCCAATCGGTTGAGCAGCCGCGCATGGCCGGCCTCGGCCGACGCATGAGCAGCCATAGCGTGCGCCAGCCCGGCGGCGTGCAGCTTCGCAAGAGGGGCGGCGGCAGCCGTGCAGACGAACCCGTCGAGGAGGACCGGGATGCCGTGCTTGCGGGCGGCCAGCGTCGCACCGAAGATCGCAGCGAGCTCGCGACCGCCGACCGAGGCCAATGCGACCAGCGGGTCGGCGAGGGCAGCGCCGTGATGCATCAGCGCTTCGTCGACGACGGCCGCCTTGCGTGCCAGGCCGGCATCATCGACACCGGTGCCGCGCCCGACCCAATCGGCGCCCGTGCCGCCGAACAGCGCCGCCGCGACCGCTGCCGCCGCGGTCGTGTTGCCGATACCCATCTCGCCGAGGCAAAGCAGGTCGCCATCCCTGGAGACGCTTTCGTAGCCGGCCGATACCGCTGTCAGGAATTCGGCCTCGCTCATCGCAGGAGCGATGGTGAAGTCGGCCGTCATGCGCTCGATCTCGAGCGGCACCACCTTCAAGGTCGCGCCGGCAGCACGCGAGAGCTGGTTGATCGCGGCACCGCCGGTCGTGAAATTCGCCACCATCTGCGCCGTCACCTCGGCCGGAAAGGCCGATATCCCTCGCGCGGTCACGCCATGCGAGCCGGCAAAGACCGCGACCTCGACCTTGTCGAGCCTGGGTATGACGCGACCCTGCCAGCGAGCAAGCCAGGCGGCAATCTCCTCCAGCCGACCGAGGCTGCCAGGCGGCTTGGTCAGAGTGTCCTGCCGCGCGAGCGCAGCTGCCGCGGCACTGCCGTCACCGTCAGTCAGCTCGAGACAGGCTGCGCGCAGGTCGGCAAGCGAAGCAAATCGTGTCATGGAGAATCCCCTGATGGAGCTAGAGCATGATCCCAAAAAGTTGCTGACTTTTTGGATAAGATCATGTTGTGAAAACAAATAGTTAGAGCAGGATGAATGACTCCATTCCAGTTCATTCTGCTCTAACTCGAGAAATGCGAGGCCGCGACGAACAGCACGAGGATCTCGCTGCCCTGCTGGAGTGCGCCGAGGACATCGCCTGTCTGGCCGCCGATCTGGCGCTCAGTCAGCCTTTTCATGCCGAAAAACAGGAAGGCGAGACAGATCACGGCCGCGAATGCGCTCCCGGTTCCAAGAGGAAGCAGCGCAAGCAGCCCAATTGCCGCTGCAGCCAGTGCGACATTGGCCGGCACCTCGCCGACGCCGGCCGACAGCCCTTCCGGTCGAGCTGGTGCGACCATAGTCATGAAGCCCGGGATCAAGGCGCGCGAGGCAGCATGCGCGGCAAGCAGCGCGGCGAAGGCCGCTCCTGGCGCGCCGATCGCGGCGATTGCCGCCCAGCGGGCGAGCAGGGTGAGCACGAGCGCCACCACCCCGAACGTGCCGTTGCGGCTGTCCTTCATGATTTCGAGTTTTCGCTCGCGCGTCGTGCCACCGCCGAAGCCGTCCGCAACGTCGGCGACCCCGTCTTCGTGCAGGCTACCTGTCGTTATCAGTGCGACGGCAAGTGCCGCAACGGCCGACAGCGTCGGCGGCAAGGCCATCCAGCTCGCGATGCCGAAGGTGAGACCTGCAAGAATGCCGACGATCGCGCCGGCGACCGGAGCAGCCCACAGCGCATTGGCGAAGCTGACCTCGCGAAAACCGAGCCCGGCAACAGGCAGACGCGTGAAGAAGCCGATGCAGGCTGCAATGTCGGCGAGAAGCCTGGAGGGCGAGAAGCGGTCCTCCATGTTCAACCCTGGGCGATCGCGTGAAAGAAGGTGCCGGTGACGTTTCCGCGGCGGCCGCCCGAAGCGCCAAGCCGCTGGCCCTGGCCGTCGAAGATGTCGGCGAGCGGCTCGTCGGCTCCGTCATCGAGCATCTGCGCATAGTGGAACTCGTGGCCGCGGATCGTATCGCCGGCACCGCCGAGGGGACAGTCGCTCCTCAACCGCGCCTGCCGGTAGCCGAGATTCATCCTGCGCCTTGCAAAGCTGGTCGAGTGACCGAGCAGGCCGAGCATTTCATGTGTCTTTCCATTGGCATCTTCGAGCGTCTTGCCAAGCACCATGAAGCCGCCGCACTCGCCGTGGACCGGCCTTGTCGCCGCAAAGTGCTCCATTCCGGTGCGAAACCGCAATGCAACCGCGAGGCGGCCGGCATAAAGCTCGGGATAGCCGCCGGGAAGCCAGCAGGCGTCGCAATCCTCCGACGGAGGCTCGTCGGCAAGCGGCGAGAAGGGCACCAGCTCCGCGCCTTGCCGCCGCCATTGGCCGGCAAGATGCGGGTAGAGGAAGGTGAAGGCCGCGTCCTCGGCCAGTGCGATACGCTGACCGGGCGGAGCGAGCGCATGGGCGGTGCTGCCCGCCGGAGGCAGAAAAGGCGCGGCGAGCGCAAGGACCGCGCCTAGATCGAGCGATTTCTCCATCACATCGGCCATGCGCTCGATGAATTCTTCGAGCGCCTTGTGCTCGCTCGCCTGCACCAGGCCGAGATGGCGTTCGGGCAGCGACAGGGTCGGATCGCGCATGACTGCCCCTACGACGGGCAGGCCGATCGCTTCGATGGCGTCCGCTGCCAGCCGGCGATGGCGTTCGCTGGCGACGCGGTTCAGCACCACGCCGGCGATCCTGACGGCGGGGTCGTAGACCGCGAAACCCTTGGCAATTGCCGCAGCCGTCTGCGATTGGCCGGAGACGTCGAGGACGAGCAGCGCCGGCAAGCCGTAGAGCCGCGCAAGGTCGGCGGCTGCGCCCGAACGGCCGGGCTCGGCTGGGATGCCGTCGAACAGGCCCATGGCGCTCTCGACAATCACCAGGTCCGCGCCATCGATGCTGCCGTGCGCCAGGCTCGCGAGCAGGGCAGGGTGCATCGCCCAGCTGTCGAGATTGACGCCCGGCCGTCCCGTTGCGGCGGTGTGGAAGCCCGGGTCGATGTAGTCCGGCCCGGATTTCGCTCCGCCGACTGTAAGCCCGCGCCGCGCGAAGGCGCGCAGCAGGCCGATCGTCACACTGGTCTTGCCCGAGCCCGACCGAGGGGCTGCGATGATCAGGCCGCGGGCGGTCATGACTTTTGCTCTCCGGGTTGGGCCGGTGCTCTACGTTGCCCCCCTCTGTCCTGCCGGACATCTCCCCCACAAGGGGGGAGATTGGCTGTCATCGACGGTTTCGTCGATCTCCAACGCTGGCGATTGGCGAAACCATAGCGGCCGTCCAATCTCCCCACTTGTGGGGGAGATGTCCGGCAGGACAGAGGGGCGCGCGCAGTGCGCCAACCTTCCATGCAAGGCATGCCGACGTGCCCCCTCACGCGCTTTTCGCCTCCGCCGCCGCGCCGGCAAGCTCGGCTCGCAACGACACTATATCGCCGACGACGATCAGGGCCGGCGAAACGAACCCGTCGGCGGCGGCGCGCTCGGCGACAGTGGCGAGCGTTGCCACCAGCACGCGTTCGACCGGTGTCGTGGCAGCCATGATGACGGCGACGGGCGTCGCGGGCGCAAGCCCGCCCCCGATCAGCGCCTTGGCGATCTCGGGCAGGTTCTTCAGTCCCATATAGACGACGATAGGCTGGCCGGCCCGGGCGAGCGCCGCCCAGTCGACGTCGTCAGGCGTGCCTGCCGCATGACCCGTCGCCAGCGTGATCGCCTTGTTGAAGCCGCGCATCGTCGCCGGAATGCCGGCATTAGCCAGCGCCGCTAAGCCCGAGGTAACGCCGGGCAGAATGCGGAACGGGATGGCGGCACGGGCCAGCGCCAGCGCTTCCTCGCCACCGCGGCCGAAGATATATGGGTCGCCGCCCTTCAGCCTAAGCACACGCTGCCCGTCGCGGGCGAGATGGATCAGCAGCGCCGTGATGTCGTCCTGCCGCGCCGACTCGCGACCGCCTCGTTTGCCGACGAAGTGGAGCTGCACATTCTCGCGAGCGGCGTCGAGGATCGACGGGTCCACCAACGCATCATAGACGATCGCGTCGGCCTGGGAGAGCGCGGAGAGAACGTCGAGCGTCAGGCAGCCGACCGCGCCCGGTCCGGCGCCGGCGAGCCAGACATGGCCTGCCTCGAATTCGGGAAGCTTGGGCGAAAGCCGGGCAAGCGATTGTTCGAGCCTCATTCAAGTACCTGTTTGTCCAACACGGCGCGGGGTTCTATACCTCCGGCCATGAGCGAAGAGAGAAGCCAATTGCGACGCGGCTGGACGACCGGAGCCTGTTCGGCGGCCGCGGCCAAGGCTGCCTGCGCGGCGCTGCTCACGGGCGAGTTTCCCGATCCGGTCGAGATCGGGCTTCCGGGCGGACGACGCGTCGCTTTTGCCCTCGCCGAATGGCAAACGGGCGACGGCTTTGCCCGCGTCGGCGTGGTGAAGGACGCCGGAGACGATCCGGACGTGACACATGGCGCGTTGCTCCGCGTGACCGTCCGGCACGGCGCTGCGGGCAGCGGCGTGACCTTCAAGGCCGGCCCCGGCGTCGGTGTTGTGACACGCCCCGGCCTGCCGATCCCGCCCGGCGAGCCGTCGATCAACCCCGTGCCGCGCAAGATGATCGCGGAGGCGGTTTGTGAGGCGGCGGGCAGCGCCGGCGATTTCGAGGTCGAGATCGCCGTGCCGGATGGCGAGAAGATGGCCGAGAGGACGCTCAATCCGCGCCTCGGCATCATCGGCGGCATCTCGATCCTCGGCACGACGGGCGTGGTGATTCCCTACTCGTGCGCGGCCTGGATCCATTCGATTTTCCGCGGTATCGACGTGGCACGCGCGGCCGGCCTGGATCACGTCGCGGGCGCGACCGGCTCGACGTCGGAGAAGGCCATCCAGGCACTGCACGGCCTGCCCGAAATCGCGTTGATCGACATGGGCGATTTCGTCGGGGGCATGCTGAAATACATTCGCGCGCATCCGGTGAAGCGGGTCAGCGTGGCCGGCGGCGTCGCCAAGATGACCAAGCTCGCGCAAGGCATGCTCGACGTGCATTCGAAGCGCGGCGCTCCCGACCTCGACATCCTCGCCTCGGTGGCGGTCGAGGCCGGCGGCGGCGAGATGCTTGCCGGCAAGATCCGGGCTGCGAACACCGTTGCGGAAGCGTTCCAGCTCGCAGCGGCAGCGGGCATTGCGCTCGGCGATCACATCGCCGAGCGCGCCTGGCGGACGGCCGCCGCGGTCCTGCGCCGTCCCGACATCGCGTTGGAGCTCGCCGTGTTCGACCGTGGCGGGGCCCTGGTCGGCAGGACGGAGTTCAGGCCGAGCAGTAGTTGAAAGCTTCGTCACCCCTGCCGTCCCCTGAAGCGCCGTTGATAGGCTGAATCGTAGAGCGCGCTTTCCCGGAAATCCTCGGCTTGCAGCGACCAGCCGACGAAAATCAGGGCGGTGCGCTCAATCGGCTCGGCCGCAACCTGTGCCTCGATGGTCGCCAGCGTTCCGCGCAGGATGCGCTCGTCGGGCCACGAAGCTTTGACGACGATGGCGACCGGACAGTCCTCGCCGTAAAGCGGCGTGAGCTCGGCCACGATCTGCGGCAATGCGTGGATCGCCAGATGGATCGCCAGCGTCGCGCCGGTACGGCCGAAGGCACCGAGCGTCTCGGCCGACGGCATCTCTGAAGCCCGGCCGGAGACGCGGGTCAGCACGAGGCTCTGTGCCACTGCCGGGATGGTCAACTCGCGGCCGAGCGCTGACGCTGCGGCTGCGAAGGACGGCACGCCGGGTGTCAAAGTGTAGGGGATGTTCTGCCTTTCGAGGCGCCTGATCTGTTCGGCGACCGCACTCCAGACCGAGAGATCCCCCGAATGCAGCCGCGCGACATCCTTGCCCTCGCGATGGGCGGCCACGAGTTCCAGTTCGATCTCGTCGAGCGACATCGGCGCGGTGTCGACGACGCGCGCGCCTTCCGGGCAATATTGCAGAAGCTCCCGCGAAACGATCGAGCCGGCATAGAGACAGACCGGGCAGCGCCCGATCAGGTCGCGCCCGCGCACGGTGATAAGGTCGGCAGCACCCGGCCCGGCGCCGATGAAATGGACGGTCATGGGATATTTCCTGGGGCGAGATCGGAAACGTATCCGCTCTTCACGTTCCCCCTCTCCGCCGAGCTTTGCTCGGCACCTCTCCCCCACTTCGTGGGGGCGAGGAACCCAAGCTGAATTAGCGTCGGCCAAGCGGCAGCGGTTCCTCGCCCCCACAAAGTGGGGGAGAGGTGGCCCGTAGGGCCGGAGAGGGGGGCTTTAATGAAGCGCTTGTTCATGGGAGATTACCCTCTCCCGAAATCGCAATCGCACAGGTCACTGCTCCCACAACCACACGCGGCCCGAGCAGTTGGCTTCCTGGCCCGGCCGCAGCGAGCGCCGAGGCTTCCGAGACCGACGGCGTGCCGGCCTTCTCCAGCGAAGCCTCCGACCGTGTCATTGTCCGATCCGAGACCTCAGCCAGCTTCGCATCCTGCACGACGACTAGTTCGAGACCGAGCGCATTCGCGGCGCCATGCAGCGCAGGCTCATCGGCCTTGAGCGGCGCCGTCGCAAGCCGGTCCAGCCTGCTGCGCACCAGCCCATGTGCCGCAAGCGCCGCGTCGATCGCAGCGAGCACGTCTTCGGTCGCCACGCCCTTGCGGCTGCCAATGCCCGCCACGATCATGGCTTAACCCATGACCATTGTGTGACCGGCATCGCCGGCCGCCAGCCCTGCATCGAGCCGATGGGCGCCGCGCGCCATATGGCAATGCGGGTGAGATCACCGCCGAGACTGGCGTGGCGGCCGAGCAGGAGCGTCTCCATCTCGATCGTCACCGCGTTGGCGACCAGCCGCCCGCCGGAGGGCAGCACGTCTGTTGCAGTGTCGAGCACGCCCTCATCGCTGCCGCCTCCGCCGATGAAGATCGCATTGGGCCGGGCCAATCCGGAAAGCGCCGCAGGCGCCGAGCCCACGACCACGGTCAGGCCGGGCACGCCGAGCGAGAGCGCATTTCGCCTGATCCGCGCCGCGCGTTCCGTATTCGCCTCGATCGCGATCGCGTTCGCCGAGGGGGCAGCAAGCATCCATTCGATGGCGACCGAGCCGGCGCCGGCGCCGATGTCCCACAGAAGTTCCCCGCGGCGTGGCGCAAGCGCCGAAAGCGTCAGAGCGCGGATCTCGCGCTTGGTGATCTGGCCGTCATGCTCGAACAGATCGTCGGAGAGGCCGTGCGCGAGCGGCAGCACGCGCGCGCCCGGTCCGGCCACCACCTCGACCGCCACGACATTGAGCGGGGCTACATCGTCAAGCGCGAACCGGTTCGCCCTTGTCGAGCGGATACGCTCGCGCTCCCCGCCCAGCGCTTCGAGGACGGTCAGCATCGAAAGCCCGAAGCCGTTTTCGGAAAGCAGCGCGGCGATCGCCTGTGGTCCGCTCTCGTCCGAGGTCAGCGCTATCACCCGCCGGGAAGGGTGGAGCAAGGGTCGAATCAGTTCGATCGGCTTGCCATGCAGCGAAACCGCTTCGACCTCGGCGAGCGGCCAGCCGAGCCGGGCCGCTGCCAGGCTGAAAGCAGACGGCGCCGGAATGACATGGATCTCCTCCGCTGCAATCCTGCGTGCAATCGTCGCGCCGACACCGTGCAGGAAAGGGTCGCCCGACGCCAGAACGCAGGTCCTGCGGCCCGACAAAGCGACAAGGTCGCCCAAGGCAGTGTCGAAAGGCGATGGCCACGGTCGTGCTTCGCCCTTGATAAGAGATGCCGCAAGCGCCAGATGTCTCTTTCCGCCGAAAACGAATTCGGCCTCGGAAACGCGGCGCTGGGCTTCGCTGCCCAGACCGGCGACGCCGTCCTCGCCGATGCCGACGATCGACAGCCATGGACGGCGCGAAGCAGTTTCGAGCCGCAATTCAGAGGCCATGATGAATCACCGCGTTTTGATCCTCGGCGGCACGACTGAGTCGCGCGAGCTTGCCGGCCACCTTTCGGCGAAGCGCAATATCGAGGTGGTGCTGTCGCTCGCCGGCCGCACGCGCGATCCGATAGGCTATCCCGTGCCGCTGAGGATCGGCGGATTTGGCGGCCCGGGCGGACTTGCGGAATATATCGATGAACGCAAGATCGACCTTTTGATCGATGCAACGCACCCCTTCGCGGCACAGATGTCGAGGCACGCGGCGCTGGCAGCGCTTGAAACCGGAGTCGAGTTCTTCGCAGTATCGAGGCCCGCCTGGCGGCAGACCGAGGGCGACCGCTGGATCGAAGCCGGCTCGGTGGCCGATGCGGTCTACAAGCTCGGAGCGAACACGCGCCGGGTGTTCGTGACGCTCGGCCGACAGGAACTGGCGCCGCTCTCGGGCGCGCCGCACCACTCCTATATCGTGCGCAGCGTCGATCCCATCGATCCGCCGCTCGCCGTGCCGGATGCTCGCTACATCCAAGCACGCGGCCCCTTCGCCCTCGCGGAGGAACGAACGCTGCTTGCAGGCGAGAAGATCGACGTGGTGCTTGCCAAGAACAGCGGCGGCGCGGCGACCTACGCCAAGATCGTCGCGGCGCGCGAGCTCGGCGTTGAGGTCGTTCTGATCCGCCGGCCTGAACGCCAGGACGTGGAAACAGTCGAGACCGTAAGGGATGCCGTCTCGCTTGCGCATCAGCGGCTTGCCTCCGTGGCGTAGCGCGGCGTGTAGACCAGTGGTTGGCTGCCCTTTCGTCGGAGGAGGCGCGTTTCGGGCGAGCCGATGATCACGCAGGTCGCCATGTCGGCCTTGCCCGCGTCAGCCTCGCCGAGCGAAAAAATCTCGATACGCTCGTCGGTCCTGCCGGCAGCTCGCCCGAAAATCACCGGCGTCGATGCCGGCAGGTTCCCGCGCAGCAGCTCGAACGCCTTGCCGAGCTGCCACGGCCGTGCCTTGCTGATCGGGTTATAAAGCGCAATCACGAATCCCGCCTTCGAGGCCGCATCGAGCCGCCGCTCGATCAGCTCCCATGGCTTCAGATTGTCGGAGAGCGAGATCGCGCAGAAATCGTGCCCGAGCGGCGCGCCGATGCGCGCAGCGACCGCCAGCATCGCCGTCACGCCGGGAATGATGGTGAGCTCGATCTCGCGCCATTTGTCCGGCCCGGCCTCGATCGCTTCGCAGACCGCCGCGGCCATGGCGAAGACGCCGGGATCGCCGCCCGAGACCACCGCCACATCGATCCCTTCCGCGGCGCGTGCCAATGCGGCCTCAGCCCGCGAGATCTCCTCGCGATTGTCCGATGCATGGCGGATCTGTCCGTCTGCAAGATCGAGCCGGTCGAGATAAGGCTTATAGCCGTAGAATTCCCGCGCGGCCCGCACGGCGGAAGCGGCCTCCGGGGTCACCTGGCTGGCGCTGCCGGGCCCGAGGCCGATGACGGTCAGGCGGCCGGTCATGGCCGATCCTCCCAGCCGGGCACCAGCACCAGAGCGAAATAGGGCGCGTCATCGTACCGCTTGTCGGCGAGCGGCATCGAAGCCGCGTTCTGCATTGTGCCGCGCTCGACATAAATCGCCGAGCCGAGCCGGCCTGCCGTCTCCAGCGCCCGACGAATTTTCGGCAGGTTGCGGCCAACCTTCATGATGACCGCGGCATCCGTATCCGCGAGCCGCCGCGTCAGCTCTTCTTCGCTCATTGTGCCCGGCAGCACCGACAACACGTCGTCGCCCTGAACGATCGGCTGGCCTGTCGCCGACCAGCATCCGGACATGGCGGTGACGCCGGGGATCACCTCGGTCGGGAAACGAGGGGCGAGCCTCACATGCAGATGCATGTAGGAGCCGTAGAAAAGCGGATCGCCTTCCGACAGCACGGCAACGTTGCGGCCCGCTTGGAGGTGCTCGGCAATCCTGGCGACGGATTCCTCGTAGAAATTCGTCAGCAGCACTCGGTAGTCGTTGTGTTCCTTGTCGATTTCCGTCGTCACCGGATAGAGCAGCGGCAATTCGATCCAGCCCGGCCGCACATATGCTTCGATGATCCTGCGCGCATTGCTGCCATTGCCGCGCTTGGCGAAATGGGCGAGCACGTCCGCCTTTTCCAGCGCGCGCACAGCCTTCAGCGTCAGCAGTTCAGGGTCGCCGGGACCGGTGCCCACGCCGTAGAGATGGCCGACCGCGGTCATATGCCTGCCCTCGCAAGCGCATTGATGCAGGCGGCGGTCATCGCGCTGCCGCCGAGCCGCCCGCGCACGATCGCGAAAGGAATGCCAAGGGCGCTTTCCGCCAGCGCATCCTTCGATTCGGCCGCACCTACGAAGCCGACCGGCATGCCGATGATCGCGGCCGGCTTCGGGCCGCTGGCTGCAATCTTTTCCAGGAGATAGAACAATGCGGTGGGCGCATTGCCGATCGCGACCAGCGCACCCTCGAGCCGCTCGCCCCAGAGCTCGATCGCCGCGGCCGAGCGCGTGTTGCCGATCCGTGCCGCAATCGATGCCGTGCGCGGGTCGCGCAGCGCGCAGATCACATCGTTGCCAGCTGGCAGCCGCGCGCGGGTGACGCCATGCGCGACCATCTCGGCATCGCAGAAGATCGGCGCGCCGGCTGCGAGCGCCTCGCGCGCCGCCGCGACGAAGTCTCCTGAAAAGACGAAATTCTTCGTTGCCTCGACCTGGCCGCAGGCGTGAATCATGCGGATGGCGATATCTGCTTCTTCGGGCGAGAAGCGCGACAGATCCGCCTCTGCGCGGATGATGGCGAAGGAGCGCTCATATATCGCCGTGCCGTCCTTGATATACTCATATGCGGTCATCGGCGGGTTTCCACAGGCTCCTTGGTTACAAATGCATCGGCTTCCGAGCCGACAAACGCGTTCGCCAGCCGGCTCGCACCGAGGCGGTTCAGGCAGGCGGTTTCGCCCTCGCGGGACTGTCTTTCGGCTGCAATGAGCGCAGCGACGCGCCGGAATGCGGCCACGGTATCTTTCTTTGCGACGCTGGCGATCGGTTGCTTTCCCCAGGCTTCGACCACCAGGCCGGCGCCGTCGTCAAGGCCGAGCAGAGTGAGACCGGCATGGCCTGGCCTGGCACAGCGTTTTGCGCAGCCGGAGACGTGCAGGTCGAAACCGGATGGCAAGGCTGGGGCGACATCTGCCGCGATCGCGCGCGCCGGAATATGACCCGAAGCACAGGCGGGCGCGCCGGGGCAGGCGGCCATGCGAGAGCGCGGGTCGCCGGGGTCGATGATGAGGGTGGCTTGCCTTGCTGCGTCGCGGATGGCGTTAGCCGAGGATTCCGAGGGGCAGAGCAGGATGAGGGTGCGTCGGGGTGCGAGGCGGATTTCGGTAGCGCCGAGGGATTCGGCCCTCGTGATGAAGGCGATCAGTTGCGCGGCGTGCAGATGGCCGAAGGGAAGGGCCGCTGGGAGGGCAAATTGGCCGTTCGTCAGCGCAAGTATGCCGGCTGGCGCCACATAATGATTGCGATGCTTCCGCTCTACGGCGCCCCCCTCTGTCCTGCCGGACATCTCCCCCACAGGGGGGGAGATCGGCCGCTTTGAGGAAGCCGCATCTCCTGCAGCGTTGGCGATTGGCAAAATCCTCGATGACAGCGCAATCTCCCCCCTTGTGGGGGAGATGTCCGGCAGGACAGAGGGGGGCGCCGTAGAGCGCCGAACTTTGACAATGATCTCTCTCAGGATTTCAGGCGATAAGTTTCGCGCCCGGCCTTCTCGGCCAAGTGCCGCAATCTCACTGAGGATCGCCAGCGCCGCGTCGCATGCAGTATCTTGCTCAAACTCGCCGAGATGAGTTGCCGTAGCCGCATCCCCGGCCACGGCAAGTTCCCAGGCGACGCCGCATCTCGTCAACCGAACGTCGCCCGCCACCTCATCCAAGCCAGACCGCCCGCCGCCATCCACCACGACCGACACTTTCGGCCCAAGCCGAGCTTCGAGACCCGCCCCCGCAATCCCGGCACGAATGCGCGCCGCGAGCGGGCGCGGATCGGCGATCTCCTCTGGGTCGAGCCCGGCGAGCGGGCCCGTCTCGACCGGAACACCGCCACGCACTTCGATGCCGAGCGCGTCGACCTCGGCTGCCAGTTGTGCGGCCGACTTCGCCGTCAGCCCCCTGATCTGCAGGCTCCCGCGCGCCGTGACCTCGGTGATACCGTTGCCGTGGCGCTGCGCCGCTTCAGATAATGCGATCAATGCCTTGGGCGACAATCCTGAAGCGACAGGATTAAGACGTGTCAGCAACCCATCGCCGGTCTGCATCGGCGCAGCAAGCGTCGGGCAAAGACCTCGGCGGAGTAGCGCGTTCATGCGGCGATCTCCTGAGAGCGTGCCTCGGCGATCAGGGCGGCAAGGTCGTCGTCGATCGAATTGCGCAGCGGGTGCCAGAGGCCGCGCCGGCGCGCCGCCGCGAGCCGCTCGGCTATCGAGCGGGCCGCGGCCGGGTTCTCGCGCAGCATGAATTCACGTACCTTCGCGTCGCCCAAATAGGCGTCGTGCACGGCCTCGATCAGCGCGCCCGGAATTGCGCCGGTCGTCTCAGCAAAACCGACAAGCCGGTCGACAGTCTCCGCGAATTCGGCCGCGCCGCGCGGTCCGTGCCGCATCTGGCCCTCGATGAAGCGCGGGTTGACGGCGCGCGCCCGGACCGCCCGCGCGACAGCCTCGACGACCGAGCGCGCGCGTGGGCGAGCTGGATCGGTCGTGTCGAGCGCAATCAGGTCGGCGCTGCGGCCAAGCGCGGCAAGGGCTGCGGCAAAGCCGCCGATGAAGGCGACATCGGCCGAACCCTCGAGTATGTCGCGGCCGGGGTCGTCGCCGCTGTGGATCAGCAGCTCGGCCTGGGACAGCCGTTCGGCAAAGGCGCCCGGCGCCGCTTCGCCGTCGCCGTCCGTGCCGCCGAAGCTGTGAGAGGTCGCCTCCATGAAGGCGCGGCCGATCTCTTCGCGCTCGCCCCATCTGCCGCTCGAAAGCAGTTCCTCGATGCCTGCCCCGTAAGTGCCGGGCGAGGTGCCGAACACGCGGCGCGGTGCCTTGCCTGCATGACGGAAGGCCTCGGCAAGCGGATTCTCGCCATCGGCCTCGTCGCGTGAGGCGACAGCTTGGACAGCGGCATCGATCAGTGCGATCTGTGCCGGGAACATGTCGCGGAACAGACCGGAGATGCGGAATGTAACGTCGATGCGCGGCCGGCCAAGCACGGCGGGCGGAAGGACCTCGATGCCGGTGACACGGCCCGTCGCGGCATCCCATTGCGGGCGGCAGCCCATCAGGGCCAGCCCTTGCGCGATCTCCTCACCGCCGGTCCGCAGGCTCGCGCTGCCCCAGAGATCGATCACTAGCGAGCGCGGCCAGTCGCCATGATCCTGGGCATAGCGGCGCAGCACCTCGTCCGCAGCCGCCTTGCCAAGGTCGCAGGCGGTCGGGGTGGGCATGGTGCGCGGATCGGCTGTGAAGAGGTTGCGGCCGGTCGGCAGCACGTCGCCACGGCCGCGCGCCGGCGCGCCCGCCGGCCCAGCGGCGACATGGCGGCCGTCGAGCGCGGCAAGCAGAGCAGTCCTCTCGGCCTCGGCGCTCTTCAGCCTCAGCGTCTCGGGCTCGCCGGGTGCAGCACGGCCGAAGACGTGCAGCCCGTCCTTGATGGCGAAATCCTTGAGGTCGCAGAGCCAGGCGTCGATGCTGAGCAAGGCGGAATCAGGGTCGTCATCGCTGTCGACGCCAGCCTCGCCAGCGAGTCCCGTCTCGTGGGCCGTCTCGACGATCAGTTTCGCGAGCCGGTCACGACGGCGGCGGTCGAGGCCATCCGCCTGCGCATACTCGTCGACCAGCCGCTCGAGCTTCTGCTGGTTTTCGTCGAGTCCTGCGCCGGTGAGCGGCGGAGGCAGGTGACCGATCGTAGCTGCGGCAATGCGGCGTTTGGCTTGCGCGGCCTCACCGGGATTGCTGACGATGAAGGGGTAGACAACCGGCAGCGGCCCGGTGACGATCTCCGGGAAGCAGTTTTGGCTCAACGCCACCGTCTTGCCGGGCAGCCATTCCAGCGTGCCATGCGCGCCGACATGGACCAGCGCATGACAGCCCAGCGTTTCGCGCAGCCAGAGGCCGAAGGCGATCAACTCATGGCGGGGCGGCAGCTTGGGGTCGTGATAGTCGGCGCGGCGATCCTCGGTGCGGCCGCGGTCGGGGGCGAGGGCGACGGTGATGTTGCCGAAGTGCGCGGCTCGGAAGGCGATTTTTCGGTGAAGCTGCCGCCCTTCGGCGCCCCCCTCTGTCCTGCCGGACATCTCCCCCACGAGGGGGGAGATTGCGACGGCCGCGTTGGTTTCGCCAATCTTCGACGTAGCAGGAGAGGCGGTTTCCTCGAAGCTGCCAATCTCCCCCCTTGTGGGGGAGATGTCCGGCAGGACAGAGGGGGGCAACGTAGAGCGCCGCGCCTCAGGCATTTCCTCGACGCAATCTGAACCCGCCCCCCACGCCGCCTCAACCGCAGCCATAGCCTCGACCGGCAGCGTCTGAGCCAGTCCCACATATTCCTCGACGCCCAGCCCTTCTCCCGCGCGCTCCAGCAGATCCAGCAACGCCCGCGGCGAATCCGGAATCCCTTCAACGGCATAGCCGGCGTCCTTCAGGTCATGCAGCATGGCAAGCACGCTCGTGGGTACATCGAGGCCGACGGCATAGCCGGTGCGGCCCGCAGCGCCGGGATAGTCCGGCATCAGGATCGCGATGCGGCGCCCTGCCGGCGGCGTGCGTTGTAAGCGGATCATCGCCGCGATTCGGGCGGCGACCTGCGCGATCCGGTCCGGCTCCGGGCGATTGAGGAAGCCGCGGAAGGCGAGCGCGTCGTCAGCTTCGCGCTCGGCTTTGAAGCCCAGCGCGCCGGCCTGGATGCGGCCGTCGAGCTCCGGCAGCACGACATGCATGGCAAGATCAGCAGGTGCGAGACCGCGCTGGCCATCCTGCCATGCCTCATGCCGGGTCGTCGCCGCGAAGGCCTGGAATACCGGCACCCCGATACGGTCGAACAACGTATCGGCGCCAGGCTCGGCCCCGCTCGCAAAGGCAGTGGCCGTCACGATTGCGGCAGGCGACAGCGCCGCTGCCGCCTCCTCAACGAAGGTGACAACGGCCGCGTCCTTGAGACTCGACACGAAGACTGGCGCCGCAGCAATGCCATAGTGACCGAGCGCCTCGGCCAAAGCGTCGATCGGTGCCACATCGGCGGCGAGCAGCATCGAGCGGTAGAAGAGAATGGGAACGACGGGCGCGGCGCCGGGGATGCTTGCCGGATCAGCGTAGTGCGCTCGCGTTTTGCCGGTCGACGGATCATAAAAACCGACTTTCGGCAGCGGCTCGGCTTTGCTGACATAGACGTCACAGCCGGTAAGGCGCGCCATGCGCCGTATGGCGAGCCGCATATTCGCAGGCCCGCCCTCGCGGAAGCAGGCGAGCAGCGCATCGAGTTCCGTCTCGCAGAGCGTCGAGAGCTCGATCAATCGCCCGTCTCGCTCATGGCTCTCGCCGGGCAACAGCGCCAGCGCGAAATCGTGTTCGCGCGCTGCCGCCGCGAGTTGGTCGCAGCCGTAACGCCACCATTCATAGCCACCGAGGATGCGGACCAGGACCACCCGTGCATGCCGGGCGACCTTGTCGATCCAAAGGTCCACCGACATCGGATGCCGCAGGTCGCGCAGTGACGCGAGCCGCATTTCGGGCACCGCGCCGGCTTCCGCCTTCCAGGCAGCGGCGAGCGCTGCAAGGTCGCTGTCGGTGAAGGACAGCGCCACCATGTCGGCAGGCGTCTGGTTCAGATCGACCGGCTCGGCCAGATCTTCCAGAGACGCCGACGTGGTGGCGAGAAGGTGCATCGTCAGCCCGCCAGTATCTTTTCGATCGCGCTGCGGTCGATGCCTTTGAGGCCGATCACGACCAGCCGGCTGCGACGTTCGTCGGCGGCAGTCCAGGCGCGGTCGTAATAGTGGCTGACGCGTGGGCCGACGGCCTGCACGAGCAGTCGCATCGGCTTGCCGCCGACCTCGACGAAGCCTTTGACCCGCAGCACGTTCTCTCTTTCGGCCGCTTCGCGGACGCGCTCGGCGAGCTTTGCCGGGTCGGGAACCGCCGGGATCTCCACGACGAAGCTGTCGAACTCGTCATGCTCGTGGTCGAGTTCGTCGTCATGATGCGTCTTGCGCGCGTCGATCTCGTCCTCGACCGCCAGGCCCAGGCCGAGCAGGATCGATGGATCGACCTTGCCATGCGTGGATGGCACGATTTTCACGGCGCGCGCCAGGTGCTCGCCGACGATGGCATTGGCGCGTGCAGCGCCTTCGGCGTCGATCAGGTCGCTCTTCGACAGAATCACGAGATCGGCGCAGGCGACCTGGTCCTCGAACACCTCTTCGACCGGATCGTCATGGTCGAGCGAGGAATCGTCGATGCGCTGCGCCGCAAGCGCGTCCAGATCGGAGGCGACCTTACCGTCGGCCAGCGCCGCGCCGTCGACCACGGCGATGACGCCGTCGACTGTCACGCGGCCCTTTACCGACGGCCACTGGAAGGCCTGCACGAGAGGCTTCGGCAGGGCGAGGCCCGAGGTCTCGATGAGGATGTGGTCCACCTTCGGCGCCCGTGACAGGATGGTGTCGAGCGCCGGCACGAAATCGTCGGCCACGGTGCAGCAGATGCAGCCATTCGCCAGCTCCACCACATTCTCCTCCGGACAGGCATCGACGCCGCAGCCCTTCAGGATCTCGCCGTCGATCCCGACATCGCCGAACTCATTGACGATGATCGCCAGCCTCTTGCCGCCTGCGTTCTCGAGGATGTTGCGGATCAGCGTCGTCTTGCCGGCGCCGAGAAAGCCGGTGACGACGGTGCAGGGGACGCGTTCGAGCGATGCTGTCATGAATTGGTTCCGATGATGCTGAGGGGAGGGATGCGGGCAACCAGCCCGCGCTTCAGGCTTTCCGGCCGGCCGCGCCAGGGCAGCAGGCCGTCAGTCGAGGTAGCGAAGAGGCGGGCGCCCTCGACGAGGTCGGCGGCGCAGTCGACGGTGAGGTCGCCGAAGACATAGCTCCAGGCGCCTTCCTTTATCAGCGCTGCTGAAAGGCGGCGCTTGCAGTTGCCCAGGCATTCGATCTCAACGACCGGGATATCATGTTGGGCCGCCGCCCGCTGCGTGGCGGCAGCGAGGATTTGGCCGGGGCGGGGCGATGCGTCGGACCCCGACGAATCGCGGCAGGTGCGACAGATCAGGATAGCGACTTCGCCCGACGGTTTGGCCGGTCGAAAGGCATCAGGTGCCGCGCTCTGATCGGGGATATCGCGCTCGAATTCCAACCCTGATCTCCACGCCCGGGAACACCCGCCAGGCTTCGAGGAAGACGTTCGCGACGGCAGGTCTCCTGGCTCGCAGGTCATTGCCCTTGCGCCGCCTTCCCGGGCTTGCCGCCCAGTGGCCATCGGCGCTCGGCTCACCGCTTACAGTTGCGGGGACAGCCGCGGAGTTGGGGCCTTTTCGCCCCGCACCGCATTCCCTCTTAGCCCTTCCCCTTGCAAGGGAGGGACCGTCACTTTGGCATTTATGCTGCCGCGATGATCGCTGTCAACGACGCGGGCGTCTGCTCCTTTTGCGACCGTCCATGTCCGAAATTCGATTTGCCGTCGAGGCAAATTCGTCTATGGTCTCGTCGTCGGCGGTTCCCGTAAGGGAGCCAAGAGGGAATGCGGTGAGGGTTTTTCGCCTGAAGCCGCGGCTGCCCCCGCAACTGTGAGCGACAAGTTCGCCCCGAATGCCACTGGGCCTTTTGGCCTGGGAAGGTAAAGGCGAGCATCGAGTCGCGAGCCAGGAGACCTGCCGCCGGCATGCTTCTCTCGAGAGCCCTCGGGTGGAGGGCGAAAAGGATGGGACAATGACTACTGCTTCTGCTTCCCTCGGCGCATCGGTCAGCCGGCAATCGCGTCTTATGCAGCTGGCGCTCGCCGGACTGCTCGGCCTGTTCGTGGTCGGCTTCGTCGGCTTCTCGCATATCGACGCCGTTCACAATGCGGCGCACGACTATCGCCATTCGATGTCATTCCCCTGCCACTGACGAAAGCCTGAAACCATGTCTGTCTTTCGCAACGTCGTCTTCGTGGCGGCGCTGGCGGGGCTTGTGGCTGCGGTCGTGATGACCGCGCTGCAGATGTTCTCGACTGTGCCGCTCATCCTCCAGGCTGAGGATTATGAGCAGGCCGCAGATGTGAGCGGCCATGACCATGCCGCGTTCCCGGCTGATCAGCATGCCGGTGCCGCCGACATGTCCACCACGGCTATGGCGTCGGAAGCCGCCGCGCCCGCGCACGAACATGGGGAAGGCGCCTGGGAGCCGGCTGACGGCTTCGAGCGCTATTCCTTCACAGCGCTTGCCAACATCGTCACGGGAATCGGCTTCGCGCTGATCCTGGTCGTCGCCTCTGAGTTCGCCGGCGGGCTCGCCAGCTGGCGTCAGGGGCTGCTCTGGGGCCTTGCCGGTTTTGCCGTCTTTACGCTGGCGCCGGGGCTTGGCCTGCCACCTGAACTGCCCGCAATGCCCGCCGCGGATCTCGCCGCACGCCAGGTCTGGTGGTGGGGAACCGCTGCGGCAACGGCGGCCGGGCTGACGCTGATCGCGTTCCGGCGCGCGCTGCCCCTCGCGGCTCTAGGCGTCGCGTTGATTGTCGTCCCGCATATCATCGGCGCGCCGCAGCCGGCCGATTTCGAGACGCCGATCCCGGAGGGGCTGCACCATCAGTTCGTGGTGGCAGTGACGGTCACCAACCTGGTGTTCTGGGTCGTTCTCGGCATGGCAGCAGGGGCGTTGCGCTCACGCTTCATGAGCGGCGAGGACCTGCGCTCGAGCTTTGCCTGAGCCTGGCCTGACGCTCATCATCGGCGGTGCGCGCTCGGGTAAGAGCGCGCATGCCGAAAGGCTGGTCGCCGAGCTTGAGCCGCCGTGGACCTATATCGCGACGGCCGAGGCCTATGACGACGAGATGCGCGAGCGGATCGCCATGCATCAGACCCGTCGCGATGAACGGTGGCGGACGCTGGATGCGCCGCTCGACCTGGCCGGGGCACTCGAAGGCATTACCGAGGGAGCGCCTGTGCTGGTCGACTGCCTGACGTTATGGCTGACGAACCATATGCTGGCAGGCCATGATCTCGAAGCCGAGTGCCGGCGGCTCCTCGAGGTGCTGACGAAGCCCAGGGGAGCGTGGTTCGTGGTTTCCAACGAGGTCGGCTTGGGCATCGTCCCCGACAATGCGCTGGCGCGCCGCTTCCGCGACGAGGCGGGTCGGCTCAACCAGCGGGTAGCGGCGGTGGCGGATCACGTGATCCTCACGGTCGCCGGACTTCCGATGCAGGTGAAATGAGATGGCTGAAATTGATCGGAAGGAAGCCGAGCGGCATCGCGCCAAGATGGAAAAGCGCAAAGCCGTGCAGGATGCCGAGGTGGCCTCGAAGACGATCGAGAAGGGACTGTTGATCGTCAACACCGGGCCGGGCAAGGGCAAGTCGACCGCTGCCTTCGGCCTGGCATTGAGGATGCTCGGCCATGGCCGCCGAGTGGGCGTCGTCCAGTTCGTCAAGGGCGCCTGGCATACCGGGGAGAAAGATGCCTTCGCCGTCTTCGGCGACCGCATCGAATGGCATGCGATGGGAGAAGGCTTCACCTGGGAGACGCAGGACAAGGCGCGCGACATTGCCGCTGCGGAGCGTGCCTGGGCGAAGGCCAGGGAACTGATGGCCGATCCGTCGATCGGGCTCGTGATCCTCGACGAGCTCAACATCGCGCTCCGCTATGATTATCTCGACCTTGCCGAAGTCGTAGCGGCGCTGCAGGCCCGGCGTGAGGACCTGCACGTCGTCGTCACCGGCCGCAACGCCAAACCGCAGCTGATCGAGGCTGCGGATCTGGTTACGGAGATGGCGCTTGTGAAGCATCACTTCGCTGCGGGCGTGAAGGCGCAGAAGGGGATAGAGTTCTGAGCCTGTGATGTTGGCGCTCTACCTTGCCCCCCTCTGTCCTGCCGGACATCTCCCCCGCAAGGGGGGAGATTGGACGGCCGCCTTGGTTTCGCCAATCGCCAACACAGAACTAGATGCTGTCAAATATGAAGGCCAATCTCCCCCCTTGTGGGGGAGATGTCCGGCAGGACAGAGGGGGGCGCGACAGGGCGCCGACCGTTCCGAACCTAACGTTGCGGTACCCCTCCCATGACCGCCCGCGCCATCATGTTCCAGGGCACCGGCTCGGATGTCGGCAAGTCGCTGATCGTCGCAGGGCTGGTGCGGGCGCTCACCAATCGCGGGCTCAAGGTACGGCCCTTCAAGCCGCAGAACATGTCGAACAATGCTGCGGTCACCATCGACGGCGGCGAGATCGGCCGTGCGCAGGCCTTGCAGGCGCGCGCTGCGCGCGTGGCGCCGAGCGTCCATATGAATCCCGTCCTACTGAAGCCACAGAGTGAGGTCGGCGCGCAGGTCGTGGTGCAGGGGAGGGTTTTCGGTGCGGCCCGGGCCGCCGAGTATCAGTCCATCAAGGCGACGCTGATGCCGGCCGTGCTCGACAGTTTCGCGGCGCTCAGGCGCGAGGCCGACCTCGTGCTGGTCGAAGGGGCAGGCAGTGCCTCGGAGGTCAATCTGCGCGAGAACGACATCGCCAATATGGGATTTGCCCGAGCAGCACAGGTTCCGGTCGTCGTCATCGGCGACATCGACCGCGGCGGCGTGATCGCGAGTCTCGTCGGCACCAAGGCCGTGCTCACCTCCGATGATGCGGGCATGGTGCGCGGCTTTCTCGTCAACAAATTCCGCGGCGACCCCGCGCTGTTTCAAGACGGCATGGCGATGATCGCCAAGGCGACGGGTTGGGAGACGCTCGGGCTGGTTCCGCATTTTGCGGAGGCACACAGCCTGCCCGCCGAAGATGCGCTCGGCCTGATGGCGAAGGACAAGCGACGGCCAAAGGAAGCGAAGGTCAAAGTCGCGGTACCGATCCTGCCGCATGTCTCGAATTTCGACGACCTCGATCCGCTCGAAGCGGAGCCCGAGGTGGAGGTCGTCAAAGTAATGCCGGGCTCGGTCATTCCCGGCGACGCGGACCTCGTCATCCTGCTCGGCTCGAAATCGACGATCGCCGACCTTTCGGCGCTACGCAAGACGGGCCTGGACATCGATATCGCCGCGCATCGTCGACGCGGCGGGCTCGTTCTGGGGCTCTGTGGCGGCTATCAGATGCTCGGGCGGCGGCTGAACGATCCGGACGGGATCGAGGGACCGGCCGGGAGTGTGGACGGGCTGGCGCTGCTCGATGTCGAGACGCGGCTGACCGCGGAGAAGCGCCTCGTTGCGGTGACCGGAACCACCGCCGACGGCACGCCCTTTCTGGGCTACGAAATGCATATGGGTGCGACCGACGGACCTGACCGGGCGCGGCCCTTCGCGGAACTCGCGGACGGCACGCCGGAGGGCGCAGTTTCAGCGGACGGGAAGGTTGCCGGCACCTATGTGCACGGCCTGTTCGCCGACGACCGCCAGCGTGCGGCATGGCTCGAGCGGCTAGGTGCTATGAGCGGCGGCTTCGACTACGAGGCAGGCGTGGATGAGACGCTCGACAAGCTGGCGGTGCATCTTGAGAAATATGTCGATCTCGACCGGATCATTGCCCTTGCAGAATGACGGCCGCAGCGACAATCCCGATCACGGCACCCAGCAGCAGGTCGGCCGCATGATAGAGTTTCAGCGCCCTGCGGATGTCCGCTGCAGTCGCTGCGCGCCGACCTCCGGCGCCCATCTCGGCATCGCCCACGAGCACGCCGCCGTAATAGCGCGGGCCTGCGAGCGACAGGCCGAGCGCGCCGGCCATCGCCGCCTCCGGCCAGCCGGCATTAGGCGACCGGTGCTTCGACGCATCGCGCAGGACCGATTTCCAGGCTCTGCCCGGAGAGGCGCCGGGCACGATGAAAGCCGCTGCAATGATGAGCAGTGCGGCAAGCCGCGAGGCGGGAAGGTTGATCAGGTCGTCGAGGCGGGCTGCGGCCCAACCGAAGGCCTGGTGGCGAGGCGTTTTGTGGCCGATCATGGAGTCGGCCGTATTCACGGCCTTGTAGGCCACGCCCCCGGCGAGGCCGCCGATCGCCAGCCAGAAGGCTGGCGCCACCACGCCATCGGAGAAGTTCTCGGCAAGGCTTTCGATCGCCGCGCGCGAAACGCCGGCTTCGTCGAGACGTTCCGGATCGCGGCCGACGATCATCGAAACCGCCTTGCGGCCTTGCGCAAGTCCGCCGGTCTCAAGCCCCGTAGCGACCCTTCCGACATGCTCGGCGAGGCTCTTTTGGGCAAGCAGGCTGCTCGCCGGGATGGCCGTTGCGATGATGCCGAAGGGGATCAGGCTGAAAATGCTCTCGATAAGCAATGCAGGTACAATCGCCGCAACGAGCAGGATCGCCAATGCGAGCATGCCCATTGTTTGTCGCAGCCTCGGCGAATCGAATTGGCTATTCAGCCTCCGGTCGAGCAGCGAGATCAGACTGCCGATCCACGTGACGGGATGACCAATCGCCTTGAACAGCCGGTCTGGATAGCCGAACGCGAGTTCCAGCAGAAGCGACAGGAAAGCGAGAGGAAAGGCCATGGCGCGCCCTGAAGCGAGGCTCCGTCGAACAATATTAGATCAGCCAGTGCTCGATCACGGCGGCAGCCTTGCGAACGCGCGCCAGCTGTTTCCCGGCGCGCCGGAGCCGTGGATCGATCTTTCGACCGGGATCAACCCGCACTCCTATCCGTTTTTCGATTTGCCGCAAGCGGCGTTGACGCTGCTGCCCGAGCGGTCACGTATCGCCGAGCTCTGCGCCGTCGCGGCGCAGGCCTATGGCGCGCCTTCTGGCGCAAATATAGTCGCGGCGCCGGGGACGCAGATCCTGCTACCCCTCGCGATGCGGCTGGCGGATCCCGGCCGGGCCGTGATCCTCGGCCCCACCTATGCCGAGCATGCGCGTGCGGCCGCGCTCGCCGGGCACCAGGTTGTTGAGACCAGCCGCATCGAGGATCTCTCGGCTGCCGATCTCGCGGTCGTCGTCAATCCGAACAATCCCGACGGCCGCGTTCTCGAACCCGGCCTCCTTCTGGAGCTTGCCGCAACCCTGCGGGGGAGAGACGGGCTGCTCGTCGTCGACGAGGCCTTCATGGATGTCGGACCGGCCGGCGCCAGCCTGGCCGGCGACGCCGACCAGGACGGACTCATCGTTCTGAAATCCTTCGGCAAGTTCTTCGGTCTCGCCGGCCTCAGGCTGGGCTTCGCCCTGGCATCATGGCCGATCGTTCAAAGGCTCGAAGGGGAGCTTGGGCCATGGGCGGTATCGGGTCCCGCGCTCGAATATGGCCTCAAGGCGCTTGCCGATCAGGGTTGGCGCTCGGCTATGCAGAAACTCCTGGAACAGGAAGCAGCGCTGCTCGATGCGCTGCTCGCCCGCCACGGAATCACCGTCAACGGCGGCACGCCGCTCTTCCGATTCGTCGAGCACCAGGATGCCGCACTCATTTTCCACCGACTTGGGGCCGAGGGCATCCTCGTCAGGCGATTCGAGCGCTTGCCGAACTGCCTGCGTTTCGGCCTTCCGGCTGGAGAGGTCGAACGGGGACGCCTTGATAAGGCCTTGACGGAATGGCGCGAAAAGCGGGATGAGGCGCCATGATCTATGTTTGCCCGCTTTCGAAAATCGAGGAAACAGCCGCGAGAACCGGCGCGAACCGAATGGTGACACTGATCACCGCCGGCACGCAGGTGCTGCGGCCGACAGGGCTTGCCGAAGCGGACCACCTGTTCCTCGCAATGCACGACATCATCGAGGAGCTGCCTGACATGACGCCGCCGGGCGATGCGCATGTCGAAGCGCTGCTCGACTTCGCGCATAACTGGAACCGCAGGGCACCGCTTCTGATTCACTGCTTTGCCGGCATCAGCCGCTCGACCGCCGCGGCCTACACGGTCGCCGCCGCGCTTGCTCCGCAGCGCGACGAGGCCGAGCTTGCTGCGACCTTGCGCCGGGTTTCGCCGTCGGCGACCCCGAACATCAGGCTCGTGTCGATTGCCGATCGGCTGCTCGGGCGACAGGGCCGCATGATTGCGGCAATCGAGTCGATCGGCCGGGGCGTGGAAGCCGCCGAAGGCGTTCCGTTCGCGCTGCAGATCGACGGCTGACGGAAAAAGTTAGCTCAGATAATCCGCGAGCTGCGCCTTTCGCACGTCCCTAAGCAGCTTGATGAAGCCTTCCGCCTGAAGGCGCGCGGTGAGGCGGCCTTTCTCGGCGGTCGCAATGCTCGCATCGCCAACTACACCTTGCGGGTTGAGATCGCTTGCGATCCAGGCGAAGGCATGTGTGCCGGTATGGCGAAGCAGCTCGAAATCCTTTTCGGCGCGCGCCACGGCCGAGACGAAATTCCGGGCCTTCGTCATGTCGACAAGGTCCGGACGGAAATGCAGCATCAGCGATGTCTCGACATCGCCGCCATGGATGCCGTGGCGATCCTCCAGCTCCGTATACATGCCGGCCGGCCGACCGAAGCGCTGCCAGCTCGTCTTCACCGCCAGCATTCCGTGACGGACACGCAGCTCGCGCGTGACGATGCCCATGATCTCCTCGTTGCCGCCATGCGAATTGACGAAGACGATCTTGCGCAGACCGGCGCGCGCCACCGAGGCGCCCAGTTCTGTCCAGGCTTCGATCAGAGTCGCCGCGGGGAGAGTGATGGTGCCCGGCGCATGCAGGTGCTCGTTGGATTTGCCGACCGATTGAACCGGCAGGATGCGGATATCAAGATCGTTGGGGAGGATCTCGGTCACTTCGTTCAGCATGCCTTGCATGATCGACGTGTCGGTCGAGACGGGTAGATGCGGTCCATGCTGTTCGATCGCGGCAATCGGCAGCACGGCGATCGTCGCCTCAGGGTCGATCGAGGCATATTCGGTGGTCTTGTAGTCGCCCCACCAGACGCGTCTTGCCGTCATGCTGTCTCTCCCGCGGCCGTCACTTCCACTTCGACCTTGAACTCCGGCCGGGCAAAGCCCGAGACGATCATCAGGGTTGAGGCAGGAGCCGGTTCGGAGAACAGCCGATCGCGCACATCCATATAGGCCCTTAGATAGGCTCGGTCCGTGACGTATGCATTGATCCGAATGATGTCCTGAAGCCCCAGGCCTGCCTCGCCGAGGATGACGGCAATATTCCTGAAGCACAGCTCGGCCTGCGCGCCGGCGTCCTCCGGCACGACGTCGTCGGACCCGATGCCGAGCTGGCCAGAGCACAACACTAGCCGCTTGCCTGGCGGCACCTCGACCCCGTGGCTGTAGCGCGCAAAAGGCGGCTTGATCGACTTCGGCGTTAGATAGTTGAGCACCGTATTCTCCATCTTGCCGCAGCACCCTAAGCAGGCATTCGTGCGCTGTCCAACGAATGCCTGCTTAGGGTCCTCTGCTTGCCGCAGGTACTCAACGCAAAACCGTGGGACACTTTTGCGGAACCTGCTTAATTGCTCGCTAGCGGTCTCTTCATGACCGCTGTGCGCCGATTCCAATCACGATGGACTTGCGTTTAAAAAATAGGCACGATGCGGCAGGTAGCGGCAGGGCCGGGTAGCCGATCCGCAGCTGAATGACGAGCGAGATGAGGCGAAAGGCGTGTAGGCCCATGGCACGCGTCTTGCTTCTCGTCCTCTTGGTTTCGGACGCCCGAGGTACGATGTGCCCGGCAAAAAGAGGGTGGTGGTCATGATCAGGCAATTCAGCATTTCTGCGGCCGTCGCGGCACTCATCGCGGGCACGGCCTCGGTGGCTTCGGCCAATGAGAAGGTCACGTTCGGAACCAACTGGCTCGCCGAGCCGGAGCACGGCGGCTACTATCAGGCGGTGGCTGACGGCACCTATGCCGCCTGCGGCCTCGACGTCACCATCATGCAGGGCGGCCCGCAGGTATCCGGCCGGCCAATGCTGCTTGCCGGTAAGATCGACTTCTACATGGGCGGCAATCTGCTCTCTGCCTTCGACGCCGTGCAGCAGAATATCCCGATGAAGGTCGTCGCTGCCGATTTCCAGAAGGAGCCGCAGGTGCTCTTGTCTCACCCCGGCGAGGGGCTCGACAAGTTCGAGGATTTGAAGAATGCGGAGCAATACATCGTCGGCGACGAGGGCGCGCAGACCTTTCTGCTGTGGCTCGCTGCCGACCACGGCTTCGACGTCTCCAAGCGCGTGCCCTATACGTTCAACCCGGCTCCTTTCATTGCGAACAAGAAGTCGATCCAGCAGGGCTATGTCACGTCGGAGCCCTTTGCCGTCGAGAAGCAGGGCGGCTTCAAGCCGAACGTGTTCCTGCTCGCCGATAACGGCTTCAGCACCTATGCGACGACGATCGAGACCATGCAGGACACGATCGACAAGCGGCCCGAGGTGGTGAAGTGCTTCGTCGAAGGCTCGGCCAAGGGCTGGTACAATTACCTCTACGGCGACAACAAGGCCGCCAACGAGCTGATCAAGAAGGACAATCCCGACATGACCGACGAGCAGATTGCCTTCTCGATCAAGCAGCTCAAGGATTATGGGATCGCCGATTCCGGCGACACGGAGAAGCTGGGCATCGGCGCCATGACCGACGCGCGCATCCAGGATTTCTACGACAAGATGGTGAGGGCCAAGGTGGTGCCGGCCGGCATCGACATCAAGAAAGCCTATACGCTCGACTTCGTGAACAAAGGCGTCGGGCTGGAGCTGAAGAAATAAGATAGTTTGTCCGTGCTTCAGCAGACCAACACGCTGATGCCGGAGCGGAACGACGGGGTCGGGCAGGCTCTCCTGAGGCTGCGCGATGTCGGCAAGACGTTCTCCAACGGCGTCACCGCGCTCGATCGCGTCAACATGACGATCCGGCAAGGCGATTTCGTCAGCCTTCTTGGGCCGTCTGGTTGCGGTAAATCGACGGCATTGAGATTGATCGCCGGCCTGTCGATACCGACTTTGGGCATGCTCGAATGGAACAGGCCGCTCGGAGACGACCACATCGGCTTTGTGTTCCAGGAGCCGACGCTGCTGCCCTGGGCGAGCGTGTTCGACAATGTCTGGCTGCCGCTCAGGCTCAGAGGTATCTCTCGCAAGGAGGCGGCGGCCGCGGTGAGCGAGCTCCTCGAGCGTGTTCATCTCACCGGCTTCGAAAACGCCGTGCCGCGCGAGCTGTCGGGCGGCATGAAGATGCGCGTTTCGATCGCCCGGGGACTGGTAACCAGGCCGCGTGTGCTCCTGATGGACGAGCCCTTCGCCGCGCTCGACGAGATCACCCGCTTCAAGCTCAACGACGATCTTCTCGAGCTCTGGCAGGAACAGCGCTTCACCGTGATCTTCGTCACGCACAGCGTGTTCGAGAGCGTGTTCCTGTCGAACCGCATCGTCGTCATGGCCGCACGACCCGGCCGGGTTTATGAAGAGGTCGTGGTCGATGCGTCCTATCCGCGCGACGAGGCCTTCCGCACTTCGCCGGAATATGCCGCGCTCTGCCGCAAGACATCGGACGTGCTGATGCATGCAATCAGCGCAACTTCGGGCGTAAGCAATGGCAGCCGTTGAGGAAAGGGCTCCGGCAGCCATACTCGACCCGGAAGAAGCCCGCCGCATGCGGGCCGAGCGGATCGAGCGCATCGGCAAATGGGTATTGCCGATGCTGATCATGATCGCGGCGATCGGACTATGGGATCGCGTCTGCGTCTGGAACGAGATCCCGCAATACATATTGCCGCGGCCGGGCGTCGTGCTGCAAACGCTTTGGACTGACGCGGCGCTGCTCTTCGGCTCGCTGCTCTTCACGCTACGCATCACCTTCCTCGGCTTGCTGCTTGCCGTGATCGGCGGGGTGGGGCTGGCCGTGCTGTTTGCCCAGTCGAAATGGGTGGAGATGTCGTTCTTTCCCTTCGCGATCGTGCTGCAGGTCACGCCGATCGTCGCAATCTTCCCGCTGATCAACATCTATGTGAACAACCAGACGGCGAAGCTTCTGCTGTGCGCGTGGATCGTCGCCTTCTTTCCGATCCTCTCCAACACGACGCTCGGCCTGAATTCCGTCGACCGCAACCTGCTGGATCTCTTCAAACTCAATAAGGCAAGCCGCTGGCAGCAGCTCTGGCATCTGAGGCTGCCCGCGGCGATGCCCTACTTCCTGGGCGGACTGAAGATCGCGGGCGGGCTCTCGCTGATCGGCGCAGTGGTCGCTGAGTTCGTCGCCGGCGCGCAAGGGCAGTCGTCAGGCCTGGCTTCGCGCATCATCGAGGCCGGCTATCGGCTCAATGCGCCACGGCTTTTTGCGGCACTGATCCTGATCTCCATCACCGGCATCGTGATCTTTCTGGTGCTGAGCCTGATCTCGCATCTGATCCTGAGGCGCTGGCATGAGAGCGCGCTGAAGCAGGAGCGGTAGTGGCGAAGAGCTCGACGAATATTGCCGCGAGGGCGGTGCCCTTCGTTGCCCCCCTCTGTCCTGCCGGACATCTCCCCCACAAGGGGGGAGATTGGCTGTCACCTTGGGTTTCGCCAGTCTCCCACGTTGGCGATTGGCGAAACCCAAGCGGCCGTCCAATCTCCCCCCTTGTGGGGGAGATGTCCGGCAGGACAGAGGGGGGCGCGAAGGAACGCGACATATCCGCTTTTGGGCGACGCGCATGACCACAAACATCGTCATCCCCCCCTCCGGCCCCTACACCCTCGCCAACGCCCGCGTACATCGATCGCTGACCCCGGACCTTGCCGACGGTTTCGACGAGGATGGCTTCACGCTCGCCGATATCGCGATCGCGGACGGCAAGATCACGGCGATTGCCCGGCGCCACGGCCCACGGCCATCCGACGCCCTGGACCTTGCCGGTCGCATCGTGTTGCCGGCCTTCGTCGATTGCCATACGCATATCGACAAGGGGCATATCTGGCCGCGCAAACGCAATCCGGACGGCTCGTTCCCGGGCGCGCTCGCCGCCACGGGCGAAGACCGCGTGCATAATTGGAACGCCGTCGACGTTGCCCGCCGCATGGATTTCGCGCTGCGCTCGGCTTACGCCCATGGCACCAAGGCGATCAGGACGCATCTCGACTCCGTTGCCCCGCAAGAGGCGACCTCCTGGCCCGTATTCCAGGAGATGCGGGCCCGCTGGCAGGGGCGCATCGAATTGCAGGCCGCCTGCCTGTACGGCATCGACGCCGGACGCGATGCGGTCTGGCTCGAATCGCTTGTGAGACGCGTCGCTGACGCGGGCGGCGTGCTTGGCGCCGTCACCTATATGGTGCCGGATCTCGACGAGCTCCTCGACGGCCTGTTCGTGCATGCCGTCGAGCTCGGCCTCGATCTCGACTTTCATGCCGACGAGACGGCCGACATTGGCGCGATGTCGCTCAGAAAGATCGCCGAGGCTGCGCTTCGCCACAGATTCCAGGGCAAGATCCTCGTCGGCCACTGCTGCTCGCTTGCCCGCCAGCCCGACAGCGAGGTGCTGCAGACGCTCGATCTGGTCGCGCGCGCCGGCCTTGCGGTCGTCTCTCTGCCGATGTGCAACCTTTACCTGCAGGACCGGCGTCACGACGGCACGACCCCGCGCTGGCGCGGTGTCACACTGGTGCACGAGATGCAGGCGCGCGGCATTCCGGTCGCGGTGGCCTCCGATAATACTCGCGACCCGTTCTACGCCTACGGCGACCTCGACATGCTGGAAGTCTACCGCATGGCGACGCGCATCCTGCATTTCGACCATCCGGTCGGCGAATGGCCGAAGGCGGTTGCCGCAACACCCGCCGACATCATTCGGTTACAGGACGCCGGAAGATTGGTCGCCGGCGGTTCTGCCGACCTGGTGATTTTCAAAGGCCGGAGCTGGACCGAACTGCTGTCGCGTCCGGAACAGGACCGGATCGTGGTGCGCGACGGCAAGGCGATCGAACGGGCAATCCCGGACTACGCCGAACTTGATGATTTGATGGGGTAATGATGGATATTTCCGGCCTGAAGCGCGACCTGGACGGAATCAAGCTCGAGGACCATCCGGCGATCGTTCAGCAGAAGAGCCGCGACTTCTATTGGTACAGCCCGATCCTGAAGCGCCAGCTCGACCATGTGAAGGGTGATGCGATCGTCTCTCCGAAGAGCGACGAGGAAGTGATCCGCGTGCTCGCTGCGTGTCACCGGCACGGCGTGCCGGTGACACCGCGCGGCACGGGAACGGGAAATTACGGCCAGGCGATGCCGCTGTCTGGCGGCGTGGTGCTGTCGCTCGCCGAGATGAACGCCGTCAAGTCGATCAGGCCGGGCCGGGTCGTTGCGCAGGCCGGGGCAGTGCTTGCCCAGATTGACCGCGAGACGCGCGCGCATTCGGGCCAGGAGCTCAGGATGTCGCCCTCGACCTATAACACTGCCTCGATCGGCGGCTTCGTCGCCGGCGGTTCGGGCGGTGTGGGCTCGATCCGCTGGGGTGGCCTGCGCGACCTTGGCAACGTCATTCGGCTCAGGATCGTCACTATGGAAGCCGAGCCCAAGGTGATGGAGCTTACCGGCGAGGACGTGCTGAAGGTCATGCACGCCTACGGCACCAACGGCATCATCACCGAAGTCGAAATGCCGCTGACGGCCTCCTATGACTGGGTCGATGTCATTGTCGGCTTCGATGGTTTCGAGGAAGCCGTTCGTTTCGGAAACGACCTGGCCGTCCAGGACGGCATCCTCGCCAAGCTCATCACACCTATCGCCGCGCCGATTCCTTACGACTATTTCAAGCGGCACCAGAAGTATTTCCGCCGCGAGCAGAGCATCGTGGTGTGCATGATCGCCCCGCACGCGATCGACGCCTTCCTCGCCTTCACCTCGCGAAGCAAAGGCGAGATCGTCTTCCGCGCCGATAAGGAACCCGATCTGAAGGGGCTGCCGCCGGCGTACGAGCTCGCCTGGAACCACACGACACTTCGTGCACTGCGCGTCGACCCGACCATTACCTATCTGCAGGTGCGCTATCCGTCTCCCGATCACGTCGACTACATCATGGCGATGGCGAAGCGCTTCGGCGATGAGCTGCCGGGGCATGTCGAATATATCCGATTCGACGGAGCGATCGGCACAGCCGGCCTGCCGCTGGTGCGTTACACGACCGAGGAGCGGCTCGACGAGATCATCCGTATTCATGAGGACAATGGCTGCTGGATCTTCAACCCGCACCGCTACACGCTCGAAGAAGGCGGCATGAAGCAGACTGACGAGGTGCAGCTCGCCTTCAAGCGCGAGGTCGACCCGCGAGGACTGCTTAACCCCGGCAAGATGATCGCCTGGGAGAATCCGGACTACGACTACCGGACGAGCAAGCCCTTCCTGTTCAAAGGGCTGCAGAGGGCGAGCTGAGGATGGCTGCGCTGCTCATTCTGCAAAGGGCTATGTCCCTTCGGGGCGTTCCGTGAACGTCCTGGTCCTCTACGCCCATCCTGTCGAATCGAGCTTCAACGGCAGGCTGCACCAGCTGATCGTCGAACGTCTGACGGCCAGGGGCCACACAGTCGATGACTGCGATCTCTATGCCGAGGATTTCGATCCGCGCCTGACGCGGGCCGAGCGGCTCGCCTATCATGACGTCCCCGACAATGTCGGTTGTGTCGGAGCATATGTCGAGCGCGTGCGCAGAGCCGATGCGCTGGTGCTTTCCTATCCGGTCTGGAATTACGGCTTTCCGGCCATTCTCAAGGGCTATTTCGACCGCGTGTTCCTGCCTGGCGTTTCGTTTAAGATGGTCAACGGCAAGTCACGCCCGATGCTTCACAACGTGGTCAAAGTCGCTGCCGTGACCACCTATGGCGGCAGCCGCCTTCGGGCCGTCATAATGGGCGATCCGCCACGCATGATCATCAATCGCATGCTCCGCGCGACGGTGAAGCCCGGGGCACCGGTAAAATATCTCGCGCATTATGATATGAACCGTTCGACGGACCGGAAGCGAACGGCTTTCATGGCCAAGGTGAAGGCGGCGATGGACGCCTTTTGATGCGTGTTCTGGTCGTCTATTGCCATCCAGTGCCTGAGAGCTTTTGTGCAGCGATACGCGACACGGTCATCGAGGCTCTCCGTGCAAGAGGCGATGAGACGCGGCTGATCGACCTCTACGCCGAGCGCTTCGATCCCGTCATGCCCGCCGACGAGCGGCGCAGCTACAACCAGAAGGCGCCTGCAGATCCAAATCTCGCGCCGCATATCGAGCGCCTCAAATGGGCCGAGGCGATCCTGTTCGTGTACCCCACCTGGTGGTACGGCCTGCCGGCGATGCTGAAGGGCTGGTTCGACCGGGTCTGGGCAACGGATATTGCCTTCACGCTCGGCAAGGGCGGCATGATCACGCCGCTCATGAGGCACATCAGGAAGGTCGGCGCCATCACGACTTGCGGCGCGCCATGGTGGCTCTTGTTCCTCATGGGCCATCCCGGCCGCAAGACCATCCTGCGCGGCATCCGCGCCAATTGCGCCAAGCGCTGCAAGACGCTGTTCGTCGCGCATTACCTGATGGACACCTCGACGCCCGAGAGCAGGGCGGCGTTTCTGGAGAAGGTGCGCAGGATGGTGGGGGCGTTTTGATCGTGATTAGCCCTCTTCTCCCCGTTTACGGGGAGAAGATGCCGGCAGGCAGATGAGGGGCAGCGCCAATCTGTCAGACGTCGGCGCCGCCCCTCATCCGACCCTTCGGGCCACCTTCTCCCCATAGAACGGGGAGAAGGGAAGGAGCCTACATCCTCACCCGTTCTGCCTTCGGATCATACATCGGTCTGAGCGATGCCTCCGCCGGATAGCGCTCGCCGGCGATCTCGATCGCGTAGGATGAGCCGAGCACCTCAGTCTCGCTCTCGCCGTGGCATGGTACGTAGCCGAGGCCGATCGCGCCGCCGAGCTGGTGGCCGTAATTGCCCGAGGTGATCGTGCCGACGATCCTGCCGTCGCGCACGATCGCTTCGTTGTGGAAGAGCAGGGGCTCGGGCTGCTTCAGCCGAAACTGCACGAGCCGTGCCTTCAACCCTTCGTCGCGTTTCCTGAGCACCGCGTCGCGGCCGATGAAACCGCCCTTTGCTGTCTTCACGGCGAAGCCGAGGCCGGCCTCCAGCACATGATCCTCGTCGGTGATGTCGTGGCCGAAATGGCGGAACGCCTTCTCTATGCGGCAGGAATCGAGCGTATGCAGGCCGCAGAGCTTCAAGCCGAAATCTCCGCCGGCATCCTCGATCGCCTCGAAGACATGGGCTGCCTGGTCTGTCGAAACATAAAGCTCCCAGCCGAGCTCGCCGACATAGGTGACCCGATGGGCTCGCGCGATGCCATAGCCGATCTCGATATTCTGGAATGTTCCGAACGGATTATTTTCATTGGAGAAATCGTTCGGGCTGACACGCCGGATCACATCGCGTGACTTAGGCCCCATCAGGCAGAGCACGGCTTCGGCGGCCGTCACGTCGGTGATGACCACGAACTCATCGGCGACATGCTTTCTCAGCCACGCCAGGTCGCGCTGCAGCGTTGCGCCGGGCACGACCAGGAAGAACGCGGTCTCCGATAGCCGCGTCACGGTGAGGTCGCTTTCTATTCCGCCGCGTTCGTTCAGCATCTGCGTGTAGACGATGCGGCCGGCTGGCACGTCGACATCGTTTGCACAGAGCCTTTGCAGGAACGAGCAGGCGTCGCGGCCCTCGACCCTGATCTTGCCGAAAGAGGTCATGTCGAACATGCCGACGCCGCTCCGGACCGCCAGGTGCTCATCGCGCTGGTTCTCGAACCAGTTCTGGCGCTTCCAGGAATAGCGGTATTCGCGCTCCTGTCCTTCGCGTGCGAACCAGTTCGCGCGTTCCCATCCGGCCACTTCGCCGAACACCGCGCCGCGTCCCTTCAGGTGCTCGTGCAGTGGCGAGCGCCGCACGCCGCGTGCCGTCGCCACCTGGCGATAGGGGAAGTGGTCGGCATAGAGCAGGCCGAGCGTTTCCGTCACGCGCTCTTTGAGATAGCGGCGGTTCTTCTGGAAAGGCTGCATGCGGCGGATATCGACCTCCCAGAGATCGAAAGGCGGCTCCCCGTCATTGATCCATTGCGCGAGAGCCATTCCCGCGCCGCCGGAGGAGACGATCCCGATCGAGTTGTAGCCGGCGGCCACCCAATAGCCGCGCTGCTCTGGAGCTTCGCCGAGATAGTAGCGGTCGTCCGGAGTGAAGCTCTCCGGACCGTTGAAGAAGGTGTGGATGCCGGCGGTCGCGAGCATCGGCATACGCTTCACGCCCATTTCGAGGATAGGCACGAAATGATCCATGTCCTCCGGCAGCTGGTCGAAGCAGAAATCCTCGGGGATGCCGTCCATGCCCCACGGCTTGGCCTTGGGCTCGAAAGCGCCGAGCATCATCTTGCCGGCGTCTTCCTTGTAGTAGGCGCATTCGTCGGGTACCCGCAGCACCGGCAGTCGCGTGAGGCCCGGGATGGGTTCGGTGATCAGATAGAAATGCTCGCAGGCATGCAGCGGGATCGAGACGCCGTTCCGCTGCCCAAGCTCGCGCGCCCACATGCCGCCGCAGTTGATGACGATGTCTGTGTCAATTCTGCCTTGCTCGCCTTCCTTGACCCACGAAACGCCGGTCACGCGGCCATCCCTGGTGTGAACGTCACTGACCTTCACGCCTTCGAAGATCTGGGCGCCGCGCTGGCGGGCACCTTTGGCAAGAGCCATTGCAATGTTTGCCGGATCGCACTGGCCGTCGAGGGGTAGATGCACCGCCCCGACAACATCGCTGACTTCGAGATGCGGATACATCTCCTTGACTTCGGCCGGGGAGATTTCGCGCACGTCGACATCGAAGGCGCGAGCGAGAGAAGCCTGCCGGTAGATCTCGTGCTTGCGCTCCTCAGTGAGCGCGACGGTGATCGAGCCGACCTGGCGCATGCCGGTCGCCACGCCGGTCTCGGCTTCGAGATTCACGTAGAGGTCGGCCGAGTATTTGGCGAGCCGCGTCATGTTCTTCGAACCGCGCAGCTGTCCGACCAGTCCGGCCGCGTGCCATGTCGTGCCGCAGGTGAGCTGCTTGCGCTCGAGCAGCACGATGTCGGTCCAGCCGAGTTTCGCCAGGTGATACGCGACGGAGCAGCCGGAGACGCCGCCGCCGATGATGACGGCGCGGGCCTTGGTCGGAAGGGTGGTCAAGCGGCCTTGCTCCCATAGCTCGAGGCGAAGCGGCGCAGCCGGTTCGCGGCGTCTTTCAGGACGTCGTCCGGCTGGCAGAGACTGATGCGGATATGCCCCTCGGCTGCGTCGCCGAAGCTTGCGCCCGGCATCACCGCCACATTCTCGGCGGCAAGCAGGCTCCAGGCGAATTTCTCGCTGTCCGGCTCGATCGCGCGCACGTCGAGCATGGCATACATGCCGCCCTCCGAGCCGCGCACGACGATGTTGTTGATGCCGCGGATAGCCTCGAGGAAGACCTTGCGCCGGCCCGCATACAGAGCCGCGATCCGCTCCACTCCGAAATCGCTATTGAGCGCTTCGGCCGCAGCGTGGCTGATGAAATCGTTGATGCCGTAAGTCGAGACGAGGTTGAGGCTGATGAGCAGCGTGATGAAATCGACCGGGCCGGTCAGCCAGCCGATGCGCCAGCCGGTCATGCCGTGGCTCTTCGACATCGAGTTGATGACGAGCGTGCGCTCGGCCATGCCTTCCAAGGCGCGCGGCGAAATGTGCTCGCCGCCGCCCAGCGTCCAGTAGACTTCATCCGACATCAGCCAGAGGTCGCGGCGGCGGCAGAGGTCGGCGATAGCCTCCAGCGATGCGCGCGAATAGACGGCGCCGGTCGGATTGTTCGGCGTATTGAGGAGGATCGCCTTCGAGTTCTTCATCAGCGCCTTCTCGATCTCCGAGGCGCGCGGCTGGAAGCCGTCCTCGGCAGCAGCCTCGACCACGGTGAAATCGGCACCGGCCGCCCGGAAGGTGCCGGGATAGGTCGCGTAGTAAGGCGCGACCACCACGGCGTGGTCGCCGGGGTCGAGCGTGCCTTGCACCGCGGCATAGAGCGCCGCCTGGCCGCCTGGCGTCGCAAGCACCTGATCTGCCGATGTCGGCACGCCTGTCGTGCGCGTCGAGACCTTCGCCATCGCCTCACGAAGCGCTGGAATTCCGGGAAGCTGGGTGTAGTGGTGATGGCCGCCGCGCACGGCCCTGACGCAGGCCTCGACCGTCTCGCTCGGCGTGTCGAAATCATGGTCGCCGACCGAGAGCATGATGATGTCTTCACCGGCCTGCTTGCGGTTCCAGGCGGCGAAATGGATCTCCCAGCCATCCTTGCCTGAAGGCACGATGCCGGAAATGCGGGAAGAGGGGAAAGGCATATGGAGTTCTCTGAAAATCGGGTTCGTTGATACCAGGCGGAGTTGGTCAGCTCCTCAGCCTTGCGTTGTCCGGATCCCACAACGGCTTGTCGGGCTGCACGGTGGCGGTAAAGCGCTCGCCGAAAATCTCGACCTCGACGCGCTCGCCGGGGATTGCCAGATCGGCGCGCAGCATGCCGAGCGCGATCGATTTGTCCACACGATGGCCCCAGCCTCCTGACAAGGTTTCGCCGACGATCGCGCCGTCGCGCCACAAGGTCGACATGTACGGCGCGTCGCACTCGCCCGGATCCTCGATCACCAGCGTGACGAAGCGCTTTGTCACGCCCTGCTGCTTCTCGTTGAGGAGCGCACGCTTACCCCTGAAGTCGGGCTTGTCCCATTTGACGAAGCGCTCGAGACCGCCCTGCAAGACCGTGTAGTCGGTTGAGAGGTCCTGCTTCCAGGCGCGGTAGCCCTTTTCTAGGCGCAGCGAATCCAAGGCGAACATGCCGAAGGGCTTCAGGCCGTGCTTCTGGCCGGCGGCCCAGACGGCATCGAAAACCGTTGCGGTGTCTTCAACCTTGGTATGAAGCTCCCAGCCGAGCTCGCCCGCGAAGGAAACGCGCACCAGTTGCAGCCAGCGATCGGCGACCTTGCAGGACTGGTGTGAGAGCCAGGGCAGCGTCAGGTCGGCATCGGTGACTTCGGCGAGGATCTCTCGCGACTTGGGGCCGGAGAGGATCTGGCAGGTGAAACGCTCGGTGGCATTTTCCAGCGTGATTTTCGCGCCTTGCGGCAGATGCTTCTGCAGCCACTCGAAGTCGTGCCACTCGGCGACCGCGGCCGTGATCAGGAAGAAGAGGTTCTCTTCCAGCGCCATGATCGACATTTCGGTGACGATGCGTCCCCCGTCGTCGGCAAAGTAGCCGAGCCCGATCCGGCCGGGTTTCGGGACAATGCCGGTGATCAGCGACGAAAGCCATTCGCGCGCGCCTTCGCCGTGCAGGCGGAACCGCGAGAAGCCGGGGAGATCGAGGATGCCCGCCGCGTCACGCACGGCAAGGCACTCCTCGCGGATCCGTTTTTGCCAGGGTCCATCGCGGCGAAAGGTCTGGGTGGGCCCTTCCGAGACATCGTCGCCAGGTTTTGCGAACCAGGTCGCGCGCTCCCAGCCATTGTAGGCGTTGAACTCAGCACCGAGCGCGGCGACGCGGTCGTGGATCGGCGAGAGTTTGCGATTGCGCGCTGCCGGCCATGCATGGCGCGGGAAGTGGATCGCATATTCGTTGCCGTAGACTTCGAGCCCTTTGGCAACAGCATAGTCCGGTGCCGCAGCGAAGCTCGTGAAGCGGCGCGGGTCGCACGACCACATGTCCCATTCCGTCCGGCCTTCGGTCACCCATTCGGCCAGCACCTTGCCGGCGCCGCCGGCCTGGGCGATGCCAAAGGTGAAGACGCATGCCTCGAAGGCGTTCGGCACGCCGGGCATCGGCCCGATCAGCGGATTGCCGTCCGGCGCATAGGGGATCGGGCCGTTGATGACCTTGGACATGCCGGCCGTGCCGAGGATCGGCACGCGTGCGATCGCGTCGTTCAGATACCATTCGAGCCGCTCGAGGTCGTCCGGGAAGAGCTGGAAGGCGAAGTCCTCCGGCATAGGGTCGTCGTCGCTCGCCCAATGCGCGCGGCAGGTCTTCTCATATGGCCCGAGATTCATGCCGTATTTCTCCTGGCGCAGATACCAGGACGTATCGACATCGCGGAGCAGCGGCAGCTTGTGGCCGACTTCTGTCGACCACGCCTTCAGTTCGGGGACCTCGTCGAACAAGATATATTGGTGGCTCATCACCATCATTGGGATGTCGCGGCCGAAGAGCTTGCCCACTTCCTTCGCCCGGTAGCCGGCAGCGTTGACGACATTTTCGCAGCGTATGTCGTCCTGCGGTGTGGAGACGATCCATTCGCCCTTGTCACGGCGCACGGTCGTAACCGGGCAGAAGCGCAGGATCGTCGCGCCCAGGTCGCGTGCGCCCTTGGCGAGAGCCTGCGTCAGCTGTGCCGGATCGATGTCCCCGTCATTCAGGTCATAGAGCGCACCTTCGAGATCATCGAGCTCGAGGAAGGGATAGCGGGACCTGATCTCGTTCGGGCCGATCACGTCGATCGCCATGCCCTGGTAACGACCCATGCCCCTGGCGCGCTGGAACTCCCGCATCCGCTCCTTGCTGTGGGCGAGCCGGACCGAGCCGGTGACGTGGTAGTTCATGGGGTAGTCGACCGCCTTCGCCAGCCCGCGATAGAGCTCGGCCGAATAGCGCTGCATGTTCATCAGCGACCAAGACGACGAGAAGGTCGGCACGTTGCCGGCGGCATGCCAGGTCGAGCCGGAGGTCAGCTCGTTCTTCTCGACGAGCACACAGTCGGTCCAGCCAGCCTTGGCGAGATGGTAGAGCGCGGAGACGCCGACTGCGCCGCCGCCGATGATGACCACGCGGGCCGTCGTTGGAAATTCGGCCATGACTTCCTCCCGAACTCAATAAACCGGCGGCGAGACCGCCCAGATGACGACCGCAGGCTCAGCACCCGAATTCCTCCAGCGGAACGGCTTCGCCTTGAAGCGGAAGCTGTCGCCCACACCGAGATTGTGCCAGATGCCGTCGACCTCCAGGTCGAAGCGGCCTGAAACGACGTAGCCCGCTTCCTCCGTCTCGCGCAGTGCCGGCTTCCCGAGCTCTGCCCCCGGCGCGAAAACCGAACGAAGCAGTTCGAAACTGCCGCCGAGGTCCGGCGACAGGAGCTCCTCGACCAGACCCGATTCGCTGGTGCCGAGAGAGCGGCGGCGGCCCGCACGGACCACGACTCCTCGCTCGGCCTCGTTCGGCACGTCATGCGCGAAGAAGAGGCTGATCGGCACATCCAACAACTCCGCGAAGCGCCGCATATCTTCGATCGAGGGAGCGGAAATGCCTCGCTCGACCTGGCTAAGCCAGCCGATCGAGCGGCCGAGCCTTGTTGCCGTCTCAGCCAGTGTCAGGCCGCGCGCCTTGCGCAGCGCGCGTATGTCGGCCGCCAGCATGCGATCTGTGTTTGGATGGTTTTCAATCGTTTCAGCCGCTGTTGCCGGCAAAATCGGCCTCGTGAAATAATCTGGTAGAATTTCATTTGGCACGGTATCTGTGAAATTTTCAAGCGGTTTTTCAGCCGGCCAAGATTTACTTGCGGTGTTGCGGGCCGTTGTGCAAAGGCAGGCCGAAAACGGACCCGCGCCGCCATGCTCGCACCCGAAAGCAAGTTCGACGAGATTGACGAAACGGCGATTGTCGACGAGGCGATCACATCACGCCGTTCCGTGCGCGCCTTCCTGCCTGATCCGGTCGACGAAGCGATGATCCGCGAGATCCTGCAGATCGCCTCGCGCGCCCCCTCAGGCACCAACATGCAGCCATGGAAGGTCTATGTGACCTCGGGCGAGACGAAGAGCAGGATCGCCGATGCGATCCTGAACTCCGGGATACGCGCCGAGAAGGCGGTCTGGGACGAATACAAATACTACCCCGACCAGTTCTTCGAGCCCTATCTGATGCGCCGACGCAAGGTCGGCTTCGACCTCTATGGTCTGCTCGGGATCGGCCGGCGCGACGTCGACCGCATGCGCGAGCAGCACGACCGCAACTTCGTCTTCTTCGACGCGCCAGTCGGCATGCTTTTCACGATCGACCGCCGCCTCAACAAGGGCTCCTGGATCGACTACGGCATGTTCCTCGAGAACATCATGATCGCGGCGCGGGCGAGGGGACTGCATACCTGTCCGCAGGCGGCGTTTGCGCCCTATCATCGTCAGATCCGCCCCATACTCGGCATTCCCGACGAGGAGATCGTGGTATGCGGCATGGCGCTCGGCTATGAGGACGCCACCAAGCCGGAGAATGCGCTCAAAACCGAGCGCGCGCCGCTCGAGGAGTGGGTGAGGTTCTCGCCCTAGCTGGTGGTGAAATCACAATCTGCTTTCCAGCATCGGCCTCTCGTCGCGTCGCAGGGTCAAGACTTCGACACCCGTCTTCGTGACGGCGACCGTATGCTCGAATTGGGCGGAGAGCTTCTGGTCGTTGGTCACGACCGTCCAGCCGTCGCTGCCGGTCGAGACCTTACGGGTGCCCTGGTTGACCATCGGCTCGATGGTGAAGACCATGCCTTCACGCAGCTTTAAGCCCGTTCCCGGCCGTCCAAAGTTGAGCACCTGCGGTTCCTCGTGCATCTCGCGGCCGATGCCATGCCCGCAGTATTCCCGCACAATCGAATAGCCACTTCTTTTGGCATGCCGTTCGATCGCGAAGCCGATGTCCCCCAAATGTGCTCCGGGCCGGACCTGTTTTATGCCTTTCCACATCGCCTGCTGGGCGACCCGAACCAGCCGCCTCGCGGCGGGCGGGGCATTGCCGACCAGATACGTCTTGCTCGAATCGGCGATGAAGCCGTTCTTTTCGAGTGTGATGTCGAAGTTGACGATATCACCGTCACGAATGATCTCGTTTGGATCGGGCACGCCGTGGCACACGACGTGATTGATCGAGCAATTCAGGACGTATTTGAAGCCATATTGTCCCTTGCTGGCCGGACGCGCGGCGAGATCCACGGTGATGAAGCGGTCGACCAGATCGTTGACCTGCAATGTCGACTTGCCGGAGAGTTCCTGCCCGTCCAGCATCTCGAAGACGGACGCCAGCATCTTGCCGGATACGCGCATGAGCGCCAGTTCGTCCGGGGTTTTTACCATGTCAGGCGATCGCCAAATCCTTGAGGCGCAGATGTGACGCCTCGAACTGCATCTTCACGATCTCGTTGAAGGACAGGGTCGGATTGGCTTCAGCCAACATGCCTATCTTCATCCAGAACTCGGCCTGCGCATTGATGGACCGGCACATGACTGTGCTGGCTCGACGGGCCTCCTCATGCAGGTCGTCGTCGATTTTTACGATGCCCATGGACGCCTCTCGAAGTAACGAATATGCGAACCGTATATGGATCGTATATCGCTCGGTCAACCCGATGCGGGGAACTAGTGAACCGTCCTACCCGACAAGCTGCTCCCAGGCCGCCATCGCGCTGTCGGCGATGGCAAGCAGCGTCTCGCGGTTCGCCCCGTCGCGCGCCTGGATCGACATGCCTTGCTGGACCGTCACATAGAACGCGGCCACCTTGGCGGTGTCGAGATCGGCGGCCAATTCGCCTGCCGCTATCCCTTCGTCGAGCCGCTGCTTCAGCACCTCGCGGTTTTCCGCACGAATGGCTCGCAGCGCGCGTGACACGCCTTCATTGGCGTCGTTGATGTTCAGGACGCCCAGTATGACCATGCAGCCGGCCGGCTTGCCGGGCTGTGTAAAAGTGGCGGCTGTCGCGCGGAGATAGCCCGAAATCGCTTCTTTGGCGGTTGGTGCGCTCGTGAGCGAATCCCAGATCTGTGGACCTTCGACCTTGCCGTAAAGCACGATTGCTTCGTTGAACAATGCCTCCTTTGACCCGAAAGCCGCGTAGAGACTGGGCGAATTGATGCCCATGGCCGAGGTCAGGTCCGCCAGCGAGGCGTTGTCGTAGCCCTTTGTCCAGAACACTTCCATTGCACGCCGCAGCGCCAGATCGCGGTCGAATGCGCGCGGCCGGCCCCTTTCCGCCATCCGCTGCTCCTTTTTTTGTATCGACCAACACATAAATCTCTTGACTGCTTTCGGCAAGCCGGCCATGGTTTATGTATCGATCACTACATAAACGGAGAATGAGATGTCTCGACTGGATGGCAAAGTTGCGCTGGTGACGGGCGGCAGCCGCGGCATCGGCGCCGCGATCGCAAGGCGGCTCGCTGGCGACGGCGCCGACGTCGCGATCACCTATGCGGCTTCGGCGAGCCGGGCAGGGGAGGTCGTGCGGGATATCGAGGCGATGGGCCGGAAGGCGTTCGCCATCCAGGCCGATAACCTCGACGCTGAAGCAGTGGAAAAGGCCGTGAAGATCGCTGTCGAGCATTTCGGCCGGCTGGACATCCTCGTGAACAATGCCGGGATTTTTCATGCGGCGCCGGTCGAGCAACTCACCTACGAGGATTTCGAGAAGACGATCGCGATCAATGTGCGGGCGCCGTTCATCGCCTCGAAGGTCGCCGCGGGCCACATGGGCGAGGGCGGGCGCATCCTGTCGATCGGCTCCAATCTGGCCGTGCGCGTGCCCGGCCAGGGCCTCAGCCTCTATTCGCTGAGCAAGGCTGCGCTGATCGGCATGACCAAGGGCCTTGCCCGCGACCTTGGTCCGAAAGGGATCACCGTCAATGTCGTCCATCCTGGTTCGACCGACACCGAGATGAATCCGGCCACCGGGCCGCACGCGGAGGGACAGCGCGCCTTGATGGCGATGCCGCGCTTCAGCGATCCCGAAGATGTCGCGTCGCTGGTGGCCTGGCTGGCCGGCCCGGAAGCCGGCAGCGTCACCGGGGCCGAGTTCACGACGGACCGCGGCGCGAATGCATGATCCTGGCATCGCTCAGGGGCGGCAGCACTGCCTCTTGCCGCTGCTGACATGAGGGTGTCAGCAACGGCGGAGCCATGCCGTCCCTCCGGCGTTCTGCCTGACCATATGAGGTTAGGTCATCAGAGGAGAGGAGACGATGGCAGAGCAACAGAAGGAGCCGACGATCGCCCGCATCTGGCGGGGCCGTACGAGGCGGGAGCAGGCCGACGAGTATGAGGCCTACAACTACGAGGTCGGCATCAAGCCACTGATCGAGAAGGCACTGGGCGTTCAGAGCTTCCGCGAGGATCGCGACACGGAAAGCGAATTCGTGACGATCTCATACTGGGAGAGCGTCGAGGCGATGGCGCGCTTCACCGGCGGCGACCCGACGAACATTCACCATTTGCCTAGGGACGAGGAGTTCCTGATCGAACTGCCGCAAGGCGTGCAGATCCTCAGGCTTGAGAAAAGCCACGGACGGACTGCGTGAAGGTCCGTCCGCGTATCGAGCGTTCGACGTCTGATTCCGTCAGGCCTTGGCGATGTGCCCTGCCTCGGACAGTTCGAGGTAGCGATGTGTGACAGTCGGCAGATTGTCCTCCAGCCATTTTGCCATCGCTTCTTCCTCGGCGAGATTCTCGTTGAGCGGACCCACCGAATTCTCGAACCCCGCATCTTGGGCCAAGGTGATCAGGGAACGATACGCGGCGATCTCGTAATTCTCGAAGGCGAAGTTGGCAAAAGAGTTCTTGAGGATCTCGTCGCCTGCCATCGAATGGCCCATGGCAGTCAGGCTCCCTACTGCCGAAAGCGCTGTGTCCTTGAGCGAGGAGCTGTCTTCGCCGAGATCGTCCAGAACGGTCTCGATCCGCCTGATCTGCCCCTCGGTCTCGCTGACATGCTGCTCGAGACGCTGAGCGACCTCTGGGTAGTTCTCGACGCTGTCGACCTGCGGCTTCATGATCGACAGTGCCTGATTCTCCATGGCGTGGGCGTTGCGTAATCCAACCACGAATATGTTTCTGGCTTCTTCCGTAATATGATTTTCCATGGAGACCTCCTTGGTCCGGTTGATGGCCGCGCCCGCAGTCGCGCGCTCGGCCCGAACCGGCAGAGGGTCAGAGGGTTCCAGAGATGATTGCTTGCTGCCAACCTTAGCGTATATCGTATCCGACGTCCTCGCTCGCATGGCAGAGCGTCGTCCAGAATGAGCGGGCGAAGGAGCGGAAGACGTAGAGGTCGAAACCGTCCGGTCCCGTGCGCTGCACCTGCGTGAAGATGTCGTGATGCACTGTCGAGCGGCCCGCGCCTTCAGGAAAAGCGGGCAGCGCGAAGTCGATCGCGAATAGTTTCGACAGGACCCATTCGGCCTTCGGGCCGGAAATCCGGATCGCCGTGCGCCCATGCGAGAGGTCGGTGACGGTGCCGACCGCGACCGGAACGACCGGCTTCAGCCGCTCGGCCAGGCCTTCCTCCTGATCGATCACCAGAAAACGCCCGGGCGCGAAACCGAAAGCAGCTTTGCCGCCAGAGGCCATGCCTGCGCCGGCGCCATCCGGCAGCCTTAGGCCGGTCGCATCGGCGATGATGGCCATCACCGCCTTCTCCTCGCCCGGGAAGGCGGCAAGCTGCACGATCGAGCCGGGTCGCGTTTCCTCGAGCACGACACCCGGCCCGCCGAGCACCTTGCCGTGTGCTCCAGGCTTCCAGACCGGCCCCAGCGGTGACTGCTGCTCAACCATGCATCCGGCTCCCCTCCGGGTCATAGAAATGGTGGCTGACAATCTCGACCGGGCCGAAGCGTTTCCTGAGCGGATCGGAGATGAAGGCGCGCGTACCGTGCCGCGCCTTGCCGCCTTTCACCAAAGCAAGCCCGATGTAGCGGCCGAGCGCCGGCGAATAGCAGGTTGCCGTGACATGGCCGATCGAGTCATGCGGGCTCAATTCGTCAAGTTCTTCGACGATATGGGCGCCACCATTCAGCGGGCGATTGTCGAGCGACACCAGGCCGACCAGCGAAATACGTTCCGGCGCTGCCAGGCCTTCACGGTCCATCATCATGGAGCCGATGAAGGGCTTCTTCTTCGAGAGCATCCAGTCGAGATGAAGATCGCGCGCCGTAGTGCGGCCGTCGATCTCCGCGCCGGTCACGTGTCCCTTCTCGATACGCAGCGTGCCGAGCGCCTCGAGCCCATAGGGCACCATTCCCAACGGTTTGCCGGCCTGCATCAGTGCGTTCCAGACATGGGTGCCATGCCCGGCTCCGCAATAGACCTCGAATGCCATTTCGCCGGAGAAAGACAGCCGGCAGATCATCACCGGCGCGCCGGCGATCTCGCCGCGCACGATGCCCATGAAGGGAAGGGCGGCGTTGTCCACCGCCGTCCCGGTTACGCAAGCGGCCAGCACATCGCGCGACTTCGGCCCGGCCACCGCCGCGCCGGCCCATTCGTCGGTCACGGACGTCAGGTGCACCTTGAGGTCCGGCCACACCACGTCGAGGAAATATTCGAGATGCTGCATGACCTTGCCGGCATTCGCCGTGGTCGTCGTCATCAGGAACTCGTTCTCGTCGAGCCGCCAGGTCGTGCCGTCATCGAAGGCAATACCGTCCTCGCGCAGCATCAGCCCATAGCGTGCCTTGCCGACAGGCAGCGTGGAGAACATGTTGGTGTAGACGCGGTCCAGGAATGTTGCAGCGTCGGGACCCTGTACGGCAATCTTGCCCAGCGTCGAAACGTCGACGATGCCGACGGCGCTCCGCACCGCGCGCGCCTCTCGCACATAGGCCTGCTCGATCGTCTCGCCAGGCTCTCCGTAGATCATCGGCCGGAACCAGAGGCCGGCGGCATACATGGTCGCACCGTGCTCGACGTGCCAATCATGCATCGGCGTCAGCCGTTCGGGCTTCACGTCGCCAAACCGTTCCGCAGCAAGCGCGCCGATCGACACCGGCGCAAAGGGCGGGCGGAAGCGCGTCGTGCCTACATCCTCGATCGCCACCCCTTGCGCCTCGGCCATGATGGCGAGGCCGGGAATATTGGAGGTCTTTCCCTGGTCGGTCGCCATGCCGAGGGTGGTGTAGCGCTTCAGATGCTCGACCGAGACGAAGCCCTCCCGATGCGCGAGCCGCACGTCATCGGCCGTCACGTCGTGCTGAAAATCGACGAAAGCCTTGCCCTCGCCCCTCACCTCCAGGACCGGAGCGGGGCGCAGGTCGAGACCGTGGGCCGCAACGTCGGGCAGGGACACCGGCATTTCCGGTCCGCCGGTCGCTGCAATGCCTGCGGCATGCCCCTGAGCCAGAGCCTCGGATGTCGAGAAGCGTCCGGTGACGGCACCAGCGCCGATCCAGTTCTGCGTCGCATCGGGCAGCAGGAAAGCCTGCAGCTCGGCGCTCCATTGCGGCTTGCCGCCGGCCTGGCTGGCAAGGTGGATCGCGGGCGACCAGCCGCCGGAGACGAGCAGGCTGTCCGCCTGGATGGTGCGGGTGTCGCCGAAAGGCTTGCCGTTCGTCGCATCGAAAGGCTGGACCTTGACCGCGGAGACAGCTCGGCCGCCCTCAGTGCCGGCGATGGCGTGCCCGGCGAGCAGCTCAGCGCCCGCCTCGGCGGCCAGGCCTTTCGCGGCAGGCGAGATTTGAGCACGCACGTCGACGATCGCGGCGATGACGCTACCTGCCTTGGCCAGCGCCGCAGCTGCCCGGTAAGCGCCGTCATTGTTGGTGAAGAGCACGCTCTTCTCACCCGGCAGCACGCCGAACTCGTTTGCGAACCGTTCGGCAGCGCTCGCCAGCATCACGCCCGGCCGGTCGTTCCCCGGGAAAACGAGCGGCCGCTCCAGGGCTCCCGTCGCCAGCACGACTGCTCCGGCACGGATCACCCAATGGCGATGGCGCGGCTCGCCGACGCCGCCGACGCTCTTATGGTCGGTGACGCGCTCGAGAGCGGCAAGCGTATTGCCGTCGTAATAGCCCCAGACGGTCGCACGATTGAGCAGGCGGACATTTCCGCGCTCGGAAAGCTCGTCGATCATGCGATCGGCCCAGGACGAGGCCGGCATGCCGTCGATCGTCTCATCCGACCAGTTGGCCGAGCCGCCGAAACGCTGGTCAAGTTCAGCAAGGATAACCCGTCCACCACGCTCCGCGGCCGCCTTGGCCGCCATCAGTCCGGCCGGCCCGGAGCCGACGACGAGCACGTCGCAAAACGCGTTCATGCGTTCATAGCGCGCCGGGTCCTTCGCGAAGCCGGCGCGGCCGAGCCCGGCGGAGCGACGGATGAAATGCTCGCAGAACATCCAGAAGCGGGTGCCCCTCAAGGGCCCGATCGCCGGTCCCATGAAAGTCTTGTAGTAGAAGCCGGCCGAGATCAGCTTGCCGGCGAGCTGGCTCGCGGCGCCGACATCGAAGGCAAGCGAGGGAAAGCGATTCTGGCTGACGACAGCCAGCCCGTCATGGATCTCCAGCAGCGTCGCCGGAATGTTCGGCTCGCGGACGTCGCCCTTCAGCACCGTCACCAGCGCATTCGGCTCGTCGATGCCTGCCGAAAGCAACCCGCGCGGACGATGGTACTTGAACGAGCGGCCGAACAGCGTGACGCCGTTGGCGAGCAGGGCCGAAGCGAGTGTGTCGCCGGCGAAGCCGACATATGGTCTCCCGTCGAAAGTGAAGCGGACGGTCTTGTCGCGGTCGATCAACCCGCCGGACGCGGCGCGGCGGGCACTCACGATTCACCTCCGTGCTTGCGCTCGTGGGGGCGATGACCGGCTTCGCGGGCAAACGCCACGCTGGAAATCCTGTGTGTCAGAGTGTTGCGTGTGACGGCAAGATGCGCACGGCAGCCGCCGGAATGCTGCCACACCTCGCGATGATCGCCGGCGGTGTTCAGCCGGTCATAGACATAGGCATTCCACGCCTCGTGGTCGGTCGAGCCTGGGTCGGGACGCTGGCGGTTGCCGTCGCCCTGGTAGGAGAACTCGGCAAGGTCGCGCGGACCGCAATAGGGGCAGGTGATCAGCATGTTTCGGCGGTCCGCATCAATGCAGGCGGGGCGTCGAGCCCTGGCCCTTCTCGTCGATCAGAATGCCGCGGTGGAAGCGGTCGAGCGTGTAATGCGCGTTGATCGCATGCGGTTCGTCCTTGGCGATCGTCCAGGCGAAGGCCCAGCCCGAGGCCGGCGTGGCCTTGAAGCCGCCGTAGCACCAGCCGCAATTGAGATACATTCCCGGCCGCGGCCCCTTGGTGATGATGGGCGAGCCGTCCATGGACATGTCCATGATGCCGCCCCACGATCTCAACAGCCGCACCCGGGCGAGCCCAGGGAACAGCGCCACGATCTCGCTCATCACGTCCTCGACAATCGGCAGATTGCCGCGCTGCGCATAGGTGTTGTAGCCGTCGATGTCGCCGCCGAAGACCATGCCGCCCTTGTCCGACTGCGTCACGTAAAGGTGTCCGGCGCCGAAGGTGACCACGGTGTCCATGAACGGCTTGATCGATTCCGACACGAAAGCCTGCAGCACGTGGCTTTCGATCGGCAGCCGCTCGATACCGGCGAGCTTCATGACGCGGCCGGTCGAGCCCGCGACCGCAACGGCCACCTTCTTGGCCCTGATCTCGCCGCGCGAGGTGTTGACGCCGACGATCCGGTCGCCCTCAAGCAAGAATCCAACGACCTCACAATTTTCGACAATGTCCACACCTCGGCGGTCGGCGCCGCGCGCATAACCCCAGGCAACCGCATCGTGACGCGCAGTCCCTGCGCGCCGCTGGATCAGGCCCCCGGCAACGGGAAACCGGCCTCCGACATTGATGTCGAGGGCAGGGACGAACCTCGCGATCTCGTCTCGCGTCATCAGTTCGGCATCGACCCCGCAATGTCGCATGGCGTTGCCGCGCCGGGCGAAATCGTCGAGCTGGGCGGGAGTATGAGCGAGGTTGAGCACGCCGCGCTGCGAAAACATCACATTGTAGTTGAGGTCCTGCGAGAGACCTTCCCACAATTTCATCGAATGCTCGTAGAAATGCGTGTTCTTCGGCAGCAGGTAGTTTGAGCGGACCATTGTCGTGTTGCGGCCGATATTGCCGGAGCCGAGCCAGCCTTTCTCCAGCACAGCGACATTGGAAATGCCGTGTTCCTTGGCGAGGTAATAGGCCGTTGAAAGCCCGTGTCCGCCGCCGCCGATGATGACGACGTCGTAGGAAGGCTTTGGTGTTGCCTTGCGCCAGGCCGGCCGCCAGTCGCGGTTGCCGGTAAGCGCGTTTCTGAGAAGCGAGAAAGCCGAGTATTCCGCCATGCGCCGGGGGAAGTCCGTTGCGAGAGATGCGCGACACTATAGAGCAGTCTCGGACGGCAAAGCCAATATTTCGCCATGGCTTTTCGACAGACCGACGCGTGGGTGGCCGGGCAGGCATTAGCGAGTCGTCCCACAAATGCCTGCTTGATTCCTTTGTTTGCCGTAGGTGGTTATCGCAAACCGTCGGACAGCTTTGCGGAGCTTTCTCGGAGTCATCGGTATTGCCGCCCGAAATGCCTGTCTTTATCAAGGGCCCGTTTTTCGGCCGTTTTGCCAGTGCAAGAATGAGCTCGTGACCAGATTTGACACTGTCCTGCGGCGCCTAGCCCTGATCTTGATCCTGCTTGTCGCCGGCTTGGTGGCGCCTGCCTTCGCGCAGTCCGCCGATCAGGCTGCCGCGACGGACGGCGTCGTCGCCAAGCAAAGGACGGTCGTCGACGGGCTGAAGAAGCAGCTCGACGACATCGAGGCCAAGATAACGGCCGAGCGTGATGACGATGCGAAGCTCGTGGAGATCAAGCTCCAGCTCGACGATTTCAGCCATGCCGTCCTGCAGAGCGGCCTCGCGTTCCGGCCGAGGCTCTCCGAGATCAACAACAGGCTCGAGCAGCTCGGTCCGCCGCCGGGCGACGGCCAGCCGGCCGAGCCGGACATCGTCGCCAAGGAGCGGTCGGCGCTTACTGCCGAAAAGGCCGAGATCAATGCTGTGCTCGGTGTGGCCGAAGGCCTCTCCGTGCGGGTCAACGACCTGGTGAACCGAATCGCGGTGTTCAGGCGTGACTTGTTCGCGCGGCTGCTGACCCATCGCTACGACCTGGACTATGTGCTGGCCGGCGAGGTCCTCGATGCCTATTCCACCGAGAGCGGCGCGCTCAGGAGGACGATCTGGTCCTGGTTGCGGTTCGTGCTGCAGTTCAAGCTCAATTCGCTGCTGGCTGCCGCCTTCTTCGCTCTATGTGCCGCGGTTCCCCTTGTCGGCGGGCGGAGGCTGTTCGGCAGGGTGATCAAAGCCGACCCGTCGCAGGATTCGCCCTCTTATCTCAGCCGGCTTTCGGTCGCGTTCTGGTCGACTCTGTTGCCTTCGATCTCGGTCGTCGCCTTCCTGGGCGCCACGTACTTCTCCCTCAATTTCTACAACGTCCTGCGCGGCGACATCAGCAAGATGGTGATCGCGCTATTCTATACGATCGCTCTCGTCTCGTTCGTGACGAATCTGGCGCGCGCCGTGCTTGCGCCCGCTCTACCCAATTGGCGGCTGGTGGCGGTCGAGTCGGGTGCCGCGCGCTGGCTCTTCTGGCTGGTCGCGGCGATGGCGATCATCACCGGGATCGACTACCTGTTCAGTTCCGTCTACGACGTGATGGGATCGCCGCTCTCGCTTACCGTGGCCGAAAGCCTGATCGCAACGGTACTCGTTGGCGTTCTCGTCATGCTGTTCGGTTTCGCGCGGCCGTTCCGCAATGACGACGGCACGCCGCGCGGCTGGCCGCGCCCCGCCAAATATGCGTTCGTAGCGCTAGGTGCCGTGATGGCAGTCTCAGCGCTGCTCGGTTACGTCGGCTTCGCCAAGTTCCTGTCGCAGCAGGTCGTCATCACCGGCGCGATCCTGTCGATGATGTATGTGGGCTTCCTTACCGCCGGTGCCGTGGCCGAGGAAGGTGCGCTGGCCAGCGGCGCGGTGGGCCGGCGCATCCAGAAGCGCTTCGGGCTCGATGACGCGACGCTCGACCAGCTCGCGCTTGCCGCGAGCATCGTTCTTTACGTCCTCGTCGTATTGATCGGCGTACCGCTCATCCTCCTCCAATGGGGGTTCCAGTGGGGTGATATCCGAAGCTGGGCCTATTCGCTGGCGACCGGCACAAGGATCGGCAACGTCACGATCTCGGTGATCGGCATATTTGCCGGCGTAGTCGTATTCCTTGTCTGCTATTTCCTGACGCGCTGGTTCAAGGGCTGGCTTGACGAATCGGTGATGGCACGCGGGCGTGTCGATGCTGGCGTGCGCAATTCGATCCGCACGGCAGTCGGCTATGCCGGGATACTGCTTGCCGGCCTGCTCGGCATCTCCGCCGCCGGCATCGACCTCTCCAACATCGCGCTCGTCGCCGGCGCGCTCTCGCTCGGCATCGGCTTCGGCCTGCAGAACGTCGTGTCCAACTTCGTATCGGGCCTGATCCTGCTCGTGGAGCGGCCGTTCAAGGTCGGCGACTGGGTGGTCGCCGGCGACATATCCGGCACCGTCAAGAAGATCAGCGTGCGCGCGACCGAGATCGAGACCTTCCAGCGCCAGACCGTCATCGTCCCCAATTCGCAGTTCATCAATTCGTCGGTCGGCAATTGGACGCATCGCAACAAGCTCGGCCGGATCGACCTGAAAGTCGGCGTCGCCTACGGCACGGATGCGCGCCACGCTGCCGAGGTGCTCGATGGCATCGTGCGGAGCCATCCGATGGTGCTGAAAAACCCGGAGCCGGCAGTGGTCTTCCTCAATTTCGGGCCGGCTGCGCTGGAGTTCGAGCTGCGCTTCTTCCTCGCCGACATCCTCAGCAGCATCTCGGTTCAGAACGACATCCGCTTCGCGATCCTCGAAACGTTCCACCGCGAACGGATCGAAATCCCGTCCGCTGCGCGTGCTGTCGATCCGCGTTATGCAACGCCCCCGGCAGCGTCCGCCGCGCCCGAAACGGTTCCATCGTCGAAGGGAGACGCGCCGGCGGAGGTGGCCGTGCTGCGTTCGCCCTCGGCGCCGGACAAGCCCGCGCCGCGCAAGAGGGCTCGACGGCCCGATCCGGATACCAGCGATGTCAGTCTGGAAGACGCACCGTAGGAGCGGAAACCGCGCCTCGTCCCGGCGAGGCATCGGTGACGGGCCGGTATCGTCGAGCCATAAACGCTCTCGTCGCAAAAGTTCCGTTCAAGCGCAAATCCGTTCAGCACTCGCGCCTGGAAGAACAGATGTTGCTGAACAGCCCGTTCAGTTGCTGTTCAGCTTCATTCTCCTATAAGGTCGCCGTAACGGAGAGCGGAGTGCTCTTCCGACTCAACAAGAGGGCGGTGGAAACACCGGAACCGAAATGCTGAAACTCTGTGCCGCGGCCGCGTTGCTCGTTGCCATTGGCGGCCAGGCGTTCGCCGCGAGCGCGACCAATCACGATTCGGAACCGCGCACGTTGTTGGTGACAGAGGGCGGTACGCAGACCGAGCTCGCGGTCGGCGCCGGAGAGACCGTCGAATTCTGTCCGTCGGGTTGCTTCGTGACGCTGCCCAATGGCGACCGCGAGGCGCTGACGGGCTCGGAAACCGTCGAAATTTCCGGCGGCAAGGCGAAGATCAAGTAATCCGAGCCATTCCGCTCCTGTTGAAGGCCGGACGACCTGTCCGGCCTTTTATGTTTTCAGATAAGCACTCGTTAAGGTTGAATCTCGAAAAGCAAGTTAAGCAAATTGCCGGTGCGTGGCGCTTAACCATCCGTCGTTCTCTTCCCGCTATATGCCCCAGCAAGAGGCCTGAAGCGGCGCCATATGGGCGAGGGTGGAAGACGAGATGGACGCGCGGTCCGACAAGAACGCAATTCCGCTTGCAGTCGATCTCGATGGCACGCTGATCGCGACCGACCTCCTGTGGGAAGGCGTCTTCCTCCTCCTGCGCAAGAACCCGCTGTACCTCTTCCTGATCCCGGCCTGGCTGCTGTCCGGCCCGGCGCGGCTCAAGCAGGAAATCGCCGCCCGTATCGACCTTGACCCAGCCAGCCTTCCCTATCGCGACACGCTCGTCGGAAGGCTTCGGGAAGAACGCCGCGCGGGCCGCCGCATCGTGCTGGCCACCGGCACGCCGCGCAAGTTCGCCGAGGCGATCGCGGCGCATCTTGGCCTTTTCGACGCCGTGCATGCGACGGAGGGAAGGCACAACTTCACCGCGCAGCGCAAATGCTCAGCCCTGGTCCAGACCTATGGCGATGGCGGCTTCGACTATATCGGCAACAGCCGTCATGATCTCAAATGCTTCGACGTGGCACGCCGGTCGATCGTCGTGGCGCCCGACCGTCAGGCGGCGCGCTGGCAGGCGGCCCACGACGCTGAGCTGTTCGAGACCGCGAAGCCGTCCTTGAAGACCTATCTCAAGATGCTGCGCGCGCATCAATGGGCTAAAAACACGCTCATCGCCGTGCCGATGGTGCTTTCGCACGAATATTTCAACATCGGCATGGTCTTCGCCTGCCTGCTCGCCTTCATTTCCTTTAGTGCCGCTGCCTCGGCCGTCTACATCATCAACGACTTCTTCGACCTCGCGCTCGACCGCAGGCACAAGAGCAAGCGCAACCGGCCCTTTGCGAGCGGCCTGCTCTCGATCCCGTTCGGCCTCAAGGCGGCCGCGGCTCTGGTTGCCCTCAGCGCCGTCACGGCATCGTTCCTGGCGCCGTTGTTCTGGGCGGCGCTCGCTGGCTATCTCGTCATGACGACGGCCTATTCGCTGTCGGTCAAGCGCTGGCTTCTCCTCGACGTGCTGACGCTTGCCGGGCTCTATACGGTGCGCATCCTTGCAGGCGCTGCGGCGACCGGCACGACGGTTTCGTTCTGGCTGCTCGCCTTCTCGATCTTCTTCTTCCTGTCGCTGGCGCTGGTGAAGCGCTTCGTCGAGCTTCGGCACACGCCCGACCTCGTCGTGGGCCAACGGATCGCCGGCCGCGGCTATCGTGTCGAGGACCAGGAGATCATCGCACAGGCCGGCATGGCCTCCGCCTTCTCATCGGCCCTGGTGCTCGCGCTCTATATCGACAGCAAGGCGGTCAGGGAACTCTACGCAAATCCATGGATGATGTGGCCCGTCGCCCCGATCATCCTCTACCTCACCATGCGCATCTGGATCCTTGCCCGGCGCGACGAGATGCATGACGACCCGGTTGTCTTCATCATCAGCGACTGGCGCAGTCAGCTCGTGATCCTGATCGGCGCGATCCTGCTCGTGGCGGCGACGTTCTGATGGCTGCAGGGCTGGAAAGCTTCGGACGGGTCTTCCCGCCAGTTTCCGACGCGATCGATGCGGCGGAAGCTGTCAGGCGCCTCAGAGCGGGTGAGGCCTGTCCCGACAGCCTGCTGGCCTATGGCAATGGACGCAGCTATGGGGATTCGTGCCTCAACCCGGCGGGCACCCTGATCGACATGCGGTCCATGAACCGCGTCATTGCCTTCGATCCTCTGAGCGGCCTCATAGAGGCAGAGGCGGGAGCGCTGCTCTCCGACATCATCGCCTTCGTCGCGCCGCATGGGTTTTTTCCGCAGGTCGTGCCGGGTACGCAGTTCGTGACGCTGGGCGGTGCCATCGCCAACGACGTGCATGGCAAGAACCATCACCGCCGCGGTACCTTCGGCTGCCATGTCGAAGCTTTCACGCTGCTCAGATCGGACGGCAAGACCTACCGCTGCTCGCCCGACACCAACCCGCAGCTCTATTCAGCAACGATTGGCGGCCTCGGCCTGACCGGGCTGATCCTGACGGCCACGATCCGACTGATGCGGGTATCCTCCCTCGACGTGCTGGAGCGGGTCGTGCCCTTCCGGGATCTGGGCGAGTTCTTCGACCTTGTCGAGGAGGCCGATTTCGCCAACGAATACGCGGTCGCCTGGATCGATCAGCTCGCACGTATGCGCTCCGCTGGACGAGGACTGCTGATGACCGGCAACCATGCCGAACACGGTTCGGTTTCGGCGACGCGACCGGGGCAATCACTCTCGGTTCCCTTCCAGCCGCCGGTCAATCTGCTCAATCGGCCGGTGCTGAAGGTGTTCAACCGGGCCTACCGCGTCCTCAGGGGCTTCTCGCAGAAACCGCACGGTGCGCCATATCAGCGCTTCTTTTTCCAGCTCGACGGCGTCGGCGATTGGAACCGGCTGTACGGACCGAGCGGCCTTTTCCAGCATCAGAGCGTGCTGCCGGAGGAAAGCGCGCGCGACGCCATTCCGGAACTCCTGGCGACGGCCAAGAAGGCAGGGCAGGGCTCTTTCCTCACGGTGCTGAAACGCTTCGGTTCCGTGCGCTCGCCGGGCCTGATCTCGTTCCCGAGAGCTGGATACACGCTCACGCTGGATTTCCCGAACCGCGGGGCCAAGACGCTGGCCGTTCTGAAAGAGCTCGACGCGCTGACGATCGAGGCAGGCGGCGCCGTCAATCCCTACAAGGATGCGCGGATGGATGCCGAGACTTTCGCGGCGTCCTTCCCGAACTGGCGCGACCTCGAGGCGCTGCGCGACCCCGCCTTCATCTCCCGCTTCTGGCAGCGAACTGCGGGCGAGATGTTCGGGCACGCAACTCACGGAACGGAAGTGAGAGCCGCGGAATGAATGAACATAAAGTACAATGCCAGCAACTACTGTATAAAGCGTCTTCTCCGATAAATTGCCTCAAGACATTTTTCGGGTCGGATCGCGGGCATATGGCCGAACGAACTCAGGTTACGAGCACATGCTGAGATATATTCCGTTCATCCTCTTCACGGTGACCACGAATGCGGCCGCTCAGCTCATGCTGAAGCACGGCATGACCGCCTATGGCCAAGTCTCTTTCGTGGGCGGTAGCCTGCCGCTCAAGGTCCTGCAAATCATCTTCAGCCCTTGGGTCTTCGCCGGGCTCCTGATGTTCGTCGTCTCGACCCTGTCGCATCTCTACGTGCTCTCCAAGGTCGAGCTGTCCTTTGCGTATCCGTTCCTCAGCCTCGCCTATGTGATGGTGACGCTCTTCGCGTTCTTCGTCTTCCACGAGGACGTGAACGCGTGGCGCATCGCCGGACTGACCTTCATTTGCGTCGGCACGGTGCTCATCGCGCAGAGCGGCCGCTCGCGCGAGGAGAGCGCAAGCCCGCACGAGGAAACGACTGCATCCATTTCCCAGCAACTTTCCCGAACCAGCGAGCTCGTCCAATGAGACACATCATTTTTGGCGGCGACGGCTTCGTCGGCCGCCACCTCGCGCCGAAGCTGCTGGCCGATGGTCACGAGGTGATCGTGGCCGACATCGTGCGGAGCGACCTTGCGCATTATCGAAACGTGCGTTTCGAGCGCATCGACGTGACCGATCCCGACTCGGTCGCCTCGCTCGGCATCAAGGCCGACGACATGATCTACAACCTCTCGGCCAAGATGCTGTCGCCTATCCAGGTGCGCGCCAAGCGCCATGACTTCTTCTGGCCGGTCAACGTGCACGGCACGGAGAACATCTTCGACGCCATGGATAAGGCCGGCGCGCCGAAGCTCGTCCATTTCACGACGGACATGATCTATGGCCACACAGTGACCTGGCCGATGACGGAGGATCACCCCGTCGCGCCGCTTGGCGAGTACGGCGCCTCCAAGCTGCGGACGGAGGAGATCGCGGCCGTCTGGCGTGGGCGCGGGATGAACATCTCGCTGTTCAGGCCACGCCTCATCATCGGACCCGGCCGTCTCGGCATTTTGGAAAAGCTGTTCAAGCTCATCGACTGGAACCTGCCGGTGCCGATGATCGGATCGGGCCGTAACCCATACCAGTTCATCTCGGTGTTCGACTGCGCCGAGGCCGCGCGGCTCGCCTTCAAGGCCGGCGTGCCGAACGAGGCCTATAATCTCGGCTCGCTCAACCCGCCGCCGGTGCGCAAGCTGCTCGGCGACCTGATCCGCTATGCTGGCTCGAAGTCGATCCTGCTGCCCACGCCTGGCTGGGCGGTGAAGCGCACGCTCGATCTGCTCGACCTCATGAACATGCCGATCATGGACCCCGAGCAGTATCTGATCGCCGACGAGGACTGTGTGGTCGACGTCTCCAAGGGCGAGCGCGAGCTCGGCTGGATACCGCAATACCGCGACGAGGACATGCTGATTGCGGCCTACAAGGAATATCGGCTGAAGAAGGAAGGCCGTGCTCTCACGGCCTCCTCGCATGTTCCGGCCGAATAGGGGAGCTCTTCGATGACTGTCATGACCAAGCCGGTGGAGGCCGAGTCTCGCGCCGTCGTTTCAGCGCCGAAACTCGCCCCGGCGACGATCGCCAAACCGAACCTGCTTTCGGTCGAGGACGCCAAGGCGCTCGATGTCGCGCGCATGACCGACCTCTTCAAGGCACACATCAATCCCGGCCAGCTGCACTTCATGAAGCTGCTCGGCTTCAACAGGATCAAGGTCGAGCGTGCAGAGGGCATGTTCTATTTCGACCAGAACGGCCGCAGGATTCTCGACTTCTTCGGCGGCTTCGGCTCGCTGGCCTTCGGCCATAACCATCCGCGCATCATCGAGGCGCGCAAGAGATTCCAGGACGAGAAGCGGCACGAGATCGGCATCGCCTTCATGTCGCAATACGCGACGGCGCTGGCGGCGAACATCGCCGCCTGCTCGCCGGGCGACCTCGACATGGTGTTCTTGGGCTCGTCCGGCTCCGAGGCCATGGAGGCAGCGATCAAGGTCGCGGAGCGCGCCGCCGGTCCCAAGCGGCCGAAGATCGTTTATGCCGAGAATTCCTTCCACGGCAAGACCAAGGGGGTGCTGTCGGTCACCGACGGGCAGCTCTATCGCGGCGAGTTCAAGCTCACCGACAATACGGTGCGCATGCCGTTCGGCGACATCCAGGCTATCGAGAACGCCTTCCGTGCCGATCCGGCGATCGGCACGATCGTGCTCGAGACGGTCCAAGGCGGCGGCGGCATCATCCAGGCGCCGGCGGAGTTCTGGCAGAAGCTGCGTAAGCTTTGCGACAAATACGGCGTCATCTGGGTGGCCGACGAAGTGCAGTGCGGCTACGGCCGCACAGGTCGCTTCTACGCTTTCGAGCACTACGGCGTCGTGCCTGACGTGACTGCGCTCGCCAAGTCGCTTGGCGGCGGCAAGGCCGCGGTCGGCGCGATGATCGCGAGCCGCGACGTCTACATGAAGGCTTACGGCACGCCGAAGACCGCGCTGATCCATGCCATGGCGACCTTCGGCGGCATCGGCGAGGCCTGCGTCACGGCGATCGAGGGGCTCAACGTGCTCTTCGACGAGGGGCTGATCGAAAACGCCGCCGTCACCGGCGAGTATCTGCTCGAGCAACTGAAAGCCGTTCAGGCGAAATATCCGAACATCGTCAAGGACGTGCGCGGCGAGGGCCTGATGGTCGGGCTGGAGTTCCACGATTTCAGCCAGACACTGCCGATGGTGCTCAGGCCCATGGTGGCCATGCTGGACGACAAGCTGAAGGGCTCGCTCTCCGGCTTCGTCGGATCGCTGCTCCTGCGCGATTACGGTGTGCTGGTCGCATTCACCGAATACAATCGGAACGTGATCCGCCTCGAGCCACCGCTCATCTGCCGGCGCGAGCATGTCGACCAGTTCATCGAGTCGCTCGACAGCCTGCTTTCGCGCGGCATGGTCTCGATCGTGAAGGATTTCGTGAAGAGCCAAGTGTCCTGACGCGTTTGCGCTCGTGAAACAAGGAAACAGCCGGGCAAGGCCGGCTGTTTTGATTCGTTCGGCTAGATTCGTCATGACGCGATCGCTATGCTGTCATGACAGGAGCTGACGCCATGAATCTCCAGATCCGCAATCCTCGTGCCTACGAACTGGCCAAGAAACTCGCTGAAAAGCACAATACAACCATGACTGATGCGGTCATCGAGGCACTCGAGGACAAGCTGAAGAGCGAGGCCGGAGAAAAGCCGCTGTGGGAGCGTATCCAGCCAATCCTTGAGCGGGTGCGAAGTCGCAGCCAGCCTGGAGGGCGCGATCTTACCAAGGACGAAATCGACGCCATGTGGGGCCACGAGTAGTGTTCGTCGACTCGTCGGCAATAGTGGCGATCATTTCGGAAGAGAGCGACGCGGCTGCATTGGCGCAGAGACTTCAGGTGACTAAGGGCTGTGTGACGTCACCCCTGGTGATCCTGGAATCGGCTATGCGCCTCAGCAGCAAGCAGAAGGCGGAGCCTGAGCATATGCTCGAAGCCATCCAGCAGCTGATGGTGGAGGCAGAAATCGACATCATGGTACTGGATGCCACGCACGCCCTTCTCGCCGTTCAGGCTTTCGCCATCTATGGCAAGGGTCGAGGCCATCCGGCCCAGCTCAATCTCGCCGATTGCCTATCCTATGCCTGCGCCAAGAGCCGAGGCCTCCCAATTCTCTACAAGGGCAACGACTTCGCACAGACCGATTTGGCCAGCTCTCCAGGCTAGGAGGCCTTCCCCGCCGAACATGTCGACCTGTTCATGGAAGGACTGGCATCGTCACATTCTACTGCCGCGATTGTTGCATCCGTCTCCTGCTGATAGCGTGCATGGATTGCAGGGAGAGCGACATGGACCTCCATTCGTCGATAGAAGCGCATTACGGCGCTGACGATCTGGTCGAACGCATCATGACCGCCTTGCGCGGGGCGGGATATGATGCGGACCGTCCCACTGTCGAGATGCTGAGTCTGGTCGATCAGCTGCATGGCGGCGGCCTCGATTCCACGAAAGCCCAGGCGGAGCTGGCCGGAATTTCGCGAGGCATGAAAGTCCTCGACGCCGGCTGCGGCATAGGCGGCTCGAGCCGCTATCTCGCACAAACCTATGGATGCCGTGTCGAAGCGATCGACCTGACGCCGCAGTTTGTGGAAACGGCAGAACGTCTCAACAGGCTTTGCGGGTTGGAGGACGTGATTTCCGTCCGCCAAGGAAGCGTCACCGACCTGCCATACGAGGGTGGCGCCTTCGATCTGGTATGGTGCCAGAACGTCTCGATGAACGTCGAAGACAAGCCACGCATGCTTGCGGAGGCGTTTCGCGTGCTCGCGCCGGGCGACCGATATACGCTGAGCCATGTGGCGAGAGGAAAAGCTGGCGAGCCGTACTATCCGCTGCCGTGGGCCAGGGAGCCGTCGTACAGTTTCATAGAGACGCCGGAAGAGATGCTGGAGCTGCTGAAGGGTGCGGGCTTCACTAACATCGTGGTGCGACAGGGGGCGAGCAGCTCCGCCAAGCCTCCTCCTGAGGGCCTCGGTTCGCAGGTCGTCATGGGACCCGACATGCCTTTGCGCAGCGCCAATGCAATCCGCTCCCGAGAGGAGGGCAGGCTGATCGGGATGCTGATCGTCGCGGAACGCCCTCAGTGATCGGGCGATCCGCAAAGGTCGCCTTTTAGACCTCGGGATCAATGGCGCTCACGACGCGCGCGACGATCTCGTCTGTCGTGGCTTTGTCCAGAGCCTCGATAAATCGCGCTGAACCCGCCAGAACACGCGCCTCGATATCGAAGCTGCGCACCTGATTGCATACGGCAACGCCGGTTGTTTGGTGTCCTGTGATCGGTACGGCCAGACCAACGTTGCGTGAAAATCTTCCGCCTGTGGTCACCGGCACAGTCATGCTTACGCCGAGTGCATTAATTTCGCGCGGTGTGATAACGACAAAACGATGCCGATCCTTCATCTCCCGTCCTGCGACAGGATTGGGGTCAATCCAATACACATCTCCGCGGCGCGGCACATTGCTGCGCACCATCAGGAGATTTCGCGGCCAACAGGATTGCCTTCATGTGCCCAAGCCGTCTCGGCGTTGAGTTCGGCCATCGCATCGGCTCCTTTCAGGAGCTCATCCAATGAATATCGCATGCGTGGCCCTTTCACAGGCTCAGCGATAAGCTGACCGTGCTCGACGCGGAGCGAAACCTCGGTTCCCACTCCTATGTTCATGAGCTTTAGGAGCGCAGGCGGGATTGTCATCACCGCCGCACCGCCCTGCCGACGGATTCTGGACGTTACAGACATGCTGCCTCCTTTGAGGGTGCTATATATGTAGCACATCTCGGCGCTGTGCAAGCGGCAGCTATCCTCCGATCTTCTGCGCGAGCCGCGGGCTGACATAGGCCATAAAGCAGGGGTCGAGCTCTATTTTGCGGTGGTCCTTCAGCGCCGGGCCGTAGATCTCCCAAAGCCGCACGGTGGCCCAGGTGCCTGGGCATTTCGGGTAGAGCGCGAGGTCGACATCGGCCACGGCCTTCAGCACGTCCTGGTCCGGCTCTGGCACCGCGCGGAACGGGTCTGCGCCGATCGCGATCAGGCGTGGTGCCCCGCGATCCATCAGGTAAGGAAGCGGGTTCGCCAACGCGAATGTCATGATCGTGTCGAAATGGATCCCGTCCTTTGCCTCCAGCGCCCGGATGGCGTCCACCGTCCGGTCGATGGCCATGAGATTGGTGACCTGAAAATCGAGATCGGAATAGAGCAGCGGCGACGGCAGCTCCCTGTGCTCGGCGATGTCGGCGAGCTCCTGCTGGTGCTTCGGGTAGAGCGCGAGCATCGTTTCCGCACGGTGAAGCACGTCGTAGCGTGTCGTCACGCTGCCCAGCGCCTTGAGGTTGCGGGTCGGCACGGGAACGGCCTGGCTGGCGCCCGCATAGGTGCGCACCGCCCGCTCGATGGTGGCGACGGTCATCGGCAGATAGACGGCAGCTACCAGCACTGCCGTCCCGATCGCGAGCTTGGGGCGCGCCAGGCCGGCCGGCAGCCTGGCGAGAATGTTCCAGAGCACAGGCCAAAGGAAGATGAAGGCCTGGCTTCCGGTATTCTGGGCCTCGAAGATGATGCCCGCAATCACCACGACCGCAAGCCAGAATACGTCATTGTCGAGGAATATGGCGGCCGCGGCAAAGCTCGGCTTGCTCGAGAGCGCCTTCAGCTGACCTGCCAGCCGCTTCCGGGCAGCAAGCAGCAGCACGATCGAGAGAGCAGCTGATGTGCCGATGATGCCGAAATTGATCGAGATGGACTGGAGAATCCGCGGCAGCAGGGTTTGGCTGTTGATTTTCACCAACGCCTCGATATCGGCAACGTAAGCTGTCACCATGCCGCAGGCGAACTCGCTCGCGCCGAGCAGCGCTGGAAACACTACGGTGGCTGCTAGCGCATAGCGGAAGCAAATGCGGCCGGCCAGGAACGCGAACAGGCAGATCAGTCCTGCCGCAATGAAGCCAGTGATCTTCAGGAAGAACAGCGCGGTAACGGCAACTGCAACGATTAAAGCAAGGATGCGCTGGTTGCGCACATAAAGGAGCGCTGCGATCAGCACATAGAGCATCTGGCAGACCTGCCGGTTGTAGATGCCGAAGCCGTCAGAGCTTGGGAAGGGATAGAACTCACGGCCGTTGAAGGGCAGCAGCGAAAAGATAAGGAAAGGGATCAGCAGTGCCCAGGCGGTCGCCCGCGAACGCGCGTCGACCTGCCAGAGCACCAAACCCATCAGCGGCGCGGTTATGGCGAGCAGCGCCCAGTGCGTGATCAGTGTCGGCTGTGCGTCGGGGAACAGCGCGAGCCAGCCGGCGAAGAGATAGTAGCCGAGCGGACCGACAGGTGCGAAATAGTCGACGTTCGGGATCTGGCCGTTGAAGATCCGGCTTGCCCCGTCGTAATAGATGTAGCTGTCCCAATACATTGGCCCGATCGGGACGCTGAGCGGCAGCGAGAGCAGCACAAGCACTGCCATGACTGCTGCAGCCAGTAGGGCGAGCGGCGATCGCAGGCTGCCGAGGATGGCGCCCGTGTGCTGCCTGTCCACCGCGATCGTCATGTGCGTGCCTCCCCGCCAGGATGGATCGGGCGTTGTCCGCCCTCCATCGTCCTATCAGCCAAAGGAAGGCAGAGCGTTAAGCGCCTCGGCTAACCCTGGGTTAACGTCAATTCGAGGCTCCCGCGGCAGCCTTGGTCGCGCTGCGTTCGCTGCCTGTCGCAAACAGGCTGCAACCCTTTCGGGGTGCCGCCTTATAGTCTGCCCGCAATAGCAATTCGGAGTCGCGGGCAATGGCAGAGTTTCCGAGCAGGGCGAAGGTCGTCATCATCGGGCTGGGCGGTATCGTGGGTGCGTCGATCGCTCATCACCTGATCGAGCGCGGCTGGGACGACATCGTCGGCATCGACAAATCCGGCATTCCGACGGATGTCGGCTCGACGGCGCACGCCTCCGATTTCTGCTACACGACCAGCCACGATTTCCTGTCCTGCTGGACGACGCTGTATTCCATCGATTTCTACGAGAAGCTCGGCCATTACGAGCGTATCGGCGGACTTGAGGTCGCCCGCGTCGGCGACGATGCCCGCATGGACGAGATCAAGCGCAAGATCGCCTCGGCGAAGGCCTTCGGGACGCGCGCCCGCCTGATCGGCCCTGCAGAAATCAAGGAGAAGTTCCCGCTTATCGAAGAGAGCATGGTGCAAGGCGGCCTGTGGGACCCTGATGCTGGCCTGGTGATTCCACGCAGCCAGGCGGTCGCCGGCAAGCTCGTCGACCAGGCAGTGGCGGCCGGCAAGCTCAAGGCATTTGCCAACACGCCGGCGCGGTCGCTCGTCATCGAGAACGGGCGCATCAAGGGCGTGGTGACCGATCGGGGCACTATCGAAGCCGATTATGTCGTGGTCAGCGCGGGGCTGTGGGGCCGGCTGATCGCGGAGATGGCGGGCGAAGACCTGCCGGTGATGCCTGTCGACCATCCACTCACCTTCTTCGGGCCCTACACGGAGTTCGCCGGCAGCGGCAAGGAGATCGGCTGGCCGCTGCTGCGCGACCAGGGCAATTCGGCCTATATGCGCGACACGGGCGATCCGAAGACCTCTGAAGGCGGAATGATCGAGTGGGGCTATTACGAGGAGAAGAATCCGCGCCTCGTTCACCCGCGCGAGCTTCTCGAAAAGGACCAGGCGCGGCTCTCGCCTTCGCAGCGCGACCTGGAGATGGACCAGATCCTCGAGCCGCTGGAGCGCGCAATCGAGTTGACCCCGATCCTCGGCGAGCTCGGCTATGACGAGCGGCGCTCATTCAACGGCCTCCTGCAGGTGACGGCGGATGGCGGCCCGTCGATCGGTGAGAGCCAGAAGGTGAGGGGATTGTGGTATGCCGTCGCGATTTGGGTGAAGGACGGCCCGGGCATGGGCAAGCTCGTCGCCGACTGGATGACCGACGGGCGCACGAAATTCGATCATGCGCGGATCGACTATTCCCGTTTCTATCCGCACCAGATGGACGAGAACTTCATTGCGGGGCGCTGCGGCGAGGCTGCGCAGAAGGTCTACAATCCCGCCGTCCATCCGCGTGAACCCTATGCGACCGGCCGCAATATTCGCCGTTCGCCCTTCTACGAGCGCGAGAAGGAGCTGGGCGGCTATTTCATGGAGCTGGGCGGCTGGGAGCGCGCCCATGGCTACGCCGCCAATGAGCATCTGCTCGAGAAATACGGCAACCGCGTTCCAGTGCGCGAGAACGAGTGGGACAACCGACATTTCTGGCGCGTGTCGAACGCCGAGCATCTCGCCATGAGCGAGGATTGCGGCATCGTGAACCTGTCGCATTTCGCGATGTTCGACGTCGAAGGGCCGGACCACGTCGCGCTGATGGAATGGCTGTGCGCGGCCAGAATCGGCGGCGACGCCAATATCGGCAAAGGCATCTACACGCACTTCCTTGATGACGAGGGCATGGTGCGTGCCGATCTGACCGTGATCCGCATGGCCGATCGCTGCCGCGTGATCGACGGTGCGGACGCCGGCCCGCGCGACTTCCACTACATGCGCCGGGTCGCCGAGGAGAAGGGCTTCAAGGTTACGGTCACCGATGTGACGGAAAAATACGTGACGGTCGGCATATGGGGTCCGAATGCGCGCACCGCGCTGCAAAAGGTCGTGGAGGATCCCGCAGGCCTCACTGCCGAAAACTTCCCCTTTGCCGCGATCAAGCCGATCAGGATCGCCGGCAAGGACGTCACCGCCTTCCGCATCTCCTATGTCGGCGAGCAGGGCTGGGAACTGCACATGCGCTATGAGGACGGCCTCGCCGTCTGGGACGCGCTGCGCTCGACCGGCGTGATGGCCTTCGGTGTCGAGACCTATGCCAACAGCCGCCGCATGGAGAAGAGTCTGCGCCTGCAGAACGCCGACCTGCTCACCGAGTACAACCTCATCGAGGCGGATCTTGCCCGTCCGAAGGTCAAGGAAGCGGATTTCCGCGGCAAGGCCAAGCATCTGGAATATCGCGCTCGCGAACACCAGCCGGCAATGCTCTGCACGCTGGTAATGACCAGCAATACCGATTCCAAAGGCGTTGCCCGCTACCCCGTGGGCACGATGCCGGTGATGGATCCGGAAACGGGCGAGACGCTTGTCGACGAGCTTGGTCGCCGGTCCTTCACGACCTCGGTCGCCTACGGCCCGACCATAGGCAAGAATATCGCGCTCGCCTATCTGCCCTGGGCCTATGCGCAGGAGGGGCGCAAGCTCGCCGTCGAATATTTCAGCGAGACCTATCCGGTGGAAGTCGCAGCAGTCGGGTACAAGCCGCTCTACGACCCGGAGAATCTGAAGCCGCGTTCGTAAGCGAATAGGGAATAGCGAGTAGGGGCCCTGTTCGCTACTCGCTACTCGCTATCCGATATTCGCTCGCTGAAATGTGATTGCCGAAATTTGGCGATTGGCCACCCTGCGCTTGCCAGGCCGCGGCATACAAATATCGTTGCGGCATGGTGCTTCCGGCTTTCCTGCGGCGGGGGCTGATCTGCGGTTTGTTATTGGGTTCCGGCATGGCGACATGGCTGCCCGCGTCCGCCGCCGAACCGGTCGACGTCGAGCTGGTGATTGCTGTCGACGTATCGCTTTCCATGTCGCCGGAGGAGCTGGAGATCCAGCGCAGGGGCTACGCCACCGCGCTCGTCGACGACAAGGTGATCGAGGCGATCAAGGACGGCGCTTATGGCCGTATAGCCGCCACCTATGTCGAGTGGGCCGGCCAGAATACGCAGCACATCGTCGTGCCCTGGACGCTCATCTCCTCGCGCAAGGAGGCGCAGGCATTCGTCGACAAGCTCAGCGCCAATCCGCCGAACAGCGCGCGCCGCACCTCAATCTCCGGCGCGCTGGTTTTCGCAAGCGATCTCCTGGCTGAAAGCGGCTATCGCGGCACGAAGCGCGTCATCGACGTCTCTGGAGACGGGGCCAACAACCAGGGGCCGCCGGTCAATGCCGTCCGCGACGGGGTCATCGCGCAGGGCATTGTCGTGAACGGCCTGCCACTGATGACAAATGGCGGCATGCCGAGCGCCTTCGACATCGACCATCTCGACGTCTACTACGCCAACTGTGTGATCGGCGGATCGGGAGCCTTCATGGTTCCTGTCAACGACTGGTCGCAGTTTCCGGAGGCAATCCGCCGCAAGCTGGTGCTGGAGCTTGCCGGCTCGCCGACCGAAGAGGCCGGGCCAGCCGAGCAATCGATTTCGATCGTCAAGGCCGCCGCCACGCAACCCGCCTATGACTGCCAGGTCGGCGAGAAGATGTGGCGCGACCGCAATTGGATCTGGGACAATCGCTGAAGAAGGATGAATTGAAACGAAGTTGTTCATCCTGCTCTAACCCTTATTCGTTCACATGCATGCGGCCGTTGGCCTCCTTTTGACTCCGAGCGCAATGCTGGGTGGTGGGGCAGGCGCGTTCGAGATGCGGACCTGCGCCTCTTCTCGTGGCATCCGGCCAAACGCTGCCGTCAAGCTCGAAGCGGACTGGGTCGCCAGTTTTGCCGTCACCGCTGTTGGGGCTAAGAGGCCATGTCCTCATGGGGACATCTTCGAGGTGAGGGGACAGGATTGGCGTCCAAGAAGCGTTCATTCTCGTGGGGGATCATCGGCACCGGCACGATCGCGCGCCAGTTCGCTGCGGATCTGCGCGAGCTGCCCCAGGCGCGCATCGCAGCAGTCTGTTCTCGCTCGCCAAAAACCGGCGGCACCTTCGCTGAGAAGACCGGCGGCGCCAAATCCTATGTCGACCTCGACGCATTCCTGACAGACCCTGCGATCGAGGCGGTCTACATCGCGACGCCGAACGCGCTGCACGCCACGCAAGCCGTTGCTGCGCTCAAGGCCGGTAAGGCCGTCCTGATCGAAAAGCCGGTCGCGACGTCCAGCCGCGATGCGCAGGCAATCGCCGACGCCGCAGAGCGGTCCCGCTGCTTCGCAATGGAGGCGATGTGGAGCCGCTTTCTGCCGGCGGTGCAGGCAGCGCGGGCGCTTCTGCGAGAAGGCGCGATCGGCGACGTGACCGGCATCGAGGGCGAGCTTGCCTACAGGCAGGATGAACAGCTTCGCAGCAGGTTTTTCGATCCGGCGCTTGGGGGAGGGGCTTCGCTCGACCTCGGTGTCTATCTGCTCTCGCTCGCCACGGATCTTCTTGGCGATTCTCCGACCGCCATTAGCGGCCGCTGGCGGGCCGTGGGTACCGGCGTCGACATGCGGGCTGAATATCATGTCGAATTCGGCACGGCGAAAGCCGCACTGTTCTGCGGCTTCGACAGGAACGGCCGAAACGCGCTTACCGTCTACGGCACTAAGGGCGCCATTCGCCTCAATGCGCCGTTCATCAAGGCGCAAAGCTTCAGCGTCTATAGCGGGGCGCTTCGCGATTTGCCGCTGGTCGGTTCAGCGGCTGATGTCACCGGTCATGCTGGAAAGGTGCTCTCTCGCCTGCCTGTTCCCGGCCGACGGGTGAAGCGCTTCGCCTTTCCCGGAGGCGGCCTGCAGTTCGAGGCGAAGGCCGTCATGGAAGCCGTGCGGAGCGGCGCCGTTCAGTCGGACGTCATGCCGCTTGCTCAGAGCGTCGCGGTGCTGCGAATGATCGAGAAGGTCCTTGGCCGGCCGCCGGAAAATCGAAGCTAGAGCGCATCCGATAGAGCCCGGCCTCGGTCCCGGCCGCGGAGAGCGCAAGCGCGATCTCCGTGACATGTAGCTCGACGTCGCCGGCGAAAAAGGGCGCTCTGCCTGATGAGATCGCTGCCGCCTGCGCGGCGATCCCGCCGCTGAAATCGATGCGCGATGGAAATTTCGGCAGGCTCTTCGGCCGTGCCCGGTCCAGCTTCAGTCGTCTGCCGGGGGCGGGCCGCGCGGGCAGGACGGCACCGACCCACTCCTCGACGCGGGGTGCCAGCCTTTCAAGCAACCGCCTCGGCTGTCCTGCCTGTTCGATCCTGATATGCGAATCGTGATCCCAAAGGTCGCGCACGGTGATCGTGCCCTTCTCGCCCAGGATGGTGAGCGAGCGATCCCGGGGCGCGGCGAGCCCCGACGTAAGCCGCGCGACTGCGCCGCTCCTGAAATAGAGGCAGCCGACCGAGAAATCGGGCCCGAGCCTGGCGGTCTTGCTTTGGCCCTTCTCCGGAAAAGCAAGCGCCGAGAAGGCCGTGAGACTCTCGACCGGGCCGAACAGCGACAAGAGCCAGGAGAGTGCATAGCCTGCATGCTCGAGCGTGCAGCCGATCTCGAATTCGTGCTCGCCAGGCCATGGCGCGCCGGATACGGACCGCCAGCCGCGCCAGTTCTGGCGGAAGACCGGGCCGTCCTCCATCTCCGCATAGATCAGGCGCGGCGTGCCGATGGCATTCGCCGCGAGCGCATCCGCAACAGCCGCATGCGCGGCGCTCAGTGCATTGGCGGGAGCGCCGGCTATCGTAAGTCCGAGCCGGGCTGCCAGTTTCACCAGCGTTTCGGCCTCATCGAGGCGCACAGCGAGTGGCTTCTCGCTGTAGACATGCTTGCCTGCCTCGAGCGCCGCACGGGAAACCTCATAATGACTCTCTGGGTCAGTGAGGTTGACGACGATCCTCACATCCGGATCGGCGAAGACCTCTTCGAGGCTCGCATAGGCCCGCACGCTGTAGTAGCGCCTGAAGCGCTGGAGCTGCTCTGCCGAGCGGTCATAGGCTCCGACGAGACGGAGCCGCGCATGGTTGGCGAGCGTGGTCATGTAGTAGTCGGCAACGAAGCCGGTGCCGACGAAGGCGATGCCGGTCAAGAAGGCCTCCTATCTTGGAAGCCGAAGTAACACGGCAGCACTTTACCCTTGGTGAATCAGGCCTTCTTCCGTCTCCCCGTTTACAACCAGGACGATTGCGTATGGAGGCGCAACGCTGGTGTCCCCCACCCCAGAAGGGGGAGGGGGGCACCGGCGCTGCGCCCTAGGCAATTTTGCCTGTGTTCTGAGAGGAAGAGGTGCCGAGCGGCCGGGGGCGCCACGCCATCTGCGATTGCCTACGGCTCACGTGGAGAAGGAAGCCGTCACGCCGCCAGCAATTGCTTCCTGTCGACCCGCTCCTGCTGCGGCGAGCGCGCGTAGAGCTCACGGTAGCACTTCGAGAAATGCGAGGCCGAGACGAAGCCGCAGGCTACCGCCACCTCGACGACGGGCATGGACGACTGGATGAGCAGGTGGCGCGCGCGGTCGAGCCTGATCTCGAGGTAGTAGCGCGCCGGCGAGCGGCCCATCTCCTGGCGGAACAGCCGCTCGATCTGACGGCGCGAGAGGCCGACCATGTCGGCGATCTCGACCAGCGACAGCGGCTCGGAAAGATTGGCCTCCATCAATTCGATAATCGACAGCACCTTGGAGTTCTGCACGCCGAGCCGGGCGCGCAGCGGCAAGCGCTGGCGGTCGGTCGGACTCCGTACCCGATCGGTCAGCACCTGCTCGCAGACGCGGTTGACGAGGTTCTCGTCGAAGTCGTCGCCGATCAGCTTCAGCATCATGTCGAGCGCGGCGGTACCGCCGGCGCAAGTGTAGACGTTCTGGTCGACCTCGAAGAGGTCGGCGAAGACATTGGCCTTGGGGAACGCCTCGGAGAAGCCCGGCAGGTTCTCCCAGTGGATTGCGCAGCGCTTGTTGGAGAGCAGCCCTGCATTCGCAAGCACATAGGCGCCGGTGCAGAGGCCCCCGACGGCGACGCCGCGGTTGTACTCCTCGCGCAGCCAGGCGAAGACCGACTTGTTGTGATAGGTCTCGACATTGACGCCGGTGCAGACGACCACCATCGACGGGCGGTCCGGCCCCGCCATCTTCCGGCGCTCCTCGTCGAGCGAGGTGTTGACCGCGCATTCGACGCCGTTCGAGGCGCGCACGGGCCGGCCGTCATGGCTTGCGAGCCGCCAGCTATAGGCCGGGTAGCCGAGCATGCGGTTGGCGAGCCTCAGCGGGTCGAGCGCCGTCGCAAAGGCGACCATTGTGAAGTCGGGCACGAGAAAGAAGACGAACGATCGTTTGATCGGATGCTTTATAGCGTTCACCCTCAGCTCCCATTGAACGCAGTCATGACGCGAACAGAATGTCGCGATCAGCAAAGCCATCAGGAAAAGCTTGCGTTGTCAATCGGCTGAAGGCTCCGGCTGACACAAAATTTGCGACACGTGCCGTTTTTAGAAAAGCCGTACCGACCTGGGTTCGGAAGCGCTGCGTATCCTCAGGCCAAGGAGCGCAGCCAGTCGGCAAATTGCATGATCACCGGCATATGGCGATGTTCGGGCAGGTGGAGCAGGTAATAACCCAAGCCCGGCAGAGAAAGTTCGTGTGCCTTTATCAGCTCGCCCCGATCGAGCTCCGGCGCCAGAACGATGTCGCTGCAGATCGCCACCCCTTGCCCAGCCAGCACGGCGTCGATCGCATGTGCCTCCTCGCGGAAGCGGAGCTGGCAGTCCTCGGCATCGCGCGGCACCCGATGGTCCAGCTCACGCGCCGCCCGCCACCAGCGGCGCCAGGTGGGATTCTCGGCATCCGTTTTCATCCAGTCGTAGTGGATACGTGGTAGCCGGCACATGTCGGCCAATTCGTCGAGAGGTCTCCCACCAGGGAGCAGTTCGGGCCGGCAGATCGGAAAGTAACTATCGCGAAACAGCTCCTGCGCTACGTGCTCGGCCGGCATCCGGCGCGCATATCGGATCGCCAGGTCCGCCTCTCCAGTTGCGAGATTCAAAGTGCGGTCCGTGCCGATTACCTCGAGCGCGATCCGGGGCTGGATGTCTCGCCATTTCGGAAGACGCGGCACCAGCCAGCGGCTGGCGAAGGCGTTGGGCGTGGTGACACGCAGTGTCTCGCCGGCCGCGCCGCCGGAAAGGCTCGCAAGCGCCGCTGCGAAAGAATCGAAGCCGTTGCTCAGGACCGGAAACAGCTGCTCTCCGGCGGCGGTCAGGCGAAGGGGGCGCGGCCGCCGGCGAAAAAGCGATTGGCCGCAGCTCTCCTCCAGCAGGCTGATCTGATGGCTTATTGCCGTCGGAGTGACACCGAGTTCCGCCGCGGCGAGCCGAAAGCTCATATGCCTGGCAGCACTCTCAAATGCTCGCAAGGCTTTGAGCGGCGGCAACTTCCTCATAGCTCAACCGTAGATGAATTGATTTCACCGAGCACCTGATTTCTTCGATTTTGCGGATTCCTCTTTTCTTGTGAGAAGCTGTCACAGGCCTCGAAAGGAGGAACGAGATGCAGGTGCAAACCACTACGCTTGAGGCAACCGCGGAGAGCAGGTTGCGGAATCCGGGCGAACTGCGCAGAGCCCTTCGGGGAGAGCTCGTGCTGCGCGGCGATCGCGGCTTCGAGCAGGCGCGCCGGGTGTGGAACGGCCTCATCGACAAGCAGCCGGCGGCGATCGCCTATTGTGCCGGCACGAACGATGTGGTCGCGGCACTTTCCTTCGCGCGGGAAAATGGGATGCCGCTATCGGTACGCAGCGGCGGCCACAATGTGGCGGGAAATTCCGTGTGCGAGGACGGGCTCGTTATCGATCTGTCGCGGATGAAGAACAGGGCGGTGGACACTGAGCGACGTGTCGCCTGGGCCGAAGCCGGACTGACGCTCGCCGAGTTCGACGGCGCCACACAGGTCTGTGGACTTGCAACGACCATGGGCGTGAATGGCGATACCGGCATTGCCGGCCTGACGCTGGGTGGCGGTTTCGGCAAGCTTGGGCGGCGCTTCGGGCTTGCCTGCGACAATCTCCTTTCTGCCGAAGTGGTCACCGCTGACGGCAGGACGCTTCGTGCGAGCGCCGAGGAAAACCAGGACCTCTTCTGGGGGCTGCGCGGCGGCGGTGGAAATTTCGGCATCGTCACCAGCTTCGAGTACCTGCTGCATCCGATCGGAACAGAGGTATTCGCCGGCGGCATCACCTTCCCGGAAAGGGAGGCACGCGATGCGCTCAGACTCTACGACGAGTTCGCGCGGACGGCTCCCGACGAACTCAGCCTCGATGCCGCGCTGGTCACATCTGCTGGAGAGCAGATGTTCTCCATCTCCGTCTTCCATTCAGGTTCGCCCGGGCAGGCCGAGCAAGCGATCGCGCCCCTGCTCGCCTATGCACGGGGCAAGGCAGTTGGCGAGCAGCTCGGGCGAGTACCCTATCTTCAGGTACAGTCCGCCGGCGACGCCGTGTTTCCGCGCGGACGTCGCTATTCGTGGAAGGCGCAGTTTATGCGCGAGCTGAGCCATGATGCGGTCGACGTGCTGCTCGATGTCTACAGGAAGGCACCGAGCGATAACGCACTGCTTGTGCTCCAGCAGGTCGGAGGCGCAATTTCGCGTGTCCCTGTTTCGGAAACGGCCTATGCGTGCCGAAGCGCCGAATTCGACTGCTTTCCGATCGCCATATGGGACGATCCGGCCTTGGATGAGCAGAATATGAGCTGGGTCCGCGATGTCTGGGCGGCAATACGGCCTTACTCGACTGGTGCGGTCTACGTGAATAATCTCGGAGATGAGGGCCAGGATCGCGTGAAGGCAGCTTACGGCCCGAACTACAGGCGACTTGTCGAGCTGAAGGACAAATACGATCCGGCGAACGTGTTCTCCCTGAACCAGAATATCAGGCCGACGGTCTAGGCTTTCGCTGGATTTTCGCTATCAGTGGTCACCCCGGCAATGGGAGGGAGCCAGTGCTCCCGGCGAACCGTCCAGACCTCGACCATCGGCTTGATGTCGTTCGGTGCCTGGTCCAGGGTGCCAAGGAAGACCTCCACTCCGTCGTCGTACAGGTAGAAGAGGCGTGAACCGCAGCGCGGGCAAAACGATCGACGTTCATAAGTGCGCAACTCGCCCGTCATGCTGAACTGGTCTGAACGCCAGTTCGCCGTCGCCGAGAAGGATGAGCCGGTCAGCTTCCGGCAGGTCGTGCAGTGACAGAGGCCCGACTGGAAAGGCTCTCCCCGGACTTCGTACTTCACCGCTCCACATAGGCATCCGCCCGTTCGGACAATGTCCACCGCCATCTGCTCGCTCCTCGCTCAACCGACTGTTGCTCGGCAAACATTCTGAGTCCTGTGAGGCCGGGCATTGGCCTGACTGCTCTGCTGTCGATCATGTGAGAGCCTAGCCCGTGCTGTCGATAACTGGCGTGCCGTCGAGCTCGAGCCCGATCCTGCCGCGGCCCGTGTGGATCAGCTTCACCGCGAGCGACTTTTCCTCGAGGCGGCGGCGCAACAGCAGTAGACGCGTCTCCAGATTGTCCTTGATGTCCGGCAGGCGGAGACCTTGCGAAAGGCGCATTTCGCGGTTCGTGAACTCGCTGCGGCCCTCGCTCACATACGCTTGCAGCATGAAGAGCAAAAGCCGCCCGGCCACTCCCTTGATGACGTAGACGTTGTCGATGAAGACGCTGTCGTCGAAACGGTGATGAGTGATCTGAACGGTTCGGCTGAGAGGCCGGGCTGGCATGAGCGCAGGGCTGATCGACGGAGCCTCGGAGGCCAGCAATTCGCTGATCGCAAGCGAGGCCGCTGCCTGGCCGGCGATCGTTTCGAGCGCTGCTGCGTGGATTTCGCTGAAGGCGAGCCGCTCCCGGCTTTCCACGAACAGCACGCCGCGGACCGAGCCGTGCGCCGACATTGGCACCGCAATCTGGCTCAGCGCATCCGGCAGGCCGGGGAGGAGGATCGTGCGGGTGCGGTTCTCGTCCAGCGAAGATGCTTCTATGGCTGCGCCGAGCCGCCGGATCCGGCTAAGATCATTGATCTTGACCGTGCGCATGGTGGCAGCCGCCGCGCCGATCAGACCCTCGCTGATCGGTATCTCCGATCCTACGCCTGTCCGTTCGTAGCCACGGCTTGCGATGGTCGTGAGCAGCTTTCGGTTTTCATCAACGAGCAGCACGACCGCCGCACCGAAACCGAGTTCGTCTGAGACGCCCGTAAGAAGTGTGCTGACAATGCCTTCCGCATCGGTCTGAGCGCCCAACCCTCTCGTGAGCCTCGCGATGGCCAGCAAGTCCGGGGCCGGCGAAACAGGCCGGACGGTCGATTCGAGCGGCGCCATGCTGGCAATGCTTGCGACCGAATTTACGCGGAAGATATCGACGCCCTTGAGGCGCATGATCCCCAGCATGCCGACTTGCGCGCTGCTTGCGCGAAGCGCTGTCGCGACTTGCTCGAAAAGCGGGCCATCGTCGAGCGAACGAGCCCATGTCACGTCGAGACGGAACTGCATGCCGTCGCGAGCATCCACCAGCAGCAGGGCGGCATTCGGATTGGCTCTGATGTTCGCGGTTGTCTTGGCAAAGAACTGATTGGACAGCGCAACATGTTCGTCGTCCACCATGACGACATGCGAGAGATAGGAGATGTTCGGTGTGCCGTCCGAAGCCGCGGTCGAGATGATCGAGGGGATGACCCCTTCGAAACACGCCTTGAGGTCGCGCAAATGCAGCGTCATGTCGCCGCCCGAACTGCCGTTCCGGCCTTCGGACCGGGGGTCTGCACATAGACTTCCTCGACCTTGAGCTGCGCTACGACAGCCTCCCGATCAGAGAACCAGGGCAGCAGGAGTTCCTGCGAAAGACCGAGGCCTTCGAGCACGGCGCGGATATCGCTCGCGTAAACCTGGGCTCGATCGAGATCCGAGGGATCGGCATTGCGCAAAGTGGCGCGCCCCTTCAACTGGTAGGAAACGTAGTCGGAGGGCCGGGCAAACGTCACCGCCAGACGGCCATTGTCACGCAGGTTTGCCACCGTTTCTGGCCACTGCCAGGATGACACGACGACCTCCACAATTTCGCCGTCTGCAACGCAAGCGCCCATGCCGCGCCCGATGTTCGGCCGGTTTGCGGCATCCCGCGTCCCGATGATGATCATCACCGGGCTGACGACGAACCGTGCGACTTCATCTTCAATCCGCATCCGCCCTCCGCCGCGTCGACCAACGCCTTAGGAAAATTTTAGCAAGGAAGCCGCACCCCTTAGGAACCATTTAGCGATGCAAATTGGAAGCATCGACTATTGGGGAGCTCCCGTTCACTGAGGAGATTTCCCATGCAAAGGCCATCAGGCAACAAGAGCGAAAACACTGTCGCAATTATCGGTGCCGGTCCCGGCGGACTTGTGACGGCGCGTTGGCTCGCCCAGCACGGCTTCGAACCGATCTTGTTCGAAGCCGCGGACAAGCTCGGGGGACAATGGAACCGCCGTCATCCCGCAAGTGGAATCTGGAATGGCATGCGCACCAACACCAGCCGCGTGATGTCGGCCTTTTCCGACCTGGACCATGCTCCCGAGGTTGGCGTCTACCCGCGCCAGGACCAGATGCTCGATTATCTCGAGCGCTATGCTCTCTCCTTCGATCTTGTGCGCCGCATCCGCTTCGGCACACGCATCGAGCGGCTCGAGCGGACATCCGCCGGCCGTTGGCTAGTGCGCCACGTTTCAGCTGAAGGCGTGGAAGAGCAGAGTTTCGCAAATGTTGTCGTGGCGACCGGACCCCAGGCTGCACCGGCGGTGCCGGATGTTCCGGGCCTGGATGGTTTCACCGGCATACTCGGAACAAGGCATACGGCCCAGTACGACGGGGCGGAGCGCTATCGCGGCCGCTCGGTGCTTGTGGCTGGCTGCTCGATCAGCGCACTGGAGATTGCCTCCGATCTGGCGTTTGCAGGGGCCCGTGAGGTTATCACCACCTACCGGCGTCAACGCTATGTCCTGCCCAAGCTCATCGCCGGCGTGCCAACCGATCATGTGATGTTCAATCGGGCTGCTGCCCTCGCGGCAGAAGTCGCATCGCCGGAGGCGCTGGCCGGACATCTCAAGGCTGCGGTCCTCAGGGCGGGTGGCAGCCCGGAGCAGTTCGGTGCGCCGGCGCCTGATGCCAACATATTCGTCGCAGGCATCACCCAGGCACAGCACTATCTGCCTGCCGTGGCCGAAGGGCGCATCACGGTCCGTCCCTGGATTGATCGCGTCGAGAAAAGCCGTGTGTATTTCAACGACGGCAGCAGCATGGAGCCGGATGCGATCCTGCTCGGGACAGGTTACCAGATCTCTCTGCCCTGGCTGGCGCCGGACGTCGGGGCTATCCTGAACACCGGTGGCGAGAGCCTGGACCTCCATCTTCACACCTTCCATCCGGATTTGCCCGGACTGGCTTTCGTCGGACTCTACAATCTGGTTGGACCCTACCTGCCTGTGCTGGAACTGCAGGCGCGCTGGATTGCGTATGCGCTCGCCGGTCTCGTTCCTATTGCCCCGAAGGACGAGATGGCCGCTGGCGTAGCGGCTTGCCGCGCCATGCGTGAGCGCGGCCAACCAACCGTACTCCATGAACTCGCTATTGCGCTTGCAAGGCACGCCGCAGTGGAACCAGACCTCGACTGCTGGCCCGAACTCGAGCGGGCACTGCTGTTCGGGCCATTGTCAGCGGTTTCCTTCCGACTGAATGGGCCCGACAGCATGGGCAACGCCTCGGAGCGGGTGAGGGCTGCCGCTGCCGCGTTCGGCGCAATCTCCAGTCCGACATTCACAGCCGAGGAAGCCGGCCTCCGCCAGATGGTGCGGTCATCCGCGGTACCCGTCGCGGCCTGACCGACGAGAAGGAAGTGACGCTGATCCGCTTCGGCCCCAGAAGTTGGGGTCGAAGTGGACGAGGCATTGGCGACCTCTGAAGAGGTTGGAGTGATACCGGCCGCCTATCGCTCGGCAGCCTGCGCGCCGTCCGGCGCGGTTTTCGTATCGACGCTGACCACCACCGACATGCCCGGCGCCAGGCGATTGGCAAGCGGCTGATCCGCGTCGATTTCGATGCGCACGGGGATGCGCTGCGCCGCCTTCGTGAAATTGCCGCTGGCGTTATCGGCCTTGATGACGGCGAATTCCGAACCGGCCGCGGGCGAGAAACGGACGATATGGCCGTTGATCACCGAATGGCCCAACGCGTCGACGCTGAACCGTGCCGGCTGGCCGACCTGCATGCCGGCAATCTGCGTCTCCTTGAAATTGGCGATCACCCATTTGTGGTCCGGCACCAGGCCGGCGAGTTGCGTACCCGCCGTCACATAGGCGCCAACCGAAGTGCCGATCGTGCCAAGCGTGCCGTCCTGCGGGGCGACGATGCGCGTATTGGCGAGGTCAATCTCGGCAAGCCGTACAGCTGCCTCGGACAGGTCGACATCAGCCTGCAATGACTGGCGTGAGACAAGCACCTGCTGAAGGGCCTGCTTGGCAACTTCGACCTGTGCCTGCGCCTCGCGCAACGCCGCTTCTGCCTGACGCTCGGCATTGCGGAGGGCATCGATCTCGCTCTGCGTGGAGAAGCCCCTGCTCACCAGCGTTTCGCTGCGCTCCAGACTGGTGCGCGCAAGACCGGCCGCGGACTGGGCGCTTGTGACGCGGGCCTCGGCGAGCGCAATCTGCGCCTTGCCCGATGCCTCCTGCTGCTCGGAGGCGGAGAGCGCCGCCTTCTTTCCGGCGAGCGTCGCCTTGGCCTGCTCGAGCTTCTGACGGAACGGCCTGTCATCGATGCGAACGACCAGGTCGCCCTTCTTGACCTTCGCATAGTCGGTAAGCGGCACCTCGACGACATAGCCTGCCACTTGCGGGCTGAGCAGCGTGACGTTCCCGCGCACATAGGCATTGTCGGTCTGCTCGACCGTGGTCTGGAACGGCGGCAGCCGCCACGCATAGAGGATCAGCATGACGCCGGCGATGGCAGCAACGAGCGCGACATAGGTGGATAGGGATTTCAACAAGCGAGACATGGGTGAACATTCAGGATTGAACAGCGGGGAGGGGCGCGGGGTGGAAAATGCCTGCAAGGCGTTTCCAGCCCAGATGGAGAAGCAGCACGCAGAGCGACAATGCCGCTGCCAGGGCGATGAAGCGGAAAGCGTCCGCATAGGCCAGCGCATAGGCCTGCTGGCTCGCCTGCTGCGCAAGCAACGCCACGCCTTCGGCCTGGCGCAGAACCGGGTCCGTAAGTACCTTGGAGTACGCTCCGCCCAGTTGCGCCACGCGCTCGGCGACGAATGGGTTCGTCAACGCCAGGTGCTCGACGATCGCGGCGGAATGGAATTTCTCGCGAACGATGACGAAGGTGCCGAACAGGGCCGAACCGATCAGGCCACCTACGCTCTGGGTGAACAGGAAGACGCACACGAAGCTCAGAATGTAGTTCATGCCCTTCTTGAGCGCGTTGACGAAACCCATTGCCATGGCCGGGGCCAGGAAGAGCGAGTTGGCAACGGCAATCAACGTCTGGCTGACATACATCTGCTCGGGGCGGGTGAGCACAGTCAGCTCCGAATCCATGAAGGCGCCGACGGCGAGCAGCGCCAGCGACACGGCGTGGATGGCGCCCTCACGACCAGGTTTCAGTACCGCGGCGCAGATGAGGCCGCCGCCTATGCTGGCAGCCAGGATGACGGCGTTCAGTGTGACCTGCTGATCGTTCTGCAGCCCGAGTTGCTGGAAGAAGCCGCTGACACCGCTCGACTGTTCGGTAAGCAGCATCCGGAACAGGATGAGCACGCCAGCGAAATGTAGGATCTCTGGCGAGAACAGCCATTTGATGTCGAGCAGAGGGTATTTTCGGTTGAGCTCTATGACCGCAACACAGGCGAGAGAGGCGACCGAAAGCGCGATCACCCAGCCGAGCCATGGTGCATCGAGCCACCAGTAATAGCGCCCCACAGACAATGCGACGGCGAGCGCGCCGAAGCCCAGGGCGAGGAAAAGATAGCTGACCACGTCCATGAAACCGAGCACCTTGACCTTGGGCGGTGAGGTGAGCGGCAAGGTGTAGATGAGCGCGAAACTGACAAGGGCCAGTCCGACTTCGAGCAGATAGATCGGCTGCCAGCCCCCGAGGTCGAGCAGAGCCGGCGAGATCAGACGCGCGATCGGCGCCCCTATCGTGGTGTTGACCATCACAAGCGGCATACCGACCGTCATCTTGTGCTGCGGCGGGAAGCACTCGAGGAGGTAGAGGAAGCTCAGCGTCGACATGGGCGCGGCGGCGATCCCGGCGAAAAAGCGCGCCACGATCGCCGTGCCAAGCTCGTTCGCGAAAAGGTGCAGGCCGTTGACGACCATGAAGACGACAATGGCGATCTCGGCGAAGCGGCGCAGGCCGTATTGCGCCCGGATCTTCACGAGAAGCAGCGAAAGGCTGACGTTCGGGGCCATGTATGCGGCTGTCAGCCACACGGCCTCGTTTGTCGTCGCCGAGAATTCACCCGAGACCTGCTGCAGATTGGCGTTGACGAAATTCAGGCCGAGCCCATAGGTGATCGCTATCATCACCGAGGTCAGGGCGTAGCAGAGCGCGAGCAGCGGGTGTTTGGGAACATAGGGGGCGGGCGCCGGCAGCGAGGGCGGCGGCTCGTCCGGATTAGCAAGCAGGCGGCGGAAGAGCCCGCGCTGGGGGCGGATCGGCCTGGCATTTTCCACATGGGCGACCTCATCGGTCGCGGCGATCTGCGTGTCACGAACCGGCTCCGAAGCGGCCCGGCTCTCCTCGACGGCTTCTCCCAGACGATTGTCGTTCGCGCCCGCCGGGCGGCCTGAACTGCGATCGGGCCGTCGTGCGGGAGGTTGGATGTAATCCGAGGTAGTCACAGCGGTTTCCTCCGGCTACTCGGCCGGCTCCAGGGCAATTGCTTCGAGATTTCCCGCCATCTTGCGGATGATCGTGAGCGCTGCCGCAACTTCCCGCTCGTCGATGCCGCTCAGCACCTCGCGCCCGATCTCTGCGACCATGTCGTCGACGAGTTCGGCGAGCGCTTCGCCTGCTCGCGTAAGGACCACCTGCTTGGCACGCCTGTCGCCTTCGACCTCGCGGCGAGCAATCAGTCCCTGTGCTTCCAGCCCGTCGATCAAGCGCACCAGCGTCGCCGTCTCGATTTCCAGCTCGTCGGCCAGCTCTTTCTGGTTGGCCGCTTCGCATCGAGCGATCCTGAGGAGGGTGCGCGCGCGAGCGAGCGTCAGCCCCTTTTCCCGCACCCTGGCATCGAACACAGTGCGAATTTTTCGGCTGACTTTCGCCATCTCCTCGAGAATCTCGGAGCGCTGTGCCCGCGGGCGAACTGCCATTTCCTAAGCCTCCATATAAGTAGGTAGCTAATCATTAGCACATTAATTAGTGGTCTCTGAGCGGCTCACAAGAGCCGTCCGGGACGTTCGATTGGACCAGCAGCGAAATTCGGGAGGCGGACCGTGGCCCTACGCGAACGGACCCGTCAAGGCGCGGTTGGTGAAAGCCGGCGCCGTCAGTCGGACCCGACTAATGCCCCTGCGACAGTGCAGTGTCGAGCAACTAAAGGAAAGCGGAGCAGCCCAGAAAAGGCCCGCCGCCAGCGCGATCTTCTAGCGGCGGGCTGGCGCTGATCGGGCAAGAGGCCCAGTCGCCGCCATTTGTCCAGAAGCTGGCGACCGGCCCGCCGCACCGCGGTCCCAGGCGGCGAGCCGGCGCCATGCTTCACGACACTGCCACGAGATCGGCAGCATCCTGGCCTGGCGATGCTCACGCGGCTGCGTATCCGGAGTATGGCGACGGTGTCGCGGGACCGGTTACAATCCCGAGTCATTTGTCACAGGAGTGGGTTGAGAGGCACCCTAGGGTGCGCCGCCTGATCCGAACCTGAGCTCGACGGAAAGGATGCTTGCTGTTGCCAAGGCAAAGAAAAACCGCCGCCCGGGGTTGATACGGACAGCGGTTCAATTCCTACCCGGGGAGTGGCGGGCAGCTTCTACTTTGAGCTCACATCACGATGCCGCCGAGGCGCGAGGCTGCGATCGCCCCGGTCTGGCCGGGCATCGTCTTGCCGAGGCGCTGACGCTCAAGGGCAGTGATCAGGTTGGATTCGCGGCGTGGCGCGAAAAGGCGCGAAAAAAATTTCATAACACATCTCCATGCAGTCGAGCCACACGGGATGCCTTCGCTTGATGGAGTGGGGCAGGCCGTTGGTGATGCGGATATATGCAGTGTTGCTTTTATTTTGAGCGCGAAAAGCGAACGGGTTCATTCGAAAAGCGACATGCCAGCCGTCAAATTTACGACCTGATATCCGATTTGTCGAATAATTAGAGTTAGTTAACTCTCGCGAGGCGCCGCTATGCGTCTTGCTCAGGAGCGTCATGCGTCGCCTGCATAGCTCCGGTCCCTCAGTCTGGGATCGACGGGTGCCTGCCGGTCAGTGGTCTTTGCAGAGCCGGCAGGCGCTATCCAGCTTCATCGTCATTACTTTCCGCCTGCCCATGAGCCGATGGAAAAGTTCGGGCTGCGACGGCTCTCATGCACATCCGGCCAGCCAATATCCTTCTGAAGCTCGATTGGCAGGGCGTTGATCGACCGCTCCGTCAGGTAGCGGGCGCGGGCCTCGCTATATTCATGAGCGAGGCGGCTGATCGTCGACAGTATCGACATGGCACTTTCCTTTCTCAGGTTATGACAGGCGCTTAAACTCTTCATTTGCAGGCTTTTTTTGCTTTCGACTGCGGTCGCGATTCAGGCTTGAATTGATGCTGACCCTGGTGTGCCGCCTTCGATGCACTTGACTATGGGGAAGAAAAGGCATTCAATCAAACGAAATCAAATGATCGTCTTGATCAAGGAAATTGAAGCGAGAGACTGATGACTGCCCCGCTCAATCACCCCATGCCCCTGCTCGAGCTCGATGTGCTGCGCACATTCGTGGCCATCGCCGAGACCGGCAGCTTCACGACCGCTGCAAATGCCGTTTTCCGAACGCCCTCGGCAGTTTCGATGCAAATCAAGAAGCTCGAGGAAATTCTCGGGCGCGCCGTCTTCTCGCGCGACGCCCGGTCGGTCTCGCTGACGACCGACGGCGAGATACTGCTCGGCTATGCGCGGCGCATGCTTGCGATGAACCGTGAAGCGGTTTCGAAATTCATAGTGCCGGATATCGTCGGCCTGGTGCGTCTCGGCTCGCCGGATGATTATGGGGAGCGCGTGCTGCCGCATGTGCTCAAGCGCTTCGCGCAGTCTCATCCCTCGATCGCGGTCGACGTGGTGATCGACGATAGCGGTAATCTGCGCCGCCGCCTCGACGAGCGTACGCTCGATATCACCCTCATCACCAATTCGTTCAAGGCGAGCATGGCCGGCGCCGAGGTGCTGCTGACCGAGCCGATCGTCTGGGCCGGCGCCAAGGGCGGCTCAGCGCATCTGCGTGATCCGCTGCCGATCTCGCTTTGGGAAGAGGGCTGCGCCTGGCGCGCCAGCGCTCTCGATGCGCTCGGCAAGCAGGGCCGCAACTACCGCGTCGCTTATATGAGCGCCCACACGGCAGGCCAGCGCTCGGCGATCACTGCCGACCTCGCGGTGGCGCCGATGCCGAAGTCCTTCATCGCCAGCGATCTGGTGGAGCTTACCGAAAAGGACGGCATGCCAGAAATGGGTACCTACAGCCTTGCAATGCTGGTTACACCCGAGGCTGCCGCGCCGGTCAAGGCCGTCGCCGACCATATCCGCGCTGCGTTCGAGCTGTTCCGCGAGACTGGTAAGTTCTAGAGCAGCCGACCGAAAAGTGCGTAACGGTTTTCGGTCGAATCCAACGCTTAAACAGAGCGATAGAGCGGCGTGCCAGTTCAGTTTGAATGCACGCAGCTCTGGAATGACGGTCAGATTGGCCAGGGAAGCGAAGCCAGCAGAACCCGCGAGCCGTTCCGGAGCGCAGCGACGAAGGAACCGGCAAACTCGGCGGCAGGCCGGGGCACGGCGTCATTGCCCTTGCCGTCGACTTCACGCAAGAACGTGACAATTCGATCGCGGGCGCGAAGCGCCTCGGGCATGGCGATAAGGGGCCAGACATGAATCATGCCTGGCTCGGCGACCAGCTCAACGTCAACGCCGGCCTCGCGTGCCTTCGTCACGTAAACCAGGCAGTCGGGATGCAAGATGTCGCGCGTGCCGGTGAGCAGAAGCGTTTTCGGCACCACAGAGAGGTCGCCATATAGCGGACTGATGCGCCAATCGGTCCGCTCGATTCCGGGCGCATAGAGGCGGATCGCTTCCAGGCCGCCGGGAATAGCAAGCCAGGGATCGAACTTTGCGAATTCGAAGATTTCCGGATTGGCGAGCGACATGTCGAGACCCGGCGAGATCAGCACATGCGCGGCGGGCGAGGGGAGGCCTTCTTCGGCCGCGAGCATCGTCATCACCACCGCCATGTTGCCGCCGGCCGAGTCGCCGACGAAGGCGACGTCGGAAGCCGGCATGTCGTTCAGCAGCCCGCGATAGACCTGCATCGTCATGCCGAACACGGCGTGGAAGTCATGCTCCGGCGCCAAAGGATAGACCGGCACGGTTACAGCGACGCCGAGCCGTTCGGCAAGCTCGCCGATGAGCCTCCAGTGATAACGGCTGATCTGGAAGACATAGGCGCCGCCATGCAGATAGAGCAGTCTCAGGCGGCTCCTGACCTGCTTTGGACGGACCTCATGGACCGGGAAGCCATCGACTTCGCGGGTCGACACATCAAACCGGACGGAAAACGATAGGGGCGGCAAATCGCTTTCGCGCTGCCGCGCCCAGTTGATCCATTCATGCAGACCTTCGGCGCTGGTGAAAGCGGTTCTGTGCCAGTGTCCGACGATGAAGGCGATGAAATGACTTTTCAGGCTCGGCATTCACATGAATCTCCGGCGCGGCCCGCGCCTCAACTCACTGCCCCCTCAACACATCAAATGGGTATCGCCCTCGCCAAGTCAAACTGGCGTAAATTGGCTATTCGTACCGACGGTTCGGCCCGGTCCAGCCGATGTCCTTCTTCAGCTCGTCCGGAAGCGCATCGAGCAGAACCAGCGTCCGCCGATGCCGATACTCCTTAAGTCTGGTAATGGCGAATTTTTTCAAATCGTGCACGAAAGACATCTGCGCCTCCATAAGTGCTGCGGGCATCCGAGACGTGCGGATGCTGCGAAGGCGCTCGAAATAGGTGAGGTTTGTTTCCGTGCAATCACGCGCAGGGCATGCAAATGTTTCAGAAGGAAACATTTGCATGCAAACAAAGTTCGGGCCGAAATTCGCCCCGCTTCAGCTTCTGGCGCGCCTTGCCGCGCGTTCCTCACGGGAGCGGCGGCGAGGGCTGGCCTCTCCAGGAGTCGCGCCCGCGTCATCGGCCTTGCGCGGTGGCAGGGGCACGGCTGCGGCGAGCTTCGGGAAGGGATCGACCTTGTTCGGCAATGCCATCGCGTTGACGAATAGCTGCTGGAAATGCGGCTCGAGCGCGGTCTCGATCTTCTCGATCTTCCTTACCGTCTGCTCGATTTCGCGGCGGTGATCACGGTTGAGCAGAGCCATCAGCGCGCCGGTGCCCGCAGCGTTGCCGACTGCCTTCACTTCCGACAGGTCGCAGTCTGGGATGAGGCCCAGCACCATCGCATATTTCGGATCGATGAAGGAGCCGAATGCGCCGGCGAAGCGGATCGTGTGGACATGATCGATGCCCTGCTTCTCCATGAGCAGCTTCACCCCGGCATAGAGCGCAGCCTTGGCGAGCTGGATCGCTCGCACATCGTTCTGCGTCACCGTGATGCGCGGTTCGCCGTCGCGCAACAGATAGGAGAAGGTACGGCCGTTCTGAACGATGCGCGGCGAGCGCTCCGCGAGCGAGCCGTCGACGACACCGTCTTCGGAGATGATGCCGCTGAGATACATCTCCGCCACGACCTCGATGATGGCCGAGCCGCAAATACCGGTAACGCCGGTCAACTTGGCCGCCTCTTCGAAGCCGGGCTCATCGGACCATTTATCGACGCCGATCACGCGGTATTTCGGCTCGAGCGTGACCGGATCGATGCGGACGCGCTCGATCGCGCCAGGCGCCGCTCGCTGGCCCGAGGAGATTTCGGCTCCCTCGAACGCCGGGCCGGTCGGCGAGGATGCGGCCACGACGCGCTCCTTGTTGCCGAGCACGATCTCCGCGTTGGTGCCGACGTCGACCAGAAGCATCATGCGGTCCTGGCGGTGGGGACCTTCCGAAAGCGTGGCGCCAGCGGCATCCGCGCCGACATGGCCGGCGATGCAAGGCAGCATGTAAAGCCGGGCGCCGCGGCTCACTTCGATCCCGATCTCATGCGCCCAGAACTGCAGCGCGCCTGACACGGCAAGCGCAAAGGGCGCCTGGCCGAGCTCCGTCGGGTCGATGCCGAGGAAGAGGTGATGCATGATCGGGTTGCAGACGAAGACGCTGTCGAAAATGTCCTCGCGGTTGACGTTCCCTTCCGCGCAGACCTTGCCGATCAATTCGTTGACGGCTTCGCGCACGGCCTTGGTCATGGCCTCGCGCCCATCCGGATTCATCATCACGTAGGAGACGCGGCTCATCAGATCCTCGCCGAACCGGATCTGCGGGTTCGCCGCGCCCGACGATGCCGCAATACGGCCCGACAGCAGTGACACGAGATGCATTGCGATCGTGGTGGAGCCGATGTCGCAGGCAATGCCGTAGGCTTCGTTCTTGAGGCCGGGATACAGTGCCACGATGAAGGGGCGCGCCGATTCCGTGTCGCGATGCACGACGGCGGTCACGCCCCATTTGCCTTCACTCACTTCCGGCTGATCGGGCAGCCTGGTGCGCAGAATCTTCTGGATCTGAGGGATAAGATGAGGGACAACCAGAAGATCCTTCCAGCCCCACTCCTTCTCCAAAGCGGCCTTGAGCCGGTCGAGGTCGCCGAGCGGCTTGTGCATGTCGGGTTCTTCGACCTCAACATAGCAAAGCTGCACTGCCGGGTTACGCTCGATGACACGGTCGGTAGCGGCCTTGCGGACAACCTGGGCGTTGATGACGGTATCCTGCGGGACGTCGATGACGAGGTCGCCCTGCACGGTCGCGGAGCAGGAGAGGCGGCGGCCTTCCGGCAGGCCGCGCACCCGCTCGTAGCGGTCCTCCTTCGGACCCTTGACGGAGATGTGGTCGAGCGAAGAGACGATCTTGTGCTTGGCGAAATTGCCTTCCTGGACGGAAACCTGGCAGCGCCCGCAGGTTGCGCGACCGCCGCACACGCTCTCGACATAGACGCCGAGCGAGCGCGCTGCGTCGAGCACCGGCGTGCCGATCGGAAAACGCCCTCGTTTGCCGGAGGGCATGAAGAGGACAAGCGGGTCCTTTATGTCATGCGGAGCGTTCACAACCTTATCGCCTATCCGCGCGCCGCCAGCCTGGCTTCCCGTCCGCCGCGACGGCGACCATTGGCCGGTGCGGCAGCGGTAGAAGCCTCGCCATTGTTGGCGGCGACCGGCGCCGCGGCGGCATTGCCGCCCTCCGCGGGCTTATAATCCTTGTAAGTCCTGATCCAGGTCATGCAGTCCTTGTCGGTGCCGGCCAGGACGTTGGCGCCGCGTACGGCTTCCATCTCCTGTGGGCGGCAGGGATTCATTATCGCGCTGGTCATGCCGGCGCCGATCACCATCGGAATAAAGGCCGCGTTGATGCCATGGCGGTGCGGCAGGCCGAACGAAATATTCGAGAGGCCGCAAGTGGTGTTGACCTTCAGCTCTTCGCGCAGGCGTCTCAGCAGCGCAAAGACCTGCCTGCCGGCATCGCCCAGGGCACCGATCGGCATCACCAGCGGATCGACGACTACGTCATGCGGCTTGATGCCATGGTCCATGGCGCGTTCAACGATCTTCTTGGCAACGGCGAAGCGCACATCCGGATCCATCGAGATGCCGGTTTCGTCATTGGAGATCGCGACCACGGGGACGTCATACTTCTTGACCAGCGGCAGGATCGCTTCGAGCTTCTCCTCCTCGCCGGTGACCGAATTCACCAGCGGCCGGCCCTTGGCGACTTTGAGGCCGGCCTCGATTGCCGCAGTCACGGAGGAATCGATCGAGAGCGGCAGGTCGACCAGCCCCTGCACGATCTCGAGGGTCTGCACGAGCAGGCCGGGCTCCGTTGCGTTGGGGTCGACGGCTGTCACGCCTGCATTCACGTCGAGCATGGTCGCGCCTGCTGCCGCCTGCTCCAGCGCGTCCTTCTTGACCGTCTCGAAGTTGCCTTCGATCATCTCGGCGGCCAGCTTCTTGCGGCCGGTCGGATTGATGCGTTCACCGATCACGCAGAAGGGCTGATCGAAGCCAATGACGATTTCCCTGGTCGCCGAAGCGACGATCGTGCGGGTCATTCCGTTCTCCGTAGGATATAAAGATTTCTTTATATCGTTATCTCTGTTGTTTCAACCGGCTTGGAAAGCGCGTTCAATGCGCCGTCTTCACCATCTCGCTCTGGGCTTCAGTGATATCGTCGTGCAGTAGATGCTCGAGCCGGTCCGCTACCAGCTGGTCGTCCCGCCTTGCCTCGCGCTTCCAAGGCTGTCGGCCCTTGAGCACGCCCGATTCATCGACGATCTCGGCGACATATTCCTCCTGGCGATAGGCCATCACATGGATGCCCGAGACACCGGAGATCTCCTTTACTTCGTTGATAATGTCGATGCAGAGCTTCTTGCCTTCCTTCTTCTGATCTTCAGCGCCTTCCAGCCGCTTGATGACGGCATCGGGAATGTGCACGCCCGGCACGTTGGTGCGCATCCAGCGCGCGGTCCTGGCCGAAGCGAGGGGGCCGACGCCACACAGGATGAACACCTTGTCGGTAAGGCCCAGGTCGCGGGCCCGCTGCATGAAGGTGCGAAACATCGGCACGTCGAAGCAATACTGGCTTTGCACGAACTGCGCGCCCGCCGCGATCTTCTTTCCGAGGTGGACCGGCCGGAAATCGAATGGCGGTGCGAAAGGGTTGATCGCCGCGCCCAGGAAAACCTCCGGCGGCGTGGTGAGCTTGCGGCCCGAGAGGAACTTCCCGTTATCGCGCATGACGCGGATTGTCTCGAGCAGCGAACTGGAATCGAGATCGAAGACCGGCTTGGCGCCCGGCTGGTCGCCGGCCTGTACACCGTCTCCGGTGAGGCACAGGATGTTGGCCACCCCCATTGCCGCGGCGCCCAGCACGTCGCCCTGTATCGCGATGCGGTTCTTGTCGCGGCACGCAATCTGCATGATCGGGGCATAGCCCATGCGCGTCAGCAACGCACAGATGCCGACCGACGACATGTGGCAGTTGGCGCCGGACGCGTCGACCGCGTTGATGCCGTCGACCCAGCCGTCGAAGACGCGGGCGCGGTCGTAGACGTCCTCGGGATTGGCGCTGTCCGGAGGGTTGAGCTCGGCCGTCACTGCGAACTCGCCGCGGCGCAGCACGCGCTCCAATCGGCCGCGCGAGGAATGGCCGGGTAGCGGTTCGAGCGGCAAGTGAATGCCGGCCGGGTTCTCGTCGCGCTGGCGTGGCCGTATCTCGTTCATGCCGGCTCTCCGGTCTTGGCCTTCTCTCGTTCGGCGGCGGCGAGCGCGGTCACCCGCAGCCATGCAGAGGTCTCCCTCAAAGATTGGTCGACCGGCTTCTGCACGTTAAGGATCGCATCGCCCTTGACCATGTTGCGCGAGCCTTCCCAGGCCTTCACCCACACGCAAGGCATGTCGGGCTCGACCTCGCAATTGCCGTTGGCGCGCACGCCGCCGCACGGGCCGTTGCGGAGCTGCTTCGGGCAGTTCATTGGGCAGGACATGCCGGTCGAGGAAAGGACGCACTGGCCGCACATACGGCAGTCGAACATGAAGCCCTTGACCCGCTTCTCGACAAACTTCACCGGCCCTTCCACACGCGCATAGCCGATGCTTCTCCAGAGTGGGTGGAGCAGCAGGAACATGTCGGCGAAGCGACCGTAAACCCATTCGAGGAAGCGGGAATGGCGCACCGACCATAGGCGCACCGTGTAGCGGCGCTGAACGCGGCGCTGGGGCGAGACATCCGCCGGCTTGTAGTCGCTCTTCGGCGCTGCCTTTCTGACCAAGGTCGCCTGGGTCACCGCCTGATGCTCAGCCATTTTCCTTGCCGCCTGCCTTCACGAGAGCGACGAGCCGCTCCTTCGGGTAACGCGAGTCAATATCCTGCAATGCCTTCTCGGCTTCGGCTTCGAGTTCATCGCCGACCGGCACGGGATCCGCCTTGCGCCATTCGGCGAGATACGCGTCGGTCTCGCCGGCGCCGGTGCGCATTGCGCACATGTCGATCGCCTCGGTGAAGCGCAGCGGCAGCTCGCGCTTGGCGTTCTGCCGGCCCTTCCGGACGATGACCTGCGCGGGAATATCGCGCCAGTAGACGATAATGAGATCGGCCATGTGCCCAAGCGCCTCGTTGACCATTGGAGCATTGCCGGAACGGCCGGAAAGCCGCTTGTTGGGAGGCGACGCGGGTACCATCAAAAGCGACGCGCAAGTATGTCGCAAAAAGGAAAATGAAGGGCGTCGACCGGGCGGAGCGATCTGATTGCAGTGGCGCGATGACCTAAATCATCCAGCCGCGCACGGCATGTGCTGCCAGATCCGCCGCGCCGACGACAAAACAATGATAGCGGCAATCGCTGCAATGCACGGCCTTATCCGAAATGTCAGCGGCCTCATGCCTCGCCGACCTTCAGCTCGTGACCATTCTTGGATCGGAACAGGCAGCACTACCGCCGGAACTCGAGAATATCGAACTTCGATTCATAGTGCGGGGCAGGGAATTCGATGCGGAATTCCTTTGCGCCCGTGCGGAAGGCAAAACCGAACTGGTCGCTCTCTGGGCCGCTGCCATAAGGCGCAGGGTTCTCACCGGCGACAAAGGACGACCCGAGATAGTCGAGCCGCTTGTCGCCGTCGCTGTAGAAGCGGCCTTTGGTGCGCTGGGAGCCGGTCATCTTCTCCAGCATCCATCCCGAGCCGTCATCGGTCACCTTGCATTTGAACCAATCATAAACCACGAGCGGAACGGGGCCGCCGGCCTTGATGGTGCGGCACTCCCACTTGCCGGTCATATCGAAATCAGACCAGGATTGCGGTTCCTTGCCTATGACGGCATCGAGGACGGCGAGGTCGCCCGCTAAAGCGCCGGCCTTGGCTTCTTCGATCGCTTGCGCGCGCGTCGCCTCATAGTTCTCCATGCGCACGCGGTCGGCCGCGGTAATGATCTCGTCGAACTCGCCATCAGCGAGGGCCGGCAGGCCATTCGCGGACAACAGAAGCAATGCGGAGAGGAGTGTGCGCAGGCGCATGGTCGACCTTGAAGCGAAGTAAGACGTCAGATCTAGATACTTTCGGAGCTTGATATCAAGTTAAGCAAGCTTCGAAATCACGGCATTGGGTGAAGTTGAATGCGAATCCTGCTTACCGGCGCATCGGGCTGGCTCGGCCAGACACTGGCTCCGCGATTGCGCGCGCTCGGCCATGTTGTGGTCGGCCTCGATCCGGTCGGCTCCGAGCGGACACAGCTGGTCGGCTCGGTTGCCGATCGCGACCTCGTGCGCCGCGCCATCATGGAAAACGAGATAGAGGCGATCGTTCATAGCGGCGCGCTGCACAAGCCGGATATTGAACGCCGTCGACGCGAGGATTTCATCGAAGTCAACGTCCGCGGTACTTTCAATCTGCTGGAGGAGGCGGCGGCAAACGGCGTCAGCCGTTTCGTGTTCACGTCGACGACCTCCCTGATGATCTCGCAGACGATCCGCGACGGGTGCTGCGGGCGGCGCTGCACGGGCGACGTGGCTCACGGAGGACATCGTTCCCGAGCCGCGCAACATCTACGGCGTGACCAAGCTGTCGGCAGAGCATCTATGCCGTCTCTACAATCTGCAATTCGGCCTGCCCGTGATCATTCTGCGTACGGCGCGCTTCTTCCCCGAAGAAGACGACATGGCGCATTCGATCGAGCAGTCGGACGAGAACACCAAAGCCAACGAGTTCCTTTTCCGTCGCCTCACCGTCGAGGATGCCGCCGAGGCCCATGCGATCGCGCTTGAGAAAGCACCGGAGGTGGGTTTCGATACGTTCATGGTTTCGGCGCCGACACCCTTCTCTGCGGCCGACTGCGATGAGCTGATCGTCGATGCGCCGAGGGTGGTTGCCCGCTATTTCCCGGACTATCCGCGCCTCTATGCGCGAAAAGGCTGGTCCATGTTCCGCTCGATAGACCGCGTCTACGATCCGGCGCGTATCAGCGAGAGATTGGGTTTCGTCTGCCGCACGGGGTTTGCCGAGGTGCTTGCGGAACTGGCGGCGGAAGAGGCCCGTTGAAATGCCGTGTTGCCGCCGGAAATTCACTGCTTCGTCTTTTCCTCCACCAGCTTGACCATGGTGTAGAGCGCCTGGTTCGCCGGCGTGGGGATGCCGAGATCCTTGCCCTTCCGGACCACAAATCCGTTCAGGAAATCGATCTCGCTTTTCTTGCCCCGGGCAACATCCTGTGCTGTCGACGAATACTGGTCAGGCATTGTGCTGGCGAGAGCCAGCACGGAGTCCAGGATGTTCTGGGGAATGGTGATGCCGGACCCGCGAGCAACGGACAGGCACTCCCCGACAATGTCAGCCATGACCGCCTTGACGCCGTCGACTTCGATCAGCCGCCCGTAGGGAAGCTGGGAGACAGCGGAGAGGGCATTATAGGCGCAGTTCACGATCAATTTGCTCCAGAGCGCGCCTGCGACGTTTTCGGACACGGTCGTAGGAATACCGGCGGCTGTGAAAGACGCGGCAATGGCTGCGCTCTTTGACGCTAGGCCGATTTCCAGTTCGCCCCGGCCATGATGTTTGACATGACCCGGCCCGGTCATCTCGGTAGCAACATAGACGGCAGCCGGAACAACAGCCCTTTCGATTGAGGCTTCAAGGCGCTCCGCATTATCCACCCCGTTCTGGAGGCTGAGAATGACGGCGCTCTCCTTGAGGTAGCCCACGATTTCCCGACCCGCCGTTTCGGTATCGCCGGACTTGACGCAGAACAGCACCAGCTCTGCGTCGGCAACCCCGGATGGCTCGGTGGTTGCCCGCATCGGAACATATTCCTCAAACCTGCCCGTTTCGAGAAACAAGCCCCGATCGGTTACGGCATCGACATGCTGCTGTCTGCCGATCAGTGTGACTGGATGCCCCGCCCGTGCCAGCATGGCGCCGTAATAGCAGCCGACTGCGCCCGCTCCCATAACCGCAACATTCATGACTTCTGCCTCCGAGGGATGTCAGCAAATGCTGGCCAATCCTGAATGAATACGCTCCGGCAGCGCACGGCGGCACAGCGACTGTTCTTAGCCTTGCGCAATCTCACCCTGACGTCGAAGCTAGCTGGACCTGGCAGCGGCATCGACCAATACGCCGGTAAGATCGCCGTAGCCGGTGAAGCGACGTTCATAGACAAGGCCGAGTAGCCTGGCTGCGTTCTCGGCGACGCGTTCCAGTTCCGGATCGTCGGTCTGCGCCAGATAGATCAGCTTCTCGTAATTGCCGAAGAAATCCTTGATGAGCTCAGGGTGCCGGTCGAGCCCGAGCGGCTTCATGAAGAAGGCGTCGAATTGACGACACAGGAAATCGGTCATGTAGAAGGACGTCATATCGGCATCGCCCACTACATCGAAGACAGCTTGTCCTTGATAGAAGGCGAAGCAATGCGGGCCGGCGACGCGCTCCACCCCATGTTTTTCCAAAACTCGGTTAAGCATTCCGCCTGTACCGCAATCAGCATAGCCGGCAAAGATCTGGCGGTAGCCCTTTTCCTTCGCCTCTACGATCGCGGCATCCATCGCAGGAGCAATACGGTCGGGGTAGTAGTGGAACTCGGCGGGCAGGCAGGTGAGCTCCAGATGGTCGAGCCCATTCAGTTCCTTAACTGCAAGCACCTCGCGCGCAATCATACCGCAGGCAATCACCAGCAGCCGCTCGGAAACAGGTATCGTGTTCTTGGAGCGAGTCATGGAACCAGTTCGAACAAATCACGTTCTTTTCGGCATCTACTCCAGTTATTCTAACGAGGGAGCCAGATCCATGGTACTCAGGCAAGTTACGACAATTGCTGTCGTTCTCGGCATCTTGGCGGTCGCCGGTTGCGCCAATACAATTCGCGGCATCGGGCAAGACACGGCAAACACCGTCAGTGCGACCCAACATGCCGGCAAAAGAGTAGCCCACGCCGCACAGTAGCCAGGAACCTCCGGCGGCTCCCGGCAAGCGACGTCCGAGCCTCAGGCCGATGCGCGGACGTTGTGCTTACGCTTGATAAATTCCTTCGCAGTCTCGACGGCTACTGCCGCGTCACGGCAGTAGGCGTCAGCACCCACGGCCTTGCCGAACTCCTCGTTTAGCGGCGCGCCGCCAACCAGCACGATGAGATCGTCGCGAATGCCCTTTTCCTTCATGGTGTCGATGACGACCTTCATGTAGGGCATGGTGGTGGTCAGCAGCGCCGACATGCCGAGGATGTCGGGCTTATGCTCCTCGATCGCCGCCAGATACTTCTCGACCGGGTTGTTGATGCCGAGGTCGACCACGTCGAAGCCGGCGCCTTCCATCATCATGCCGACCAGGTTCTTGCCGATGTCGTGGATGTCGCCCTTCACGGTGCCGATCACCAACTTGCCCTGCTTGGGGGCTCCGGTCTCTGCAAGCAGCGGCCTCAGAATAAACATGCCGGCCTTCATCGCATTGGCCGACAGCAGGACCTCAGGCACGAACAGAATGCCGTCGCGGAAGTCTTCGCCGACGATACGCATGCCCTCGACGAGCGCCTCGGTCAGTACCTCGTAAGGCGCCCAGCCGCGCCCGAGGAGGATATTCGTGCCTTCCTCGATCTCTTCCTTCAGCCCGTCATAGAGGTCGTCATGCATCTGCTGGACGAGCTCGTCGTCGGAAAGTTCGGAGAGGATGATCTCGTCGTCAGACATCGGCAAACCCTTGCATGCATCATGTCGATACCCGCCAATACCTAGGGGCTGGCAAAAATAAAAGCCATTGCCAATTGCGACCTAGGTGACATGGAAAGCGACGGGGGCGCGTGCCATCGCAGCTGGCTGGCCGCGAAGTCAGAAAATAGCTTGCCTTTTTGAACACGCAGTAGTCTTCAGCATCTGCTTCCGTCGGGGCTGCAGGAGGCCTCACGCCGCCTTGTCGATTTTGCGACAGGCATTGGCGCTCGCGGGCCGTTTTGCCTAGCCTCACGGACTACGATTTCGCGACCTGCCGCCGAAAGGGGCGGCGACGAGTTTATTCTACAGGGATGGCAGCTATGGGCGAAAACGTCGCGGTCGACGCGGAACCGACGGGTGGCAGGCGCGGTCGTGGTGAGCGCGGCGGAGCGGCTGCACGACGTGCGGCACGCTCGGGCGGCGGTCCCGGGCAGCAGCTCACTTATATTCGCCGCAAGGTGAAGGTCTACGAAGTGCTCGACGACGAGGGCCTTGCCCTGATCGAGAAGAATGCCGACACCGTGCTCGAGGAAGTCGGGATAATCTTTCGCGACGATCCGGAAGCACTGCAGCTCTGGAAGAGCGCGGGCGCGGACGTGAAGGGGGAGCGCGTCCATTTCCCACGCGGCCTGCCGCGCTCGCTGCTCAAGACGGCACCGAAGGTGTTCACCCAGCACGCGCGCAATCCGGAGCGCTCGGTCGAGATCGGCGGCGATGCAACCGTCTTTGCGCCGGTCTATGGACCGCCCTTCGTGCGCGACCTCGATGGCAAGAGGCGCTACGCCACGATCGAGGATTTCCGCAATTTCGTGAAGCTTTCCTATATGGCGCCGTCGATGCACCATTCGGGCGGAACGGTTTGCGAGCCGGTCGACGTGCCGGTCAACAAGCGCCACCTCGACATGATCTATGCGCACCTGCGCTACTCCGACAAGCCATTCATGGGCTCGGTGACGGCGCCCGAGCGGGCCGAGGACACGGTTGCGATGGCCAAGATCGTGTTCGGCGACGAGTTCGTCGAGAACAACACGGTGACTACCAGCCTGATCAACGCCAACTCACCGATGGTGTTCGACGAGACCATGCTCGGCGCGCTCAAGGTCTATGCGCGCCACAACCAGGCGACGATCGTGACGCCCTTCATCCTCGCCGGCGCGATGAGCCCGGTGACGGTTGCCGGCACGCTGACGCAAATCCTTGCCGAAGTGCTGGCCGGCGCGGCTCTCACACAGCTCGTGAGACCTGGCGCGCCGGTGCTGTTCGGCACATTCGCCTCGTCGATTTCCATGCAGTCGGGCGCACCGACCTTCGGCACGCCGGAGCCATCGCTGGTCTCCTACGGCGCGGCGCAGCTTGCTCGTCGGCTCGGCTTGCCGTTCCGCACCGGCGGGTCGCTCTGCGCCTCCAAGATCGCCGATGCGCAGGCAGCCTATGAGAGCGCCAATACGCTCAACTCGACGCTTCTGGCCGGCACGAATTTTGTGCTCCACGCAGCCGGCTGGCTCGAAGGCGGGCTGGTCTCGGGCTACGAGAAGTTCATGATGGATGTCGACCAGCTCGGCATGGCCCAAAGATTCGCCGAAGGCATCGATCTGTCCGAGAACGGCCAGGCGATGGATGCGATCCGCCAGGTCGGGCCGGGCAGCCATTATCTCGGCTGCGACCACACGCAGGCGAATTTCCAGACCGCCTTCTACCGCTCGACGATTGCCGACAACAATTCCTACGAGCAGTGGCTGGCCGAAGGCGAAAAGACTGCCGCCCAGCGCGCCAACGAGCTGGCGCGGCGGTGGCTCGAAAGCTACGAGGCGCCGGCGATCGATCCCGGTATCGACGAAGGGCTCAAGGATTTCGTGGCCAAGAAGAAGGCGTCCATGCCTGACGCCTTCACTTGAAGGGAGCCCGATTCAGGCCGGGCTAAAGTGGCCAACATCATCCACAAGGAAGTCTGGCGGAGTGCCTTCTCCGAACCGGACAAGAGATGATGTTGTCGCCCGAAGCGATCGCAAGCGATCTTTTCATTCATGGATTGATACTGCGCGGCGGCTTTGCCTTCGGTGCTGACGAGAAGGCACCGCCAGGGCCGTCAGGCGGGCCGGCGAAATCCGTGCTGCTTGTCGGTCAGGCCGGTGCTGCCCCGTGGCCGCATTTCCTGGAGTGGCGCGCAAGCCGGCAAGGCGGACGCGAGAATCCGCTCGACAGCTGGGCACGTCAGGTGATCGGCGCAGTTGCCGAAAAATCCGGAGCGAGGGCCGTCTCGCCCTCCGACCGGCCCTATCTGCCGTTCCAGCAATGGGCGATGCGAGCCGAAGGCTTGAGGCCGTCGCCGCTTGGGATCCTGATGCATCCCGAATATGGGCTCTGGCATGCCTATCGCGGCGCGCTCCTATTCGACATCGAGCTGGCGATCGAACCGTCTCGCGGAAGGACGCACCTTTGCGATCTATGCGAGGGGAAGCCTTGCCTGAAATCCTGTCCGGTCAATGCATATTCCGAGGCGGGCTTCGCCCATCAGGATTGCCTGACGCATGTCCGCGGTGCGCTCGGCGGAGCGTGCCGTGAGCGCGGTTGCCTCGATCGCAACGCCTGCCCCTTCGGGACCGATTATCGCTATCCCGCAGATGAGCAGGCGTTCCACATGGCGGCATTCGCGCGTTAGGCCGGATTTTCGGGCGCGACTTCACGCCGATGTGTAGCATAAGAGCCTTGTCCGCTTGCACCGAATGCCTCCTATGGTAGCGGCCCTGAGGCAGCATGGAGTGGCACGATGAAGCAGGATCTCGATATCCGCACCCAGGATGGCGTTGCGAGGGCGGGACTATTTCGGGCTGAGGGGGGCGCCTCCAATGCCGGTGTCATTCTCTATATGGATGCGTTCGGCCCAAGGCCCGCGCTCTTTCAGATGGCGGAGCGCATTGCAGGGCAGGGCTATGCCGTGCTCGTTCCGGATCTCTTCTATCGCAACGGCCCTTATGCGTTTGATGCCAAGACCGCCTTCAGCAACGAGAAGACACGTGCGGAGCTGATGGAACTGATCGGCTCGACGAGCCAGGAGATGACCAAGCGCGACACCGCCGGTTTTCTTGATGCGCTTGCGGAGGCGGGCGTAGGACCAGTCGGAACGGTTGGCTACTGCATGGGTGGAGCGCGGTCGCTCAATGCGGCGGCAACCTATCCCGATCGCATCGTTGCCGCGGCGAGCTTCCACGGCGGCAACCTGGCGGGCGATGCGCCGGATAGCCCGCACTGGCAGGCAGCCAAGATCAAGGCCAAGGTCTATGTCGGAACCGCCGGCGTCGACCGCAGCTTCCCGCCGGATCAATCCGCCAAGCTCGCGGAGGCACTGCGGACAGCCGAAGTCGACCATATCATCGAGAATTATGTCGGCATGCAGCACGGCTGGTGCGTGCCGGATCACGGCGTTTTCGATTTCGCGGGTGCCGAGCGCCATTGGCGGCGGCTCACGACGTTCTTTTCCGAAACGCTCGGCTGATTGCGATCGGCCCAATTCCTTCGAGCGAAGCTGCTCACCTTACCTCAATTGACGTCCAAACCGGTCGGTTTGGAGCAAATGACAATAGCATCGGGAACGATAGCTGGTATGATGCCGTTGGAGGGGTGTTGCTGCGGGGGCTTGTCATAGGAGCTTCGCATGAAACACCAGAAGATCGACGAACTCGGCGGCGTCGCCGAAATCGTACCCTTCGCAACCCGCAGAATGAGCCGCCGTGAACGGCTCGAGCGCTGGGCCGACCTGCTTGACAGGAACCCCGGCAAGCTCAACGCGCTTACTCGCATCGAGTATCTCCCGCTCGCGGAGCGCCTGGAGGCACGGGCCGACAATTCGCCGCTGGAGGTCGCCTACAAGGACCCTGTTCTTCGCGAAGAGGGGCTGGCGGGCGATCGTCTCGGAGACGCGATGGCGTTCTTCGAGCTCTCCGGTCGCGATGCGCATCGGCTATTCTGCGATTGCCACTACTACGGCAGCATGACCGGAGCTGGCCTGGCACAGCGGCTGCGCCGCATTGCTCAGGGCGGTCTCCGCGCCTGGTTTGCCTGACGCACAGGCGCCGCCGGCTCGCAATGGTGGCCGGCGGCGCTGTCTGATCTGAATGCCGTAGCGCGCTCCCAGGCGCTCGCCGCTATTGCTTAGCGACGTGCCAGACGCCGCCTTTGCCTTCGCCCTTCATGTCGCCGGGCGCCTTGTCGTCTGCGTAAGTGTAGAGCGGATGGCCCTCATAGGCCCACATCTTGGTGCCGTCCTTGCGATTGACGACAGTCCACTGGCCCGTGGCCTTGGCATCCGCGCCGGCGGCTAGCGGCGGCCACGCTTTCGCGCATTTGTCGTCGCAGCTGGACTCGCCTTTCTTGTCCTTGTCGAAAGTGTAAAGGGTCATGCCCTTCTCATCGGTCCAGACCTTGCCGCTCTTGCCCTGCACAAGTTTCGCGGGCTCCATCGTGTAAGCTGCCGCCGCCGTCGCGAGCAGCGCGGCTAATCCAATAGCTATCGATTTCATGAGCGTGTCTCCCATTGGCCGGGCGCGTCGGCGTCTGCCATACCGCCATAGGAACGCTGGGCGGCGCCAAATATTCCACGAACAGGTTTCGTTTCATATGCATTTGCTGCCCTCAGCCCCGCCCTTTGAAAATTTTCTTTGCGCTTACCCAAGGAAGGCCGCAAAGCGTTCGTCTCACACGCAAATGACGGTGATGGTGCTGGAGACAGAGGCAACTTCCGATCTGGCGCTGGCCGGGCGGGCGCGCGAGGGGGATCGCGAGGCCTTCGGCCGTCTGGTCGAAAGGCACTACGACTTCATCCATCGAGTCGCCTGGCGCTGGGCCGGCAACCGAGCCGACGCCGAGGACATCGCGCAGGAGGTCTGCGTGAGGCTCGGCAAGGCGATCCGCTCATACCGGGGTGGCAGCGCCTTCACGACCTGGCTCTACGCCATGACGCTAAACGCCGCGCGTGACCTGAAGCGCAAGTCCGCACGGGAGAGCGCGAAGATGGAGGCGTTCGGCATTCACGCGCTGGTATCGGGCGGCGAGGCCCATGAGCCTTTGGCCGACGATCCGGTCGAGGAGCTGTGGGCGGCAGTCAGGACCCTTCCCGACAAGCAGCGGGAAGCCGTGCTGCTCGTCTATGGCGAAGGCCTGAGCCATGCGGACGCAGCCGACGTGATGGGTTCGGCAGAAGCCACTGTCTCCTGGCACGTCCATGAAGCCAAGAAGCGGCTGAAGCGGATGATCGCTTCGGCCGGGGAAGTCTGACCATGGAAAAGGACGAACTCGACATCCTGCGCAACAGCGCCGTGCCTGCTCCGCAGGACGAGGCCCGCTCGCGCGCGCTTGACGCGGCTTTCGCCGCCTATGATCTCGAAAATACTTCCGCGGCCGCCCAAGGAAGGGAAGCGGGCACTCGTCTCATCGATCGGGCAAGGAAGCTCTGGAGAGAGACGATGAACAGGAAGATGTATGCGACGCCGGCGATCGCCGGACTGCTGGCGCTGCCGATCGCGGGCTACACGGCCTATCACCTGATGCTGGAGCAGCCGTTCCGCTTCATGCCCCAGGACACGGTCGGAGAGACTGCGAAGCCGGGGCACGCCGAAAAGACGACTGTCGCAAAGCCGATGACGCTTCACGCGGCGAAGAAGAACGAAGCCGCGCCGAGCCCGCTTGGTCGTGGTGTCGACACAGGTCTCCCGTTGGAGAGGGGAGCGAAGCCCGACGCACAAACTACCGTCGCTTCCGAGCAAATCGCGCCTCTTCCCCCAGAGCCGATGGCGCCGCGCGTGATTGCAAGCCAGCCACAGGACGGTCGCGCCGCAGGTGGAGCGGCGGCGCCGAGGCCTGCGGCGCAGGATCAATTATCGGCAGTTCAGGTGCCTGCCGATCAAGAGGTGCAGCAGCCAGAGAATCGCGACCGGCTTCAGGAATTCAAGGCCAATCCGGTCAGGTCCGTTGCAACCGACCCCGTTTCGACCTTTTCGATCGACGTTGATACCGCATCCTACTCCTTCGTGCGCCGTTCGCTGAAAGAGGGGCTGCTGCCGCAAGCCGACACGGTGCGCGTCGAGGAGATGATCAACTACTTCCCCTATGACTGGAAGGGGCCGGATTCGGCAGCCACACCGTTCAACGCAACCGTCACCGTCATGCCGACGCCGTGGAACGCTGAGACCAGGCTGATGCATGTCGCGATCAAGGGTTATGACATCGCGCCCACCGAGAAGCCGAAGGTCAACCTGGTATTCCTCATCGATGTCTCGGGGTCCATGGACGAGCCGGACAAGCTGCCGCTCTTGAAATCCGCCTTCAAGCTGCTTGTCGACAGGCTGGGCCCGAACGACACGGTGTCGATCGTCACCTATGCCGGCGAGGCCGGCACCGTCCTGATGCCCACCAAAGTCTCGGAAAAGGCGAAGATCCTTTCGGCAATAGACAATCTGGCGCCCGGCGGTTCGACGGCCGGCGCGGCCAGCATCCGAGAAGCCTACAAGCTCGCCGGACAGTCGTTCGTACAGGGGGGCGTGAACCGCGTTATGCTCGCCACCGATGGCGATTTCAATGTCGGCCAGACCGACGACGAGGATCTCAAGCGGCTCATCGAACAGAACCGCAATTCGGGCGTGTTCCTCTCGGTGCTTGGCTTCGGTCGCGGCAATCTCAACGACCATATGATGCAGACCATCGCCCAGAACGGCAACGGCACGGCTGCCTATATCGACACGCTTGCCGAGGCCGAGAAGGTGCTGGTCGAGGATGCCTCCTCGACACTCTTCCCGATCGCCAAGGACGTGAAGATCCAGGTCGAGTTCAATCCGACCAAGGTCGCCGAATATCGGCTGATCGGCTACGAAACCCGGGCACTCAACCGCGAGGACTTCAACAACGACCGTGCCGACGCCGGCGAGATCGGCTCGGGCCATGCGGTCACTGCCATCTACGAGATCACGCCCAAGGGGGCTCCTCAAATGATCGATGGCCTGCGCTACGGCCAGGCCTCGACCGGCAATGGCGGCGTGCAGAACCCGGAAGAATATGCATTCGTGAAGATCCGCTACAAGGCGCCGGACGGCGATACGTCGAAACTGATCACCACGCCGGTGACGAAGGCGAACGAGGTGTCCTCCTTCGACCAGGCGAGCGTCGATCAGCGTTTCTCGGTCGCGGTTGCTGCCTTCGGCCAGAAGCTGCGCGACGAAGGTCAGACCGCGTCATTGGGCTACGACAGGATCATCGGGATCGCCAATGCTGCGCGGGGCTCCGACCCGTTCGGGTACAGGGCGGAGTTCGTTTCGCTGGTACGCCTCGCCGCCGCGCTGGATAGCAGGAACCGGTAATGGCGATTGCGGGGCGCGGTCGGCCGTTACCTCCACGGTAAGCAAAACGGCGAATGTTCTGGGAAGTGAGGCATCGGCGAAGGCGACAGTCCTTCGTCTGCCAGTCTTGATCTGCATAAAATTGAAACCACTTGTTCCCAATTTGGGAATTGCCTATATCGAGGAATGCAGATCATTGCGAAGCGGGCACTGAGGGAATTCTGGGAGAGACACAACCAAGCCCAGACACCCCTGTCCGTCTGGTACGTGTTGGTCAGCGAGGCAGACTGGAACTGACCGGCTGATGTGAAGGCAATGTTTGGGCCAACTGTCGACTTCGTCGGTGACAATCGGCTGATCTTCGACATCGGAGGCAACAAGTACCGCCTCGTGGTTCACGTCGCCTATGCTTTCAAGCGCGTGCTCATCAAATTTGTCGGCACCCACAGGGACTACGACAAAATAGATCCGGAGACGGTGTGATGGAAAATATTCGACCGATCAAAACCGAGGCGGACTATGAATGGGCAATCGAGGAAATCACGGCTTATTTTGAAGATCAGCCGGAGCCGGGAACACCCGAGGGCGACCGTTTCGATGTTCTTGCCACACTCATAGAAGCCTACGAAGACGCACACTACCCGATCTCGGATCCCGATCCGGTCGAGACGATCGCTGCCCACATGCAAATGAAGGGTCTGACACGCAGGGACCTTGCAGAGGTTCTAGGATCGTCGCCCCGGGCATCGGAAGTCCTGCGACGCAGGCGTGCGATCACTCTGGATATGGCCTACAAGCTCAACCGCAAATGGGGCATTCCCGCCGAGTTGCTGATTCAGCCGTATCGTCTGGCTGCGCGCTGACTTTATGCCCTGGCACGCCGACGCCTGCCGCCTTCAGCTTCCGTTCCGCCCTGGCTGGCGAGCTTGTTCCGCATCGGCCCGATACGCTCGACGATGGTCTCGACCGTCGGCCGCTCAGCCTTGGTGTGCGCGTCCAGTGCCTTACGCATGGCGGCTAAGTGGCCGAAACTCGTGCCGCAGCAGCCGCCCACGATCTTGGCTCCGGCGTCGACTGCCAGTCGCACATAGTCCGCCATCAGCTCGGGCGTGCCCGAATAGTGGATCTCCGAGCCCCGGAATTCCGGGATGCCGCAATTGCCCTTGACGATCACGGTCGCGTCCGGCTTTGCCGCGGTCATGTCGAGCAGAGAGGCGAGGATGTCGGATGCGCCGACACCACAATTGGCGCCAACGCCGAGCGGCTTCTCGGCCAAGCCGTCGGCGACGGCGTGTATGTCCTTCGGCAACAGCCCCATCATGGTGCGGCCAGCCGTGTCGAAGGAGCCGGTATAGGTGTAGGGGAGACCGACTCGGATCGCGGCTTCCGCGGCGGCACGGATCTCCTCCGGCGCCGACATGGTCTCGATCCAGGCAACCTCCGCGCCGCCGGCTTTCAGTCCTTCGATCTGCTCGGCGAAGGCGTCGACCGCATCCTCGTAGGTGAGGGCGCCGAGCGGCACTAGAAGCTCGCCGGTCGGGCCGACCGAGCCCGCGACGATCACCTTGCGGCCCGACTTGTCGGCAACCGAGCGGCCGATCTCGGCGGCCTTCTTGTTGAGCTCGAAAACCCGGTCCTGCGCATGGTGCAGCTTCAGCCGGTGTCTGGTGCCGCCGAAGGAGTTTGTCAGGATGATGTCGGCGCCTGCATCAACGAAGCGTTGGTGCAATTCACGGATGGTGTCGGGCGCGGTCTCGTTGAGCAGTTCCGGCGCTTCGCCGGCCGGAAGTCCCATAGCAAACAGGTTTGTCCCGGTCGCACCGTCGGCAAGCAGCACGCCCTTTTCAGCAATCAGGGCATCGATCGGATTGGTCATGACAACGGCTCTCGTGGGTTCAATCGAATAAGGATATAAAGAAGTCTTTATATCTGTCAATGAGCGGGATGGGTTGCGGGGCCTCTAGCTATCGTTATTCCTGATCGGCAGTGTCACGAGGTCTCTCGCAAAGGCAGCGCTTTCATGCGCGTTGACGACCGCTGCGCGGATCAAATTGTCGAAATGGCGGGTGAGGGCCCTGACGGGCTGCGTCGCGTTCAGCACCAGATACATGTCGCCGGCATAGATCGCTGCGCGGATAGAGCCGAAGATCGTATAGGGCAGGGAATAGCGCAGTCGGCCGTCATATAGGTAGAGACGGAACGTCGGATAGAGATCGTCGAGCAAGCGTGCCATGTGAGTGAGCTGCTCGACGCGCGCCGCTGCGGGGAAATCGCTCCAGATACCGAGCCCGCGTGCGAAAATCTCGAGCACGTGAAGCGGCATGCACACTTCCATGTCGGTCTCCGGCCGGCGCGAATAGTCGATGCGGTAGCGTGTCTCGTCCGCCTGCGATTCGGGGCTCTTGTTGGTGATGCCGGCCTCGTACTCGATCAGTTCGTCGGTCCTGAGCAGGTCGGGAATGCCGGCCGGTACGTAGCGGATCTTGGTGCCTCCCGCTTCAGCGTGCCAGCGGGCGAGCAGCGTGCGATCGAAGCCGCCGACCGCCTCCTCCAGTTCAAAGCTTGCGCGGATCTCGCCTGTCAGCCCTTCATCCTGGCTGAGGCCCAGAAGCCAATCGAGCGACACCTTGTTCTCAGAGGCAATGTTGAGCAGCGTCTCCGCACGGGGAAGCCGCGTGGTGGCCCCGGAGAGGAGTTGCGACAGCGCCGAACGGTCGATGCCGACAGCCTGGGCGAACGCCGACTGGTTCAGATCCGAACGGCGTATGACCATTTTCAGCCGCTCGCGAAAGACGCTTGACAGGTCGCGCTTATCCATTTGTGGCTCCTGGCGCTGGGGAATGATTTTGCGCTACTCATTCAAACATGGCGTTCAATGCGTATATGAATCTCGCCGATCGTTTACAATGTGCAACAGATGCGTCCCAAGATGCGCAATGTAAACGCTTTCTGCGCATTGTCGCATTGAAGAAGGCCGATTCTACTGACAGCATATTGTCAGGAACTGAGGGGATTCCTGACTGGGGCAAGGCATGGCAGAGAGGCAGGTCAGACGGCGCGGGTTGTCGTCGGTGGAGTGGCCGACGGTTGGGCTGATAATCGGGTGCTATGCACTTTGGGGCGCTGCTGGCCTGCTGATCTGGCCCAGCTATCCAAGCATAGGACTTCTCGTTTTGGGTTTCGTGGTCGCGCTGCAATCTTCGCTGGTGCACGAAGTGCTGCACGGCCATCCGACACGCAACGCGCTTGTCAATGAAGCCTTCGTCTTTCTGCCGATCGGGCTCGTGTGGCCCTATCGACGCTTCAAGGCCCTGCATCTGAGGCATCATGCGGACGAGCGGCTGACCGACCCGTTCGACGATCCCGAGAGCTATTATCAGGCGCTTTGGAAGCACGAGGAGCTTCCGGAGGCGATGAAGGCGCTGCTTCGGCTCAACAATACGATGGTCGGCCGCTTGATCCTGGGACCGTGGCTCTCTGCAATCGGCTTCTTCCTGGACGACTGGAGGCTGGTGCGGGAGGGCGATCGAGCGGTGCGGCTTGCCTGGGCGCTGCATCTCGCCGCCCTTGCGATCGTGCTGCCGATCATCACTTACGGCTTCTGCATTCCGCTCTGGATCTATCTTCTGGGCCCGACCTGGCTGGGCCTCGGATTGATTTCGATCCGCACATTCGCGGAGCATCAATGGTCGGAACAACCGGAAGGGCGCACGATCATTGTCGAGCGGTCGCCGCTCGCTTTCCTTTTCCTCAACAACAATCTGCATTTCGTGCACCATCGCAACCCTGCGGCCGCCTGGTACAGGCTGCCGCGCATGTTCCGCGAGCGTCGCGACGAATGGGTAAAGATGAACGATGGCTATGTCTTTCCCAATTATTTCGCGCTTTTGAAGGAATATGCCTTCAAGGCCAAGGAACCTGTCGTGCACCCTTCATGGCGCCGTGCTCCGGAACTGGGCGCTTCCTTCCGCCCGCGCGTGCGGGCGAGGAACGTCAGCGGTCTTGGCACCGCGCCGGTGCCGGCGGAGCCGCCGAAGAAGTAGCTTCTTGTCAATCACTCAACTTTCACATCAGTAGGGCGGCATGAGCTTTATCGCCGCCTTGCCCATGTATGACTGGCCGGAAACGCAGGCCGAAATCGATATGGAGTGGCGGCGTCTTCGCGCTCTCTTGCGTCGCGCGGGAATTGATGCGCCCGAGATGATCGTGCGGCGGAACGCCGACATGCCCGCGGTGCCAGGAGGCATTCGCGATCAAGGCGGCGCAGTCATCGCGCCCGATCCTGCGACGCTGCCGCCCGACGAGCTCTATCGCGAGACGCTGTGGCGCCATCCGATGCTTCTGCTCGCGCAAGCCTGCTGGGGGCCGATGGAACTCGGGCTGGCGGAACACGTCCAGGTGGTCGGCCAGCCGAGCTATGACGGGTTCGAGGGCGGGAAGGGGAGTCTCTATTCGAGCGCGATATTGATGCGAGCAATGAAGCGAGATGACGTAGGCCGCAGCCCTGTCGCGCCCCCCTCTGTCCTGCCGGACATCTCCCCCACAAGCGGGGAGATTGGGCCTTCATCTACGATTTCGCTAGTCTCCAACGTTGACGATTGGCGAAATCGAGGCGGCAGTCCGATCTCCCCCCTTGTGGGGGAGATGTCCGGCAGGACAGAGGGGGGCAACGTAGAACGTCATCGTGGCAATGATGCCTCCCCCTCACGGGACGGCGTCCCGATCATCCCTCTCGACCTGCTGCGCGGCAGGCGCTTCGCCTACAACAGCCTCGACTCCATGTCCGGCATCCTGGCGCTCACGCGCGACCTCGAAGGCATGGGCCAAATGCTGGACATCTTCAGCGAGCGCATCGAAAGCGGTGCGCACCGTGCCTCGATCGTCGCTGTCACCGAGGGCAAGGCGGATGTGTGCGCGATCGACTGCCGGTCCTGGCACATGGCCAAGCGCCACGAACCCAAGGCGGCCGAGGTTCAAGTCGTTGGCTGGACCGGCATGCGCAAAGGCCTGCCGATGATCACCTCGCGCCACACGCCGCCGGAAATCGTCGAGAAGCTGCGTGACATTTGGAGCCTGCAGGAGATCAGCGCGCAAGCAGCCGGGCATCGAGCGGATAGCTCGACAGCTTCTCGCAGCCCGTCTCGGTGATCAGGATCTGTTCCTCGAGCTTCACGCCCCCGCGGCCGCCAAGCCGGCCAATATAGCTCTCCGCACAAAGCACCATGCCGGGCGTGAGCACGCCGTCCGGCGTGTCGTCGGTCCAGTCCGAGGCATGCGGCAGCGTCGGATATTCGTCGGCGAGCCCAACGCCGTGGTAGAGCACGCCGTAGCGCGCCGGAAAGCAATCCGGCGGCGGGTTCTTTGCCCGCTCGACGAGATCGCGGAAGGAGATGCCGGGCCTGAGCAGCTCGATGTTCACGCCGATCTGGTCTGCGGCAATGCGGAAAAGGTCGCGCTGCTCATCGCTCGGATTGTCGTCGCCGCAGAGCCATGTGCGCGACAGGTCCGCGCAGAAGCTGTACGGACCGATCAGATCAGTATCGAAGGCAACGAGGTCGCCCGCCTCGATGATGCGTGCTGAAGATTCCTGGAACCAAGGGTTCGTTCGCGGTCCGGAGGAGAGCAGCCGCGTCTCGATCCACTCGCCGCCTCGGGCGATATTGCTTCGGTGCAGCTCGGCCCAGAGCTCGTTCTCGGAAATCCCCGGTGTGAGCTTTGCCTCCATCTCTGCCATTGCTGCCTCGCAGGCAACGATCGCGCGGCGCATGGCAAGGATTTCGTCGGGCGACTTGATGAGGCGGGCGTTTTCCATCACCGCTTCGCCATTGTCGACCGAGATGCCGAGGCGGCCGAGCGCGGCTACGCCTTCCGGGTCGAGATGGTCGACCGCGATGCGGCGATTGCCGCCGCCATGTGCCCTGACGAGGTCGGCAATGCCGACAGCCCAGCGCTCGACCCGCTTTCCGCTCAACTCTCCACCATAGAGATATATCCAGGATACAGCAGGACGCACTTCGTCGACGACGCCGGAGTGGTCGGACAGGTGCTCGCAGGAGAAATAATCGAACAGCACGACCGGGCCTTCGGTCGCAACGAAGCAATGGCGGGTCGCATTATGCGCGACCCAGAGCTGCATGTTGGTGCTGTCGGTCGCGTAGCGGATGTTGACAGGATCATAGAGCAGGGCGCCGGCATAGTCGCGACGCTTCAGCTCGGCGCGGATGCGCTCCAGCCGATATTTCCGCATGGCCGGCAGGTCGGGCGCGGAAATGCCGGCCGCCGCCCATTCGCGCTCGGCCGTCGCGCCGTAGCCCAGCACATGCTGGTTAAGGGAGGCGGCCTTCTCGCGGGCCGCGTTGCGCAGTTCGTCGATCGAGGTCGGCGCGGCGTCGGGCTCGAAGGGCATGATCTTGCGGTGGCGGCCGAAGTGTCCCCTGGAAACGCCGTCCATTCGTCAATCCTAGAGATAACGATGGGAGGTCGGCGCCCCTTCGCGCCCCCCTCTGTCCTGCCGGACATCTCCCCCGCAAGGGGGGAGATTGGCCTTCATTTTTGAAGGTGCCTGTTCTGCAACGCTGACGATTGGCGAAAACAAAACGGCCGTCCAATCTCCCCCCTCGCGGGGGAGATGTCCGGCAGGACTGAGGGGGGCGCCGTAGAGCGTCATCGCTGCAGCAATATCTCGGCGGAGCAGACGCGCTACCCCCGCATCCTTTCGCCCTTCGGATCGAACAGCGGCTCGACATTGATGCGCGCCGGGCGGCGGTGGCCGAGGATCTCGATCTCGAACAGGCCTTCACCCTCATTCGCGGCAAGGGCGGCAGGCACGTAGCCTTGCGCCAGGGATCTGCCGACATGATGGGCATAGCCCCCGGACGTCACCCAGCCGACCACCGACCATTCGCCGTCGTGGATGCCGCGCACGGCCGAGGCGCCCTCGGCTGCCGTGGAGCCGCGCACCGCCTTGCCGCTCGTGTCGAAGCGCGGTGCGCCATAGCCATGCGGCTTCTCGACCGTGCCGTAGTCCTGGCCGTTGACCCTCGCCCAGATCGGCTCGTCGCCCATGACATCTGCATCGAGCGCATCGACCACCAGAGACACGCGGCGGAGCTTCGGCCCGGCCTGCTGCTCCCTGGCTGCCGCCTCGCGGCCGATGAAGTCGTTCTTCTCCATCCGGATGAAGCGATCCATCGAGCCTTCGAACGGACCGTAGATCGGACGCAGTTCGCGGAACCAGGTCGGGAAGTTCTTCTCCAGCCGCATCGAGAGCAGCGCGCGCATGCCGAAATCGACGATGCCGAATTCCTCGCCCGCTTCCTTGATCGCCTTGTAGACGAGGCGCTGATAAGCCGGCTGCATCCAGATCTCGTAGCCGAGATCGCCGGTGTAGGTGATGCGGTTGACCATGCAGGGCGCGCCGCCGACCGCGATCTCGCGGAAATCCATGAAGCGGAAAGCCTTCGTCGACACGTCCTCGTCGACCAGCTTCTGCAGCAGCACCTGGCTGTTCGGCCCGGCGATCGAGAAGCCGACGAGCGTCATGTCGAAGCGGTGGACGCGGACGGAACCGTCCTTCGGCAGATGCTTCTCGAACCAGCGCATGTGATATTTCTGGGCGGCCGACGAGCCCCAGATCATGAAGCGCTCGTCGCCTGCATGGGCGATGGTGAAGTCGCCGATCAGCTTGCCGAATTCGTTGAGCATCGGCGTCAAGACGATGCGACCCGTCTTCGGCATGCGGTTGGTCATCAGCCGGTTTAGGAAATCCTCGGCTCCTGGACCAGTCACCTCGTATTTGGCGAAGTTGGCGATCTCGGTCACGCCGACGCTCTCGCGCACCGCGCGCACCTCGTTGCCGACATGCTCGAAGTCATTGGAGCGGTGGAAGGAGACGATGTCCTTCGGCTCGGTGCCCTTCGGGGCGAACCAGAGCGGCGTCTCCAGCCCCCAGCTGTCGCCCATCACGGCGTTCTCAGCGACCATGGTGTCGTAGAGCGGGGTCGTCTGTGCCGGCCTGGCTGCCGGGAGCTCTTCGTTCGGGAAGCGGATCGAGAAGCGGCGCGAATAGTTCTCGCGCACCTTGGCGTTGGTGTAGCGCAGCGTCGCCCACTCGCCGAAGCGGGCGACATCCATGCCCCAGACATCGAAGCCAGGATCGCCGTTCACCATCCAGTTGGAAAGCGCGAGCCCCACACCCCCGCCCTGGCTGAAGCCGGCCATGACGGCGCAGGCGCACCAGAAATTGGTCAGGCCCTGCACCGGGCCGACCAGCGGGTTCCCATCCGGCGCGAAGGTGAAGGGACCGTTGATCACCTGCTTGATGCCGGCATTGGCGATGCCGGGGAAATGCCTGAAGCCGACCTCCAGCGAAGGCGCGATGCGGTCCAGATCAGGCTGCAGCAGCTCATGGCCGAAATTCCATGGGGTGTTCACCGGCGACCACGGCTTGCAGGCCTTCTCATAAGTGCCGAGCAGGATGCCGTTGCGTTCCTGGCGCGTGTAGATCTCGCCCTTGAAGTCGAGCACGCCGATCATCTCGCGGCCGGTCTCCTTGTTGAATGCCTCGACCTCCGGCATGGGCTCGGTGAGAAGATACATATGTTCCATGGCAAGCACCGGCAGTTCGACGCCGACCATGCGGCCGACCTCGCGCGCCCACAGCCCGCCGCAATTCACCACGTGCTCGGCCTTCACCGTGCCTTGCTCGGTGACGACGTTCCAGGTGCCGTCCGGATCCTGCGTCAGCTCGACAACGCGGTTGCGCAGCACGATGTCGGCGCCGAGCTTGCGGGCGGCCTTGGCATAGGCATGCGTCGTGCCGGACGGGTCGAGATGGCCTTCGACCGGATCCCACATGGCGCCGACGAAATGGCTCTCGTCCATCAGCGGGAACATGGCCTTGGCTTCCGACGGTGTGATGAGCTCGGTATCCATGCCGAGGTAACGGCCCTTGGCATGGGCGAGCCGCAGGAAATCCATGCGCTCCTGGGTGTCGGCAAGCATCACGCCGCCCGTCAGGTGCAGCGAGCAGGACTGGCCGGAAATCTCCTCCAGCTCCTTGTAGAGCTGCACCGTATAGGCCTGCAGCTTGGCGACGTTCGGGTCGCCGTTCAGCGTATGGAAGCCGCCCGCTGCATGCCAGGACGAGCCGGAGGTGAGCTCCGCGCGCTCGATCAGCATGATGTCGGTCCAGCCCGCCTTGGCTAGATGGTAGAGCACCGAGCAGCCGACGACACCGCCGCCGATGACAACCGCTTTGACGTGGGATTTCATTGAGTTGGTCTCTTGATTTCAGAAAATGAGTTCGATCGATCGGAAGAAGGCTGAATGACAGTCGGGCTAATGCGCGGCTTCGCATAGACGAACCGAAGGTCTGTCGCGACGGTGTCTTCAGCCAGCTGCCCTTCGAGTGCGGCCAGAATTGTTTCGCAGACGGAGGTCCGCTCTTTCAGGACATCCACGTTCCAGAAACGCAGGACTGAGTAGCCTTGGGAGCGCATGAACTCGTCGCGTCGGCGGTCATAGGCGCTGTCTGCGTGTTGGCTGCCGTCGATTTCGACGACGAGGCGTTTGGCGCGACAGGCGAAGTCGGCGAAGTAAGGGCCGATTGGCTGCTGGCGGACGAAGTGATAGCCGCCTAGCCGCTTGGCCTTAACTTCCAGCCAAAGCAAGGCTTCAGCTTGGTTGCCAGCCCGCCTGAGAGAACGTGCCCCTTCAGTGGCTCCAGCCTTTCGATGCTCGGGTCGCTTCTTGGCTTCCCCCTCTCCGCCTCGCTTCGCTCGGCACCTCTCCCCCTGAAGGGGGCGAGGAAGGGCGCCTTCCGAGACAAGTTCGCGCCCTTCCTCCCCACCCTTAGGGGGGGAGGTGTCGAGGGCTTTAGCCCGAGACGGAGAGGGGGCTTTGAACATGGAGCAACGGATTAAAAGTCAGTAGGCGCGCCGCCTTCGGCCTTGCGCTTGTCGACGAAGGCGTTGAGCTCCTCGCGGATGGCTGGATCCATATGGGGTTCTTCGTAGCTTGCCAGCCGCTGTTTCCAGACTTTGTTCGCGCGCTCGATCGCGGTCGGCGAACCCGCCTCGGCCCAGGTCTCGAAATTGCGCCAGTCGGAGATGATTGGCGCGTAGAAGGCCGTCTTGTAGCGCGACTGCGTGTGCGGGGTGCCGAAGAAATGGCCGCCCGGGCCGACGTCGCGGATCGCATCCACGGCCAGCGCGTCCTCCGAAAGGTCGAGCGGCGTCAGGAACTCGGCCACCATCTGCAGGAGGTCGATGTCGAGGATCATCTTCTCGTAGGAGCAGCGCAGTCCGCCTTCCAGCCAGCCGGCGCCGTGCAGTATGAAGTTGCCGCCGCCGGTGATCGCACCCCACAGAGAGAACACGCTTTCGTAGGCCGCCTGCGCATCCACTGTATTGGCTGCGCAGACATTGGAGGTGCGATAGGGGATGTTGTAGCGCCGCGCGAGCTGTCCGCCGACGAGCTGCGCCTTCATGTATTCAGGCGTGCCGAAGGCAGGCGCGCCCGACTTCATGTCGACATTGGAGGTGAAGCCGCCATAGCCGACGGGTGCACCCTTTCGCACCATCTGGGTGAAGGAGATGCCGGCCAACGCCTCCGCATTCTGCTGGACCAGCGCGCCGGCGATCGTCACCGGCGCCATTGCGCCCGAGAGCGTAAACGGCGTGACGATCACCACCTGGCCGTGCGAGGACATCTGGATGATGCCCTCCATCATCGGGATGTCGAGTTTCAGCGGCGAGTTGGTGTTGATGATCGTATAGACGGAGGGCTCTTCGAGCAGCTGCTCATGGCTGACGCCGCGGGCGATGCGGGCGATCTCTATGCCGTCGACATTGCGCTCCCGCCCCAGCGAATAGATGTGGAACACCTTGTCGGTGAGCGTCGCGAGATCACGTATGCATTCGAGATGGCGGATCGATGGATGGATGTCGACTGGTTCGACCGGATAGCCGCCGGTCGTCATAAGGATGTTGTGCATCTGCGCGAGCCGCAGGAAATTGCGGTAATCGGCCTGATTGCCGGCTCGCCGGCCATTGTCGATATCGGAGCAGTTCGGCGCGGAGGCCATCTGCGAGATCACGAGATTGTCGCCGCCGAAGCGGACGTTGTGCGCGGGATTGCGGGCGTGGATGGTGAATTCCGGCGGCGCGTGAGCGATCAGTTCGAGGATCATGTCGGCGTCGAAGCGGACGCGCTCCGAGCCTGCGCGCATGTCGGCGCCATGTTCCTTCATGATCCTGCGCGCGCCGTCATGCAGCACATCGACACCGATCTCCTTCAGCACCTTGAGCGAAGCGAGATGGATCGATTCCAATTCGTCATCAGAGATCAGCCTGGTGGGAGGGAAGGGAATCCTGAGCTGGCGGAACGGAGGCTGCTCGAAGGCAGCTGCGCCGCTTGCGCGCTTTCCGGCACGGCCGCCGCGGCGCGCCCGTTCGGTCGCGATCATTGGTTCGGCGGGCTGCAATACTGCGTTCATGTAAGAGATTCCCGGTAGCGGCGGACGATAGGGCGGCATAATGGACCGCGGTCAATGCGGTCAGTGCGGATGTGACGACCACTAGAGCGAGGGAAGCGACATGGATTTCGGAGGCGAAAGTTGAGTAGTTTTGAAGTAGCGGTCATCGGCCTTGGCGCAATGGGCAGCGCAGCGCTCTTCCATCTCGCGCGGCGCGGTGTGAAGGCGATCGGCATCGAGCAATTCACGCCTGGCCACGACCGCGGCTCCTCGCATGGCGAGAGCCGGGCGATCCGGCTCGGCTATTTCGAGCACCCGTCTTATGTGCCCCTGGTAAGGAGCGCCTACGAGAACTGGCGCGAAGTCGAGCAACTGACCGGCGAGACGGTGCTCACCACGACCGGCATCGTCGAAGCCGGAAGGCCGGGCAGCCAACTGGTTGCAGGCTCGCTCGAAGCCTGCCTGCTGCACGGCCTCGAGCATGAGCTGCTCAGTCCAGCCGAAGTGAGGCGGCGCTTCCCTGCCATCGAGCTTCCGGACGATTATTCCGCAATGTTCCAGCCACAGGGCGGATTTGTAAGAGCCGATCTCGCCAATTCGCTGCATCTGCGGCTTGCGAGGCAAGCAGGCGCGACCATTCTCACGAATACCAAGGTCGCAGCGGTCGAGCCCCAGCGCGAAGGCGTTCGGATCGCCACCGGTGACGGCACGATCGAAGCCGGCAGAGTCGTCGTCTCGGCTGGCCCGTGGATCACCGAATTGGTGCCGGATTTGATGCGCTACATCACCCTGAACAGGATGGTGCTCACCTGGTACGAACCGAAGCGGCCGGAATTGTTTGGGCTCGACAGGCTGCCGGTGTTCGCCATCGAGGATGAGGACGACCTCGTCTACGGTTTCCCGGATTTTGCCGGCACCGGCCTCAAATGCGCTTCACACTACAGCAGCGGCCGGCTCCCGAGAGCCGATGCCGCACGCCAGGACGCCGGCCCGACGGACGAGGCACGTACGCGCCGCTTCCTTGAACGGCATCTGCCGGAGGGGGCGGGTCGGCTCAAGGCGATGAAAACCTGCATCTATACGATGACTCCCGACGAGGATTTCGTCATCGATCTGTTGCCATCCGATCCGCGTATTGTGGTGGCGTCGCCATGTTCGGGCCACGGCTTCAAGTTCGCCAGTGTGATCGGCGAGATACTGGCCGACCTCTCGACCGGGGGGGCGACACGCCACGATATCAGCCGGTTCCGCGTGAGCCGCTTCGATGGTTCTGGCGCAGGCGGTTCCGGCCAGCCGGCTCTAGGCGCACGCGGGGAAGGAGGCTAGCTCTCCCTCACGGCTCAGGGAGGGGGAAGCATGGCGATCGAGGGAACCGAAGCTGCCGCAGGTAGCCCGCAATGGGCCGCGATCGGCGGCGTCATCGCCACGGTGACCGTGTTCTCGGTTGCGCAAGGACTCACCTATCCGCTGCTTTCCTTCATTCTCCAGCGGCAAGGCACGCCCTCCAGCCTTATCGGGCTCTCGGCGGCGATGACGCCGCTCGGCTTCATCGCCTCGTCAGCCTTCATACCGATCTCCGCACGCCGCTTCGGCGCCGGCACGACTGCTCTCACCTGTGCCGGGCTTGCGGCGCTGTTGCTCGCCCTGATCGGCTGGACGCAGAATCTCTGGCCATGGTTCCCGTTGCGCTTTCTTCTCGGCTTTGTCGTGAACCCGCTTTATGTACTAAGCGAAACCTGGATGCTGACGCTGACGCCGCCTGCCCGGCGCGGCAGGGTCATGGGTACTTATACATCGCTGATCTCGGCTGGATTTGGCGCCGGCCCGCTCGCCCTAAGCGTGACAGGCAGCGAAGGCTGGCCGCCATTCATGGTCGGCATCATCGCTTTCATCGGCTGCGCCGGCGTCCTGGTCGCGGTGCTGCCGCGACTGCCGGAACTCCATAACGGCAAGGACGAGCCTTCGGTGCTGCGCTTTCTGTCTGTCGCGCCGCTGCTCCTGTTTGCAGTGGCCGTCGTTGCCGCCTTCGAGCATGCTCTGCTCTCGCTCACCACCGTATACGGTCGCGCCTATGGCAGTAGCGACGAGGCCGTCTCGGCCTTTCTCACGACGTTCATCTTGGGCAACGTCGTGCTGCAGATACCGCTCGGGCTGATCGCCGAGCGGATCGGATCGCGCAAGGTTCTGATCGCCTGTGCGATTGTGCTCATGCTGGGATCAATGCTCCTGCCTGTCAGCTTTGGCACGCCATCTGCCTGGCCGCTTGCATTCGTCTGGGGCGCGGCCTCGTTCGGCATCTACACCATGGCGCTGGTCCAACTCGGCGATCGCTTCTCGGGCGCCATGCTGGTGGCGGGCAACGCCGCCTTTGCGCTGGTCTGGGGCGTCGGCGGCATCATCGGGCCACCGGTCACCGGTGCGGTCATGGATGTCGTCGGCGTTCAGGGCCTGCCTCTGGTGATGGGCATGCTCACCTTGCTGCTGTTCGTCCTCCATGTGGCGCGTCGGGACGGCAGACCGGCAGGCCCGTGATTGCCTGAAGCTTGAAGGCAGTGCAGCGTCTCCGCTATGCTGGCCCAATGTCATCGCGCAACATAGCCGTGACTCCGTCGCGGCGCACACTGCACGCCGAGCTGCTGAGGCTCTGCGCGCGCATCGGCTATTCGCCACCAGCCGCTTGCTGAATCCGCCCCGGCTGTTGCCGGAATGATTCAACGCGAGAGGCCAAACCCATGACTTATCTGAACTATTCGCTGGCGCAGCTTCAGCAGATCGATGCCGCGCACCATCTTCATCCCTTCACCGATCACAAGGAATTGCGGGAGGCCGGCTCACGCATCATCACGCATGCGAAGGGACCGTTCATCTATGATAGCGGGGGCAACGAGATCCTCGACGGCATGGCGGGGCTCTGGTGCGTCAATATCGGCTACGGCCGCGACGAACTCGCCGAGACCGCTTACAAGCAGATGAAAGAGTTGTCCTATTACAATTCGTTCTTCCGCTGTTCGACTCCGACTCCGGTGCTGCTTGCACAGAAGATCGCCGAGATCGCGCCTGACAATATCAGCCAGGTCTTCTACGGCTCGTCGGGCTCAGAGGCGAACGACACGGCGCTCCGCCTCGTACGTCACTATTGGGCCCTCGAAGGCAGGCCCGAGAAAAACCGCATCATCTCACGCAATTATGCCTATCACGGCTCGACGATCGCCGGAGCTTCGCTCGGCGGGATGTCGCAGATGCATGGGCAACTTAACGGCGCGGTGCCGAACATCGTTCATGTCATGCCCCCCTATTCGTTCGAGCTGTCGCTGCCCGGCGAAAGCGATCACGAATTCGGGCTGCGCGCCGCCAAGGCCGTAGAGGATGCGATTGTCGAAGCTGGACCGGAGACGGTCGCCGCATTCATCGGTGAACCGATCCAGGGCGCCGGGGGCGTCAAGATCCCGCCTCCGAGCTACTGGCCGGAAATCCAGCGCATCTGCAGAAAATACGACATTCTCCTGATGCTCGACGAGGTGATTACCGGTTATGGCCGAACCGGCGAATGGTTCGCCGCGCAGTCCATGGGCATCGAAGCCGACACGATCACCACCGCCAAGGCGCTGACCTCTGGCTACCAGCCGCTGTCGGCGCTGCTCGTGGGTGACCGCATCTCGTCCACGCTGGTCGAGAAGGGCGGCGAATTCTTCCACGGCTATACCTATTCCGGCCATCCGGTGGCCTGCGCGGTAGCGTTGAAGAACCTGGAGATCATCGAAGGCGAAGGCCTGATCGAGCGCGTTCGGGACGATACGGGCCCATATTTCGCGCAAGCATTGCGGGAGCGCGTCAGCGGCCATGCACTGGTCGGCGAGGTGAGATCGTTCGGGCTCCTGGCTGCCATAGAGATCGTCAGGGACAAGGAGACCAAGGAGCGCTTCGATTCGGACGGTACGGCCGCTGTCGTCGTGCGCGACCATTCGGTCGCCGAAGGCCTGATGATGCGTGCAACCGGCAACACCATGATCCTCTCGCCGCCGCTCATCTGGACGCGCGAGACGATCGACCTCGCATGCGAGCGGATCGTCATGGCGCTTGATATGGCCGAGCGGGAGTTGCGACATGGCCAGGAGCAATAGCTGCGCTGATTGGCAAGCGCAGTTCGACGAGCTGAAGCTCAAAACCGGCGCCATCGTCGATGGCCAGTTCCGCGACGCCGCAAACGCCTGAAACGGCAGCACCGTGCTCCGCAGGGAACACGGCTTGCCGTCCGAGACGCAATACATCCTGGAAGAATACGGCTCCGGTACGCGAGACCTGATCCGGAGCGGTGAGGTGCATTTCAATGACCGTCACGCGAACCGTTATACGTCGACATCGTTACCGCACGGTTATCGAGAACTTAAGCAAGTCTAAATTCGAGAATTTTTTTATTTAACTTGTCTTTAATAAACCCGCCGCCGGCGATCAGTTGGAGCGCCCTCTCAGAAACTCGATGATCCCGGAAAAATCCTTGCCGCCATTGCCCAGCGCGCTGAAAAGCGCATAGAGCTGGGTAGCCTCCGCTCCAAGCGGCGTGACCGCGCCTGCGGCCTGCGCGGCTTCCTGCGACAGCCTGAGATCCTTGAGCATCAAGGCTGAGGCGAAGCCGGGCTGGTAGTCGCGGTTGGCCGGTGACGTCGGCACCGGCCCGGGAACGGGGCAGTAAGTCGTCAACGACCAGCATTGGCCGGACGAGGTCGAGGCCACGTCGAACAGCGCCTGGTGCGAAAGGCCGAGCTTCTCGGCAAGCACGAAGGCCTCGCCGACTGCGATCATCGAGACGCCGAGGATCATGTTGTTACAGATCTTCGCCGCTTGGCCGGCGCCCGCTTCGCCGCAATGGACGATGCGGCCGGCCATGGGCTTGAGCAGCGGCTCGGCCCTGGCGAAGGCATCCGCGCTGCCGCCGGCCATAAAGGTGAGGGTGGCTGCGGCGGCACCCGCCGTGCCGCCGGATACCGGCGCGTCGATCGAGGGAAGGCCGCGTTCTGCGGCAAGCTGATGCGCCTTGCGTGCCGAGTCCACGTCGATGGTAGAACAATCGATCAGCAGCGCCCCTTCAGCCACGTTCGGCAGGATGTCATTATAGACCGAAAGCACATGCGTGCCCGCCGGCAGCATGGTGATGATCGCCTCGGCCGCCTCGACGGCCGTACTGGCGTCCGCGGCTATCTCGACGCCGTTGCTGTGCGCCTTCGTCAGGTTCTCGGCCACGAGATCGAAGCCCCGCACGCGATGTCCGGCCTTCACGAGATTGGCGGCCATGGGGTTGCCCATATTGCCGAGGCCGATGAAGGCGATGGTGGTCATGGTGGTTGCTCCCGTTAATGACGGGATTAGGGGAATAGGGGAGTAAGTGAATAGGGGATGAGAAGGTCGGCTCGTGCACGCCGAGACCTTCCGATTTGTAACCTACTGCCCTACTCCCTTGTTCCCCTACTCCCCTAATCCCTTCCGATCATATTCCTCGCGATGATCACGCGCATGATCTCGTTGGTGCCTTCGAGGATCTGGTGGACCCGCAGGTCGCGTACCAGCTTCTCCATGCCGTAATCGTGCAGATAGCCGTAGCCGCCGAAGAGCTGCAGGGCGCCGTTGGCAACCTCGAAGCCGGTGTCGGTCACGAAGCGCTTCGCCATTGCCGACCACTTGCTTGCGTCGTGCGCCTTGCGGTCGAGTTTTGCGGCGGCGGTATATAGGAGCACGCGCGCCGCCTGGAGCTCGGTCTCCATGTCGGCTAGCCGGAACTGCAGCGCCTGGAAGCGGTTGATCGGCTGGCCGAAGGCCTTGCGATCGGCGGTATAGGCAACCGCCTTGTCGAGTGCAGCCTGGGCGCCGCCGAGGGAGCAGGCGGCGATGTTCAGCCTGCCGCCGTCGAGCCCGGCCATGGCGATGGAGAACCCGGCACCTTCTTCGGCCAGCCGGTTTTCGACAGGCACGCGGCAATCGGTGAGGATGAGCTGGCGCGTCGGCTGCATGTGCCAACCCATCTTGTGCTCCTCGGCTCCGAAGGAGAGGCCAGGCGCATCCTTGGGCACAATCAGGGCCGAGATGCCTTTCGGCCCTTCTCCTCCGGTGCGCACCATCACGATATAGATGTCGGTGGCGCCGGCGCCGGAGATGAACTGCTTGGAGCCGTTCAGCACGTAGTGATGGCCGTCGCGTTCGGCCCGCGTCTTCAATGCGGCTGCGTCCGACCCGGAGCCCGGCTCGGTGAGGCAATAACTCGCCAGCCACTCCGTCGAGGTCAACTTCGGCAGGAACCGCTGCCGCTGGGCCTCGTCACCGTAGCGGTCGATCATCCAGGCCGCCATGTTGTGGATCGACAGGAAGGCCGAGAATCCGGGACAGGCCTTCGCCAGCGCCTCGAAAACGAGTGCGGCTTCCAGCCGGCCAAGTGCCGAGCCGCCGACATCCTCGCGCACGTAAATGCCGCCGAGGCCAAGCGGGCCAGCCTCGCGAAAAACATCGACGGGGAAATGACGTCGCTTGTCCCAGTCGAGGGCATCCGGCGCGACCCGCTCTCTTGCGAAGGTTTCGGCAACATCTCGAACGGCGCGCTGGTCTTGCGTCAGCTCGAACTGGCCGGAATCGGCATCGACCGTCGCATCCATGGCGTCCTCCAGCGCTTTTCTTGTTCCATTCCGCAGTCTAGACCATCGCGGAACTCGCGCAAATCGGACTTGTCGAACTTGCTCTGCAAAGAAAGTCGAGGCACATGACCGCGCCACCCGCCCAGCTGTTGTCGGCTTTCCGCGCCTATCTTCAGTCGATCGATGACGAGATTGTGCAAGGCTTCATCGCTGGTATCGATTGGGAGATGCCGGAACGTGCGGTTGAACCCAACAGCCTTGCCTGCGTTCGTCATCTCTATCGCGCCGTTGAAATAGCCCGGCCGGCAGAGCGCCCGCCGCTGGCGCTCCTTGCCGAGCATGGCCACGCGCTTCGCTGGGGCCAGACCTATACGGCTGCCGATTTCGGCGAGCGCTTCATCGAGAACTACGGCTGGGTCGAGCTCATCGGCACGCGCGGCCACTTCGCGAACGACAGCCTCGCGGCCGGCGTCCTCGTGCTTGGACCGGATATCGTCTATCCCGACCACCACCACATTGCCGAGGAGCTCTACGTCCCATTCACCGGCGGCACGGAATGGCGCAAAGGCGAGGGCGCCTTCGTCCTCCGCGCGGCCGGCGAGGTGATACATCACCCGTCGAACATCAGCCACGCCATGCGCACAGGCGCGGAGCCGCTGGTCGCGTTCTACCTCTGGCGCGGCGGCCCGCTTGCGCAGAAGTCGACGATCACCGGCTCCGCCATCTGAAGCTAGGTTTCATCAACCACCTTGGGCCAGTAGGTGCCGAACGACCAGACATTGCCTTCCGGGTCGGCGCAGATGAAATCGCGGCTGCCGTAGTCGCGGTCGACCGGCTCCTCCAGGATCTTCGCGCCGGCCGCCTTGGCCCGGGCGAAGGCGGCGTCGGCATCGTCGACGGCGACGTAGGTCGACTTGCCGCCGGGGATTCCTGCGGCGCCCACCATACGGCCGTAGGCGTCGTCGCGCGTATGGCCGATCATGATCATCGACGATCCGAGCGCAAGCTCGGCGTGGTGGACGTCGTTACCCTCGCCATAGCGCACCCGCACGGTGAAGCCGAAGGCCTCACAGAGCCAGTCGATCATTTTCGCCGCATCGCGGTAGCGGAACGTGGCGTAGATGCGCGGAGCCTCATTCACAGTCGTCGCAGTCATGGTTTCCTCCTAGGTGGGGATTGCAGTCGCGCCATACTCGTTTGAACGCACGCAGACGTCTTGAAGGAATGTTACCTGGGCTGGCATTCTGGACACGAACGCCTGCCGGGATCCCTTCGTTGTCGAGGTTCTAGCCCGGCCGAGCTCGAGCGGCGCTTGGTCTTTTCAGACACATCCAGTCTAGCGTCCTACTAGCTGCGTCGATTGCACGGCGGTTTGGAGCGTTACCCGGTGACGCAAATGTGGTAGAGTTCACAATAGTGGGCGCCCAGCGGGTGGCCCGGCCCTAGTTTCTGATAGCCGTGTCGCTTCGGAACGCGCCCTCGCCGAGGGAGGGTGACCTCATGTCCTGGCCCAGAGGATTTACCGTCGCGGCCTTGTTGGGCTTCGGCGCGATCTCGCTTGGAAACGTCGCAGCCCGCGCCGAGCCGGGAGTGTTCGACGACCGGATTGTGTTCGGGCAATCGGCAGCCTTTGAGGGACCCGCAGCGGCGCTGGGTCTCGGCATGCGGGAGGGAATTCTCGCCGCTTTCAATGAGGCCAATGCCGCCGGCGGAGTTAATGGTCACCGCCTTGAGCTGATCTCCTATGACGACGCGTACGAGCCCGAAAAGGCGATCGCCAACACCAAGCGTCTGATCGATGAGAACCGAGTATTTGCACTCGTCGGCGAGGTGGGCACGCCTACTTCGAACGCGGTGGAGCCGATCGCCATGGAAGCAGGGGTGCCGTTTGTCGGCCCGTTCACGGGTGCCGCCTTCTTGCGCGACCCGTCACTCAGCAACGTGGTCAATATTCGGGCCTCATATGATGAAGAGACAGAGGCCTGGATCGAGCACCTCACCACTGACCTCGGCTTCTCGCGAATAGCCATCATGTATCAGGATGATAGCTTCGGTCGCGCCGGGCTTTCGGGAGTGACCAAGGCAATGGAAAAGCGCGGCATGAAGCTGGTTGCCGAGGGCACTTACGAGCGCAACACGACCGCCGTGAAAATGGCCTTGCTGGCGATTCGCAAGGCGGATCCCCAGGCTGTCGTCATGGTCGGTGCCTACAAGCCCTGCGCGGAATTCATCAAGCTGGCACGCCGGCTCAAGCTGGACGTGGTGTTCGTCAACATCTCGTTCGTCGGTCCCGACGCACTTGCAAAGGAACTCGGCGAGGATGGGAAAGGAGTGGTGGTAACGCAGGTCGTACCGTTCCCCCGAGACGCGAGCCTCCCGCTCGTAGCGAGGTACCAAAAGGCGCTCAGAGCAACCAATCCGGACGCGCAGATCGGTTTCGTTTCGCTCGAAGGATATATGGTCGGCCGGGTGCTGACCGAAGCATTGGGCAAGCTGAAGGGGCCGGTGACGCGGGCGGCGCTGCTTTCGACCATCAAGGAGGTCGGCACGTTTGACCTGGGCGGCATCACGCTGTCGTACGGCCCGGACCACAATCAGGGCATGGACAAGGTGTTCCTCACCGTGATCCAGGCGGATGGCAGCTTCAAACCGGTTGACCGGCTGGAGCGTTGACGTGGTCAAAAGGCGGACCGGGCGCCGTCTTTCTCCCGAGCAACGCAGGCTCGCTTCGCTCGCGTGCGCGTCGTCATGAATGGGGGGGATCAAAAGCCTGGCAGGGCGACTTCGGTCGAAGCGCACACTTCGAAACCGTCTAGTCTCGGCCGTAAGCCGGACGACAAGGCGGCTTTTGGCATCAAGACCAAATTGTTCATGGCGCTCGGCGGGATGGCCATGCTGACCGTCGGCGCCAGTGCGATTGCCTGGTACGCCTTCACTGACATCGAGAGGTCAGTGACGCGGATCACCGCGGAGAGCGTGGTCGGCATGGCAACTTCGCTCCGCCTCGCAGAACGGAGCGCCGAGATCACGGCCACGGCTCCAGCCCTCATCGCGAGCCGCAGCGAAGAGGAGCGGCTCCAGGAACAGCAGAGGCTCGTTCTGAGGCTGAATGAAATCTCCGCAGTGACCGACGAGCTGAAGCCCACGGGAATGGCCCTGGCAAGGGTCAGCAATCTGAAAGAGATCGAGGGCAAGATCGCGGACGAGCTCAAAAGGCTCAACGGCGCTGTCTCGAAGCGCCTGCGTTTGAGCGCGCAAAGGGAGGCCGCGGTCTCCGATCTTGCCGTCGTGCAGACCAGCTTCCAAGACGCCCTGGAGCCCCTGGTGGACGATGCCGGGTTCAACCTTGTAATCACCAGCCAGGACGTGACTGCCAAGAGCAAGGACGCCATCACCGGGCTGGTTGAGGGCGGCGTCAACACCTTGCAGGCGTTGCTGACGCTGCGTTCCGAAGGAAATCTGGCCGCGGGCCTGCTCGGGGAAGCGGCGCACGTCGACGATCCGGCCTTGATCCAGCCTCTCCGCGAGAGATTCGCGGCGGCGGTGGCGGCCATGCAGAAGAGTCTCGAGGCGTTGCCTCAGTCGTCCGAGAACGGACGATTGCGAGAGGCAAGCGACGCGCTGGTTGTGCTCGGCGGCAGCGCGGACAATGTCTTCGAGGTCCGCTTGCAAGAACTCCGTGTCCCCTTGGAGACGCGACAGCCGGTCCAGGCGAAGCGGCAGAGGATGGCAGCGGCGGTGGAGGCGGCGCACCGTACTCTGCTCGACACTCTTGCGCCGATGGTGGACGACGCCGGTTTCGAACTTGTGACCGCCAGCGAAGGCGTGGCGGCCAAGAGCACGGAGGCGATCACCAACCTGGTAGAGGGCGGGGTCAACGCCTTGCAGGTCCTGCTCACATTGCGCGCCGAGGGCAACTTAGCAGCGGGGCTGCTGAACCAGGCGGCCGGGATTACCGATCCCGCTTCTCTGAAGCCTCTGCGCGAGCGCTTCGTCGCGGCGGCAAGCCACGCGGAGAAGCTGCTCTCGCAGCTTCCTTCCTCCGTCGACAGCAGTGCGCTTAAGGGCCTCACAGAGAAGCTGATCGCATTCGGCACGGCCGCAGATAACATATTCGACGCGCGCAGCGAGGAGCTACACCAGGCCGAACTTGCCCAAACATCTTTGCAGGCCAACAACTCGCTCGTGCTCAGTCTCGGCAAAGAGGTATCGGACCTCGTCGTGACCGCCCAGAACAACAGTGATGCAGCGGCGATCCGCGGCGCCGGGGCGATCGCCAATGGCCGGCTCCTACTTTTCCTGATTACCGCTCTGAGCGTGGCGGGAGCGGTCGTGATCGCCATTCTATATGTGGTGCCCGGGGTTGTAAGACCGATCGAGAGCATCACATCTGCTATGAGCGGCCTCGCCGCAGGTGACACCTCGATCGACGTACCGGGTCGCGGTCGCAGCGATGAAATCGGCCGCATGGCCGATGCGCTCGGCGTCTTCCGGGACACGGCGATCGAGGTCCAGAAGTCGAATCAGCGGGAAATTCGCGAGGGCCGGAGGCGGTTGGCGGTCGCGATGGAGAGCATCTCCGAGGCGTTGTCGCTGTATGATGCGGAAGATCGGCTGGTCGTGTGCAACAGCAAATATCGAACGCTCCTCTATCCCGGCGACATGGCCGCAGAGATCTCTCCAGGCATGGCGTTTGAGAGTATCGTACGACGTGCGGCGGAGCGCGGCTACGTCAAGGATGCCGAGGGCCGCGTGGACGAGTGGGTCCGGGAGCGGATCGCCCGACATCGGAATCCTTCCGATCCGCACATCCAGCAGCGCGGCGATGGCCGCTGGATCCTGGTCAGCGAGCGCAAGACCGACGATGGCGGTACGGTGGCCGTCTACTCGGACATTACGGAGCTGAAGCTGCGTGAGAACCAACTGGCGGACAAATCCAGGGCCTTGGAGCAACTCTCGAACCAACTTGCGAAATACCTCTCGCCTCAGGTGTACGAGTCCATTTTCAGCGGCCGGCAGGAGGTCAAGATCGCGAGCCGCCGCAAGAAGCTGACCGTCTTCTTCTCGGACATCGCGGGTTTCACCGAGACGGCGGAGAGGCTGCAGTCGGAAGACCTGACCCGGCTGCTCAATCACTATCTGACGGAGATGTCTCAAATCGCGCTCTCATACGGAGCGACGATCGACAAGTACGTGGGCGACGCCATCGTCATCTTCTTCGGCGATCCGGAGACGCGTGGTGTGAAGGAAGACGCCATCGCCTGCGTCGAGATGGCCCTGGCGATGCGCAAGAAAATGCATGAGCTGCAGGACGTGTGGCGAGCGTCGGGCATCGAAAGGCCCCTTCAGTGCCGGATTGGAATCAACACCGGTTTTTGCACCGTTGGAAACTTCGGGAGCGAGGATCGGATGGATTACACCATCATTGGCGGCGGAGTGAATCTGGCGTCGCGGCTGGAGGCTGCGGCCACGCCGGGCGAGATCCTCATCTCCTATGAAACCTTCGCGAATGTTCGCGACCGGATCGGCTGCGAGGAGCGCGGGCACATCTCCGTCAAGGGCATCGCCTATCCCGTCGCGACGTATCAGGTCGTCGACACCTACGAGAATCTCGTCACGGACAAACTGGTTATTCACGAGGAGCGCCCCAACCTGAAACTAGACCTCAACCTCGTGGCGATGTCCACGCAGGATCGGGGCCAGGCGGCTGCGGTGTTGCGCGAGGCCTTGAATCGGCTATCTGCGCTCGACCGAGCCACGGCGGGGCCGCACGAGGCAAAGTAGTCGCGCCCGCGTCGAGGCTTGTCTTGGAGGTCGCAAGCCTGGGGGGGCCCACTTGCTTAGTTAGCGCGAAAAGCGCGGAACAGGTTTGCGGAACCTGCTCAGGCGGCAGCCTGCCAGCGTGCGGGGCTCGTGCCGGCGAACTCCGCGAATTCGCGGGTCAGATGCGCCTGATCCGCATAGCCGCATTCGGCGGCAAGGCCGGCCCAGTCCGGCGCTTCCTCACGCTTCGCAAGGTCGAGCAAGCGGTTGAAACGCAGCATCCGCGCCACCGCCTTCGGCGGCAGACCGATTTCATCCTGGAAGCGCTGCGCCAGATGCTTGCGGCTCCACTCCAGCTTGCTGGCGATCGCGCCGATGCGCACATTGCCGTGGCAGAAGGCAAGCTCGCGATAGGCCGCAGCGATCGCCGGGTTCAGGACCGGTCCGCGCCGAATTCGATCGAGGACAAAGGCCTCGGCGAGATCGAGGCGCGCGCTCCAATCGTTCATGTCTTCCAGCTTGCGGCGCAAGAGATCGATCTCGCCATCGGCAAGATCGTCGAGGGTCACCATGCAGGACGACAGTTCGCGCATCGGCAGGCTGAAAAAGCGATAGGCGCCGAGCGGCGTGAAGTCGATCTGCACGCAGGCACTATCACCGCCGGAATTCATGACGACATGCCCGGCGTGGAGACCGGCCGCGAAGCTTGCGAAACCGTCGGCCGATTGCGGCTTGCGCCCGAGCGCAATCGAGAAAGGCGCGCCAAAGCTGATCACCAGCGGCACGACCAGCGCAGCCATCTCGACCGCCTCGCTCAGTCGCCAGCCGTTCTCGCAATAGCCGTTGAGGCGGGAGACGAGGCCGGACAGCTCGCGACGCGGCGCCCGCTGCAGCCAGAAAGGCTTGCCTTGTTCCATCGGCGATTTCATGGCCGGCTACACAGTCATCCAGATGCGTCGTGCAACGATAGGACGAAACGCCTTTCTCCGAAAGCACGAGGAGCAGCTTGCGCGAGCCGCTTTTCTCGCTAGGCTTGAGGCAAAATCGAATGAGGGAACGAATGCCGCACCGGCTTCTTGCAAAGCTGTTGTCATTTTTCGAGGGCGATCCTGGCGTGCGCAAGGTCGCTGACGATCCCGTGCTGTCCGCCGAGCTGCTGCTTCTCTTCCGCATGATCCTCGCCGATGGAACGGTAAGCGAGTCCGAGATGGAGGCATTCCGGCGCATCTGCCGGGAGGCGTTCGGCATCAGCGAGAAGAGCATCGATGGCGTCGTCGAATATCTGAACGAGTTCGGCTACGAGACGACCGGCGCCCAGGCTCTGGCGATGTTCCGAGAACTCGATTTCGACCGCCGCAAGCAGCTTGCCCGCCACATGGCAGATATCGCCAAGGCCGATGCGAAGCTTGCCGACACCGAGATAGAGATGCTCAAGCGCACGCTTGCAGTGCTGAACGTCGAAGCGAAGGATCTTGTCGCGGCCGGGTGAGGAAGCAGGCGCCGTTATCCCTGTTCCTGGAGCCGCCTGGCAACCGCCCGGTGCAGATCTGGAGCGGCCGCGACCAGGGCCGTGGCTGCATCCGAGCGAGGATGGTTCAGCACGTCGGCCGTCTTGCCCCTTTCCACGATTCGGCCCTCATCCATGACCATCACATCGTCGGTTATGGCACGGGCGACCGTCAGATCATGGGTGATGAAGAGGTAGGCGACCCCGAGCCTGTCATTCAGCGCGGCGAATAGATCGAGGATTTGCGCGCGGATCGACACGTCGAGCGCCGAAACCGGCTCGTCGGCGACAATCAGCTTCGGCCGGGTGATCAGCGCGCGGGCGATGGACAGCCGTTGCCGCTGCCCCCCGGAGAATTCGTGTGGATATTTGTCCATATCTTCCGGCCTCAGGCCCACTTCGTGCAGTGCCTGGAGGACCAGGTGCCGACGCTCGGCTGTATCGGGCTTTTCGTCCAGGAGATGCAGCGGCTCGGCCACCAGCCGCTCCACTTTGTGGCGCGGGTTGAAGGAACCATAAGGGTCCTGGAAGACCACTTGCATATTGCGGCGGGCAGCTCTGAGCTCCGACCCCTCCTTGCCGGTGAGCGTCTCGCCCATAAAACGGATCCTGCCGCCGCTCGGCCGGTCCAGTGCCAGCACCATGCGCGCCAGAGTCGATTTTCCGCAGCCGGAGCGACCGACAAGCGCCGTCGACTGGCTGTGCTTCAAGGTGAACGAGACATCATTTACCGCATGCGTCGGCTTGCCGGATCTGAACAGCGACGGCCGCGCGCCGGGATAGAGGCGCGAAATGTTTTCGACTTCGAGCAAAGGACCCGGCGCGCCCGGGTTGGCGTGATGCCTCGCGCGCGCCGGCACATGCATCGATGCCTGCGCTAGCTGGCGTGTGTAGGGGTGATTTTGCTCGGAGAGCGTGCGGGCCGTCTCGCCTTCTTCCATGACGCCGCCGCTGCGCAGAATGGTGATGCGTTCGGCCATGTCGGCAACGACTGCAAGGTCGTGCGATATGAGCAGAAGGCCCATGCGGTTCTCGTCGACCAGGTCACGCAGCAGCTCCAGGATTTGCTTCTGGAGCACGACGTCGAGGGCCGTCGTCGGTTCGTCGGCGATGAGCAGTTTCGGTTTCAGCGCGCAGGCGATGGCAATGACGACGCGCTGACGCTGACCGCCGGAAAGTTCGTGCGGATAGCGTGACAGCGGGAATTTTGCTGCCGGGAGCCCGACTCGATCGAGCATCTTGCGCGCCCGGTCCTCGGCGTCCCGGCGGTTTGCGCCGGTGTGCCAGCGTATGCCTTCGGCAACCTGCTCGCCGATCGTCTTTACAGGGTTCAGTGCCGTCATCGGCTCCTGGAAGACCATGCCGATATCATCGCCGCGGAGGGCATTCATCTGGTCCTCGCTCGCCGCGAGGATCTCGGTCTTCTCGAAGCGCACGCTCCCAGTGGCCGCTGCGGCGGCCGGCAGCAGTCGCATTACCGTCAGCGCCGTCATCGACTTGCCCGACCCGGATTCTCCGACCAGACCCATCACTTCACCCGGCTCGATCGTCAGATCGACGCCGTTCAGGATCGGCGTTCCGCCGATCTCGAGCTTCAGGCTCCGGATTTCGAGCAGGCTCACCGCGCCCGCCTCAATTTGGGATCGAGCACATCGGAAAGACCGTCGCCGAGCAGGTTGAGGCCGAGGACGGTGAACACGATGGCAAGACCGGGAAACAGTGCCAGGTGAGGCGCCATGATCATTCGCGTCTGCGCATCGAACAACATGCGACCCCAACTCGGCATGGGCGGCTGGGCGCCGAGGCCGACATAGGAAAGCCCGGCCTCCGCCAGGATGCCGAGCGCGAACTGGATCGTGCCCTGCACCAGAAGCGCGCTCGCAATGTTGGGCAGGATGTGCTCGATCGTGATCAGCGTCCTGCCCTTGCCGGCGGCGCGCGCGGCGAGAATGAACTCGCGCGGCCAGAGCGCCAGCGCGCCGGCCCGCGCAACGCGCGCGAAGACCGGGATGTTGAAGATGCCGATCGCGATGATGGCGTTTATCGCGCCCGGCCCGAAGATGGCGGTGATCATGATCGCGGAAAGCAGGGCAGGGAAGGCGAAGACCACATCGTTGAGACGCATCACGATGTCGTCGATCAGGCCGCCTCGGGCGGCCGCGAAGGCGCCAAGCGGCACGCCGATCCCCATGCCGATCCCGACGGCGACGAGCGCGACCGCTATCGAATTGCGTGCGCCGATCATGACCATGGAGAAGATATCGCGGCCGAAATGGTCTGTCCCGAACCAGTGGGCTGCCGAAGGTGTCTGCATCTTGTCAGCGATGACGAGACGGGTGATGTCGTAGGGTGTCCAGAAGAAGGACAGGACCGCGATTGCGGCGATTGCCCCGGTAATCGCAAAGCCAACGATGAAGGAGCGGCTGGCGAAGGCCTTGGCGATGACGCTGCCGAGGCTTTCGGCGCGGGGTAGGGCGGGCAGGGTCATCGCGCGATCCTGAGCCGCGGGTCGACGATCGCGTAGGATATGTCGACCAGAAGGTTGACGACGATGACCGCCGCCACCAGCAGCATGACGACGCTCTGCACGACGATCAGGTCGCGCTGCGTGATCGCCTGGAAGACCAGCCGCCCAAGACCGGGCAGGTAGAAGACATTCTCGATGATGATCGTGCCGGCAAGCAGGAAGGCGAATTGCAGGCCGAGTATCGTGACGACCGGGATCATGGCGTTGCGCAGAGCATGCCGCCACAACACGGTCTTTCGAGGCATGCCCTTGGCGCGGGCAGTGCGGATGTAATCCTCGTTGAGCACCTCGAGCAGTGCCGAGCGCGTGACGCGGGCGAGGATCGCGGCCTGCGGCAGGGCCAGTGCGACCGCCGGCAGGATCAAGCCCTTGAAAGCCGGCCAGAAGCCAGCGCTCCAACCGGGAAAGCCGCCAGCGGGAACCAGCCGAAGCCACACGGCGAACACATAGATCAGAAGCAATGCGAACCAGAAATTGGGGATCGCGACACCGAGCTGCGCCGCGCCCATAGTCACGGCATCCGCCGCACGGCCGCGGCGTTCGGCGGAAAAGATGCCGACGGGAATGGCGATCGCCGTCGAGAGAATGAGCGCGAGCAAAGCGAGCGGCAGCGAGACGACGAGCCGTTCCGAGACCAGGTCGATCACCGGCACCGAATAGGTGTAGGAGCGGCCGAAATCGAGGGTGAGCAGCCCGCCGATCCAGTGGAGATAGCGGAGGACGATGGGCTGATTGAGGCCCATCTGTTCACGCAGAGCCTCCACCGCATCCGGCGTTGCATTCATGCCGAGCATAAGCCGCGCCGGGTCGCCCGGCAGGATCTCGAGCACGGCAAAGACGACGATCGAAGCGACGACAAGCGTCGCCAGGCCGATCGCGAGGCGCTTCAGGAGATAGGCGAGCATGGGTGGGCGCCGTGGTGTTCGGCATTCAGGTTAGGTCGGCGTCGTTTGCGCCCCGTCGCGCCCCCCTCTGTCCTGCCGGACATCTCCCCCACAGGGGGGGAGATTGGACGGCCGCTTGGATTTCGCCAACCGGCGACGTAGGCGATTAGCGAAAGCATACATGAAGGGCCAATCTCCCCCCTTGTGGGGGAGATGTCCGGCAGGACAGAGGGGGGCAACGTAGAGTGCCGCCTACTGCTCATGAACTCACCAGCCCTTGCAACTACTCCGTCCACTTCACCTTGGTCAGGTCGTTGGCCTGGATCGGCGCGTTTTCCCAGAGGCCCTCGAGCTTGGCGTCCCATACGCCGATCTTCGGCAGCTCGAACAGGAAACCGTTCACCGCATCAGCGGCCAGGATCTTCTGCGCCTGCTGATAGAGTTCGGTACGCTTGGCTTCGTCCGATGTGAGGTTCAGCTCGTCAATGACCTTGTCGAAGGCCGGATTGTCGTAATTGAAGTAGTAGTCCTTGCGGGCGTAGATATCGATGTCGTTCGGCTCGGTGTGGGAGACGATGGTGAGGTCGTAGTCCTTGTCGGTGAAGACCTGCTTCAGCCAATCGGCCCACTCGACCGGGATGATCTGAAGTTCGATGCCGACCTCGCGAAGCTGGGACGCGACCACCTCGCCGCCAAGCCGCGCATAGGGGGTCGGCGGCAGCTTCAAAGTTGCCTTGAAGCCATCCGGATAGCCGGCCTCCTTGAGGAGCTCCTTCGCCTTCGCGGCATCATGCGGATAGGTGCCGGTGAGATCGATATAGGCGGGGTTGTGGGGAGCGAAATGCGAGCCGATTGGCGTGCCGTAACCTGAAGATGCGGCCTCGATGATCGCCTCGCGGTCGAGCGCATGAGCGATCGCCTGGCGCACCTTCAGATTGTCGAAGGGCTTGCGCTTGTTGTTGGTCGAAAGAAGAGTCTCCCCTTCGGTCGAGCCTACCACCACCTTGAAGCGCGGATCATCCTTGATCTGCGCGGCAGCTTCAGGCGGGAAGAAGGGGAATGCCTGCACGTCGCCTGCCAGTAGCGCCGGCACGGCCGCCGCCGCGTCCGGCACGATACGGAACTCGGCTTTGTCGAGCGCCACAGGCTCACCCCAGTAGTCGGGGTTCTTGACGATCGTGATCGAGGAACCTTTCGCCCAATTCTCGAACTTGAACGGCCCGGTTCCAATAGGCTTTTCCTTGTTCGTCTCAGCGCTTTCAGGCGCGACGATCACCGCGTCGCCCCAGCCCATATTGTAGAGGAACGAGCCCTGCGGGTGCTTGAGCGTCACCTTGACGGTCGCGGGGTCGATCACCTCGACCGTGTCGATCGCCACGAACAGGCCTTTCTGGGCGTTGGTGGAGTTTTCCGCCCGCGCCCGGTCGAGCGAGAACTTCACGTCGCTGGCGTCGAATGGCGAGCCGTCGTGGAATTTCACGCCGGTATGCAGCTTGAAAGTATAGGCCTTGCCGTCGTCGGAAATCGTCCAGCTCTCGGCCAGCGCCGGCAGTACCTCGCCGTGGCTGCCTATACGCGTCAGCCCCTCGAAGACGTTGGCGTAGACCACCTCATCGATCGCTGCCGCGGCCCCGGCGGTCGGATCGAGGTGCGGCGGCTCGAGCGTGATGCCGAGCACCAGGTCGGTGCGCGCGGCGAACGCGCCGCTGCAGATCGCCAGCGCGAAGACCGTCGCGGCGACAATGGTTTTCCACGTCTTCATAGATTCGGGCTCCGTCATCAAACCGCGCGGATCAAAGCGCGAATTTCCTGGCGAGTAAATCAAGTTTGTTCTCGCCGGTTGCGCCTGAAAAGGAATCCTGTGCCAATATGCCCGTCAGGCACGCCACGCTGTCGCCGGCAGGCAAATTGAAGGAGCTACAATGGACGCCACAACACTCAAAGGGCTGCAGGCTCCGCTCAAAGAAACCTATCGCGAGACGCCGGAAAAGGCACTGATAACTCTCAGAGCGCGGGGCTCGATCGACGACCAGGCGATCGCCTGCAAAGTCGAGACCGGACGCGCGCTCGCAGTTGCAGGTCTTCATCCGGCAACCGGCGGCAGCGGGCTGGAGCTGTGCTCGGGCGACATGCTGCTCGAGTCGCTCGTCGCCTGCGCTGGCGTGACGCTCAAAGCCGTCGCGACGGCGCTGGAGTTCAAGCTGAACGACGCCACCGTTTCGGCCGAAGGCGATCTCGATTTCCGCGGCACGCTAGGGGTCGCCAAGGACGCCCCGGTCGGCTTCAGGGCGATCCGGCTGGCATTCGAGCTCGATACCGACGAGCCGCAGGAACGGATCGATTCGCTGCTGAAGCTCACCGAACGCTACTGCGTGGTTTTTCAGACCATCAACCAGCGGCCTGAATTGTCGGTAAACTCAAAGCGAATTTAGCCGCGCCCTCCACGCAGCAGCACGTCGAGCCCGATCGCCATCACCTTCGCCGACTCCACCATGTCCGAGATGCCCACCCATTCGTCGGGCCGGTGGGCAAGGTCGAGTATGCCGGGGCCATAGGCAATGCAGTCGTGCAGATGGCCGAGCCGGGCGATATGCTTCTGGTCGTAAGTGCCGGGCGAAATCACATAGTCCGGCTCCTTGCCGAAGACGTTGCGAACGCCTTGAGCCACAGCGGCGGCGACCGGAGCGCTGCGCTCCGTCATCAACGGCAGCACTTCCATCAAATCGCGAATCTGGTAGTCGAATTTCGGCCGTTCACGCTTCAGCTGTTCAAGAATGGCTGTCACTTCGCCCTTCACCTCGGTGATATCCTCTTCGAGCAGGAAACGGCGGTCGATGATGATCCGGCACCAGTCGGGGACGTTGGGCGAGGGGAGGCCGGGGCGGAAGTCCTCGGTCTGTCCGCCATGGATCGAGTTGATGTTCATGGTCGAGCGCCGCGCGCCCTCCGGGACCACCGGCATTTTCGTCTGCTTGCGGTCGAGGGCCGGGAAAAGCTCATGCTCGAACGCGTGCAGGAGGGCGCCCATGTGTCGGATCGCGCAGTCGCCCAGGAAAGGCATCGAGCCATGCGCGATCTCGCCTTTGGTCTCGATCTCGGCCCACCAGACGCCGCGGTGGCCGAGGCAGATGCGGTCCTTGTTGAGCGGCTCGGGGATGATGACGTGGTCAACGCGCGGCTTCGAGAAATAGCCCAGGCGCGCCAGATGAGCGACGCCGCCGAAGCCGCCGGATTCCTCGTCGGCCGTTCCTGAAATCTCGATCGCACCCGAGAAGTCCGGGTAGACCGCCATGAAGGCCTCGGCGGCGATGATCGATGCTGCCAGCCCGCCCTTCATGTCGCAGGCGCCGCGGCCAAAGACCTTGCCGTCCTGGACGACGCCAGCAAACGGATCGACCGTCCAGCCGTCGCCGGCTTCGACCACGTCGATATGGGAATTGAAATGCACCGTTGGTCCCGGTGTGCGGCCGTCGAGACGCGCGACGACATTGGTGCGCGGATAACGGTCACTGTCGCCTGGCGCCCCTTCGCCACGGATGAACTCGAGGCCGAAACCGCGTTTCCTCAGCCGCTCGCCGATATACTCCGCGCAAGGGGTGTAGGCCTCACCCGGCGGATTGACGGTCGGGAAGCGTATCAGGTCGATGGTGAGCGCGATGAGCTCATCGACGCGGTCGTCGATCGCCTTGGCGAGTTTTTCGTTCATGGACCGATTTGAGTGCCAAGCGCGGTGTTTGGCAAGCGCATCAGTTGCGTGCGCGGATCAACGGGCTGCGGTCATCCGATCTGCGGGCGCGCTGACGCTCAGGTTCCACCTATGACGCGATAACGCTACCGTCGCGGCCAATTGATCAAGTCGACAAGCTTTGTTTGGCGAAAACCTCGAGGAGTCTTTGTACTATTCGTTCACCTGGCATTTAGAAAATATAATTAGCGTTGGAGTGGGCGAACGGGGTGTTCCAGATGAAAAAAACTGCTTTCATGGCAATTGTGTCGGCTGCCATGCTTTTTGGCATGACCGTCGAAGGCTGGAGCGCCGCGCTCCTGGCGCGCATCGATATTTCTTCCCAAACAATGACCGTCCTGCAGGACGGCAGGGTTGTTTATAGTTGGCCCGTTTCGACCGCGCGCAGGGGTTACGTTACCCCGCCGGGCAGCTATAGCCCGACACGGCTTCACCGCATGTGGTACTCGCGCAAATACGAGATGTCGCCGATGCCCTATTCGGTGTTCTTCCGTGGCGGCTACGCTATCCACGGCACCAATTATGTGAGGCGGCTCGGCTCGCCGGCGTCGCATGGCTGCATAAGGCTGCACACGGCCAACGCCGCCAGATTCTATTCCATGGTGAAGCAGGTCGGGCCAGGCAACACGCGCATCGTGGTGGTCAACTGACCCCCGAGGGGTTCACGACGCCGAAGCGTCACAGCGATTTAATAAGTATAGACAAATTTTAGGCTCGGCGGCGCTCGAGGACGCTGACGGGCATTGCTTTCGCAAGCGGCTCCCCTAAAGGATGAAGCAAGGGAGAGCCGCAAATGCCATCCGATCCAAAGGTCGCTCTGTCGGCCCCGGTTTCCGACGAGGTGCGCAAGACGACCTGCTACATGTGCGCCTGCCGCTGCGGCATCGATGTGCATCTGAAGGGCGGGAAGATCCGCTACATCGAAGGGAATCGCGATCATCCTGTGAACCGCGGCGTGCTGTGTGCCAAAGGCTCGGCGGGTATCATGCAGCACTACGCGCCTGCCAGGCTCAGTGCACCGCTGAAACGTGTTGGCCCCCGTGGCTCAGGCCAGTTCCAGGAGATCTCCTGGGACGAGGCGCTGGAAACGGCTTCCCGGTGGCTCGGCGCATTGCGCCGGTCGGATCCGAAGAAGCTCGCCTTCTTCACCGGCCGCGATCAGTCGCAGTCGCTCACGGGCTTCTGGGCGCAGCAGTTCGGCACCCCCAACTATGCCGCGCATGGCGGCTTCTGCTCCGTGAACATGGCCGCGGCCGGCATCATGACGATCGGTGGCGCCTTTTGGGAGTTCGGTTCGCCCGATTGGGAGCGCACGAAGCTCTTCATCATGTTCGGCGTCGCCGAGGATCACGACTCCAATCCGCTGAAGATCGGCATTTCGAAGCTCAAGAAGCGCGGAGCCCGCTTCGTTTCGGTCAACCCAGTGCGCACCGGCTATTCGGCGGTTGCCGACAACTGGATCGGGATCAGGCCCGGCACGGACGGGCTGCTCATCCTCTCGATCGTGCACCTGCTCATGAAGGCGCACAAGATCGACGTCGATTATCTCATTCGCTACTCGAACGCGCCCTGGCTGGTGATCGATGCGCCTGATGACGCCGACTATGGCCTCTTTGCCCGTGACGACGAAGGCAAGCCGCTGATCTTCGACGGCGTCACCGAACAGGTCGTCCCAACCGGCACCAAGGGTTCGCGCCCAGCGCTCTCCGGGCGTCATCCACTGCCCGACGGCCGCCACGCCGTGCCGTCTTTCCAACTGCTTGCCGAGAAATATCTCGATCCGAAATACGCGCCCGAAGCGGTCGCAGAGAAGACGGGTGTTTCGGCCGAAACGATCCGAGGGCTTGCCGCCGAAATCGCGCGCGTCGCCTTCGACGAGGCGATCACGGTCGACCAGCCGTGGACCGATATCCATGGCGAGCGGCATGAGAGCTTCATCGGCCGGCCGGTCTCTTTCCATGCCATGCGCGGAATTTCGGCCCATTCCAATGGTTTCCAGACTGCGCGCGCGCTGCACATGCTGCAGGTGCTGATCGGTGCGGTCGACTGCCCGGGTGGCTTCCGGTTCGAGCCGCCCTATCCGAAGCCGGTCGAGGCCCATCCGACACCGCATGGACGCGCCGAGCATTTCGGCTCGAACAAGCCGCTGTCGGGTCCCCATCTCGGCTTTCCACGAGGACCGGAAGACCTGCTGATCGACGTCGACGGCAACCCGGCTCGCATCGACAAGGCATTCTCCTGGGATGCGCCCTTCGCAGCGCACGGGCTGATGCACATGGTGATCGCCAATGCCCATGCCGGCGATCCGTACCCGGTCGATCTCTTGTTCCTCTACATGGCCAACATGGCGTGGAACTCTTCGATGAATACAGCCGGCGTTATCAAGATGCTGGAAGACAAGGATCCGACCACGGGCGAGTACCGCATCCCGAAGATCATCTATTCCGATGCCTACGCTTCCGAAATGGTAGCCTATGCCGACCTCGTGCTGCCCGATACCACATATCTGGAACGGCACGACTGCATTTCGCTGCTCGACCGGCCGATCTCCGAGCCGGATGCAGTTCAGGACGCTATTCGCTGGCCGGTGGTCGAGCCTGACCGTGACGTCAGGCCGTTCCAGTCGGTACTGATCGACCTCGGCGTTCGGCTCAACCTGCCGGGCTTTGTGGGCCATCGGGGCAGGGCACTCTACAAGGACTATGCCGACTACATTGTACGCCACGAGCGGCGGCCGGGCATCGGTCCGCTGGCAGGCTTTCGCGGGACCGCGGGCGAGCGCGCAGGGCGCGGCGCGGCCAATCCAGACCAGTTGCAGCGCTATATCGAGAACGGCTCGTTCTTCTCAGCGCACATTCCACTGGAAGCGCAATTCTTCAAGCACGCCAACAAAGCCTACCAGGAATTTGCGGTGCGCATGGGGTTCTTCGATCAGCCGCAGCCGGTGACGTTTCAACTCTATCAGGAATCACTGCAGAAATTCCGTCTGTCGGCCGAAGGAAAGCGCGAGCCTCGAGCGCCGGGGACACATCGCAAGCGCATCCTGGATGCCTTCCACCCGCTGCCGGAATGGTATCCGCCGCTGGAAGAGTCGATGGTCGATGGCAAAGCCTATCCTTTGCATGCCGTCACCCAGAGGCCCGCCGCCATGTACCATTCGTGGGGCTCGATGAACGCCTGGCTGAGGCAGATCCATACGAAAAATGTGCTGTATGTGCCGGGACAGGTTTGCGACGAACTGGGCCTTGCCGACGGCGATTGGGCCGAAGTGATCTCGCATCACGGCCGTATCAGGGTCGAGGTCGCGCGCACCGAGGCGGCAAACCGCAACACGCTCTGGACGTGGAACGCCATCGGCAAGCGCGAAGGCGCATGGGGGCTCGATCGCGATGCGCCCGAGGCCCGAAAAGGCTTTCTGCTCAATCACTTGATTCACGAACTTCTACCGCCGAAGGGCGACGGCATGCGCTGGTCGAATTCCGATCCGGTGACTGGCCAGGCGGCATGGTACGATCTGCGCGTGCGCATCGAGAAGATAGCGCGGGCCGAAACCTCGGAGCCGCGCTTTGCGGCCGTCGCTCAGCCCGGCCGGCCGCGCGAGCGCCCACAGGAATTGCGCTATGGCGAGGAGTGGGCCGAATGACGCTGCTCCCTTCGAAACCGTCGCCGAAGAAGCTCGGCCTCGTCATCGACCTCGACGTCTGCGTCGGCTGCCATGCCTGCGTAGTGTCCTGCAAGGAATGGAACACCGGCGGCTATGGCGCAGCGCTCTCGGATCAGCATCCATATGGCGCCGACGTCTCGGGGACGTTTCTCAACCGCATCCACACATTCGAAGTCGTGCCGGAAGGCGGCGAGATCGTCGGGGAGGCCGGCGAGGCACGCATCGTGCATTTTCCGAAATCCTGCCTGCACTGCGAGGACGCGCCTTGCGTCACCGTCTGCCCGACAGGCGCTTCCTACAAGCGGTCGGCGGACGGCATCGTGCTGGTCGAGGAGGACAAGTGCATCGGCTGCGGGCTCTGCGCCTGGGCCTGCCCGTATGGCGCGCGCGAAATGGACCTCGCGGCCGGTGTCATGAAGAAATGCACGCTCTGCATCGACCGCATCTACAACGAGACACTCGAGGAGGTGGACAGGGTGCCTTCCTGTGTTCGCACCTGCCCGGCCAACGCCCGGCATTTCGGCGACCTCGGCGACCCGGGATCGGAGGTGTCGATCATGGTCGCCGAACGCGGCGGCATGGACCTGATGCCGGAGCAGGGGACGCGGCCGGTCAACAAATACCTGCCGCCGCGGCCGAGGAAGCCGCTCGCCGATAGCGCGGATCTGCTGCCGGTCGCGGAGAATACTGATGGAGCAAGGGGGTTCTTTGCGTGGCTGGATAGTGTGTTGGATCGAATGTGACTTTGTGATAGCGATTGATGTCAGCGCTCTACGTTGCCCCCCTCTGTCCTGCCGGACATCTCCCCCACAAGGGGGGAGATCGGCCGTCATTTTGGGTTTCGCCAATCACTGACGCTAACGGTTGGCGAAGCCAATGCGGCCGTCCGATCTACCCCCTTGTGGGGGAGATGTCCGGCAGGACAGAGGGGGGTGCGAAGGGGCGCGACTTCGGCTGTGACTGGCCGCACCTCAGTTCCTGCGACCGGAGCCGCTAAGTGCATCCTGCATTCTCCATCATCGTCTTCACGACGCTTTCCGGCCTTGGCTACGGGCTGGCAGCAGTGCTTGGCCTCGGATTGCTCGATCCTGCGCTGCTCTGGACAAAGGTCGCGCATGTCCTGGCGCTGCTTCTGATTTCAGCCGGGCTGATGTCGTCGACATTGCATCTCGGCAATCCGCAACGCGCCTGGCGCGCGCTCACTCAATGGCGCTCGAGCTGGCTGTCGCGCGAGGGCGTGATGGCGATCGTCACATTCGTGCCGCTGCTCGTTTCCGCGTGGGCTTCGGTGGTCGAGGGGCGCTACCTCCAACTGCCCGGCCTTCTCGGTGCGGCCGGTGCTGCGGTGACCGTCTATTGCACGGCGATGATCTATGCCTCGCTGAAGTCGGTCGATGCCTGGCATACTCCGCTGACCCCGCTCTGCTATCTGCTGTTCGGTGCGGCCGGCGGCGTGCTCCTCGGCGGGCTGCTTCATATTGCCGGAGGAGCGACCGCTACAGGATTTTCTGTCGCTGCGATCATTCTTCTCGCCGCTGCATGGGGCGCCAAGATCGCCTGGTGGGGCAGGCTCCGCTCGCTTCGGCCGATCTCGACGCCGGAAAGCGCGACCGGCCTAGGGTCGATCGGCCGTGTGCGGCTTTTTGAACGGCCGCATATCAACGACAATTATCTCACCCGCGAAATGGGCTATCGCATCGCCCGCAAGCACGCTGCCAAGCTGTCGCGGCTTGCAATCATTTTCGGCGGGATCGCGCCCGCGGCGTGCCTGGTCCTGGTCGCAGTAGCCGGGCAGGGGGTATTGGCCCTGCTCCTGCAACTGCTCGCGGTTCTGCTCTTTGGATCAGGTGTCGCCGTCGAGCGCTGGCTTTTTTTTGCCGAGGCTCGCCATGCCGTCGTGAACTATTACGGCGGCTAGCGTCTTCTTAGAAGGTTGCAACCGGCCGGGTATAGAACTCAGGCGAACTATTGAAGGCATCGCGCCGCTGCTTCTGGTGCATATCCCTGATTTGAAATACACTTCTCGCATCCTGCGAATTCAGCAGCCAGGACGACAGGTGTTGCGAAGGGGGAGCGGATGCATTCTGGCAAGCCCCGTGAGCCGACCACGCAGATCTGCGTGGCAAAAGCCGACAGCATCGAAGTGCGCGGCCGCGACCTCTGTCATGACCTTATGGGGCGCCTCAGCTTCACCGAGTATTTCTACCTGCTGCTGACCGGCCGGGAGCCTACGGAAAGCCAGCGCTATTTTCTGGACCTTCTGCTCATCGCCATCGCGGAGCACGGCATGGTGCCGACGGTGCAAGCGGCACGGATGACGCTGTCGGCCGATCCCGACTCGCTGCAGGGTGCTCTCGCGGCAGGGCTGCTCGGCTGCGGTCCAGTCCTGCTTGGAACGTCCGAATTATGCGGCAAGCTTCTGACGGAGGCGCAGGCCCGGGTAGCGGCTGGAGAAGATGCGGACGCCGTGGCATTCGGCCTGGTGCAGGATATTCGCAATTCGGGCCGCAAGGTGCCCGGATTTGGCCATCCCATCCATCGTCCGACCGATCCGCGTGCCGAGCGAATTCTCACGCTTGCCGATGTGCGCAAGGTGAGCGGGTCGAATGTGGCCATGGCGAGACGGATCGGCGCCGCGGTTAGCATGGTCTGGGGCAAGCCATTGGTCATGAACGTTTCAATGCCGATCGCTGCAGTGCTTCTGGACCTCGAATTCCCCGCCGCGATGATCAAGGCGATCCCGCTGCTTGCCCGCACCGGCGGGATTCTCGCTCATCTCTTCGAGGAGCTGCAGAACCCGGTCGGGTTTGCCATGACAGCGCATGCGGAAGCAGCCGTCACCTACAGGAGGGGCGACCAAAGCGGGGACTGATCATGCTTGAGTCCGATCTCGAGACGATGCCATGGAGCGACCAGGTTCGGCTGGATGACGCGCTCTATCGTCGGCAAATCGAGTATCTACTGGCGCACTCGCGTTTCTACCAGGCGAAGCTTGGCCAAGCAGGATTTGCGGAGCCCAAGATGATCGGCGGTCTCGATGCCATTGCCCGGCTTCCGTTCACGGAAAAGACCGAGATCCGGGCAAGTGTCAGCGAGGCCGATCCGATAGGGACGCATGTCGCTGCCTCGCCCGATCGGATCATACGTATCTTCTCCACGAGCGGAACGACCGGGACGCCCAGCTACATTCCGCTGACGGCGGGCGACCTGGACAATTGGGTGACGGGATCCTCCCGCAGCTATTCGGCGTCCGGCATCAAGCCGGGCGAGGCCATCATTTCGACCTACAATGCCGGCCCGTTCGTTGCCGGCGCCGCGCTTGGCGCTTTCGATCGACTTGGCATGTGCCACATTCCGGTCGGCACGGGGAATACCGAGCGGCTGATGACGGCGATCCGCCTCCTGAAACCCTCAGCCGCCGTGATGACACCCTCCTATGCTGCCTATTTGGCGGAATGGGCGGCCGACCGCAATTTCGACCTGAAAGGTTCGAGTGTCCGGCGGCTGCTTGTCGCGGGCGAACCGGGCGGCGGAGAGCCGGCCATGCGGGCGCGTCTGGAGGAATCCTGGGGCGCCAAGGTCACCGAAGCGATGGGCATCGGTGACATAGGCGTATCGCTTTGGGGCGAATGCGAGGAGCAATGCGGCATGCATCTGGGTGCCCGCGGCTTCGTCCATGCCGAGCTGATCGATCCCGAGAACGGCGAGCCGATCGCGATGGAAGACGGCGCCAGGGGCGAGCTCGTGCTTACCCATCTTCGGCACGAGGCGGCACCGCTGCTGAGGCTCCGCACACGCGACCATGTCGAAGTTTGGACGTCGCCCTGCAGATGCGGGCGAACTGCACCGAGGCTGCGTTGCATCGGCCGCACCGACGATATGCTGATCGTGCGTGGCGTGAATATCTTTCCCTCGGCGATCCGGGAGCTTGTGAATGAATTTGCCCCGGCGGTCAGCGGGCGTATCCTGATACGACCGCCGGCCGCAGGCGTCAGGCAGGAGCCGCCTCTGCCGGTTTCGGTGGAGCTCGCCCGAGGCCGCGAGGGCAACCTGCGGCTCGCCGAAAGAATTCAGACGCGTCTCAGAGACGCGCTGGTTGTCACCACGCGGGTCGAGCTGGTGCCATGGGGCACGCTCGAGCGCAGCGAATACAAGTCGAAGCTTGTGCGGCATGGCGCTTGAACAAGGGAGGAACAGCGATGCGAAAACTTCAGTCGCAGGGAGTCCACCACATCACGCTGGTCGGTGCCGACCGGCAGACGTCGATCGATTTCTGGGAGGGTGTGCTCGGCATGCCTTTCGTGTTCGAGCAGCCCAACCTGGACAAGGCGACCGAGAGCCATCTCTATTTCGATCCGGGCGATGGCCGCCTCATAACGATCTTTACCGACGAGACCCGCAAACCCGATCCAAGTCGCACGTCGACCGATATCGGCTCAGTGCACCACATTGCGTTTGCGGTCTCGCGCGCGACCTTCCAGCAGGCCGTGGCGCGCCTGGATGAACGAGGGATCAAGCACAGCGGCGTAAAGGACCGCGGCTTCATGGATTCCGTCTATTTCGAGGACCCGCTCGGCCTGCTGGTCGAGTTGGCCTCGTACCGCTTCGAGCCGCCGGCGGGCTTCAGCCACGTCGACGTGCTGACGGAGGCGCACAGGATCAGGCTTGCGCGCGGCGACTACGCAATCGCCGAGGCGCATCTGGCCGATGCCATCGAGACGCTGACCGAACGAAGCCGACCCTCGCTTTCCGAGGATCGTGCGCCGAAGAACCCGTACTGATCGCAACGGCCGATGGGAGGACCGCACATGACCGAAATTACGCTCAATGTTATCAAGCCCAGCGTCAACAACATGACTGCACGGGTCTTCTTGCGCGCCGCAGGCGTCGATTTTAGCGAACGCGATGTCTTCGGCCAGACGCGTTCGGCCGAGTATTCGGCAAGATGCCCTTCGCATCTGACGCCGATGATCGAATCGGAGGACCTGCCGAAAGGCGCTTTGTGGGAAAGCTGCGCCATCATGCAGTATCTCTGCAATAAGCACGGGCTGGAGCAATTCTACCCGAAAGACCCGGCCAGGCGGGCGATGATCGACAGTGCCATGTTCTACCTGATCGGCACGCTCTATCCGTACCTCGCACGGGCGACCTACCCGGCTCTCAACTTCGGTCAGTATGCCGGCGAGGTGGGGTACAGTGATGCCGACGCGGAAACGAAAGAGAAGGCCCGGATGGCGGCCGTGGAGGCGCTCGCGGAGCCGCTCGAGGTCTTCCACAAATTCTACATGGACGGCAAGCCCTTCATCGGCGGCGACAGACCGTCCATTGCCGATATCAGGCTGGCCGCGACGCTCGAATTTCTCGCGGTGATCGACTATCCGCTGCCGGACTGGGCGAAGACCTACATGGCGGCGATGGAAGAGACGCTGGGCGATGCATATGCCGAACCTGCCGCCGACGTTCGCGGTTATATTGCCTACGTGAAACAACCGCGTGGGTGAGCGTCAAACTCCATCGTTATGGACGTACTTGGCACCGCGTGACCAAGAGGCGGCTGCGGCAATCAGACAGACGACGGTCGCGAAGATGAACGCCTCGGTCAGGCCTGCGTCGCCTTGCCGGCTCTGCGGCCCTTGCGGGGCGGGGAGAGCTTCCAGCGTTTGTGGAACCACATCCACTGGCCAGGCGCTTCGCGCACCCAGCGCTCGACAACGTCGTTCATGAGTTGCGCCGTGGTGAGCACGTCGACTTTGCCTTCGGCATCACGCGGCAGCGTGAGCTTTTCTTCGATTTCGAGCAGGAAGCGGTTGCCAGGCAGTCGTGTGCTGCGCGCGGGATAAACATCGCAGTCGAACTGCCGGGCAAGCTTGGGCAGAAGCGGGCTTGTCTCGCAGGGCCGGCCGAAGAAGGTGGTCCGCAGGCCGTATTGGAACTTCTGGTCGACGAGCGCCCCGATATTGCCGCCACTTTCGAGGATGCGGGCAAGCTCGATCGCTGCGCCCCGGCGCGAGGCGAGCAGCTTGCCCATCGCGGTGCTTCGGGTCGAAAATATGTACTCGGCAATATAGGGGTTGTTCGGCGGCCGAAACAATGCCGTGGTGTGGAGCCCGAAGGTTTCGGCCCCGACCGGGATCAGCTCGAAATTGCCGAGATGAGCAGTGAAGAAGATGTGCGCCTTCTTCTCCCCGGCGAGGCGCTCGTAGATATCGGTGCCGCGCGCCACTATCCGGCCGGTGTCCGGGCGTGCCGGATCATAGTCGAACAGCCGGTCGAGATAGATGTATTCGGCGCCGAGCCGCGCCATGTTGCCCCACATGTCGAGGGCGATTGCGCGTATCTCTGCCTCGCTCTTGTCGGGAAAGGCGCTCCGGAGATTATCGAGCGCGACGCGATGGCGGCCGAAAAGGGGCCCGAGCCGGCGCGCCGTGCGGTCGGCGAAGTTGAGCGCTGCGTCCATCGGCAGCAGCCGAAGGATAAAGATCGCGGCCTTCGCGGCCTGTGCGATGAGCCAGTAGTTGGCCATGCGCAAGCGCCGGCCGGCCGCGCGAAAAAGCTGCGCCCTCATCCCTATACCAAGCAGCCCTGTCGGAGCGACCGCATCCCGGATCAGACCATTCTGAGCACGATCTTGCCGAACACGTCGCGGCCTTCCATGCGCTGCAAGGCGCGCCCGATGTCCTCGAAGCCGACCTCCGTGTCGATCACGGGTTTCACCTGGCCGGCAGCCATCTTTTGCAGCGCATCCGCCATGTTCTCCATGCGGCAGCCGAATGAGCCGAGCAGCTTTAGCTGCTGCTGGAAGAGCTGCATCAGGTTGATCTCGGTCGACACGCCCGAAGTGGAGCCGCAGGTGACCAGCCGGCCGCCGCGCCTCAGGCAGAGCATGGAGCCGGCAAAAGTGTCGGCACCGACATGCTCGAAGACCACATCGACGCCCTTCTTCCTGGTCAGCTTGCGCACCACGCCTTCGAAGCGGTCCTCACGATAGTTGATGACGTGGTCGGCGCCGAGCGCCTTCGCCTTTTCGACCTTGTCGTTAGAGCCGACCGTGGTGATCACGGTGCAGCCGATCCGCTTGGCAAGCTGGATGGCCGCGGTGCCGATGCCGGACCCTCCGGCATGCACCAGGATCGTCTCGCCCGGCTCCAGCCTGGCATTGTCGAACAGCATGTGCTCGACCGTGCCGAAGGTCACCGGGACCACGGCAGCGCCGATCCCATCGACCCCGGGCGGGGCAGGGACCAGGAGCCTCGCGGGTATATTGATCTTTTCCTGCGCGAAGCCGTCGAGATGGAAGCCGTGCACGCCAGAGACGTTCTCGCAAAGGTTGTCGCGCTTCTCGCGGCAGGCGCGGCAGAGCCCGCAGGTGCGTGCGCCGTAGATCGAGACCAACTGGCCTGGAACAAGCCCTGCAACCGAGGGGCCGACCGCGTCGACCTCGCCGGAAGCCTCAGCGCCAATGACCAGCGGCATCTTGCGCTTGGCAAAGGCCATGCCGCGCCAGCCCCATACGTCAATGTGGTTCAGCGCGACGGCCTTGATCCTCAGCGTCACCTCGCCATGTGCGGGCGGCGGCGGGGGCGGCAGGTCGACAGCCTCGAGCCGCCTATCGTCGACGAGTTGTAGTGCGCGCATTGATCTACCTTGCACCGCGCGACAGGAGCCGGCATGGGAGGGCCCCTGACTATTTTATCCCTTTGGCCGCAAAGGGTGCTGGAAGAGTGTCGGAGCGCGCCACGGCAGCGGCCTCCCCGTCGAGCCGACTCTTCAAGCTGGCCAAATGCCATTCTGCGCAAGAGGCGTCAATCGCGCGGTCGCGCCGCGAGCGGCCGCATTAGCGCGGCGTGCCATCAATATGGATCAGCAAGCCGCTCTAACTGTTTGTTTGCGTATCGGATTCGTTCGAAAGCCGCTACGCACTTTTCGCTGACGCGGTCCTTCGGCCCGATGCGCTAGTATCCATACTGCAGAGCGGAACACTTCACGGATCGCGCCTTCTCCATATTCTTCTTGGACAAGAGCGTGAATGTCTCGCTCTTTCCAGCAGCAACAATCAGATTGCGGCGCCAGCCAACGTCCAGAGTTTTCCCGCTCTGATCCTTGAATTCGCAACGGATGGCGAGACCCGAGGCAAATTTGCCGCTTTGATTCACCGCTTTGACGACCACATGGGCGACACCGTCCTTGAGCTTGAAGTCCTGGATGTAGAACTCATACATCTTGGCTGCGCCGGCTGCCTCAACGATCAATCCTGCCGCAAGAGCGGCAAAAAGAAATGACTTTACTTTCATCGATAGTATGTCCCCCACCCATCGTGCATATGTTTAGCATATGCCCGGAACCATTTGGATAGTCCAGGACAAGCAAAATTCTGAGCAACGCGAAGGAGAGGGTGACGCTACCAGTATCTGCTTAGATAACGATCACTTTAGCGCCGTCTAAAAGATCAACACTACTAAGAACTATCGCGGCTCGCGTGCCATGACGAGGCAGGCGTTCTGGCCGCCGAAACCAAAGGAATTGGAGAGCACGACGCCGACATCCGCGCTGCGCTTGACGTTCGGCACCACGTCGAGGTCGATCGCCGGGTCTGGATTGTCGTAGTTGATGGTCGGCGGGATCACGCCCTCGTTGATGGTCATCAGCGAAAAGGCTGCCTCGACCGCGCCGGCCGCCGAAAGCGTGTGTCCGATCATCGACTTGTTCGACGAGATCGGGATCTTCTTGATGCGCTCGCCGAACACGGTTGACAGCGACAGGTGCTCCATCTTGTCGTTTTCCGGGGTCGATGTGCCGTGCGCGTTTATGTAGTCGATGCCGTCCTCGCCGATGCCGGCGTCTGCCAGCGCCGCCCGCACGGCGGCGATCGCCGGCGAACCGTCCGGCTTGGAGCGGGTGCGATGGAAATCATCGGCCCGCTCGCCGCAGCCGCTCATGATGCCGAGCACCGTTGCGCCGCGTGCCTTGGCGGATTCCAACGATTCCAGTACCAGTGCTCCCGCACCTTCGGCGAGCACGAAGCCGTCCCGATCCTTGGAGAAGGGCTTCGAGGCCTTTTCGGGCAGATCGTTTTGCGTGGAAAGCGCCGAGAGAAGCGAGAAGCGGATCACTGCCTCCTCCGTCGCCGAGCCGTCGGCGCCGATCGCTATCGCCCTGTCGCACTCGCCGCGGCGGATCGCCTCGACGCCGAGCTGGATGGCGGTCGCGCCGGAGGCGCAGGCTGTAGAGAGCGTGATCGGCAGGCCGCGTGTGCCGAGCCGGTCCGACAAATGCCCGGCGATCATGCCGAACTGGACAGTCTCGAATATCCCGGAATTGTTCTGCCGGCTCGCGACTGAAAGCAGCCGCTGGTAACCCTCCGCTTCGTCGGCCGATGCGTATAGCCCGAGGCGCGACTTCCAGCTGAGCTCGACAGGCGGTGCGGCCAAGAAGAGCGGCCCACCGAAATCGCTGTCGCTCAGCCCGCTCTGTCCGATCGCTTCAAGGGCGGTGGTCTCGGCGAGCTCGTAAGTCAGCGCGCTGGCGCCGCTGCCGCTGGATTTCAGGAAATCCACCATGCCGGCGATGCGCGTGTTGAGATGGTCGATCGGAAATCGGCTGATGCCGCGAATGCCCGAGCGGCCGGAGGTGAGAGCCTCCCAATTGTCCTTCCTGCCGACGCCGAGCGAGGTGATGACGCCGATGCCGGTGACGGCGACCACGGGCCTGCCGAGGTGATCGGTGGTTTTCGTCATGATCTTCGCCTCTCAGGCCTTTGTAACGAGTGCGGCGCCTTCGTAACGATAAAAGCCGATGGCCGTCGCAAGCACCGCCTGCGGATTGCCTGCGAAGTCCTTTTCGGACTGCCGGTCGAATGGAGGATAGGCGCTGCCGTGTTTGATTGCCAATGCCGCAAGGGCAACGGCGAAGGGAAACTGTGCTTCCTTGATATGGCCGGTGAGTGTCGAGAAAGCGCGGACCGGCAGATTGAAGAGTTCGAGCGCTTCACGTTCCGCTTTCGTCGCTTGATGCGCACCGGAAGCGCCGGAAACGGCAAGCTGGCTTCGACCATCCGGATCGACCTTGCGCAGCAATGTCTCGACCGCATCGGCCAACCCGTCCTTGCGCCCGGCATTGTCGGACGCGACAGCGGCAAGCTTCGCATAAACGGCTACGCCGCGCTTCTCGGCATGCTCGCGCGACTCGAGCACAAGGAAGGCCGAACCTGAACCGCTGACGACGCCGCCGCCCTCGGAACCTGCGCGGTCCCAAACGGGCCGCCAGGAGCCACGATGGAGGTAGCCGCCGAGCTCGTAGCTGAGCAACGTATCGGGGTGATCGGAGTTGAGGGCAGCGCCTACGAGGGCGTGCGTGGATTGGCCGGAGCGAATGCGGGCAGCTGCCGTATCGATGGCCGATACGCCGGATCCTTCCTCCCCCATGAAGGTGCGCGATGAGCCGGTAACCTTGTGGACGATGGAGATATTGCCGGCGAGCAGGTTGGAGAGCTGCGCCAGGAACAGCGTCGGCCTGAGCTCGGTCGTCAGCTTTTCGTTCAGCAGCACGCCGACATCCGGGCGGCTTCGGGAGGCACTCAGAATTGCGGTATCTACCGCTTCGTCGCGTTCTCCCCCGGCAGCGGCGATCACCATGTCCATGGTCGAGCAGAGCGCGTCATCGCCCTTCATGCCGGCATCATCGAGCGCAAGGCCAGCCGCGTAGGTGCCGAGCCGCTGCCAGGTTTCCATCTGGCGCTGGTCGCCGCGCTTGGGGATCTGCAAACCCCAATCGATCTCTGGCAGGGGATGGATGCTGTAGGGCGGGAAACGCTCCTGGTCCACCACCGGCTCCGGCTGCGCAGCGGTGAGCTTGCGCCAGTGAGCCTCGTTCCCTTCACCCAGTGCGGAAACGAGGCCGATGCCTGTGATGACGACGTCGCGCGGGCTCATGCCCCGGCTGGCGATCCGGAAGCGGCGGCCTTGGCTGCCACCAGCTCGTCGATCTTGGCGCAGAGGTTCTTCATAAGGAAGTACTCCTCCGTCGAGACCTTGCCGTCATTGACGTTCTGCGTCCACTTCTCCAACGGGACCTTGATGCCAAATTCCTTGTCGATGGCGAACACGATGTCGAGGAAGTCGAGGCTATCTATGCCGAGATCGTCGATGGTGTGGCTTTCCGGTGTGATCGTGTCGCGGTCGATCTCGCTCGTATCGGCGATGATCTTCGCAACCTTGTCGAAAGTCGTTGACACTTGTACCTCGATGCCTGGTTGGGCCTGGTTGGATTGGGCTCTCTAGTCGGTTTTTTGGGGCAGGAAAAGGGCGAATGTTCGGACAAGGCGAGGCTCTCGCCCTATATCGACAGCAGCTTTTCGGGTATCGACAGGAGAGTTTCGACATGACCGATGACGAGCGGGCTATCCGCGAATTGGTCAAAACCTGGTTCGAAGCGAGCCACTCGGGCGACCTGCAGACCGTGCTCGACCTAATGACGGACGATGCAATCTTCCTGGTTCCAGGAGCCGAACCGTTCGGCAAGAAGGTCTTCGCGGCCGCCTTCAACGGCATGAAGGGCGTCCTCATCGAGAGCAAGAGCGACATCCAGGAAATCCAGATCTTCGGCGACTGGGCGTATTTTCGCAGCCATATCGACATGACGGCGACGGCGCCCGGCGGCACACCCGCGCGGCGGTCGGGCTATGCGCTGACCATCATGCGCAAGGAGCCGGACGGCCGCTGGCGGCTCGCGCGCGACGCTAACCTGCTGACGGCGAGGGACGTGTAACTGCCCGGTCGCGCGGACATGCACCCGCGGCGGCAAAGCTGACGGGCGAATCGCCGGCAAAGTTTTCCAGAACAGGCCAGGACCGGGCGTCAGCGGCGGATGTCGCGACTATCCTACACGCCTCAGCAGCTGGGCAGGCCTTCAATCGAAGATGACCCGCCCCAGAACGCGCAACTTGTCGCCGTCGGCGCGGACGATCACCGCCTCGCCCTCGCGGGGCGACACGCCCGTCAACGCCTCGATGTTCTCCTTGTGGGTGATCATCACGAGGTTGCCTGAGCCCGAGAAGGATTTCACACGCTCGACGATCTCGGCCTCCTGTGCAGACGCCAGCTTTGGGTCGGCGGGCAGGGGGTCGAGCGCTTCGAAAGTCTCGGGCTTCATGTCGTCAAAGGCATACTGGGCGGTCTCCAGGCAACGGCAGTAGCGGCTCGACAGGACCTTCTCGGTTGGGGCTGCCCGGACAGAAAGGAGCACGCCGAGCCGATCGGCCTGCTGGCGGCCTCTCTCGGTCAAGTTGCGCTGGGTGGAGCAGTTGTCGACGTTGACATTGGCAGGGTCGCTCCCCCCACCGGCCATTGCGTGGCGAAGGAGCACTACGTATCCGCCCTCGCGCAGCAGCGCCCAACCGGCCTCGGTGGCCGTGGCCGGCGAACACAGAAGCGCCGCAGCGACGATCAAAAGAATACGGAGCATCAACCCTCCCTTAGAGCAGGATGAATCGCAGCAGAGCCATTCTGCTCTAACGCCTTGTTATTCCGCATGCTCTTGCCCGAAAAGTCTGGAACTTTTCGGGATCATGCCCCGAAGCGCGGCATATAGGGATGGGAAAGCGGCAAGAAAAACAAGCAGGCGCTCTCAGATCGGGCACTCGTTGCCGGATGCGAGCGGGGAGGGGATCGCCGGGCGAGGATTGCCGGCCGTGGCGGGCTCGCATATCAGGCGACAATGTCTCCGCTCACAGAAACGGTTCTCCTCGTATTCGGGCTCATCGCGGTCGGCTACGTCGCCGGCTGGAGCGGCTATCTGAAAGCGGAGATCGGCGAAGCGCTCTCGCAATTCGCCGTCGGCGTGGCCGTTCCGCTGCTTCTCTTCCGCACGATGGTCGACGCGGATTTCCACGGCGCCGCACCCTGGCGGCTGTGGGCAGCCTATTTCTCGGCGGTGATCGTCGCCTGGGCCGTGGGACACCTGGTGACCACACGGATTTTCGGACGCGATCGTGCAGCCGGCATCGTCGGCGGGGTGGCTGCGGCATTTTCGAATACCGTGCTGGTCGGAATACCTTTCGTCCTCGGTGTCTATGGGCAGGACGGCATCAATGTCCTCTCGCTGATCGTCTCGATCCACCTGCCGACCATGATGATGGCTTCCGTCATCCTGTTCGAGCTGTTCGGGCGCGAAAGCGGAAAGCTGGACCCGCCGCTGGTGCTGCTCTCCGGCTTCTTGCGCAAGATCCTCGCCAACCCACTGATCATCGGCATATTGTTCGGGCTCGCCTGGCGCTTCACGGGCCTGCCGCTCCCACATCTTGCCGTGCGCTTCGTCGACTCACTTGCCGGCATTGCCGGACCGCTGGCGCTGTTTGCGGTCGGGCTCGGGCTGCGCAGGTTCGGCATTTCTGGAAACGTGCAGCTTGCGGTCGTCCTGTCGCTACTGAAGCTTTTCCTGATGCCGGCGGCGACGCTCGGCTTCGCCTGGCTGTTCGGCCTCCCTCCGCTTTCGGCCAAGGTGGCCGTCGCCACCGCCGCGCTGCCAGCAGGCATCAACACCTATTTGATCGCGGTTCAGCTCGGCACCGGCCAGGCGCTCACCTCGAACCAGATGACCATCTCGACGGCTTTCGCGGTGATCAGCTGCGCGTTCTGGCTTTCCATTGCGGAGATGGTGTTCGGCTGAGGGCTTGACCAAATGATCTATCTGCTTCGCCATGGGGAGACGGTCTGGAATACAGCCGGCCGTTTTCAAGGACAGATGGACTCGCCCCTGACCCTGCGCGGAATCGAACAAGCCGATCAACTCGGAAGGCTTCTGGCGCGCAAAATCTTGGGGATTGAATCGCAATTCGAGGTGCAGGTGAGCCCTCTGGGACGGGCACAGCAGACGGCCGAGCGTATTACACGCTCAATTCAACTGCCGTCCAAGGATGAGGCTCGTCTCATGGAGGTAACGCTTGGCTCCTGGGACGGCATGACGCATTTCGAAATCGACATGGAATATCCCGGCGCCCTGCAAGGAGCGGACGGCTTCGATTGGTATTTCCGATCGCCCGATGGTGAAACTTTTGACGACGTTTGCGATCGCGCGAAAGGATGGCTTGCTGATATTTCCCAGCCAACAATCGCAATCTCTCACGGGCTGTTGGGGAGAATATTGCGCGGCCTCTATATGGGGCTGTCCCGGCGAGCAATGCTGGAGCTGCCCGTCCCACAGAACGGATTCTATCGACTTGCAGACAGGCAGGTGGATTTCATCGAGTTGGAATAAACAGGCTCAGCCAAGCTGGTCGATGGTTGCCCGCTCCATGGAATGTCCTGCGCCGCTTAATCGCTCGGTTGCAAGATCGATGAACACCTTGACCAGGGGCGAAAGATGCCGGCTGCTTGGATATACGGCATAAAGGCCTCCTACCGGCGTCGTATAGTCGCATAGAATGCGGTGCAACTGTCCCTCCCGGATAGACGCCTCCGCGGTGCGATAAGGCAATTGGGCGATGCCGTAACCGGCGATCGCGGCGGCAATCACGGCTTGCATCTCGTTTGCGGCAAAGCGTCCAGAGACAATCACCGTTTCCTGGCCATGCGGCCCGTCCAGTACCCACTGAACGCCAGTGGCCGACGGGCCCGCGATGACGCAGCGATGACGAGCGAGGTGCGCCGGCCCTTCCGGGACGCCATACCGCGCAAGATTAGTCCGGGCTGGCACACAAGATCCTGTGCGTGGAGCCGAGCTTGCGGGCGATCAGGGTGGAGTCGGGAAGGATTCCGGTGCGGAAAGCGAGATCGATTCCGTTCTCGACCAGATTGAGCCTGTCATCCGTGAGGCGCAGCTCGACCTTGGTTTTCGGGTAGACCGCAAGAAAATCGAACACGGTGGTCGTCAGGAAGTAACCGCCAAAGCCGACAGGAGCCGAAATGCGAATGGTGCCCCAGGGCTCGGCGCTTGCTTGCGCGAGCTGTAGATTCGCATCTTCGATCGTCCGCAGCGCCTGGCTGCTCTGGTCGTAATAGAGACGTCCTGCATCCGTTACGCTGAGGCTGCGCGTCGTGCGCTGCAGCAGTCGCACACCAACCTCCCGCTCGAGCGCGGCAACGCGGCGGCTAACCGTCGTTTTGGGAATGCCGAGCAGGCGTGCGGCGGCCGTGAAACTGCCGGCCTCAACGACACGAGCGAACACCATGATATCGTTGAGATCGAACATTGTGCCGGTTTTCGGGACGATGTTTCCCAATTATAGCTCATTATGGATCAATGCTGCAGTCCCTAACTTTGCTTCATCGGAAACAAGGAGCAAAGGCATGAGCACAAAACGAAGCGTTCTGGTTACCGGCGCTACCGGCCAGCAAGGAGGAGCAGTAGCGCAGGCATTGCTGTCCAAGGGACATGTCGTCAAGGCGCTCACCCGCAAGCCGGAGAGCACCGCTGCACGGCACCTGGCGTCGGCCGGCGCCCAAGTCGTGGTCGGCGATCTCGGTGACGCAGCCTCCATTATCAGGGCTGCAGCCGGCGTCGATACCATGTTCCTGATGGGCAACAGCTATGAAGCCGGCTGCGAGGCCGAGACCAGTCAGGGGATCATTGCCGCCGATGCGGCGAAGTCCGCCGGCGTCGGGCATCTGATCTACTCGTCCGTCGGCGACGCCAACAAGAAGACGGGCATCCCGCATTTCGAAAGCAAATATCTCGTCGAGGAGCACATCACCGGCCTTGGCATCCCCTATACGATCAGCGCGCCGGTCGCCTTCATGGAGAACATCGTCGCGGCATGGTCGATCGGCGCCCTGCGCCAGGGCACATACGCCTTTGCACTGCCGCCGAGGCGCGTCCTCCAGCTGATAGGCCTGGCGGACATCGGGGCCTTCGTCACCGCGCTCGTAGAGCGGCGCGATCAGGTCTTCGGAAAACGCTTCGATATCGCCGGGGACGAATTGTCGGGCGAGGAGCAAGCGAAGATCCTGTCACAAGCCATCGGCCGGACGATCAACTATCAGGAAATCCCGATCGCTGCGGCTCGCCGGCAAAGCGAGGATGCCGCGCGCATGTTCGAATGGTTCGACCGCTGCGGTTACGATGCCGATATCGCCGCGTTGCATCGCGAATTTCCGGAGGTCCGCTGGCACAGTTTCGCTGATTGGGCACGCGAATTCGACTGGAGGATTCTGGAAGGAGGAACCTCTGCCGTCTGAGGCGTGTGCTGAGCCGGTTATTCGATCAGTGTCGCAGCGCAGCAGTTACTTGCCCTTCCAACGGAAGATAATCGGTGGCATTCTGCCCATCGGGCGATGGCAAGGCCCCCGGTCACTACGGGACCTGAAGGGATGATGTCGATTCTGCAGAGCAGAGGACGATCAGACCATGAAGGGAATTGTCTTCACAGAGTTCCTCGAGATGGTCGAGGAAAAGTTCTCGCCCGAAATCGTCGACCGCATCGTTGATGGGGCTAAACTTGCCTCCGGGGGAGTCTACACGTCGGTCGGCACATACGACCACGCGGAGATGATAAGGCTTGTATCCTGTCTCAGCAAGGAAACGGGCATTCCAACTTCCGAATTAATGAAGGTATTCGGCGAGCATCTATTCGGTAGATTTTCCGTGTTGTATCCAAGATACTTTGAAGGAACGAATTCGTCCTTCAGTTTTCTCGAAAATGTAGAGAGCTACATACATGTGGAGGTGCGCAAGCTCTACCCCGAGGCCGAGCTGCCCAGTTTCAGCTGTGATGCGTCCGAACCCGGACACCTGCGTCTCACATATCAGTCCACTCGACCGTTCGCGCCCCTTGCAGAGGGCTTGATCCGCGGCTGCCTCGCTCATTTCGGCGAGAACGCCGATCTCCAGATTGAAGACCTTTCCGCCGGTGCGGGGACAGCGGCACGGTTCGTCGTCACCCAACGAGACGCTCGGCGTGAGTAGTATCGAGCAACTAGAGCGTCGCCTGGAACGGGAGAGACAGGCGCGAAAGGCTGCGGAGGCGATTGCCGAGGAGAAGACGCGCGAGATTTACGACGCGAACGTCCGTCTGCAACAGCTCAACAATCGTCTGGAAGAGCTTGTAGGTCAGCGCACCACCGAGCTTGCCGCCGCTCGTGACGAGGCCATCAGGGCAAGCAAGGCGAAATCGGACTTCCTCGCCAGCATGAGCCACGAGCTCAGAACGCCACTGAACGCGATTATCGGCTACAGCGAGATCCTCCTCGAAGAGTCTGAGGATCTGGTGCCGTCCGAGCTTAGGCCCGATCTCGAAAAGATACGCGGCGCGGGCAGGAACCTGCTCGGCCTGATCAACGACATACTCGACCTGTCGAAGATCGAGGCAGGCAAGATGGACGTGTTCCTGGAGAGCTTCGACGTAGTCGCCCTGCTCGATGAGGTAGGAGCCACCGTCGAACCTCTGATAGCGAAGAACGGCAACGCTTTGACGGTGAATTGCGAGGCGCAGCTTGGGATGCTGCGTTCTGACCCAATCAAGGTTCGGCAAATCCTGCTCAACCTGCTCAGCAACGCCGCGAAGTTCACGACCAAGGGGCGGATAACGCTCACGGCAAGGCGGAGGGGTCTGAGCGGCGGCGACGGAGTAGAGTTCGAGGTCACGGACAAGGGGATCGGGATGACACCGGACCAGCTGACCGGGCTGTTTCGGCCGTTCAGCCAGGCGGATGCGTCTACGACCCGGAAATATGGCGGGACAGGACTAGGGCTGGCGATTACCCGGCATTTCTGCCGCATGCTCGGCGGCGACGTAACCGTGGACAGCACATTCGGCGAAGGCTCGACGTTCAAGGTTACCGTTCCGGATATCGATTCCGATACTGCCCTCGCGGCGCCGCAGCCGGTTTGGGAGCACCGTGTCGTCGGCACTGTGCTGGTGGTGGAGGATGGGCGTGAAGCAACCAAATCGCTTGCCGGGCCGCTGACCCAGGAGGGCTATCGGGTGATCACGGCCGGCGGTGGCGCGGATGGTTTGCGGCTGGCGCGGGAGGGTACACCCGACGCGATCATCCTCGACGTGGTCAATCCGGAATTCGATGGCTGGGAAATCCTGCGGTTGCTCAAAACCGACACGGATCTCTGCGATATTCCGGTCATCCTGGTGACCGTGCTGGACGACCGTGACATGGGGTTCGCGCTCGGAGCCGCGGAGCACCTCACCAAACCGATCAATCCCAAGGAGTTGCTGAGGCTGCTGGCCCGCGTCCAGCGCCCGGAGGTCGCGCCGGACGTCCTCGTAGTGGATGACGACCAGTCGACGCGCGCGATGCTGCGCCGGATGCTGGTCAAGGAGGGCTGGAGGGTGCGCGAGGCGGCCAACGGCGCCGAGGGTCTGGAGCAGCTCGCGCGGGCAGTGCCGGCTGTGATGCTGCTTGACCTCATGATGCCCGAGGTGGATGGCTTCGAGGTTTTGCGGGCGGTGCGACAGGCCGCAGCCTGGCGCGACATTCCCGTCGTCATCGTGACGTCCAAGGATCTGACCAGGGACGAGCTCGAGTGGTTGCGTGGTCATGCCATGGACGTATTTCAGAAAGGGGCCTACAGTCGCGCAGAACTCATCGCGACCGTGCGTGCCATGGTCGATGCCGCGCGTGTCGCGTCCTCCCGGATGGTGCCGCCTGGCCGGGGCGGGGGATGAGAGCCTGCCATGGCGAAGATCCTTCTGATCGAGGATAACGAGCTGAACAGGGACATGCTGTCCCGACGGCTGGTTCGGCACGGCTACGACGTTCTGGTCGCCTATGACGGCGCGAGCGGTGTGGAAATGACTGGGACGGAGCTCCCGGATCTCGTGCTCATGGACATGAGCCTGCCCGTCCTTGACGGATGGGAGGCGGCCCAGCGCCTCAAGGCCAATCCAGAGACCCGCTCGATCCCTGTCATCGCTCTTACCGCTCACGCGATGACGGCGGACCGGGAGAGGGCGCTGGCTGCGGGATGCGACGATTACGACACCAAGCCGATCGAGCTGCCACGGCTCCTGGAGAAAATGCAACGCCTGCTGGCCCGGCGGTGATCGTTGGTTCAGTGCAGCGGACCGAAAACTGCGCAGCGGCTTTCGGCAAATCCGATGCGCCGACAAAAGATAAAGCGTTAGGGAGCGAGAAAGACCGGCTGATGGCGCGCACCAGGGTCGATGCGGAATTCAAGCGGCGCGCCTCCCTTGCCATCATATGGCAGGATCTGGTGATGCCGGTTCGAGCGATCCTCGGTTACCAGGAAATCATCGTCGAGGAGGGACAGCGCCTTCGGCTCGACGACGTGCTCCCGTATCTCGACCAGGTTCTTATCGCCGCCGGCATGCTCAGCGACCTCGTCGACCGGATCCTCGAGATCAAGGCAGACGCGGAAACAGGCGGGGACGATCCGGATAGCTTCCAGGCAAAACTCCGGCACGATTTGCGCACGTCGCTCAACGCGATCATCGGTTACAGCGAGATGGTGATCGAGGATCTGGACCGCTCCATCGGCGCAGATGCGTTGCGGCCTGATCTCGAAAGGCTGCTGGTCGAGGCGCGGCAGCTGCTCAATCGGATCGACGCAATCGTGGATCTCAGTCGAGGCGATACGGCTCGCGCTGACATCGCCGAAAGCCAACCGGCTGCTGCAGCCGAGGCAGCTATCGTCAGCCTCCTTCATTCGCTCCGCCCGGACGAAAGTTCGCCGAAGCACAATGAGGCCGGGCGCATACTCGTGGTGGACGACAACAGCACCAACCGCGACCTGCTCAACCGCCGCCTGATGCATGAGGGTCATGAGGTCGTGGGAGCCAGCTCAGGTCTGGAAGCATTGTCCATCCTGGAGCAGGATCGGTTCGACTTGATCCTGCTCGATCTGCTGATGCCCGACATGAACGGCATCGAGGTCCTGGAACGGCTGAAGGCGGATGAACGATGGCACTCCATTCCGGTCATCATGATTTCGGGGCTCAGCGAGACGGATGCCGTCATCCGCTGTATCGAGGCAGGCGCGGACGACTATTTGCCGAAACCTTTCAATCACATATTGCTGCGCGCCCGTATCAACGCCTGCCTGGATCGCAAGCGCTGGCATGACAGGGAGCAGGAATATCTGGCCCAACTCGAAGCCGAGAAGGAGCGCTCGGAGGCCTTACTGCGCAATATCCTTCCGAGCCCGGTCGTAGCGCGCCTCAACGCGGGCGAGACGCTCATCGCCGACCGGTTCGAGAATGTTTCCATTCTTTTCGCCGACCTTGTCGAGTTCACACCAGCGGCGGCGCTGATCACACCATCCCGGCTGGTGGAGCGCCTCAACAGAGTGTTCTCCCAATTCGATATGCTCGCCCTTCGGCTCGGGGTGGAGAAGATCAAGACGATTGGCGACGCCTATATGGCGGCGACAGGACTCCCGGAGCCGCAGCCCGACCACACGGATCTGATCGCGCAGTTCGGGCTCGGCATGCTGACGGTGTTGGAGCAAATCAACGGCACAACCCACGACAGCCCGCTTCGGATTCGAGTTGGCATCCACACAGGACCCGTGGTTGCGGGAATCATCGGTCACCACAAGTTCATCTATGATGTGTGGGGCGACACGGTGAACGTGGCGAGCCGGCTCGAGGCAAACAGCTTGCCCGGCCGGATCCAGGTCTCAGAAGCAGCGCGCAGAGCTCTCGCGGGTCGATACAGTTTCGAGTCGCGAGGGCGGATCAATCTGAAGGGAAGGGGAGGTATAGAAGCCTTCCTTCTGATCCCACCGGTTGTTCAGGGCTAGAGCGGCGTGCGTTCAAATTGAACCACCACGCCACTCTATCTGTTTGTTTGCGCATCGGATTCGTCCGAAAACCGCTTCGCACTTTTCGGCCGATGCGCTAGCCTTTCACGGCGCCCCCGATCATGGAACTGCTGATCTTGCGGTACATGACGAGGCCGAGCAGCATCGGCGGAAGCGCGCCGATCATCATGACGGCCGCCGCTACGCCCCATTGCACGCCGCCCGCGCTGGTGGCGAAGAAGAAGGAGGCGCCGACCGTCACCGGCACGGCCTTGGATGTCGTCAGGATCAGTCCGAACAAGAATTCGTTCCAGGCAGTGATGAAGCCGAAGATCAGGCTCGTAGCGATGGCGGGCCGGCAAACCGGCGCGATGATCCTGAGAAGTATGCCCGTTCGACTGGCGCCGTCCATCCGGGCCGCCTCGTCGAGATCGACCGGTACGTCGGAGATCGCGTTCACCAGGATCACCAGCACCAGAGGGACGTTGACGACGGCGAGCACAAGGCCGAGGCCGAGCCGCGTGTCGAGCAGGTTCAGCCACTGGAACATCATGTAGATCGGAATTGCGAAGATGATGAGTGGCACGGCGCGAAGGTTCACGATCAAGGGGAGCAGAGTCCGCTCGCCGAACCGGCCACGAACCATGGCATAGGCGGTGGGAAGCGCCAGCAGCACGGCAATTCCGGTCCCGATGGCGGCAGCGATCAAGCTGTTGGCGAGATAGAGAAATATGTTCAGCCGCTCCGAGACCTGCAGAACCGCAAGATAGCTTTCGAGCGTTGGCGCTTTGACCAGAAGGCCGGGATTGGTCGAAAGCTCGCGGGCGCTCTTGAACGACGTCACCAGCGTGACGATGACCGGGAAGTTCATCGCGAAAGCCGCGAGCGCGAAGACGATCCAGCGGACAAGGTTGAGCATGGTTACTTCACTTCCTCTTACGCCGGGCGAGGGCATTGAGGCCGTAGAGCACGGCAAAAGAGGCGAGAAAGAGCAGGACGGACGCTGCCACCGCCTTGCCGATGGTCCCTTGCTTGAAGAAAGCCTCATAGATGTAGATCGACAGCGACGCCGTGGCGCCGCCCGCGCCGCTGCCGGTCAGCACATAGACATTGTCGAAGACGCGAAAGCCGTCGATGAAGCGGATCAGCAGCGCAACGGCGAGTGTGGGCACCATCAGCGGCAGCTCGATCATCCGGAAACGCTGGAACGCGCCGGCGCCATCGATGGCGGCTGCTTCGCGCAGGTGTTCCGGGATCGCATGATAGGCCATGTGGAACAGCAGGAAGGCGAAGGGCGTCCATTGCAGCGTTTCGACGGCAATGAGCGTCCAGAAAGCCGAATTGGGGCCGAGAAAGGACGGACTGTCGCCGAACCACTGCCACAGATAATAGGGCACTGGTCCCGCAAATTCGTGCAGGACCAGCCGATACATGAGGCCCATCAGCGCCGGCGCTACCATCATGGGCATCATGAGAATGGCGAGAGGCCAGCTTCGGTTTTTGAAGAGCGGCGCGAGGAAGACTGCCAGGAACAGGCCGAGGCCGCATTCCAGCAGCGCCGTCAGCAGACCGAAACGCAGCGAAAACCAGTTGGCGCGCCAGAAGTCCGGATCCTGCAGCACGGCCGCGAAATTGCCGAAGCCCGAGAGGACGGGGCTGCGCAGCGTGGCGAAACTGATCTCTGAAACGGAATAGACAAGATTCACAATCGCCGGGAAGCCGAGGCTCAGAAGCAGAAAGGCCACCAATGGGGTGGCCAGCAGAGTCCATTCAGTGCGTTCGGAGAGCTGCACGTTTTTAAAAGCGCCTGTTTCGTATCGGGCAAGGGGCCCCTTGGCGGATGACCCGCCAAGGGGATTTGCTGCTGCTACTTGAGAAGATCGGTCATGCCTTTCTTCACATTGGCCAGCGCTGTATCGATGTCTTGCTGGCCCGACCAGTAGCCGGTGAATTCCTTGGCTTGCAGCTCATAGATAGCGAGCGCGTTGGCCGAGGCGCCGCCATTCATGACATAGCCGTAGGCGCCGGCATATTCGCCAAGCTGCACCAGATCCGGCCGCTTGTCGGCAATCTCAGCCACGGCTTTCGGGGCAAGCGCCGGCGCCCCGCCGTTGCGCGCATAGTCGAGAGCTGCCTCCTTGGTCGAGAGCCAGGAGAGGAACGCCTTCGCACCCTCCTTGTTGGGGGCGTTCTTGTTCAGACCCAGGCCGAGGCCGTGGATATGCGTCTTGCGGCCCTCCGGGCCCGCCGGGGGAGCCATCGTCTTCGTCACTTCTGCCACTGTGGGCGACTTCTGCGGATCGGTCAGGTCGGTAGCCGCCGCATTCCATTGCAGCATGGCCGCCACCTGTCCCGAGGCGAAGGCGGCATTGGCTTCAGCGAATTCGTAGGAGAGCGAGTCGCGCGGCGTCGCCCCGGCGTCGTAGAGCAGCTTGTAGAGCTCCAGCCCTTTGCGGAAGGCATCAGAGTCGATCGTGATATTGCCCTGTGCATCCTTCCAGTCGCCACCATAGGAGCGCGGTATCGACTGCCAGACCATGATGTTGAACAGCAGGTTCTTCAGCTGCAGCACGGTGCCGTAGCGTGTCGGGCTGTCGGGATTCACGGACTTGGTGAAATAGAGCGCTGTCGCAGCGAAATCGTCCCAGGTCCAGTCGTCCGGGTTCTTCGGCTGAAGAGCCTTGCCCAGATGCTTCTCAGAAATCTCGGCATAGCGCGCCTTGGCGGCATCGTCGCTCATCAAGGCGTCGATCAGGTCCTTGCGGTAATACATGAAATGCAGCGAGAGGTCGGTGGGCACGCCATACTGCTTGCCGTCGAACTGCATCGTTGAGAGCACTGCCGGGCCGAATAGCTCGCCGGCCCCGTCGGAAAGGGTCACCGGCTCCATGAAAGGCGCGTAGCGGCCGATGGAATAGGTGGCGAGCAGGTTGATGTCGAAGGCATTGGAACCTGCCGCAAGATCGGCCTGCAGCTTGTCCCAGAAACCGTCACGGTTGAAGAAGAGGAGCTTGACCTTGTTCTCCGCCGCAACATCCGGCCTGGCGTTGTAGACGTCGGCGACGGCACGGAGCGCAGTCTCCTCCGGCCCGCCGGGCCAGCCGAGCACGGTGACGTCAGCCTGGGCGCCGCCCAGCATCAGTCCGCCGACGAAAACGGAGCCGAGAAGGCGCATTGCCATCTTGAAAGCTGTTCTCATATCATTTCCCCTTTATTCTCTGGTTGGTTGTTGGCGAGATCGGCAATGCCTACGACGCCGGCCTTGTCGCCCAAACGGGCGGCAACGAGTCTCGGCCGGAGCCTCGCAGGCATATCCTCCAGGCAGGCCTCGATCCGCTCCAGGAAACCAGGAGCAAGCCCGATCCCGCCGCCGATCACGATGCGGGACGGATCCAGTGCCAGCTGCACGTTCCGGCAAAGGATGGCGGTCCGTCGCGCGGATGTCGCGATGATCTCTTCAGCCCAGCTCGCGCCGCCGCGTGCCGTTTCGAATATATAGCGGGCCGTGACTGCTTTCTCGTGGGCCGCAGCCATGCCGGCCATCCAATGGCCGGAAATGTGATCTTCCAACGCGCTGTCGACAGCGCCCGAGCCTTCGAAATCCTGCAGACGGAAGAGGCCGAAATGACCGGCAATACCGGTCAGCAGGCGTCCGCCCGCAATGATGCCGCCGCCGATACCAGTCGAGATTGTCAGGAACACCATGTCCTCCCCCGCTCCGGCGCCGAAGCGATACTCTCCCCAGGCCGCAGCCTGCGCATCGTTGGCGGCAAAAGCCGGACAGGCGAAAAGGGCAGAAACGGTGGCTGTGAGCGGAAATCGATCCGGCAGGTCGAGTGTCTTTTTGTTCAGCGCTGACCAGCAGCCATCATCGATGATGCCCGTCACGGCTACGCCAGCCCGGCTGTAGCGGCCATTCCAGTGGGCCGTGTGTCCGGAAAGCGTGTCCAGCCAGCCGCTTGGATTCCCATCGCGCGGCGTTGCCATTTCGAAGCTGTCAACGACTGCACTTGCTTCGACCAGCGCGGCGAGGATTTTCGTGCCGCCGATGTCGAGCGCCAGTGTCGTGCCGGGCGCACTCATGGCGCGGCCGACTCCGTCACGGCATATTGCCGGTCCATTTCCGTGCGGAACCAGGAGGTAATGTGCTCCGGCCGGGTAATGGCAGAGCCGACCACCACTGCGTGCGCGCCCGCCGCCAGTGCCTCCCTGGCATCCCCGGGGAGGCGGATGCAACCTTCGGCGATCACGTTCGGGGTGAGGAGACGCATGCTGCGAACCAGGGCCAGATCCGGCTCGGTGGGCTCCGGTCCTTCGGTGTAGCCAGCAAGCGTAGAGCCGACGATATCGGCTCCCTCGGCAAGAGCCTCGCGCGCGTCGTCGATCGTCGCACAGTCCGCCATCGTTATTTTGCCGTGAGAATGAATACGGGCTATGAGATCGGCGGTCGCGACAGGCCTTTTGCGAAGCGTAGCATCGTAGGCAATAATGTCCGCACCAGCTTCCGCCAAGGCGTTCACGTCGTCAATCCAAGGCGTGATGCGGACGGGAGAATCCGCAAGATCGCGCTTGACGAGCCCGATGATCGGCGCGGCCGTCGCGCTCCGCACAGCGCGCACATATTCGGCCGACTCGATGCGCAGGCCTTGGGCCCCGCCGGCAAGAGCCGCAAGCGCGAAGGCGACAACAATCGACGCCTCATCCATCGGCCCGCCTTTTACGGGCTGGCAGGACACGATCAATCCATTCCTGAGTTTCCGGAAATCAAACTCCACGCGGTTACCCCTGCTGTCCAGCGCCATCTTAGGCAGAAACAAAGAGCTAGCAACCAGTTTGTAACTGGTATTATCGATGGAGCTCGATCACGAAGTCGTAGACGTCGCCGCGGTAGCGTGTCTCGGTGAACTCGACGATCTGCCCGTCGGCGAGGAAGCAGCGGCGTTCCATCACCAGCAGGCTGATGTGCGAGGGAGCATTGAGAAGTTCTGCTTCTTCTTCGCTGATCGGGCTCGATTGCATCCGCTGGATGGCTCGAACCGGCATGGCGCCACGCGCGTCGAGCGCTTCATAGAGGGAATCTCCGACCTCTTCCGGATGAGGCAGGAAGCGGGCGGGCACGGCCGCTGTTTCGATGGCGATTGGCGTGCCGTCGGCGGTGCGGATGCGTTTCAGGCGAGCGACCCCGTCGGCGCGGGACAGCCCGAGCGCCATCATTTCTGCCGGCGAGGGGCGGGAAATTTGTTTTGAAATCCAGACGCATCCAGGTTGAAGACCGCGCCAGCGCATGTCCTCGGAGAAGCTTGTCATGGTGGCCAGCGACTTCTCTAGCCGCGACGAGACCACCGTCTTGGCGCCGTGACGTCGCTGCAGAAGGCCCTCCGCAACCAGATCGTCTAGGGCCTTGCGCACGGTGACCCGCGAGACATCAAGTTCCTTGCACAGCACTCGTTCGCTGGGGATCACTGCACCGCGCTTCAGCAGTGCCGATGCGATTGCCTCTCCGAGTGCCGCTTTGATGCGCCGATAGAGCGGCTCCGCGCTGTTCTCATCCGCCACGTGCCGGCGCATAAAATCCAAAACCGTCGCGTCATCCATCGGTATCTTCGGTCTCGTGGCCGCCTGTCGATTTATTCACAAAATTTCGAAGAGGTTTCAAGCTGGTATTACAATTCTCCTTTTGCTTGACCCCCTTGCCTCATAGACCCTCCCAACCGAGACACTTCGACTTGATCGCGCTATTCCGCGACCTTCGCAGGCCCGTCCCGAAAATCCCATACTAAATCAGTTGCATCAGTTGCGGGCAGTTGATCCGAACGACCAACGACGCGGCGCGCGAGACCTTGAGAGAGGCCGGTCGGCCGCGCTCGGTCCGGCGGGGCCGATGCTGCCGACCGTTACCGGGTTGAAGCACATTGGTTGCTGCTGAAAGGGGCAGGCGTGCTTTGAGGCAATCACGTACTTCAAGTGTTTTTTCTTAAGATCGCTTCCCCAAAGGACAATAGGCGGCACTTCGACATCGGCTCATGCTGGATCGCATTCGGGGACGTGACTGAGGTGCAATCCTAACGCAGGAAGCAAAGGAGAGCGCTATGAATTCACGTAGGCTGCTTTTCTCATATCTGATTGCGTCCGGGCTTTGCACCGTCACAGTCCACGCGCAGACAATCACCGGTACGCCGGGCTCGCCAAGCGCCACAACGACGATCGATGGAAGATATCTTCCGCCGCCACCACCGAAGTTCGGTGGCGACATCAACCTCGAGGCCAGCCAGTCGAAACCGTATTGGCCACCCCAGGTGGTGCCGCCCAAGGGTGCGCCCAACGTGCTCCTGATCATGACAGACGATCAGGGCTATGGAGTGTCGGGTACCTTCGGCGGCGTCATCCCAACTCCTGCAATGGATCGCATCGCGAACGCCGGACTGCGCTACACGCAGTTCCACTCGACTGCTCTCTGCTCGCCGACACGGGCAGCGCTGATCACTGGCCGCAACCATCACTCGGTGGGCTTCGGCGTGATCACCGAAATGTCCACCGGATACCCTGGGTACGACTCCGTCATCGGGCCGGAGAGTGCCACCATCGGCACGATCCTGAGGGAGAACGGCTACGCGACGGCGTGGATCGGCAAGGACCATAACACTCCCAGCTATCAAATGAGTTTGGCCGGGCCATTCGATCAATGGCCGAACGGCATGGGGTTCGATCACTTCTATGGCTTCCTAGGTGGCGAGACTGACCAGTGGACGCCGTTTCTCTTCCGCGACCAGACACAGGTCTTTCCGTGGGTCGGACACCCCGGCTACAACCTCACCACCGACATGGCGGACGATGCGATCAACTACATGAGGGGGTTGAATAACGCCGCGCCAGACAAGCCGTTTTTCATCTACTATGTGCCCGGCGGCTCGCACGCGCCGCACCAGCCCACGCCAGAGTGGATCAAGAAGATCGGCGACATGCACTTGTTCGATCAGGGCTGGGAAAAGCTGCGCGAGACAATCTTCGCCAACCAGAAACGGCTCGGGGTAATTCCGGCGAACACCCAGCTCACGCCGTGGCCGGACGGCCAGCCCGAATACGGCGGAGCGAAGCTGCAGAAATGGGACACGCTCAGTGCCGATGAAAAGAAGCTTTTCATTCGTCAGGCGGACGTTTTTGCAGCCTACACGGCCTATACCGACCACGAAATCGGCAGGGTCATTCAGGAAGTCGAAGACGAGGGCAAGCTCGACAACACACTCATCATCTATATCAGCGGCGACAACGGCACCAGCGCTGAAGGTTCGATCCTCGGCACTCCGAACGAGATAGCGGCGATCGAAGGTGTCAACATTCCAGTCGCGGAGCAGTTGAAGTTCTACGACGTTTGGGGTTCGGACCAGACCACGCCGCACTTTGCGGTCGGCTGGGCGTGGGCCTTTGATACACCATTCAAATGGACCAAGCAGGTCGCGTCGCACTTCGGCGGTACCCGTCAAGGCATGGCCATTTCATGGCCCGGCCACATCAACGACGTCGGCGGCATCCGCAGGCAGTTTCATCACATGATCGACATCGTACCGACGATCCTCGAAGCCACCGGCATTCAGGCGCCGGTGATGGTCAACGGCGTTGCTCAGAAGCCGATCGAAGGCGTCAGCATGGCCTATACCTTCGACAAGGCCAACGCGAATGCCCCATCGACCCGCACCACGCAATATTTCGAGATGGTCGGCAACCGCGCGATTTACCAAGACGGTTGGCTTGCAGCCACCACGCCGCCCTCGCCACCGTGGGATCTGGGCTTCGGCAAGTTTCCCGATGTCGCCAACGGTTACAACTGGGAGCTTTACAATCTCGCCGAGGATTACTCGGAGAGCAACGACCTCGCCGCCAAGATGCCGGACAAGCTTCGCGACATGAAGGAACTCTTTATGGTCGAGGCTGCTAAATACAGCGTGTTCCCGTTGGATAACAGCTTCACCGCTCGCGCAGCTACGCCGCGACCGAGCGCGACAGCGGGTCGGACTGTATTCACCTACTCGGGTGAGTCATCTGGTCTTCCTTACAGCAGCGCCCCCGACATTGCCGGCAAGTCTTTCTCCATCACCGCTGAGGTCGAAATTCCGCAGGGAGGTGCAGAAGGCATGATCAACACGCTCGGCGGGCGCGGCGGTGGCCATGCTCTCTACTTGCTCAAGGGCAAACCAGTCTTCGTGTACAACTTTTTTGACGTGGAACGCTTCCGATGGGAAGCCCCAGAGGCGCTTACGCCGGGCAAGCATACGGTCGTGTTTGATTTCAAGTACGACGGTCCCGGTTTCGGCAAAGGCGGTACAGGCGTCCTGTCGGTGGATGGCAAGGAAGTCGCCAGTAGGACGATCCCGCATACCATTCCATTCGTCGAGACGATCTACGAGACCTTCGATGTCGGTGTGGACACCCGCACCGGCGTGGACGACAACGACTACCAGCCGCCATTCCGCTTCACCGGCAAGATCGACAAGCTAACGGTCAAGCTGGTCCCGTTGAAAGCTGCGGAAGAAATGGTCCTCCATCAAAAGGCCCAAGAAACGATAAACAAGGCACAGTAAGTCGCCGCCTTTGTAGCCAGCAAACTTGCCGATCTGTTCCCCAAGACGACTTACATCGACGGCGTGGATCAAGCCTCGTTCCTTGTGGCGGACGATGGCCTTTCGGCTCGCCGCAGCCGTCCATACGCTTTGAACCAATACTTCGCTGCCATTCGCGTGGATGAATTCAAATATGTCTGGACCGCAGAACTTGAAAACGCGGTGGTCCAAAGAGGCGATTGGGGCGGGTTCAGTGGCTCGGTATTCACGGACAGTGGCGGTGCCATAGCTTTCAATCTCTACACCGATCCCAAAGAAGATGTGAGCATCGGCGTTCGTCACATTCCGATGGCCGTCCCGGTGCTCGGCGCGGCGGCCTTCTACATGAAGGAGCTGATCAAGTATCCACCGCAGTTTAAGGTCGGCTTCCTCTCGAACAATCCACCCGTCGATGATCTGCTCCCCAAGATGCAGGACCTGCTCAGACAGAACATGGAGAAAAATGGAGCAGGAAGGCCGACGCCGTAAAGCATCAGGAAGTGGTGACGGCCAGGGGCACCACTTCCCTCTATCCCGTACCATTCCCGCCAACAGCCTGACGCGAGTCGGACTCTCCGGTATCTCGTCATCGGCTCTGCCTTCGGCTGCTGGCAGGTCCTTTCAATCCGGCTGCGACACCTGATGCACGCAATCGGCCAAGGTGCTATGATGATATTGGTCGTTGGACCGAAGGCTTTGAAAGAATAAACAAAAACGCCAAGAAAAGACTTGGCGCGACCCTTGCTCGACTGTCTGCAAGCAATTGCGGGAGTACAAAGTGGCAGGACCGGTCGTCGGCGTTATCGCAAATCCGGTATCTGCGCGAGATATCCGGCGTGTCATTGCACATGCCGGATCCCTGCAGGTCACCGATCGCGCCAATATCGTGCTTCGTGTTCTGGCTGGCCTTGCAGCGGCTGGGGTCGGCACTGTTGTCATGATGCCGGAGAATGCGGGCATCAGGAGACACGTCACACGCGCGATGGTGCGCGCGGCCAATGTCGGCGAGGCGCGGTTCCCAGACCTCGAGTTCCTCGAGATGAAGGTCACGGGAGAGGCCGCCGACAGCGCGACAGCAGCGCGTATGATGAGACGGATGGGTGTTGCGGCAATCGTCGTTCTCGGCGGAGACGGAACCCACCGGGTGGTCGTATCCGAATGCGGCAACACCCCGATCGCGGGTGTGTCGACGGGCACCAACAACGCTTTTCCGGAAACCCGCGAACCGACGATCACCGGGCTCGCTGTGGGCCTCGCGGTCAGCGGACTAGTGCCTGCGGCCGCCGCCTTCGTCGACAACAAGCAGTTGGAAGTCAGCATCAACGAGCGACGCGAGATCGCCCTGGTCGATGTGACGATCGTGCGCGAGCGCTATGTCGGTTCCCGTGCGATCTGGAAGGCGGACGGGTTTCGCGAATTGTTCGTGACGTTCGGCGAGCCGGGCGGCATCGGAATGTCGTCGGTTGTCGGCCTGCTTGCTCCGGTCAAACGCTGCTCGCCATTCGGTCGCAGAGTGATCTTCGACCGTCCCGAGACCGCTCCGTTCCGCCTTCAGGCGCCGATCGCGCCGGGTCTCGTAGAGCCGGTGGGCATCGAGCGGATCGAGACGATCGGCGTCGACACAGCGACGCGGCTCACTGTGCCGGCGGGCGCCATCTGCCTCGATGGTGAGCGCGAGGTCACCTTCTCGGAGAAGGACGATGTCTGCGTGACGCTGCGCGACGCAGCCTTCCGGACGATCGACGTGTCGGCCTGCATGGCGCAGGCCGCATCGAATGGCTGGTTCGTGGAACCGGCCGGGAAACTGCCAATCATCAGTCAGCAGGGAGGACATTCATGAGCAACAATCCGTTTCCGTTGAGCAAGGAGAAGCTCTCTCAGGCTTATCGCACGATGCGAACGATCCGCGAGTTCGAGGAGAGGCTGCATGTCGACTTCGCCCGCGGCGACATACCGGGCTTCGTGCATCTCTACGCGGGGGAGGAGGCCTCTGCCGTCGGCATCATGATGCACCTCAACGACAACGATCGCATCGCCTCGACGCACCGTGGCCACGGCCATTGCATCGCCAAGGGCGTCGATGTGAAGGAGATGATGGCCGAGATATACGGCAAGACAACGGGAGCCTGCCGCGGCAAAGGCGGCTCGATGCATATCGCCGACCTTTCAAAGGGCATGATGGGCGCCAACGGCATTCTTGGCGCCGGCGCGCCGCTGATCTGCGGTGCGGCACTTGCCGCCCAGAAGCTCGGCCATGGCGGGGTCGGCATTTCGTTCGTCGGCGACGGCGCGTCCAACCAGGGGACGTTTCTCGAAAGCCTGAACCTGGCCGCAGTGTGGAACCTGCCCGCGATCTTCGTGGTGGAGAACAACGGCTATGCTGAATCGACCTCCGTCGACTGGGCCGTGGCCTCTGACTCCTATGTCGATCGCGCGACCGGTTTTGGTCTTCCCGGCATCACCGTCGACGGAACGGACTTCTTTGCCGTCTACGAAGCAGCGGGCGAGCTCATCAGGCGGGCGCGTGAGGGCGGCGGTCCGTCACTGCTCGAATGCAAGATGGTGCGCTTCCACGGCCACTTCGAAGGTGATGCGCAGACCTACCGAGCGAAGGGCGAGCTGGAGGACATCCGTGCCAACAAGGACTGCATCAAATTCTTCCAGGCGAGGGTTCGGGAGGCTGGCGTCCTGTCGGCTAACGAGTTCGAGAAAATCGACGATGAGGTCGCGCGCTTGATCGATGAGGCCGTAGCCGAGGCGAAGGCCGCCGCGCTGCCCTCTGCCAGAGATCTGCTGACGGATGTGTACGTCGCTTACTGACATTTCCCAACGATATCCCGAAGGGAGGAGAACATGGCTCGCAAACTCAGCATCAAGGACGCGATCAACGAAGCTATCGACCAGGAGATGCGCCGCGACCCGACCGTCATCGTGATGGGCGAGGATATCGTCGGAGGAACCGGTTCGCCGGGGGAAGCTGACGCCTGGGGCGGGGTGCTCGGTGTCACCAAGGGCCTCTACGCCAAGTATGGCGACCGGCTCATGGACACGCCGCTCTCGGAAAGCGCTTATGTGGGAGCCGCAATCGGCGCTGCTGCCTGTGGACTGAGGCCGATCGCCGAGCTGATGTTCGTCGATTTCATGGGCGTCTGCCTCGATCAGATCTACAACCAGGCGGCCAAGTTTCGGTACATGTTCGGCGGCAAGGCCGAGACGCCGGTCGTTATTCGGGCGATGTGCGGCGCGGGCTTCCGGGCCGCGGCGCAGCACAGCCAGATGCTGACGCCGATCTTCACGCACATCCCGGGCCTGAAGGTCGTCTGCCCCTCCAATGCCTATGACGCCAAGGGCCTCCTGATCCAGTCGATCCGCGACAATGACCCGGTCATTTTCCTGGAGCACAAGAATCTTTACGGACACGAAAGCGAGGTACCGGAGGAGTTGTACGCGATCCCGTTCGGCGAGGCGAATGTGGTGCGTGAAGGCAAGGATGCCACGATCGTCACCTACGGCCAGACGGTCCACCGTTCGGTCGATGCGGCGAAGGCGCTCGCAGGGGAAGGCATCGAATGCGAAGTCATCGACCTTCGCACGCTTTCGCCGATCGACATGGACACGGTGATCGAGAGCGTCGAGAACACCGGAAGGCTGATCTGCGTCGACGAGGCCAATCCACGCTGCTCCATTGCGGCGGACATCTCCGCTACGGTCGCGCAGGAGGCCTTCGACGCCCTTAAGGCTCCCATTCGTATGGTCACCGCTCCCCATACACCGGTACCCTTTTCTCCAGTTCTGGAAGACATCTACGTGCCGACGGCCGAAGCGATTGCCGCAGCCGTCCGCAAGACCATCGACGGCGGAACGCGAAAGGCGGCGTGAGGTGACCATGAAACCGAACATTACGCCGCTCGTCATGCCGAAGTGGGGGCTTTCGATGCAGGAGGGCACCTTGTCGGCATGGCACGTCGAGGAAGGCCAGACGATCAGGCCAGGCCAGGAGATCATGGACGTCGAGACAGACAAGATCGCCAATGCCGTCGAAGCGGCCGATGGCGGCCTGCTGCGCCGACGGATCGGGGAGGTGGGGCAGGTCTACCCGGTAAAGGCGCTGCTTGGCGTGCTTGCGCCAAGCGAGGTGAGCGACGCCGACATCGATGCCTATGTCGCGGCATTCCATGTTCCGGCGGCCGACGAGGACGAGGAGGACCAGGGGCCAGCCTACCGGTTCGCCGACACACAGAGCGGCCGGCTGCGTTATGCCGAGCGGGCGGGAGAGGGCGACCCGATTGTCTTCATCCACGGCTTCGGCGGCGACCTCAACAACTGGCTCTTCAACCTGGATGCCGTCGGTGCGGGGAGGCCGGTCTTCGCGCTCGACCTTCCCGGTCACGGAGGCTCGACCAAGACGATCCCGAACCCGGGACTGGCCGCGCTTGCCGACGCCGTAGAGCAATTCCTGGAGGCGATGGGGCTGGCGAACGTTCATCTCGTCGGCCACTCGATGGGCGGTGCGGTTGCGTGTGCCGTCGCATTGCGCGACCAAGGTCTTGTGAAGTCGCTGACGCTGGTCAGCCCGGCTGGGTTCGGCTCTGAAATCAACACCAGCTATATCGACGGCTTCGTTGCCGCCGAATCCCGCCGTGACCTCAAGCCGGTCCTCAAGGATCTGTTCGCAGATGAAAACCTGGTCAGCCGACAGATGGTCGACGATCTCTTGAAGTTCAAACGACTGGACGGCGTGGCTGAGGCGCTGCGCGGTCTGGCGACAGCCATGTACAGGGATGGCCGGCAGGTGACGCTGCTTGTCGACGAACTTGCGGCCCTGAAGATCCCTATCCTGGTCATCTGGGGCGCCAAGGACGCCGTCATTCCCGTCGCGCAGGCGCAAGCGCTGCAGAACGCGCGGGTGGAGGTCCTCGCCGATGCCGGTCATATGGCGCAGATGGAGGCGGCGAGCCGGGTCAACGAACTGATCCGTTCGCAGACCGCCCGATGAGGCCCGCCAACGGTTCCGCGCTGGCGAGCGTGTTCTGCGATTTGGCGACTGAATAAGACAGCCGGAGCTCAGAACGCTCGGACGGAACCCACGTCGCTTGGCCTGCAGGGCGGAGGTTTCCAGCATTGCCGGATCTGTCACGATGGTGCTGATCAGCCCTGCGCCCAGGCGGGGCTGCAGCGGACATTGTTCGCTGTCGTTACAGTTACATAACTCCCGGCTGCCGCGCGCGCGTGAGACTGATCATGTTCGATCAAACGAAGTTTTCCAAACAAGGATTTCTGGTCATGCCGGATAGACACAAGGAAGGCCTCGACCGTCGAGACTTCATGCTCGCATCCATAGCCACGGTCGGCATGTCGGCCTCTCTCGCCGTCAATGCCACTACCGCAAATGCGCAGGACAAGGCTGTGCCCGCCGCCGGCCCGGCCTCACAAGGAACAGTCTATGTCGGCGATGTGATCGACGGGAAGAAAGTCGTCAGCGCGCTCGACGTCAACGACCTGGCGCCCGGGCAGAAGCACTTCCTGTATTTCCAGGGGGTCGAGATGCCCACCGGACAGCATTGGTATGTGTCCGTCACGGTCGCCAAGGGAGCAAAGCCGGGCAAGCGCGGCGTCCTGGTCAGCGGGGTGCATGGCGACGAAATGAGTTCCATACATACGATCCAGACGGTGGTGGACCAGCTGGATCCGGCGCAGATGTCGGGCACGGTGATGGCAGTAACGGACATATCCCGCCCGGCCCTGGAGGGCATGCAACGCAGATGGCCCAATCAGGGCAGAGGCATCGACCTGATCGATATGAACCGGGAGTGGCCCGGCAACGAGAACGGCGCCAGCGCGCCCAGCCGGCACGCCGGGCTCCTGTTCAACCGGCTGCTGCGGCCAAATGCCGACTTCGCGATCGACTTCCACACCGGAACAACCGGCTTCGAAGTCACCGCATTCAATATTGGGGGCATGGATGTGCCTGAGGTGAAGGCGATGGTGGAGCTCTATCCCGTCGGCCAGATCTTCGACAACCATGTCTATCCCGGTGTCCTGCACAATGCGTTCATGGACGTGGGCATCCCGTCCTTTACGCCGGAGATCGGTGCCGCGCGCGTGCTGGACCTCGAGATGATCTCCCTGTTCGTGGAAGGTACGATGAATGTCCTCAAGCATCACGGCATCGTCGCCGGACCGATGGGCCGTACAGGCAAGGACGTGACTGTCTTCGTTGGCGACAGTGCATTTCCGATCCTGGCCACCGCTGGCGGGATCGTGGAACATCTGCTCAAGCTCAACGACAAGGTCGAACCCGGACAGAAGGTGGCCATCCAGCGCAACAGCTTCGGCGAAGTGGTTGCGGAGTATAGCAGCGGCGTGGCCGGAGAGATTACGGGCCAGCGCAGCGATGCGATGGCCGAGCCCGGCAACCCTTTGGTTTTTATCCTATTCAACAAAGGGAAGCCGGAGAGCGCCGAGACCTATCCAGAGTAGCTCGTCCGCGCGAGCGATCTTCCACAAAGAGACTTCCTCGCCTACGCGTAGTTAGAGGATACGTCGCGCAAGGACCTCACGTCGCTTGCCCTGCCGGGACCGTTGCCTCCAGCATCTCATCGGGGATGTCGTCGAACGAGGCGTAGTTCATGTTGTAGAGGCGCGCGTAGAGTCCCTTCTTCCTCATCAACTGCTCGTGGTTGCCGCTCTCGATGATCTCGCCGTTCTGCAGCACGATGATGCGGTCGGCGCCGCGCACGGTTGCCAGGCGGTGGGCGATGACCAGGCCGGTACGGCCTTCGAGCAGCGTCGCCAGCGCTTTCTGGATCAGCATCTCGGTGTAGGAATCGATGCTGGCCGTGGCCTCGTCGAGCACAAGGATCTTTGCGTCGGCGACCAGCGCGCGGGCGAAGCTGATCAGCTGACGCTGGCCGAGCGAAAGATTGCCGCCGCGCTGCTCGAGCATGGTGTCGTAGCCGTCCGGCAATTGCTCGATGAAGTCGTGTGCACCGACAGCGCGTGCCGCCCTGATCACATCTTCGCGCGTCGCGTCGATCTTGTTGTAGCGAATGTTCTCCAGCACGGTGCTTGAGAACAGGAAGGGTTCTTGCAGCACCATCGCTATCTGCTCGCCGAGCGAGTCCTGCGTCAGGTCGCGGACATCGTGCCCGCCGACCAGCACCTGACCCGACCAGACATCGTAGAACCGGTGCACCAGCGCCATGGAGCTCGATTTGCCCGATCCGGTCGGGCCGACCAGCGCCACGGTCTCACCCGGATTGACCCGGAAGCTGACATTCTTCAGCACGGGCAGGTTCGGCCGGTACCCGAAAGTGACGTGCCGGAACTCGACCGATCCATCATTGTCGCGCGAGAGGGTGATTGCGCCGGGCTTGTCGTTGATGTCGAGCGGCACGTCGAGCACCTCGGAGATGCGCTGGCCCGAGGCCATGGCGCGCTGCATCACGCTGTACTGCATGGTGAGCGAGCGGATCGGATCGAAGAAGCGCTGGATGTAGAACAGGAAGGCCACCATCACGCCGATGTCGAGACTGCTGTTCAGCACCATCGAGCCGCCGACCACGATGACGGTTGCCATGGCAATACCGGTCAGCGTGTCGACGATCGGCACCATGACCTGCGCATATTTCGCGGAGGTGAGGTGCGTCCTCAGATTGGTCAGCACCTTTTCGTCGTAAAGATCGAAATTCACGTGCTGGCGCTCGAGGCTCTGCACAGTTCGAACGCCATGGATGCCCTCGGCCAGCGCGCCATTGGCGATGGAGTTGGTCTCGTGCGCCGCCATGAAGGCGACCTTAGCGCGCGGCAACCAGAACAACCGCACGATGAACAATGCAGGCATGGTCGAAAGCGTCAGCAGGCCGAGCCGCAAATCCAGCCACAGCAGCACCGTGACGATGCCGAACAGGAGCGCGATGTCGCCGACCGACATGACCGATGTTTCCAGGAACTCTTGCATCGAGTTGACGTCGCCCTGAAGTCGCGACATCAGCCGGCCGACTTCGGTCTTGTCCATGAAGGCAAGCGAAACACGCTGCAGGTGACCGAACATGGCGCGGCGCAGGTCCGATAGAACGTCCTCGGCCACCTTGCCGACGACGCTTTCCTGCACGTAGCTCGCGGCATAATTGACCAGGATCGTCGCCGCGAAGACGCACACCGTCCAGCCGAGCACCGAGTGGTTAGGCTGGCCTGCCGCCATGCCATGGTCGATGGCATAGCGGATGATCAGCGGGATGGCGAGCTGGGTCAGCGTGAACACCAGCACGGCCGCGACCGAGACGAGAATTCTCGACCGGTACGGGTTCACGAAGCTCCAGATGCGGCGCACGATGCGCGGATCGTATGCCTTGCCGAAGATCTCCTCTTCATGGCGATGCGAGCCGACGACCGCCTTGATCGGCTGCGCGCCGGCGTCTGCCTTGTCATCGTCCTCATCGTCCTGGCTTTGGACCGACATCAGGCGGCTCCCGTTGCCGTGGCCCGCTCGTCGTCGGGGCGAAGCTGCAAGTCGTAAAGCGCGCGATAGCGCCCACCCATAGCCAGCAATTGAGCATGCGTGCCGCGCTCCACGATGCGACCGTTCTCGATGAACAGAATCTGGTCGGCATGCATCAGCGAACTCAGCCGGTGCGAGATGATCAGCGTGACGCGTTCCTTGGCGAAACGCTTCATCGCCGACCGGATGCGCTGCTCGGTACCGGCGTCTATGGCGGCGGTGGAATCGTCGAAGACCAGCACCGACGGATGCAGCACCAGCGTGCGGGCAATCGTCAGGCGTTGCCGCTGGCCGCCGGAAAGCGATCCGCCGCGCTCGCCGACGACGGTCCCGTAGCCGGTCGGAAGCCCGATGATATAGTTGTGCAATTGCGCGGATTCGGCGGCACGCTCGATACGCTGCTCACGCGCCCATGGATTGCCGTAGGCGATGTTGTTCTCGATCGAGGTCGTGAACAGGAAGGCGTCCTGCTGTACCACTCCCACGGCCTTGCGGAGCGATTGCAGCGTCACCGTGCGGATGTCCTGCCCATCGATGGTGATAGCACCCGAGCTCACGTCGTAGAAGCGCGGTATCAGGTGCGCGATGGTCGACTTGCCGCTGCCCGGCGGGCCGACGATGCCGATTGTCTCGCCGGGCCTGGCCTCGAACGAGATGCCGGACAGTGCCGGGCGCTCGCCGGAACCCTCGTAGCGGAAGCCGACATTGTCGAAGCGCAGCACGCCTTCGGTCACGACCAGCGGCTTGGCGTCAGGCGCGTCCTCGATATCGAGCTCGGTGTCGAGAAGCGCGAACAGACGGGTGCCGCAGGTCGAAGCGCGCGCGAATGAATTGACCATCAGGCCGAGCTGGCGCACCGGCATTTGCAAGATGGTCATGAAGGTAAGGAACTGCGCCAGCGTACCCACGCTGATCTCGCCGGCGATCACCTTCTCGCCGCCGAACCACAGCACCAGCCCCATTGCGGCAAAGAACGAAAAGTTCATCGCGCTGGTATTGCTGACGCGAATGTCGACGCGCTGCTTCGCGAGATCCAGCGCGCGCTCTTTGGCGCGGTCGAATTTCTTCATCTCGTGCCGCTGTGCCGCAAAGGCCCGCACGACACGGACGCCGCCGAGGTTCTCATCCATCAGCTGGCTCAGCACCGAGAGGCGCTCCTGCAACGTCAGCCATGTGCTTCTGAGCGACAGCTGGGTTACGGAGGACCGCCAGGCGACGAATGGAACGAAGCTGAGGCTCAACAAGCCGAGCATCAGATCGGTGCTGATCAGGAGATAGGCGCCGACGCCGATCAAGACGCTCAACAGGACTACGCGCACGATGCCGGTCGAAAAGAACATACGCACGCCGTCGAGATCGAGCAGGCCGAGCGTGATGAGGTCGCCCGTGTGGACTTTGTCGTGGAACGAGAAGCTCAGGCGCTGGATCTTCTCATAGAACGCTAGGCGCAGTTCGTAGCCGGTTTGATGACCGACTGCCTCGCTGTAGTAGTTCTGGAGCATGGTGAAAATGCCGCGCAGCACGCTGACCACCAGCAGCGTGAGGGCGGTGATCCATAGCGCGTGCTCGGTCGCGCCGCCCGGGCCTGCGGCAAGCACGCCTTCGGCCTGATCGACCGCTCGCCCGAGCAGGCGCGGGATGAACAGCTGCAGTGTCGCCGCTATGAATGTCGACACGATGGCGATTGCCACTTGCCAGGGGTGACGCAACGTCATCCTGGTAATTCGAAGCAACGTGCCGAGACCTTTGCCCCAGGACGCTTCCGCGACGTGGGCGAACGCCTTGCCGCGTTGCGGCGCGCTGCTGGTTGCATCCTTGTTCAAGGAGAAAATCCAGACAATTCCAGGGAACCAGCCCGAACGAGCAGATGAGACTCAGTTACAAGGGCTAGCTTGGCAGGATGTTACGCGCTGCCTGTTTGGCGATTCTAGGGCCAGTCGCGGCAGCGCATTGCGCCTGGCACATATATCGCCGAAACGGTCAAGAGATGTCGGCGCCGTTACGCTCAGCGGTCGATGCCGTGCTCATCCCCTGCTTCCGTCAGCCCGTAAGGGGTTTGGGACCTGTCGCCGGCGCGGTGCTCTGTCGGACCAGGTCCATCCGGGCTTCCGTAGGTTCGCGCAACACGGATGCTGCCATCGCGTCTGTGGAGGATGGCGCGTGTCAGTTCTCCACGCTCCTCCCAGTCTCGTCGCGCGGCGGCAATGGCTGCCTGCTCACAAGCCTTTTGATTTGGATGGTTGGAGATGGGTTCGCCTCCCTCGCGAACTACCCATCCTCTCCTCGTCAGAGTTGAGTGAAAGACGTGTCGTCGTGTCGTGGGCATAGCCGGCCTCTTATTTTTGTTACTGCTAATTAACGACAATTCTGATGTAACGACAAGTGCGCCAGGTTGTTCCGCGGTCCGCGCCAAGGAAAATCGAGCGCTAGAAGTGCGAATACGACTGTCGTAGGCTGGTGACGCAGCTAGGAGAGGGCCGTTCATGGGCAGTGTGAGACTACTTGGAGCGTGTGCCGTCGGCGCAATGGTCCTTGGCACCTTTGGCCTGAGCGACAGGAGCGTAGCGCAGGACGTGGATCCGGCCGAATTGGTCAAGGACATTCACGCCATCTTCGGCGAGCATCATGCCCGCGCCGTGCACGCCAAGGGCGTTGTGCTCGATGCGACCTTCGAGCCGACTGAGGAGGCGCGCCAGCTCAGCAAGGCGGCCGTGTTTGCAGGCAAGGTCAAAGCGACTATTCGCCTGTCGGATACGACGGGCATACCAGAGATTCCCGATGCCGATCCCAATGCCAGCCCGCATGGGCTCGCGATCAAGTTCACTCTGGGCGACGGCTCCGAAATGGATGTCGTTACGCACAGCTTCAACGGCTTTCCCGCCGCCACCGCCGCAGACTTCGACATGTTCCTCAAGGCTGTAGCAGCGAGCGGGCCCGGCGCGACAAAGCCTACGCCGATCGAAAAATATCTGGAGGCTCACCCCAACGCGGTGCCCTTCGTTACGAAGCAGAATCCACCACCCGAAAGCTTGGCCACGACCACCTATTTCGGAGTCAACGCGTTCGCATTCGTAGATGATTCAGGCAAAAGGAGCATCGTGCGCTATCGGTTCGTTCCGGAGGCGGGGGACAGGTACCTCGATGCGGCCGCGGCGGCTGCCAAGGGGCCGAACTATCTGATGGATGAAATAGCCGAGCGGGTCGCCAAAGGGCCGGTCGCGTTCGATTGGTTTGCGCAGATCGCCCAAGCGGGCGACAAGGCCGACGACCCGTCCACGCCATGGCCGGAGGATCGGCAACTCATAAAGCTGGGCAAGCTCGAGATCACCGCGAAGGCCGCCGACCAGGAAGGATTGAACAAAAGCCTGCTGTTTCTCCCCAACAACGTGCCCGATGGCATCGAGGTGGCCGACCCTATGATTGAAGTGCGCAGCGCGGCCTATCCGATTTCCTTCGGCGAGCGGCAATAACTGTCGCCGCCGCGTTGGCGGGTGTTCGGCTTGAGCGTTCAATGGATGCCCAGTTCTGCATGGCTGCTTGGCGCCAAGAGCTCCCATTGCGCGAGCAAATCCTCCGGCGTCGCGTTCTGGGGCGAGAGCGGACCGACAGCTACGACGGTCGGATATTCGCGGGTGCACGTTTGAGGCGGTGCGGCTGTCGTCGCGAAGCGATCCGCTCAGATGTGGCGCAGCCTTTCTAAATTTCCAGCATGTCCTCGAGCAGGATCGGAAGTCTACGGATGCGCTTCCCGGTCGCGTGGAAGACCGCGTTTGCAATCGCTGGCGCCATCCCGACAAGGGCGATCTCGCCGAGACCCTTGACTCCAAGCGGGTTGACGTGAGGATCGACCTCATCGACGAACTGGACCTCGATGTCAGGTATGTCGAGGTTCACCGGCATGAGGTAGTCCGCCATGTGCGCGTTGACCGGCCGGCCGTCCCGAGCATCGAGCACCGTCCGTTCCATCAGGGCCATGCCCATGCCACCGATCATGCCGCCGCTGCACTGGCTCCTGGCCAGCAGCGGGTTGATGATACGGCCGGCACCATAGACGCCGAGCGCTTTGCGCACCCGGATCGTCCCGACGTCGGGGTCAATCGCGACTTCCGCGAAGACAGCCCCGAACGCGTGCATGGAGAAACGGCCGGCGACGTCCGTGTCCCGCTCAGTCGAGGCGATCGCTTCCAGCGGTCGCTCGCCTGCGGGTCGTTTCCCGGCTTCCTCTAGGACCGCAATGCAGGCGGCCCGGATTGCGGAGCCGACCGACGCCATAGTCCATGAGCCTCCGTGAGAGGGTGCCGGCGGGAAGTCCGAGCGACCGAGGCTGAACCGCACTTTGTCGAAAGGTAGTCCCAGCGTCTCAGCCGCCACTTGCGTCATCGACGTATAGGTTCCCGGCCCCATGTCGCTGGCGGCGACCTCGACCTCGGCAGTGCCGTCGGCGAGCAACCGCACACGCGCGCTCGACGGCGCTTGATAGGCTGGGTATGTGGCCGAGGCCGCCCCGATCCCAATCAAGAGGCGGCCATCCCGCATCGAGCGCGGCTGCGGCTTGCGCTGCGACCACCCGAACCGCTCCGCCCCCACCTCGTAGCATGTCATGAGAGGTCGGCTGGAGAACGGCTTGTTCTGGCCCTCGTCTATTTCCGGCTCGTTCCGGCGGCGCAGCTCTATTGGGTCGATATCAAGCGCATATGAGAGCTCGTCGAGTGCGGATTCGAGGGCGAAGACTCCGCTCGCCTCGCCAGGGCCGCGCATGTACACTGGAGTGCCTGTGTCTAGCGGGGTCAGCCTATAACGCGTGGTCACATTCGGACACGAGACCATGTAGCTCGAGCTCGTGACCAGCGCCTCGACGAACTGCTCGTACCGGCTTGTCTCGCCGGTTCCTTCGTGAATCAGGCTAGTGAGCTTGCCGTCATGCATGGCCCCCAGCGAGACCTGCTGCAGAGTCCGCGGCCGGTGGCCGGTTGCGAAGAACATCTGTTTACGGGTGAGGACCAGCTTGACCGGACGTTGTGTCACGCGAGCGGCCATTGCAGCCAGAGTGACATGCGACCAGGTGCGCAGGCTGGTGCCGAACGCGCCTCCGATGAATGGGCAGATCACGTGCACATTTTCCGCCGGAATCCCGAAGATGGCGGCGATCTCGGCCTGCTCGTTGACCACGTACTGACTCTTGCTCCAGATGGTTAGCTTCTCGCCCTGCCACGTGGCGATCGTCGCGTGAGGTTCCATCGGATTGTGGTTTTCGCGCGCGATGTCGTAGGTGGCCGTGAGCTTCACGGGCGCGTTCGCGAATGCGGCCTCGGCATCGCCGCGAGTGTGGTCCTCGCTGACCTCCGGAAGGATGGGCTGCGCGTCCGGATCGCTAATATCGACGACCGGGCGTCGCGCCTCGTAGATGATCCGAAGCGCAGCCGCTGCGCGTTCAGCATGATCGAGGCTGTCTGCCACGACGAGCGCGACCGGTTGGCCGTGGAAGCGGACCGCGTCGTCCTGCAAGACGTGGAGACGTTCGCCGGCCTGGGGATCGATCGACCCCTTGTGCGGCCGATAAGGGAGCTTTGGCGCGTTGAGATGACTGAGCACCGAGATGACGCCCTGCATCTTCGCGACTGCCGCATCGTCGATCGCGGTTATGCGACCGAGGCCGACTGTGGCATTGACGATCACCGCGTAGGCCTGGTCGGGCTGGTTGAATTCGGCCGCGTAGCGTGCGCGGCCCGTAACCTTGTCCCTCCCGTCGACGCGTGTGATCGGCTTCCCGATGACGTTCGTTGTCATGCGATTTCTCCCGCCATTTCGAGCGCGCGGACGATGGTCCGAGGCAGCAATTCAACCTTGTAGTGGTTGCCCGATAACGGACGCGCGCCCTCCAGCGCGGTACGCGCGGCCGCTTCCAAGACCGAGCGTTCGAAGGGTTTTCCGGTCAGCTCCTGTTCGACTGCCCTCAACCGCCAGGGCCGCGTGCCCGCCCCGCCTACGGCAAGGCGCACCTGACGGATCACGCCGCCTTCAAGGTCGAGGACGGCGGCTGCCGCGATTAGTGCGAACTCATAGGACGCCCTGTCCCGGACCTTGAGATAGCGGGCCCTCCGACTGTAGGAGAGACCGGGAACGCGTATCTCAATAATCAGTTCGCCCGGGAGCAGCGTATGCTCAAGATGCGGCGTATCGCCTGGCAAACGGAACAGTTGCTCCACCGGAAAGGTCCGCTCGCCCTGCGGCCCCCACACACGCATCTTGGCATCGAGCGCGACGAGGGCAACTGCAACGTCGGACGGATGCGTAGCGACGCAATGATCGCTCGTGCCAAGGATGGCATGGCCGACATTGAGCCCGTCGATCGCCGAACAGCCCGAGCCGGGAGTCCGTTTGTTGCAGGCAGCGTCCAGCATACGAAAGTAGGGGCAACGGACCCGCTGCAGCAGGTTGCCGCCCATTGACGCCATATTCCGAAGCTGCGGCGACGCGCCCTCGATGAGAGACTCGGCGATGACCGGATGAAGGCGGAGCGTGTCGGGATGGGCTGCCACCTCGGACATCCGTGCCAACGCTCCGATCACCAGGTCGGAACCTTCGGCTCGGATCTGCTTGAATGGCAGGGCGTTGATATCGATCAGGCGATCTGGCCGCTCCACTTCATCGCGCATAAGGTCGATGAGCGTCGTGCCACCGGCGATGTAGCGCCCGCCCACCGCGGCCGATTGGAGCGCGTCCTGCACGGAGCGAACCTTGGTGATCTGGAAGGGAAGCATGATCAGACCCTCTTGGCGGCATCGGCGACCGCTTCGACGATGCCGGGATAGGCTCCGCATCGGCAGATGTTGCCGCTCATCCAGAACCGGATCTCCTCTGTCGAACCGGCGTGCCCTTCGGAAATGCAGCCGACGCCAGACATTATTTGACCTGGCGTGCAGTAGCCGCATTGGAAGCCTTCATGCTCGATGAAGGCTTCCTGCAAGGCATGCAGTTCGCCGTTTGCCGAGAGCCCTTCGATCGTCGTGATCTCCGCACCCTGGTACATCGCAGCCAGGGTAAGGCAGGAGACGATGCGTCGGCCGTCCACAAGGATCGTGCAGGCACCGCAGGCACCCTGATTGCAGCCCTTCTTGGTGCCGGTGAGGTCGATCTTCTCTCGCAGCACATCCAGCAGAGATTGCCTGGGATCGACGGCCAGCTCTACATGCTCGCGATTCACCACCAGCCGGAGAGGGGATCCCTCCGGTTTCGCAGCGTCGGCTGCAGCATTCGAGGGCTGCGCGTCGGCATGGTTCGGAATGGCTGCAAACGTTGCCGCGGCGCCCGCCATCTGCAGCAGGGAACGCCGCGATAGCGCCAGCGGGTCCGACGTGGCAGGCTGCCTCGCATTCTTGCCTGCCTCGCCTTCAATCAGGTTTCGGTCGGTCATCTTGCCTCCAACAATAGAGCGGCTGCGCGCTTTTCGGCCGCATCGCTCGCGGCGGAAGGTTGCAGGCTCACGGCAAGGCAGCCAGCGAAAGCAGTGCTGCATTTTGTACGATAGTGCTCTTTTGGCGATCAGTCTGCCTCGTGACTTCATGGACGTGAATTTCTTGTTTATGAACGTGGATTTATTGTTGGAAGCCGCCAGCGCGCAGTGTTGGTTTTTGCTTGTCAGTGCTGCATCGTCCGGCTACCAAAATGGTGCCCGATCACTACTCGCGGACAGCGGATGACACGAGACTACGCGCCTCGATTAGGCAAGTTCACGGGGCTCGAGCAGCCTGCCACCCTGCGGCTTGGAACATTCCAGGCCCCGGAATTCTCTGCGACAAGGTTGACTGGCCCTTACGGGGAAGACGGCACACCCATAAAGCTACAGACCAGTGATGCGTATCTGGTGTGCCTCGAACGGCATTATCTGCCCTCTGCCCCTTATTGGGTCGACGGGCGACCTGCGTACATGGCCCCGCGGGTGGCTGGCCAGTTTATGCTTTTGGACTTAAATCGGGAGCATTCGTCGGTACAAAAGGGGCGTACCGATTGTCTCTCCGTCTATATCTCTCGACATGCGTTGATTAAGTTTCAGGAAGAACATGATGTTCGTCCGAGCGCGCTGAGGAGCGCCGACGGCGATGCGCTGAATGATACGGTCGTTCACAATATAATCGAATGCCTCCTGCCCGCCGTTGATCAACCAAATATAGCCAATCGGCTTTTTGTTGATCACGTTGGCGTGGCGCTGATGTCACATTTATCGTCGACCTACGCACTGCATGGACGACGGCTGCAACCTCCTGCGGGGGGCCTTGCAGTTTGGCAGGAGCGTCGGGCCAAAGACACGCTGATGGCCCATCTGGACGGCAAGATCAGCCTGGAGGAACTGGCAAAGGCCTGCGGGCTTTCCAGAAGCCATTTCGCCCGAGCGTTCAAGGTAGCGACGGGTGTATCGCCTCTCGAGTGGCTCGCACAACAGCGCATAGCGCTCGCCCAACAATACCTCAGGCACTCATCATTGCCGGTCGAGGATATCGCGGAGCGATGTGGTTTCGCCGACCAGAGCCATTTCACCCGCGCTTTTTCCCGCCATGTCGGAGAAACTCCGGGGCGTTGGCGGCGGTCGCTAGCTGGAATGCCGTCTCGATAGCTTGCTTGAAGATCCGGGTTCAATTCGTCGCCTGAACCCCACGCGCGCGGCTGCCAAGCGATCGCGATGCCAATCCCTATTCTGCCAAAGATTTCTGAACCCTGATCCGTTCGTAGGCGGACGTCCGACTTGGGTCAGAAGGAGACCATCGCGATGAGCTACAGCTCAGTCTCCATCAGCTAGGACACGATCTGTGGCAACGCAGACCGAAGCGAGCCAACCGATATTCACGACGCCAGGATCCTGCGCCAAACGTCTTTGTTTTCGCCAACGAACGCCGAAAAATTCCGTGGGGGATGGCCGGTAACCTGCTCGACCGCCGCTGAGAGTGCGGCGGTTTGACCATTCTGAATGCTGGTATAAATGCGCCGATAATATTCAATCAGGAATCTTGGCGCTCCGCCTGCCAGCTCTTCGGACAGATATGCGGTAAGTGGCTGATCCGTGTGGCGGACTGGATGTCCTGCAACTTCTCCAATCTTCTTGCCGACCTCTGCAAAGGTCAGCGCTTGCGGCCCGGTCAAGGTGTAGGCACGCCCTGCATGGCTCTCGCCGATCAGGGCAGCGGCTGCAACCTCGGCAACGTCACGGGTGTCCACGAAGCTGACCGGTTGCCCGCCCGTCGGGACATTCAGAACGCCGTGATCGCGAACATCCTCGAGATAGAAACCAGGTTCGGCAAAGTTCTGCATAAACCAGTTGGGGCGAAGAATCGTCCAATCGAAGGGCGTCGCCTCGATGATCTTCTCGACCTTTCGTTCATCGGTCGACTCGTCTCGGCTCTCACATGCGATTTCGGAAAGCAGGACAACCCGCTCGGCTTCTCTGGCCGAGTGAAGAAACGACGCCACCGTTGACGCAGGATCCCGGGTATTGGGTTTGACCAGATAGATAGCTGACACTCCCTTTAGCACTTCAGGCCAGCCTGCTGGTTCATCCCAATCGAAACGGATCGCTCGCACGCCGGGCAGGTCGACAGGACTCCGGCCCGCGCCCCGAACCTCGATGTCCGGTTGGCGGGTAAGCGCGGCCGCGAGCTGGCGCCCTGTCTTGCCGCGAATTCCTGTGACAAGAACGGTCCTCATCGGATCACCTCCGACCTACACTTTGCGCTCAGGGCCACTTTTTGCTGCGCTGAATACCACATTCGCCTTTGCGCGGCTTGTTTCCGTTACAGGTTCGAGCATTCTTGCCCTGAGGCAGTTGGGGGCTTCGCGCCGCGATGGCGCTGGTAACGGGACCTATCGATTTCAGAACCAATTCCCGCAACGTGGCCCTCGCCGGGGCCATGGCGAGGAGTGCTGCGTCGCATCGATGAATTCGAAAGCATTAGTCAAGGCATTCGATGTACCAGGGCGGGAATGAATCTTCGGAGGGCGAGCAGGCACAAGAGAGTGCCGTGCCCCATTCCGTCCTCGACCTTTCACGACTGCCCGTGAAATCGGCGATCGACGCCTGGCACCAGAATTTCGGCGTGCTGTTCGAGGCGAAGTTGCGCGACATACCGGACGATCGCCTGCCGATCCACGTGGAGGGGTACCAGATCGATTCTCTGGTCATCGAGCGCATGAAGCCTGTGCCGCAGACCTTTCACCGCTCCCGGGCACGGATCGCCCGCGACGGGATCGACCATTATTCGCTGCACGTCTTCGAGAAGGGGAGCTGGATCCTCGCTGGCCAGGGAAACTATAAGCGGGCGGAGGCGCCTGACGTTGTGCTGCAGGATCACAGCCAGCCTCATACCGGCACGATCGGCGACGCTTGCGAATACGACCTCATCATTCCCCGCCGCCTGCTTGCACCGCTCCTCAAGACCCCTGACGAGCACTCCATGAACGTGCTTCCGGGATCCGCGCCGCTTGTCGTCCTGCTGCGGAATCATATCCAGACGCTATATCACCAGGCCTCCGTCATGACGCGGGCGGAAGCCAAGGCGATCGTTCAACCGACCCTGCAATTGATAGCCTCCGCGATCAATGGCTCGGTCATGGCGGAACAGGCGATTGGGGTCCGGGAGGTGCTTGCCGACCAGATCCGGCACTTCATTGACCAGCGTATTCTGGATGACGGCCTCTCGGCTGCAAGCATTGCTGCCGACTTCGGGATCAGCGTCAGGAAGCTTTACGCACTTTTCGAACCGAGCGGCGGGGTACTCACATACATTCAGGCCAAGCGCCTGCGGCTTGCTCATGCCGCAATAACCGACCCCGCGCGGATGAACGAGAATATCCATGCCATTGCGGAAGCGCACGGATTCATCCATCGCAAGAACTTCATCACCGCTTTCCGCGCCGCCTATGGCATGACGCCACGAGAGGCACGTGCCTTCGCCCTTGAAGGCAAGTCACACCGGGTGCCTGCGGGTCAGGACACCCGCAATATGTGGGACTGGATTCGCGACTTGCGTTAAGCGAACTTCAAAAGCAAAGGGACCCAGGCAACTTATTGATTCATGCCGGCTTTGAAGAAGCGGATTCTTCCGAAAACCAGTTTGCACCTTTCGATCCGCCGTAGTGTCTGCAATCAGCGCCACATATTCTTGCGCTGGCTACCACTTCGACCGTCCCAGCAGCCATTTTCCTTGAGACAGGACTGACCCCGACCCAATGGTCGATTTGAAGGTTCGGGGGCGGCCCTCCTCCTGTTGACGTGGGGAGCGCTTCTACGCGTCGCCAGGCAATGAACGGCTGCACCCTCGCCATTCGGAAAGTCTTGACGAGGACGTTGAATGCAAAGTCGTTTCGTTACCCGCCGTTGGGGGAACCGTTCGGTGTTTCGATGCCAGCTGCCGGCATCTACCGGGCTCGTGGCGGCAGTGGCCGTGCTTGCTGTGGCGGCGTCGGTCGGCCTGGTACAGGCCCAAGCCGTCATCAACGGCAGGCGTTCCAGGAACGCAACGATTGTTCCCGATAGTCACCTTTTCTGCCGCTGACCCCAAGTCGCGCTGTCTCCCAGCCCAAGCGGCTGGCCGGGGTCGCCCGCTATCGTCATTCCGAATGTGCATTGCGCACAAGATTCGTTTCCGGGGTACCTATGACTTTTACCGAACAGCATGATTTTCAATTGTTTTCGAGGCGGTCCTCCCCCAGGCGGCGCGTAGGGCTGTTGCTCGCCAGCACCATGCTGGTTGTGCCGCAGGCATTAGCGGACGAGTGGACTGGCGCGACCGGCACGGATTGGGGAACGGCGAGCAACTGGGACACCAACGGCGTCCCGACCATCGTCACGGACGTTCAGATCGGCACTGCGATCAATCCCAGTCCCGGCAACATGCCGTTGGTCACCGCGCCGGTCAATCAGGTCAACAGCGTCACGATCGGCGCCTCTTCAGGCAGTTCCGCGACGCTCACTATCGACGCAGGCTGGCTGGACGCGGTGCAGTTCGTCACGGTTGGCAATGCTGGCCACGGCACGCTGGTCATCCGGAACGGCGGTGACGTGACCGCAGGCTCGGACATCAGGCTTGGCGACAATAGCACTCTCTCCAACGGCACAGTGACGGTCGACGGTACGGATTCAACTCTGAAGGCACAGGGCTTCCTCATCGTCGGCACCGTCGGTGCGGGCACGCTGACGGTGTCGGGCGGCGCCGACGTCACGAGCACCGCCGCCCGCATCGGCAGCTTTGCAGCTGGCCACGGCGTCGTCACGGTCGTCGGCACCGGCTCGACCTGGACCAACAACAGCGTTTTCATTGTTGGCGATTCCGGTCAGGGCGTGCTCTCCATCGACGCTGGCGGCAAGGTGACCAGTAGCTCTGCAGCCACCCTTGGCAAAGATTCAGGCTCGAGCGGCACGGTCGACGTGACGCAGACGAACTCGCTGTTTCTGGTCGATAGTGACCTCAGTGTCGGCGTCCAGGGAACTGGAACGATCGGCGTCAGCGACGGCGGCGGCGTGCTGGTGAGCGGCAACCTCTCGATCGGACAGCTTGGCGGCGGTGACGGCACCGTCACCGTCTCGGGCATCGACGCGAGCAGCAACCCTGCCACGCTGCAGGTAGGCAACGGTCTCAAAATTGGCGTTTCCGGCACCGGCACGCTGATAGTCTCCGACGGCGGGACTGTCACCAATAATGGTGCCGGCATCATCGGCAGCGCGGTGAGCGGCAGCGGCACCGTGACGGTAACCGGCGCGAACTCAACCTGGAACAATGGGTTGCTTATCGTCGGCGACAGTGGACGGGCCGTGTTGACCATCGACGACAATGGCCGGGTCAATTCCTCAAGCTACATAATTATCGGCAATCAGGCAGATAGCCTGCCGACGGTCACCGTGAAGAACGGCGGTCAGCTTGCCGCTACGTCAGATCTGACCGTGTCCAAAGGCGACCTGCTCATCCAGAGCGGCGGCAAGGTCACCAGCGCCAGCGGTCATCTCGGCATGGCCACCACCGTCGGCAACAGCGTGAGCGTCGACGGCGCGGGATCCACCTGGGACATTACAGATATCGGCGGCGAATTTGTCGTCGGCTATCAGAACGATGGCACGCTTGCCGTCAGCAATGGTGGCACGGTGACGGTGAGCAACAATGCCGTCATCGGCTATCTCACCAGCAAAACCGGCTTTGTCAGCGTGACCGGGGCCGACTCGACGCTGGACATCGCACAATCGCTGTACATTGGCGGCGACAGCGTAGAATTCGGACAAGGCGATCTCGTCATCGCTGATGGCGGCGTGGTGACCGTGGACAAGGGCCGCGTCAATATCGGGATAGCAGGCGTCGGTGGTCCGCTCAGCCGATTGCACATCGGCGGATATGCCGGCACGGCGGCCGTCGCGCCCGGCACCCTGAATACGGATGAAGTCTATCTCGGGCCCAGGCCGGGTGGGCTCGTCTTCAATCATACCAGCAACAGCTACACCTTCGCGCCCAAGATCTCCGGCTCCGGTATCGTTGAAAACGATGCGGGCACTACAATCCTCACCGCCGATTCAAGCGGCTTCGCCGGAACGACTTCCGTCTCGGGCGGCACGCTCATCGTCAACGGCGCGCTGGGTGGCGCGGTCGAAGTGCTGAGCGGCGGCAGGCTGGGCGGCTCAGGCACGCTCACCGGCAACGTTCTCGCCGGCAATACGGGGATTGGTACGATCGCACCGGGCAACTCGCCCGGCACGCTGACGATTGGCGGCAATCTGACATTGGGCAGCAACGCCATTCTCGATTTCCAGCTCGGCGACCCCTCCGGCACGGCCGGCGTGGACAGTGACCTGATCAATGTGGCCGGCAACCTGACCCTCGACGGTACGCTGAACGTGGCGGATGCCGGCGGCTTCGGGCCCGGCCTCTATCGCCTCGTCAACTATGGCGGTTCGCTGACCGACAACGGGCTTCTGGTCGGCGCCAAGCCCGCCGGATATTCGGCGATCGATCTGACCGTGCAGACCGCGATGGCGGGACAGGTGAACCTGCTCGTCAGCGCGCCGACCGCCTTGTCCTTCTGGAACGGTTCCCACCTGACGCCGAACGGTAAGGTCAATGGCGGCTCCGGCGACTGGACGCCGAACAACACCAACTGGACGGATGCGACAGGAACCGTCAGCGGCGCTTACGACCCCACCGCGCTGCTGATCTTCGCGGGCGCGCCCGGCACGGTGACGGTCGACAAGGGGCCCTCGACCAGCAGCATGCAATTCGCCGTCGACGGCTATGTCATCGACGGCGAGGATCTGACGCTCGACGGCGCCGCGACGGTCCGCGTCGGCGACGGCACCGGCGCGGGGGCGGGCTACACCGCCACCATCGCCGCGAACCTGATCGGTGCCGGTTCGCTCGACAAGACCGATCTCGGCACGCTGGTGCTGACCGGTAAGAACAGCTACAGCGGCGGCACCACCGTCACCGGCGGCACGCTGGTGGCCAACGGCACGCTCGGCGGCCCGCTCGCCGTGCTCGGCGCTGGGCGCCTGCAGGGCTCGGGCACGGTCGGCGACCTGACCGCCGCCGGCACCGTCGCGCCGGGCAACTCGATCGGCACGCTCAATGTCGCCGGCAACATCCTGTTCAGCCCGAACTCCATCTATGAGGTCGAGGCCGACGCGTCGGGCAAGGCCGACAGGATCGTCGCCACCGGAACCGCAGCCCTCAAGGGCGGCACGGTCAAGGTGCTGGCGAACACCGGCGACTATGCGGCGGCCACGACCTACACGATCCTGACCGCCGGCGGCGGCGTGACCGGCAGCTTCACCGGCGGCGTCACCTCGAACCTCGCCTTCCTCGATCCGACGCTTTCCTACGACCCTACCAGCGTCTACCTGACGCTGACCCGCAACGCGACCGGCTTCGGCCAGGTCGGCATCACTCCCAACCAGATCGCGGCGGCCGGCGGCGTCGAGAGCCTTGGCTCGGGCAATGCCGTCTACGATGCCGTGCTCGGCCTCTCCGAGGACCAGGCGCGCGCCGCCTTCGACCAGCTGTCGGGCGAGATCCACGCGTCGGCGCAGACCGTGTTGATCGAGGATAGCCGCTTCGTGCGCGACGCCGCCATGGAGCGGCTGCGCGCCGCCTTCGACGGGGTCGGCGCGGCCCCGGGGCCGGTCATGGCCTATGGCGATGGCGGCCCGGAGGCGGCGCCGGCCGATACCGATCGGTTCGCCGTCTGGGGCCGCGCCTTCGGCTCATGGGGCTCGTTCGACGGCGACGGCAACGCGGCCGACCTCGATCGCGACCTCGGCGGGTTCTTTGTCGGCGGCGATGCCCTGATTGCCGATGCGTTCCGGCTCGGCATTCTCGGCGGTTACAGCCGGTCGAGCTTCGATATCGACGATCGCCGATCGTCGGGCACCAGCGACAACTACCACCTCGGCATTTATGGCGGCATGGAATGGGGCGGCCTCGCGTTGCGCACCGGCGCGGCCTACACGTGGCACGACCTGTCGACCGGCCGCAGCATCGCCTTCCCCGGCTTTGCCGACACGCTCAGCGCCGACTACAGCGCCCGCACCGCACAGGTCTTCGGCGAGACCGGCTATCGCTTCGAGGCCGGGCAATCGCCGATCGGCGTGCTGGCCTTCGAGCCGTTCGCCAATCTCGCTTACGTGAACGTCGCGACCGACGGCTTCACCGAGACCGGGGGGGCGGCGGCGCTCGCGGGGCGCGAGGAGACCACCCAGACCACCTTCACAACGCTGGGCCTCAGGGCATCGAGCGCCTTCACGCTCGGCGAGGTCGCGGCCGTGGCGCGGGGCACGGTCGGCTGGCGTCACGCCTTCGGGGATGTGACTCCCTCTGCCACCCTGGCCTTCATCGGCGGCGATCCCTTCACCGTCGCCGGCGTGCGGGTCGCCCGCGACGCAGCCGTCGTCGAGGCCGGCTTCGACTTCAACCTGTCGCCGGCCGCCGTTCTCGGCATCGCATATGGCGGTCAGTTTTCCTCGGGAGCGGTGGACCAGTCGGTCAATGCAAACCTCAATGTGAAGTTCTGAAACCGAGACGGCGCATGTGGAAGGTTTCCTTTGAGGTCGCGAGCGGCAAGCTTCCACGGCTTCCGGACTCCCCCGGCGCAACCAGGTAAGGGCCGCCCTCGTCAGGCGACGGCAAATCGCGCTTGACAAGCGCGATCGTCTGGCCAAGGTTTTATGCGCATACCATGGCACCGGGTTCGAGCCGCCTTATCTCGACCACCGATTGGTCGAAATACCAGACGGAGCTCGACGGTGCCGAAAGCCTCCAGGAAACTAGAAGCGGGTGAGCCGCTTTTTGCCGGGTCTCCGCGCCCGGCATCCATTTCAGGCAAAAGCACGGTCGACTGGACTGGCTTCCGCGAAGCGCTGGGCGGCGTCGAGACGCTCACTGATCCCTCGCGGGTGAAGAAGCGGTCGCGCGACTTCTTCTGGTACAGTCCAATTCTGAACCGCGAGCTCGCCGGCTGCTTCGGCGATCTCGTCGTTCTGCCGAAGTCTGAAGACGAACTCGCCCGATGCCTGGCGCTCGCGGCGGATTGGCGGGTGCCTGTGACGATCCGCGGCGGCGGCACCGGCAATTACGGTCAGGCCGTGCCGGTCGATGGCGGCCTGATCGTCGACATGACGCGAATGAATGCAATTCTGGAGGTCGGGCCCGATTTCATTCGAGTTCAGGCGGGTGCGCGCATCGCCACAGTCAATAGGGTCCTGTCGGAGCACGGCCGCGAGCTGCCCATCTATCCATCCACCGAAGAGATTGCCACGATAGGCGGCTTCATCGCCGGCGGGTCAGGCGGCATCGGCTCGATCCGGGAGGGCATGCTGCGCGATCAGGGCAACATCCTCGCCCTCTCGGTCTACTCGGTCGAGAAGGCGCCGCGGCGCCTGATCTTCGTAGGCGAGGAGGCGAATGCGATCCATCACGCCTGGGGCATCAATGGCGTCATCGCCGATCTCACGCTGCGCACCGTGCCAAAGCGTGATTGGGTTGATGTCCTGGCCAATTTTCCCGATTATCCGCAGGCTTTCTTCACGGCCGCAGCGCTTGGCGCCCTGCCGCGGTTCGACCTCAAGCTCCTGACCACCATCGATAGTCGTATCGTGGCAATGATCCGCCATCTCGAAGGGCATGTGCCGGCCGGGCGGGATCTTCTGTCGGCGATGGTCGCCCGCGAGCAGCTGGCCGATTTCGAAGTCTTCATCATGGCTCGGGGCGGCAAGCTGAACTCCGCCCGCGACGGGCGAACGGACGGCTCACTGCCGCCGGTCAGCGAATTCTCCTTCAACCACACGACATTGCAGGTCCTGAAGGCCGATCGCTCCGTCACCTATCTGCAGATCACGCTATCCGATCTGGAGTCGGCTGCCCTTATCGCAGACTTGCGGGTTACCTTCGGTGACGAGGTGCTCATGCACCACGAGTTCGCGCTGCTCGAAGGGCGGCTCGTCGCCTTCGACCTGCCGGTGGTACGCTTCACCTCCGAGGCGCGGCTATATGAGATCATGGACATCTATCGCGCCCATGGCTGTCTCATCTCCGATCCGCACCGCTGGACGATCGAGAGCGGCGGCATCAAGCCGGATTACCGGCATCTCGCCTGGAAAAAACGACTCGACCCGCACGACCTCCTGAATTCAGCGAAATCCCGGAGCTGGCAGGAGGTCAAACATCTTTCGCCCGAAGACATCGGGCAACTGTGAGGAGGACAGGGATGCACGCGACGACGGACCAGATTCCAGCGATCGATATTTCAGCGCTGTTTGGCCCGCTGGCGCCGGCACGCGAGGAGATCGATCGGCAGATTTTCAATGCTGCTTGCGGCATTGGCTTCATGACGGTGCGCGGATTTCCCGGAGCCGAGCTGCTGACGAGCGAGAAGCGTCCAGACCTCCTGCAAATCTTCAGCCTTCCAGATGCCGAGAAGGCGAAGATGCTGCGCTGGAACTTCGATTCCTCCAAGTCGAACTACTACCGAGGCTGGTTTCCGCTTCAGCCTGCGGCAGTCTCTTATAAGGAAGGCATCGACATGGGGCCGGATGTCGCATACGCCGATGCCGCCCATGATCCGGACGATCCGCTGCTCGAGCGCACGCCATATCCGGCGGAATCCGACCTGCCCGGATGGCGGTCTGCCGCGGCGAATTATTATAAGGCGATGGAAAAGGTCGGCGCTGCGCTGATGGCCTCGATCGCTCGCAGTCTGGGTCTCAAGGAGACGACCTTCGACGAGTATTTTCGGGGTGGAATCTCGACGTTGCGGCTGATCCGCTATCCGCTGCGTGAAGAGAACGCCGGCGTCGACCTTTCCGGACCCGAGTATTCGGTCATGCACCAGGGCGAGAAGCGGCTGATCATCGGCCGGGAGCACGCGGACTCGGGCTTCGTCACGCTGCTTGCGCAGGACGGCGTCGAGGGGCTGCAAGCCAAGAACCACGATGGCGAGTGGATCGATGTTCCCCCTGCCGATGGTACGCTTGCCATCAATTTCGGCCAGCTCCTGGAACGCTGGACCGGGGGCGTCGTGCAGGCAACCCGCCATCGCGTCATTGCGCCTAAACGGGCGCGCTTCTCGATCCCGTTTTTCTATGAGCCGCGTGTTGACGCGCAGATCGCCCCGCTGCCGATCAAAGGAGGGGGCGGTTTCGCGCCGTTCCTATACGGCGACTATCTCTGGGAATCCGCGACAAACTTTGTCGAGATGGCTGGCGTCAAGCATCTCAGGACGCCGCGGCAGGCGAAGGCGTCCTGAGGCGCCGAAGACGGAAGCGAGCCCAACGGACGAAAAAGAGGGGAGCCGAACATGACGAGCGGTCAAAACGACAAGAGGGGATTTCCCAGAATTCTAGAGGAGTGGGCCGAGGCGGCAAAGCTGGGGCGTATGGACCGGCGAGAATTCCTCGCCGTCGCGAGCGCCTTCGGTGCGACGACGGCCGCTGCCTATGGCATGCTCGGGCTCGCCGCACCTGACCAGGCGAGGGCGCAGGAGCCGAAGAGAGGCGGCGTGCTCAAAGTCGCGATGCTCGTGCCGGCCTTCAAGGACCCGCGAACCTTCGATTCCGCCGACCTAGGAATATGGCGCGGCAGTTCCTGGAGACGCTGGTCGCCTATACCAAGGACTTCACCTTCAAGCCGATGCTCGCGCAGAGTTGGGACGTCAACGACGACGCGACCGAATACACGCTGCATCTGCGGCGCGGCGCGACCTGGAACAATGGCGATCCCTTCACCGCCGACGACGTCGTGTTCAACATCGCGCGATGGTGCGACACGACCATGGCAGGCAACTCCATGGCGAGCCGCTTCCCGGGTCTGATCGATCCTGCCACCGGCAAGCTGCGCGACGGCGCGGTCGTGAAAGTCGACGACGCCACCGTCGTCTTGAAGCTCTCCGAACCGGACATAACGGTCATCCCGAACCTCGCGGATTATCCTGCGCTTCTCGTTCATCGCGACTTCGAGAAGGAGGGGGCCGATCTGGCGGCGCATCCGGTCGGCACCGGCGCGTTCGAGCTCGTCTCGCTCGATGCGGGCAACAGGGCGGTCTTCAAGCGGCGCGAGAACGGCAAGTGGTGGGGTGGCGAGGTCTACCTCGACGGCATCGAACTGATCGATTACGGGGCCGACCCCAACGCACTCGTCAGCGCCTTCGAGGCCGGGGAGGTTCACACCAATCTCGATACCAACGGCGAGTATATCGGAATCTTCGACAGGATGGGCCTTGCGAAGAGCGAGGTTCTGTCCGCCTCGACCGTTGTCGCGCGCGTGAACGCCACAGTCGCGCCTTACGACGACCAAAGGGTCCGCAAGGCGCTGCAGCTTGCCGTCGACAATGAGGTCGTGCTGAAGCTCGGCATTGCCGGGGCGGGCGAGGTGGCCGAAAACCACCATGTCTGCCGCATCCATCCCGAATATGCCGCGCTTCCCAAAGTCGGGCGCAATATCGACAAAGCCAGGTCGCTCATGGGCGAGGCCGGTCAGATGGACCACGAGCACGAGCTGATCTCGATAGACGACGACTATCGGAAGAACACCGCCGATGTGATCGCCTCGCAGCTGCGCGAAGCCGGATTCAAGGTCAAGCGCACGGTGCTGCCGGCCTCCTCCTATTGGAGCGAATGGGCCAAATTCCCGTATTCGACGACCAATTGGGCGATGCGACCACTCGGGGTACAGGTGCTGGCGCTTGCCTATCGTTCGGGCCAGGCATGGAATGAATCAGGCTTCGCCTCCAAGGAGTTCGACGAGAAGCTGGCGGAGGCGATGACCCTTGCCGATATCGAAAAGCGCAAGGCTGTCATGAAGGATATCGAAGAAATCCTGCAGGACTCCGGCGTGATCGTCCAGCCATACTGGATGAAGCTCTTCTGCCACTCGGCCCCGCAGGTGAGGAACAGGTTCGCTCATCCAACCTATGAAATGGATTTCTCGGAGGTTTGGCTCGATGCGTGATGAGTGGCGGCTGAGGCCGCTCCTCTAACGGTGCTGTCCGCCGTTCTTGATCTCCTCGAGCAATATATAAGTCGCCCGCAAGGCGGTGCTCAAATGCTCAAGGCCAGATGCCAGCTCCCTGATCGCAGATGATAAATACTGGTTGCCCATTTCCTCATTGCCGGCGCGTCTCACCTGGTAATAGGCTCCCGCTTTATCGGCGAAGTTGTACGCTTTGTTGAATTTGAAAGTCGCATTCTCTGTCGGTCTCGCCATAAGCCTTCCTTGCTATTCCAAACGGCAGCGTATCGGTCAGGCTGCCATAGGATAGCTGGCAGGCCTCTGATCGGTGCCGCCAAAGGTAGCCAGTCCGTGTAACCTCAAATTGTCGCAATGGTACCGCCACGTTTCAAAACGACGACAGAACTTTCCGCGGCGCTCCCCTGGGAGGCGCCGTGAGGTCAGGGTGACCTTTTCGCGTGTCGCACGCACATGGATTAAATCGAAATGGAACCTTCCGCGCATGCCAGATCGATCATGGCTTCTTGCACCTGCGGTTCAGCCCTGCTGCCTCAATGCATCGTGATTGCCCCAGGCTTGCTGGGTAGGCTAAGACGAGCGCGATAGCTTTCGCCGCGGAAGCTCGAGACGGCGTGAAGCGCACTCAGCGTCGCGGAACACTCAGACCATCAGCGCCAGTTGCGCTGGAAGGAGGCCGATAGAATGCTGCAGAAAACCAGCCATTTCATGCGTGAGGCGAACCTGATCGACGGCGAGTGGATCCAGGCGGATTCCGGCGCGACCATCGATGTCATCAACCCGGCGACGAGCCTCAAGATCGGCACAGTGCCGAGGTCAGGCAGGGCCGAGACGCTGCGCGCTATCGAGGCGGCGGACGCGGCTTTCCGGACATGGCGCAAGACATCCGCGCTGGAACGTTCCAAGCTGCTTCGCGCGCTGCATGATGCGATCATGGACAACCAGCAGCCGCTGGCGGAGCTGCTCACTACCGAGCAGGGCAAATCGCTCACCGAATCGAAAGGCGAAATCGCGATCTCGGCGGCCTATGTGCTGTGGTTTGCCGAGGAGGCGAGACGCACCTATGGCCAGGTCGTGCCGTCGCCATGGAGGGACCGCCGCATCCTCGTCACCAGGGAGCCGACCGGCGTGGTCGCTGCGATCACTCCATGGAATTTCCCGTCCTCGATGCTCTCGCGCAAAATCGGGCCGGCGCTTGCCGCGGGGTGCACCGCCGTCATCAAGCCCGCTTCGCAAACACCCTATTCCGGCATTGCGTGGGGCGTGCTTTGCGAAGAAGTCGGTTTTCCGAAGGGCGTGGTGAACGTTGTTACCGGCTCGGCCGGCGAGATCGGCGACGAGATCTGCGCGAACCCGCTGGTCAAGAAGATCACCTTCACCGGCTCGACGGAGGTGGGCAAGCTGCTGATTGCCAAGGCCGCCTCGACGGTGAAGAAGGTGTCGATGGAACTCGGCGGCAATGCGCCCTTCATCGTCTTCGACGACGCTGACATCGACCGCGCCGTCGAAGGCGCCATCATCGCCAAATACCGCAATTCCGGCCAGACATGCGTATGCACCAACCGCTTCTTCGCACAGGAGGGCATCTATGACGAGTTCGTCGAAAAGCTGGCGGCTGCCTCGAAGGGGCTGAAGGTCGGGCCCGGCCTGGAAGAGGGCACCCAGCAGGGGCCGCTGATCGACGACAAGGCCGTCGAGAAGGTGGAGGAGTTGATCTCGGACGCTGTCGCCAAAGGCGGCAAGGTCGTGACCGGCGGGCGCCGGCACGCGCTCGGCGGCTCGTTCTTCGAACCCACGGTGATCGCCGGGGCCAAGCCCGAGATGCGCTTCATGAAGGAAGAGATCTTCGGACCAGTAGCGCCGGTTTTCCGCTTCAAGACGGAGGAGGAGGCGATCGCGCTCGCCAACGACACCGAATTCGGGCTCGCGAGTTATTTCTACACAAGCGATCTCGGCCGCACCATGCGCGTGATGGAAGGCCTGAAATATGGAATGGTCGGCGTCAATGAAGGGCTGATCACAACTGTCGAAGCACCGTTCGGCGGCGTCAAGGAATCGGGCCTCGGCCGCGAAGGCGGCCATCAGGGCATAGACGATTACCTTGACACCAAATATGTCTGCATCGGCGGTCTCGGCGTCTGACGCCGGGATCCTTTGCCGTCGAAATCAGAGGTGTCGATGGAAGGCGAGCGTTTTGGGAAAACCTCCGCCGGTGAGCGCGTTCAGCGCTTCACGATTGCCGGCGGTGGTCTGACGGCGAAGATCATCAATTGGGGCGCGGCGGTGCAGGATTTGCGACTTGCCGGGCACGACGCGCCGCTGGTCCTCGGCTTCGAGCGTTTCGACTACTACCCGCAGTTTTCGCCCTATTTCGGCGCAATCGTCGGACGCTACGCGAACCGCATCGGTGGTGGACGCTTCGCAATCGCCGGCACGCAGTATCAAACCGATCTCAATTTCCTCGGCAAGCACACGCTGCATGGCGGAAGCAAGAGCTTCGGAAAGCGCGTCTGGGACGTGTCCCTGCATGGCGATGACTTCGTGACGCTGACGCTGCATTCGTCGGATGGCGAAATGGGCTTTCCGGGCGCGATCGACGTGACCTGCACATATCACATGAAAATCCCGGGCACGCTGTCGATCGAGCTTACAGCGACGACGGATGAGCCGACCCTCTGTAATCTAGCCAACCACTCCTACTTCAATCTCGACAATGGCGGCAGCGGCGACATTCTCGACCATCGGCTTATGCTGAACGCTGCCGCCTATCTACCGGTCGATGACGAACTGATCCCGACCGGCGTCGTGCAGCCAGTTCAGGGCACGCCTTTCGATTTCCGGCTGGCGCGGCCGATCCGCAATGAGCAGGATGGCGAGCAGACCCTTTACGACCACAATTTCTGCCTTGCTTCCGCACACGGGCCGCTGAGGCTCGCCGCCTGGGCGCAGGGCGCGGAGTCGGGCGTCGAGATGGAGATGTGGACCACCGAACCCGGTGTGCAGTTCTACGCCGGCGGCAAGGTCGCGCGCGATCGGGAAGGGCTGGGCGGCCGCCACTACCAGAACTACGCCGGCTTTTGCCTGGAGGCGCAGGTCTGGCCGGATTCGCCGAACCACGCGTATTTCCCGCAGGCCGTGCTCTGGCCCGGCGCAATCTACCGGCAGACGACGGAGTACCGCTTCAGGCTGCCGTGAACGCCGTCCGTAAAATCTGAAACGGAGCCAGCGCACCGCGTACCTGCACGACAGCGGCGGCGACACTATGGGCCTTGCGTGCGGCGTCGATCGGCTCGGAACCGGCAAGGCGCGCGGCAAGATAGGCGCCGTTGAAAGAATCGCCGGCACCGGTCGTGTCGACGGGCGAGGGGACGTGGACAGCCGGAACCGTCATTGCGGTTCCGTCATGCGAGGCCAGTGCAGGTTCTTCGCCGTTCTTCACGATGACCTCGCGGGCGCCGAACCCGGCGATCCGCAGCGCAGCGGTCCCCGGATCGGGGTCGCCGAACAGCGCCTGCTCGTCGGGGAAAGTCGGCAGCGCGATGTCGGTGACGCCGAGCGCTTCTTCGATCGCGGCGCGGGCACTTGCTGCGTCAGGCCACAGCCGTGGCCGGTAGTTCGGATCGAAAGCGATCCGCGCGCCGTTCGCCCTGGCTTTCTTCAGGGCCATGAGCAGCACCTTGCGCGCGCCTTCCGCAAGAATTGCCAAAGTGATTCCGGAGAAATAGACAAGTTCCCGGTTTTCCAGGCTTTTTTCCAATGCAGCAGGGTCGTCGGCAAGCCGTCGCGCCGCCGCATCCGAGCGCCAGTAGGTGAAGGAACGCTCCGCGCCAGTGAGCGTGATCGCATAAAGCCCGGGCCGCGCCGCGGCAATGACGGGGCTCGCCGCCGTGCCTATACCGTGCTTCTCGAAGAATGCGATCTGATCGCGCGAGAACGGGTCGTCGCCGAAGCCTGAGACATAGTCGACCGCGCGGTCTTCTCCTGCCAGCGCCTTCAGCGCCCAAAGCGTGTTGAAGGTGTCGCCGGCAAAGCCCATGCGCCAGAGGCCGCCGTCTGCCCCGGAAAGCTCGATCATGCATTCGCCGATGGAAGCGATGCCACTAGCCGCCATGAGTCCTCCCCGGGTGAGTGCCGGGGACAGTTTACTTTTTTCCGCTCGAGCGAGCTTTCGACGGCTGCAGCCTTTTTGCGGAAAAAAGTAAACTGTCCCCTGCGCCGACCTAACCGCTTCGTCCGCTTTGGGCAAGACTGGCTGGCGATCCCTGCCTCGCCGGAATAGCATCGTTTGAAAATCGTTTCCGACCGTATGGACCTGACCTTGGCCGAACTATCGCCTGCATCCCTCTCCAAGCGCTCGATTTCGCTCGGCATCATCGCTTTCGCGCTGCTCACGCTCGCAGCGGTCTGGTTCGTCGCGCCGTCGGCGCCGCCACCGGTTCTCGATCTCTCGCGGTCGAAGCCGAGCGAGAAAGGGCTCTACACGGTCTCGATCGAACCGGAGGGCGGCCAGGTCCGTCAAGGTGAGCTTCAGTCCTGGCTGGTCACGCTGACGAGCAAGGCAGGCACGCCGGTCGAGAACGCGCGGATGACCGTCGATGGCGGCATGCCGGAGCACCATCACGGCCTGCCGACCAGTCCCGCGATGACTGCGACCCTGGGCCCGGGCAAATACCGGGTCGAGGGCGTCAAGTTCCACATGGGCGGCTGGTGGCAGCTTCGTTTCGCGATTTCGGCGGCGGCGGGTGACGACGAGGCCGTCTTCAACATCAAGCTCTAGGCGATGCTGGCGATTTTCAGAAACTCGGCCGTCTTCGTTTCCTTGCTGGGCACGATCCTTGCCGGTTGCGGCGAGCCACAGTTTTCCGAGGATGAGAAGGCGGTGATCGCCTCACTGTCGCTCGCCAAGCTGCCGCCGCTGCCGGCCGATCCCACGAACCGGGTCGCGGATTCGCCTGCCGCCGCGGCGCTCGGCGCAACGCTATTCTTCGACCATCGTTTGAGCGGCAAGGACGAGGTTGCTTGCGCGACCTGCCACAAGATCGACCGGCAGTTTCAGGACGACCTGCCGCGTGCCGTCGCTGCTGGGCACAACAACCGACGCACCATGCCGCTTGCCGGCGTCGCCTGGAACCCCTGGTTCTTCTGGGACGGCCGCCGCGATAGCCTGTGGGCGCAGGCAATCACGCCGCTCGAGGATCCGGTCGAGCATGCCGGCAACCGGACGGCCTACGCACGCTTCATGTTCCAGAATTTCCGTGACCGCTACGAAAACATCTTCGGGCCGTTCCCGTCGCTCGACGGTTTGCCCAGGCATGCGAGCCCGCTCGGAACGGAGGCCGAGAAAGTGGCATGGGCTTCGATGAGCCCCGAGCAGCAGGACGCGGTGAATTCCGTCTTCGCCAATATCGGCAAAATGATCGCCGCTTTCGAGCGGTCGCTGACGCCGCCAGAGACGCGTTTCGACCGGTTTGCCAAGGTGCTCGCCGCAGGCAAGGAGCCGGCGGCCGCCGACGACCTGTCCGGCGACGAGCGCGCCGGGCTGAAGCTCTTCATCGGCAAGGGGCAATGCATACGCTGCCACAACGGGCCGCGCTTTACCGATGGGCACTTCCACAACACCGGAGTGCCGCCCATAGCCGGCCTGCCGGCAGATCTCGGCCGGGAGACGGGCGTTGCGAAGGTCGCGGCCGACCCGTTCAACTGTCTGGGAAAGTTCCGCGACGGGCCGGACACGGCCTGCGGCGAACTGCGCTTCATGGTCAAGCAGGGCCCGGAGCTGCGCCGCGCCTACAAGACGCCGTCGCTGCGCGGCGTCGCGGACCGGCCGCCTTACATGCATGCCGGACAGTTCGCCACGCTGGAAGAGGTGATCGATCATGATGCCCGCGCGCCGGATAGCGGCGACGGGCATTCCGAGCTCAATCCTCTTATTCTGTCGGATCGTGAGAAGAAGGAACTGGTCGCGTTCCTCAAGACGCTTTCGGAGTGACGAAGCGGGCGCCTTGGCGGGCTCCCGCTTCCGACAATCCCGTCAGGCGGCCAGGGCAAGCGCCTCGCCGATCGCTTCGTCCAGAGTGACCAGTCCAGCCATGGCGCCGCTGCCCGAGGCCGGCCTTCCATCCTCGATCGATTTCGCGAAGCCGAAGGCAGGATCGCCCTCGAGCCGCTCCTTCAGCGCGCGAAGCCGGGGGAAATCGGCCGGATCGATCGCCTGGTGGAAGTCAGCCCAGCGCGCGACACCGACGAACATCGCGTCGGCCAGTGTCGGCCTGTCGCCGAGGAGATATCGGTTGTCGTCGATCATAGCTTCGAGCTGCTGATGGCGCTTGGCAACCGCTGCACGGCCGTAGGTGCGGAGCGTCTCTCGAACCTCGTCGGAGACGTCCTCGATTTCGAGTGCGGTCCAGAGCGGGCTGAAGGCCGAGGTGAAGCTGCTGTTGAGGAAGCCCATGTACTGGTGGAGCCGGTCGGCGCGCCGGCTGCCGGGTTCGAAGCTGATGCGACGCTCGCGGTCGCGCGTCTCCAGCCAAAGCGCGATTGCCATCGTTTCCGTCAGTGCGCCGTCCGCGGTGACGAGAACCGGCGTCTCGCGGCGCCCGTTCAAGCGGCCATAGGCGTTGGTCAGCATGTCGTTCGGCATCTCCACCCGCGACAGCCTGTAGGGTTGGCCCAGCCATTCCAGTGCCATGACCAAGCCGAGCGAACTTCCGAGCGGAAATCCAGCGAGAAGAATCGGTTGCATGAAATCTCTCCTGTGTTGTGTACTCGGAGATATAAATTTATGGACTTTGCGGCTGTAGATGGCATTTTCCCTCCTTAACGTACACATGTGTGGACTTTGAAATGGTCAACCTCAACGATCTTCATTTCTTCGTTCAGGCTGTAGATTCAGGCGGTTTCGCTGCTGCGAGCAGGCGGCTTGGATACCCCAAGTCGACCGTCAGCAAGCGGGTGGGCGAGCTCGAAGCAGCACTCGGCGCCCGGCTGATTCACCGCACCTCACGCAGCTTCGTCCTCACGGATGCCGGGCAAGATTTCTACGACCACGCCCGTGCCGCTCTCATTGAGGCGGAGGCAGCCGAGCACTCGGTGCGAAGCCGGGTGGCCGAGCCCAGCGGGATCGTCAGCATCACCGCGTCGGTGCCGACCGTGCAGTTCTACCTCGCCGACCAAATGCCGCGGCTCGCTCGCAAATATCCCAAGCTGCAGATCAGGCTCCATGTCACCGACCGCTTTGTGGACCTGGTGCAGGAGGGCTTCGATATTGCGGTCCGCAGCCATTTCGCGCCGCTGCCCGATTCCGGCCTCGTGCAGAGACAGGTGAGGACGGAGCCGATCATCCTGGTCGCGGCGGCGGACTATCTCTCGTTGCGCGGCACGCCTCTTTCGCCGGAAGACCTGGCTCACCACGACGGCCTGCTCACCGCTCCCTCGGCAAAACTCTGGCAGCTGAGTGGCGGGGAGGGCCGCAAGGCTACGGTGGCGCCGGCTCCCCGGCTTTTTGCCGACGAGTCGGTGGCGCTCCTGAAATCGGCCGAAGCCGGGCTCGGCATCGCTCCTCTGCCGGAGGCGTTCGTTGCTTCCGCTCTTGAAAGCGGGCGACTGGTGCGCGTTTTGCCGGGTTGGCACGCTGGAGCGGTGACGACTACACTTCTGACACCGCATCGGCGGGGCCAGCTTCCGGCGGTCCGCGCCGTCATCGATTTCCTTGTGCGCCCCGATGTAAGCTCCTAGGACAGGATGAACTGGATTCGTTCATCCTGCCCTAGTTCTTATTTTTTCAGCATGATCTCATCCGAAAAGTCTGCAACTTTTTGCTGCGCTGACCTTCGGTTCGGGATGATGCTCTAACGGTCCTTCACGGTCTCCATCGCCACGAAGGTCGACGTCTGTGCGACATGCGGCAGCGCCGAGATGCGCTCGCCGAGCACCCGGCGGTAGGCGGCGATGTCCTTCGTGCGCACCTTGAGCAGATAGTCGAAGCTCGCCGCCATCATGTGACATTGCTCGATCTCGGCGACCGATTGGACGGCGCGGTTGAACTCCGTGAGCGCCAGCGAGCGCGTGTCGGAGAGCTTCACCTGCACGAAGGCGAGGTGGCCTTCGCCCATCTTCTCACGGTCGATGATCGCCGAATAGCCGCGGATGTAGCCGTCCTTCTCCAGCCGCCTGACCCTGGCCTGAACCGGCGTCTTCGACAGCCCGACCTTCTGAGACAGTTCAGCCATCGACAGCCGTGCATCGCTTGAAAGCGCGGCGAGTATATTGCGGTCGATGCGGTCCAATTGATCTTCGATCATGGAGAATGCAGTCCATTTGTCCGTTTGTGGCTGCATTTCTTAGATCGAACGATGCGCTCAGGCCAGAGTTTTGGTCCGCGACGGAATGGCGGTCATGCTAATGCGGCGCAGTCTCGCTTGCCTGTCCCGGCGATCGGGACAATCATCTGGGCAACCTTGGGGCCGCTTCAATGACCGAACTGGACGCGATCCGCGCGACGATGCGCGCCAATTATCTCCCATCGGAAGAGGAAGCTTTGGGGCGCCTCGTCGCGCAGGCAGGCCTTTCAGCCGAGGAACGCTTGCGCATTTCCAGCCGCGCCGCTGACCTCGTTCGGGCCGTGCGCGCCTCGTCCGACCCGGGACTGATGGAGGTGTTCCTGTCCACCTACGGTCTCTCGACCAAGGAAGGCGTGGCACTGATGTGCCTTGCCGAGGCATTGCTGCGTGTGCCCGATGCCGAGACCGTGGATGACCTGATCCGCGACAAGATCGCGCCGCATGATTGGTCGGCGCATGCGGGTTCCAGCTCGATCTTCGTCAATGCATCGACCTGGGCGCTGATGCTCACCGGCCGCGTGCTCGACGACGAGGAGGAGGATGGCATCGAGGGCACGCTCAGGGCGCTGGTGCGCCGGCTCGGTGAGCCGGTAATCCGCACCGCGGTCTCGGCTGCGATGCGCGAGATGGGCGAGCAGTTCGTGCTCGGCCGCACGATCGAGGAGGCAGTACGCCGCGGTCGGTCGATGACGGCCAAGGGCTATCTCTATTCCTACGACATGCTTGGCGAAGCGGCCCGTACCGACGCCGATGCGATCCGATATCATCGTGCCTATGCGGATGCCATCGCCTCGCTGAAGAGCGGTGTGACGAGCACCGACATTCGCCGCAACCCGGGCATTTCGGTGAAGCTCTCGGCGCTGCACCCGCGCTACGAGGTCTCACAGAAGGAGAAGATGCTGCCCCTGATGAGCGAGCGGCTCTATTCGCTGGCGCTCGCCGCTCGTCGTGCCGGCATGGGGCTCAACATCGACGCCGAGGAAGCCGACCGGCTCGACCTTTCGCTGGGTGTGATCGAGCGTGTTCTCGCCCAGCCCGAGCTTGGCGGCTGGGACGGATTCGGCGTCGTGGTGCAGGCTTATGGGCCGCGCGCGCCCTTCGTCATCGACTGGGTCTACGCGCTCGCCAAAAAGCTCGACCGGAAGATCATGGTGCGCCTCGTCAAGGGCGCCTATTGGGACACCGAGATTAAGCGGGCGCAGGTGCTTGGCTTGTCCGGCTATCCTGTCTTCACGCGCAAGGCGAATACCGACGTCTCCTACATAGCCAATGCGCGCAAGCTGATCGGCATGACGGACCGGATCTATCCGCAATTTGCGACCCACAATGCGCATACGGTCGCCGCGATCCTGGCAATGGCGGAGGATCGCGATTCTTTCGAGTTCCAGCGCCTGCACGGCATGGGTGAGGCGCTGCACGAAACGGTGCGCAAAGCCGAGGGCACGCGCTGTCGCATCTATGCGCCCGTCGGTGCGCATTCAGACCTGCTCGCCTACCTGGTCCGGCGGCTCCTCGAGAACGGCGCCAACTCCTCTTTCGTGCACCAGATCGTCGACGAGGGCGTGCCGGCCGAGGCGATCGCGCGCGACCCGTTCGAGTTGGTAGAAACGCAAGGTCCGGCCGCCAATCCGGCGATTGCCAAGCCGCTCGCGATGTTTGGCCCCGGTCGCGTCAATTCGAAGGGGTGGGACATCACCGACCCGGCAACGCTCGAGCGCATCGAGCAGGCGAGGGCGGCTTTCACGGGCGACGATCGCTGGACAGCGAGGCCACTGACGCGCGCCGCAGGCGCGACGGTTGCTCGGGCTGTCGTGAGCCCGGCCAACCCCGAAGACCGGGTCGGAACCGTCCACGAGGCGACGGCCGAGCTTGTCGAGGCGGCCATCGGTATCGCGGTCGAGGCTGCGCCGGCCTGGGCGAAGACACCCGTGGCCGAGCGTGCTGCCCGGCTGCGCCGTGCCGCCGATCTCTACGAAGCGAATGCCGTCGAGTTCTTCGCGCTCGCCGCGCGAGAGGCAGGCAAGACGCTCAGCGACGGCGTGTCGGAAGTACGCGAGGCGGTCGATTTCCTCCGCTACTATGCGGCGGAAGCGGATGCGGCCGAGGCTGGTACCGAAGCGCGCGGCGCGATCGTCTGCATATCGCCCTGGAACTTCCCGCTGGCGATCTTCACCGGCCAGATCGCCGCCGCGCTCGTTACAGGCAACACGGTGCTTGCCAAGCCGGCCGAGCAGACGCCGCTGATCGCCGCCCGGGCCGTCGCGCTGCTGCATGAGGCGGGCATCCCTGGCGACGTGCTGCAGCTTCTGCCGGGCGATGGCCCCTCCGTCGGCGCGCCGCTCACGGCCGACGCTCGCATTGCCGGCGTCTGCTTCACCGGCTCGACCGAGGTGGCGCGGCTCATCGAACGCCAGCTCGCAAAGACCGCGGCACCGGACGCCATGCTGATCGCCGAGACCGGCGGGCTGAATGCTATGATCGTCGACTCCACTGCGCTACCTGAGCAGGCGGTGCGCGACATCCTCGCCTCTGCTTTCCAGAGCGCTGGCCAGCGCTGCTCGGCGCTGCGCATGCTGTACGTCCAGAAGGACGTGGAGAAGAAGGTCGTCGACATGCTGAAAGGGGCGATGGCCGAGCTTTCAGTCGGCGATCCGTGGTCAGTTGCCACCGATGTCGGTCCGCTGATCGACGACGAGGCGCGCACGAACATCTCCGATTATGCCGCCGATATGCAAGCGAAGGGCAGGCTCGTCGCCAAGGTCGATGCGCCGGATGGCGGCCGTTTCGTTGCGCCGCAGGTGTTCCGTGTCTCGGGCATTGGGGAGTTGGAGCGCGAGGTGTTCGGGCCGATCCTGCATGTCGCGAGCTATGACGCCGAGAAGGTGGAGAGCGTCATTTCCGACATCAACCGCAAGGGCTACGGCCTCACCTTCGGGATGCATACACGTATCGACGCGCGCGTGCAGGAGATCGTCGACGGCATTCATGCCGGCAACATCTATGTGAACCGCAACCAGATTGGCGCGGTCGTGGGGGCGCAGCCCTTCGGCGGGGAGGGTCTGTCCGGCACCGGACCAAAGGCGGGCGGACCACATTATCTGCGCCGCTTCCGCCGGGGCCCGACGCGAGCCGGGGAGCCGCCGAAGGGCGCTTCGGTCGCGCTGCAAATGCTCATAGACCATTTGCCGGACCCGGCGCTGGGCGGCTGGGCGACGCGCGCTGATCGCATCGCGATTCTGAGGAAGCATCTGCGTGGCAAAGGCTCTCAGGCGATTGCAGCAGCGGCGGCGATCGACTTCGGGCCGGTCGACCTGCCGGGGCCGACGGGCGAAGCGAACACGCTGACATTGACGCCGCGGGGCAGGGTGCTCGCGCTAGGTCCCGACGGCGACACGATGCTTGCGCAAGCGATCCAGGCGCTCGCCGCCGGCAATGCGGCGCTCGTCGTGTCACCCGGCGCGCCAGCCGCTGTGCAGCCTTTGCTCGGCAAGGGCCTGCCCCTTGCCGCGCTGGACGGCACCATCGACCCGGCGATGTTGGCGCAGCTTCGGATCGACTTGGTCGCGTCGGCGGCGGACGCAAATACGCTCAAGCACCTGCGTCAGGAGCTTGCCGGGCGTGAAGGTCCGATCGTGCCGCTTGTCACGGAGATCATCTATCCCGCCGCCTATGCGCATGAGCGCTCAGTATGCGTGGACACGACCGCTGCCGGCGGCAACGCCAGCCTGCTTGCGTCGGCTTAGGAGGTGCCGGGGACAGTTTACTTATTTCGCCAGGTTTTGCGGCAGATGGCGAGGGTGGAGTGCTGGCCGAAATAAGTAAACTGTCCCCCAGCGCGTGTCAGGAACTCACGCTCCTTCGACGGCGGTGAACCCTTCGAATACAGGATGCCCGAGATAGAGCGGCTTGTTCTCGCCCGCGCCGCGATGCGCCGCCCGGAAATTCTCCGACCTCGTCCAGGCAATGAAGTCGGCCTCGCTCGCCCAGACCGTGTGAGAAGCAAACAGCGTATAACCTTCCGCCTCGTTGACCGGGCCGCGCAACAGGTGGAAGTCGCGAAACCCCTTCATCTCCGACAGGCTCGAATTGCGGTTCTTCCAGACCGCCTCGAACGCCTCTTCAGATCCCTTCACAACCTTGAAGCGGTTCATTGCGACGAACATGCTTCTTCCCGCTCCCCAGAGCTTCGCTCGTTTCAACCTGCCAGCGCACGCGGCGTATTGAGGTCGATCCCAAGCAGGGAACGAACGCTCGGCCGCGTCTTTATGAGGTCCTCGATCGAATAGCCTTCCAGCACCTCGAAGAAAGCACCGAGCGCCTTCCTCAGCGCCTCGTTCAACCCGCAGCTATCGACCAGCGGGCATTCGGCGGCGTCGTTCTCGAAGCATTCGGCCATGGCGAAGTTCTCTTCGGTCACGCGCACGACGTCGAAAAGGGAAATCGCGCTTGCCGGCTTGGCGAGCTTCACACCGCCGTTTCTGCCCCGCACCGTCCCGACAAGACCGTTCTCGACAAGCGGCTGCAGAATCTTGAAAAGGAAGAGTTCCGAGACGTTATACGCATCGGCGATTTCAGGGATGCGCGAGAGACGCCCCTCATTGGCAGCGCAATACATCAGGATGCGCACGGCGTAATTGGTCTGTCTCGTTAGCCGCATGTTCGTTTCCTCGGCGGATTCGTTGCGCCGGACTATGGAGCTAAGCGCGCAACATTTCAAACCTCTAATCAGTCGAAGATGAGTTCTGTTGTCAACTTAAATCGCACCAAGCTGCCATAGACCGATTGCCGCGCTTGAAAGCGGACCGCCGTCCAACGATATTCACGCCCGCGAGAAACGGATTTCTCGGGGGAACTAGAGTCGTGATTTCGGAGTTCGGGCTCAAACGACACTAGGAATCAATGAGTTGCTAGTGTCCCCTATGATTCTGAAATTTGCTCGGAGCGCATATCAAACTCGCGCGAATTTCAGAATCGGGACATTAGCAAGGAGCGCGACAATGGATGAGCCGATTCCGCCGCTTGGCGCAGGCTTCGGCAATAGTGCAGTCCAGAGCGAGGCAGGGTGACCGCAGAACGCGCGGCATCGCCAGAGTTCGTCCGTGCAGCCGGCGATGCGCGAGACAAGGCCAAGGTCGCGGCGCTGAGGCGCACGAAATTCATTGCCACCGCCGCGCTCTGCCTATGTGTGGCTGTTTTCGCCACGGCCCGCATGTTTCAATCGCGTTGGCCGTGGCTCGGCTTTATCGCGGCTTTCGCCGAAGCGGCCACCATCGGCGGTATTGCCGATTGGTACGCCGTTGTTGCGCTGTTCCGACGGCCGCTCGGCCTGCCGATTCCGCACACGGCAATCGTTCCGGCCAACCAGAACCGCATCGCCGACAATCTCGGGCGCTTCATCGAGGCCAATTTCCTCGCGCCTGAGCCGGTACGCAAGAAGCTGAAGGAAGTGGATTTCGCAGCGCTCGTCGCGGAATGGCTCGCCCATCCCTCGCGCGCCCACGATCTTTCCGGTTTCGTCGGGCATTTGATGCCACAGGCGATTTCTGCGATGGAAGGTTCGAACCTGCGCGGCTTCATCGGCCAGCGTGTGCTCGACTTGCTGAAGAAAGTGCGGGTCGCGCCGCTCGCGGCCGAGCTTTTGATGGCCGCCACCGAGGATCGCCGCCATCAGAAGCTGTTCGATGAGCTGGTCGGCGTGCTCGAGAAATTCCTCAATGACGAGGCCGCGCTTGCGGCAATGCGCGAGAAGATCCGCAACGAACTGCCATCGCTGTTCAGAGTATTCCAGGCAGACGCTTACCTGGTCAGGAAAATCGTCGCGTCTGCCGGCGCGCTGTTCGCGGAGGTCCTCTCCGACCAGAACCATGCCCTCAGGCACGAGTTCGACCGGTTCGTGATCGGCTTCATCGAAACGCTGCGGGATTCGCCGGAATATGCATTGCGTGCCGAGCAGCTCAAGCAGGAACTGCTTTCACGGCGCGAGCTCGGCTCCATTGCCGACGACATTTGGAAGAGCCTCCGCGAGTTCGTGGAAGAGGATCTGAAGGCCGAGGATTCGCGCATGCGTGAGCATCTCGCCAGCCTGTTCGTGGATGCCGGCCGCCAGCTTGCAGCCGATCCCAAGGTTCGGGCCGACATGAATGAAGGCTTCGTCGTCGCGCTCACCGCCTTCGTGGAGAGCCAGAAGAGTGGCGTGTCGACCTTCATTGCCGACCAGGTCAAGCGCTGGGACCTTGCGCAGCTCACCCGGCTTATCGAGCTAAATATCGGCCGCGACCTGCAATATATCCGCTTCAACGGCATGGTGATCGGAGGGCTTGCCGGGCTCGTGCTCTATTCAATCGAGCATCTCTTCTTTGCGAATTGACCGATTCCGAGCTTGGCATATTCTACGCGCCGAGCAGGATGAATTGGGGTGAGGCCGGGGCTGACTGGAGGTCGCGATGGCCAGGAAACCGGAGACGGAATCGATCTTCGACATGTTTTCGAAGCTCGGCTCGCAAATGAAGCTGCCGAAAGTCGATGTAGAGGCAGTGCTCGATCATCACCGCAAGAATCTCGAAGCGCTGCAGAAATCAGTCCAGGCAAGTGCTGCAGGAACGTCGTCACTGATGGCAAAGCAGCGCGAGATGCTGCAGCAGACGCTGAGCGAAGTCGCCGATCTCGCGCAGAACTATCGCGCCGGAAGCGATCCGCGGGAGCTCATGTCCAAACAGGCCGATTTCGCCCGAAAGAGCTTTGAGACCGCTGTCAAGAACGCTGGCGAGATGGCCGAAATCGTGAAGAAATCCGGGGGCGAATCCATCGACATATTGCGGGAGCGGATGCGCGAATCGATGGAGGAAATTCGGGCCGGCTTCGAAGACAAGAAGTAGCTGCCCTGGTGCCGCCCCGGATCGCAAGCTTGCCGCGCACCGGAAATGATGCAGCTTCGGGAAGCAAATTTGCGGCGAATATTTGCTGAGTCAGGTGGCGGTAGCCAAGCTGACCTGCAATGGCAGCCGTGCTTCCCAAGTCGTTTTCCAAACACCAGATTTTCGCTATTTGATTACTCATCGGATTTGTCTGAAAACCGCTGCTCACTTTCGGTCCGATGCGCTACACCAAAATGCGGACGGCCGATCAACCGGCTGGCCGCAGGCTTACCAGAGGCGAAAAGCATGGCAGTGCCAACCTTCGAGGAGCTGAAGCAGAAGATCGGCTGCGAGCTCGGCGTCTCGCCATGGGTGGTCGTCGATCAGGCGATGATCCAGCAATTCGCCGACTGCACCGGGGACCGTCAGTGGATACATACCGATCCGGAGCGGGCGCGCCGCGAGAGTCCGTTCCGCAAGACCATTGCGCACGGCTATCTCACGCTGTCGCTGGTGGGGTCGCTCATCCAGACCATCGGCGCGATCCCAGAGAACACCCAGGCGGCCTTCAATTACGGGCTCGACAAGGTCCGCTTTCTCGCGCCGGTCATAACCGGCACGAGAGTCAGGCTGCGCACGACACTGCTGTCGGTCGAGAATGTTGGGCCAGGCCAGTATCTGATGAAGGCGACGAACACGATCGAAATCGAAGGCGCAGAGAAGCCCGCGCTCATCGCCGAAACGCTCGCCATGCTCTACGAGAGGCGCAAGAAGAGGGCTGTATAAAGCCTCGGCGAGCTAGAAACGGCCTACTCTTTAAGGTCCGCGAGTTCGCACAGCAGATCGAGCAGCCGTTCCATGTGCTCGCGCCCGTAGCGCGCCTCAATTTGGGAATAGATCGCGCAGGTCTCGGGCGTAACCTCGCGGATCATGGCGAGACCAGCGGGTGCAATTGAAAGGCTGATTCTTCGACCGTCGCCCGGGTCGCGCTCGCGCGTGATGAGCTTGCGGTCCTCCAGAGCCTTGATCATGCGGGTCAAGCTCGGCGCGAGCACGCAGGCCCGATTCGCCACCTCGCTTGCGTCGAGTGGGCTATCCTCGGCCAGCACCCGGATCACCCGCCATTGCTGCTCGGTGACATCGCGCGCCGAAAGGATCGGCCGGAAGCGCGCCACCACTGCCTCGCGGGCTCTCAACAGCGCGATCGGCAAGGCTCGCCGCGTGTCGCGCGGCAGGAGCGTGTCCTCCGGCACTGCGGTATGGTTTGCGACGACGTTCATTACTGTCACAATCTACCGAATCTGCCCCAGCGGCAAGGCTCTTGCTGGTATAAGGCAGCGATATCGTCTTGTTGCTCGCCAATTGGGTCGCATAGCAGACCTCCGCAGAACGAGCCTAGGTGGCCCTTCGAGGTGAAGCTGGATCGTGAATGACGGCGAACGACGGCGCCGGACCGGTTCAGAAGATGGGCTTTGCTGCATCAACGCCGGCTCTTTCCCTCAGGATTGACGCGGTCCTCGGTAATTCGGCCATCGACCACCTCGACAATCCGGTCGCAGCGGTCGGCAAGATCGTGATTGTGCGTGACGAACAGAAATGTGGTGCTGCGCTCTACATTGAAGCGACGCATCAACTCGAACACGCTGCGGGCCGAGGCGGTGTCGAGGTTTCCCGTCGGTTCATCGGCCAGCACGAGCAGTGGATCCATCGCCAAAGCGCGTGCGACGGCAACGCGCTGCTGCTGGCCGCCGGACATGTTCATTGCGCGATTATCACGCCACCTGGCGAGCCCGACCCAGTCTAAAAGCTCGTCGGCACGCATCTCCATTTCGGAATCAGGCCTGCCTCGGTCGACAAGCATCGGCATCAGCACATTCTCCCGTGCGGTAAAGGCCGAAATGAGGTGATGGTACTGGAAGACAAAGCCGATCGTGTGGGCACGGAGCTTGGTCAGGTCCGCATCCGAGAGCTGCGTCGTCTCTTCGCCGCCGATAAGCAGGCTACCTGACGTAGGGCGGTCGAGCAGGCCGATGATGTTCAGCAGAGTGCTTTTGCCGGAGCCCGAAGGCCCCATCAGTGCTACGAATTCGCCGAGCTTGATCACCATGTCGATGCCGTGGAGCACTTCCGTCTCAACGGGCGTGCCGACATTGTAGGATTTTCGGATTCCCTCGAGGACGAGAAGATCAGCCACGGATCGCCTCCACAGGGTCGAGCCTGGCGGCGCGCAAGGCCGGGACTATTCCGGCGATCACGCCAGTGAGGGTGGCCAAGACAGCCGACCAAACGAAGAGGCTCGGCTGCACGATCAGCGGGAAAAGTTCTGCTCCGTTCGGCTGGCGGGCATAGCGATGCCACGCCAACAGCGCGGCGGCGCCCAGAGCGCATCCGACCAGCGAGCCAACGAACCCGAGAACGCCACCTTGAATGAGAAATATCCGCAATATCTGGCCGCGCGAGCTGCCCATGGCGCGCAGGATACCGATATCCTTGGAACGCTGGAGCACGGAGACGATGAGGACAGCAGCAATGCCGAAAGCCACCGATAGCCCGACGAAGCTGCGGATCAGCAGGCTTGAGAGGGTCTGCGCTCTGATGGCGGTGAAGAATTGGGCATTGGTCACAATCCAGCTCTCGGCCTTCACCGGCAGGATGGCCCCGATGTCCTTTGCAACGGTTTCTGCCGCATAGACGTCGGTCACGGTCAGGGCGATATCGGTCACTCCGCCGATCAGGTTCAGCAAGCTTTGTGCAGTTCGCAGCTGGACATAGGTGTTGCGCTCATTGACACCTTTGTTGCCGAGATCGAAGATTCCCCTGATCGTCAGGATACGGTTTCCTCCATTCCCCGTTGCGAGGTTGAGTTTGTCGCCGACCGTCGCGCCGAGATCGTTTGCCAGGTCAAGACCGACGAGAATGTCGTCCGTCCCGAGGCTGGCCTCGCCCGAGACAATGTAGTCAGGGAGCCGTACGATCCGGAAATAGTCGTCGGGTTCCATGCCAAGAATGCCGACGCTACGGCTCGCGTCGCCACGCACGGCGAGTGCCGAACCCGATACGGAAGGTGTTGCGATGAGGACGTCGGTTCGTGCCCGCATCCTGGCAAGGATCGTCTGCCATTGATCGAGCGACAGGACGCGCTGGGTCGGACGCTGCACGATAGCGGCCTCGATGACTTCGTCCTTCTGCCGCAGCGGACGGGCAACTTCGTCGGGGGGCTGAAGCGAGATTTGCGGCTGCGAGGTCAGGACCCGGTTGGTGAAATTGGTCTGCACGCTGGTAAGCATAGCCGACATGAAGACGATCACCCCCACACCGATGGCGATGCCCCCGAGAATGAAGCCGGTCTGCATGCGGCCTTCGGAGAGAAAGCGAAGTGCTGCAATCCAGGCGAATGTCAGCCAACGTTTCATGACGTGACCGGCCGGATGTGCTGACCGGCCATGACGCCGGCGGCCACCGGAATGACGAGTTCGCCCGCCGTGAGCCCGCTCAGGATCTCGATCTGGTCGCTGGCGCGGAGCCCGAGCTGCACTGCCTGCTCGCGCGCCCGGCCGTTGCGAATGACCAGCAGCCAGGGAGAGGAGGATGTGGAATCGTGGACGGCACGCGCCGGGACGATCAGCGTCGACGGACGGCGGTCGACTGCAATATCCACGGAGACTGTCATGTCCTGGCGCAGATAGGCAGGCGGGCTGGTGACCGTGAGCTTCACCTGCACGGAGGCCCGCGTGATGTCCACCGAAGGATTGATGTAGGTCAGCGTGGCAGCGAAGCGCTGGTCGGGATAGGCGTCCGCCGACGACAGCGCAGTCTGGCCAATGCGGAGCAGACCCAGGTTCTTCTCATCGATCTGCAGCACGAGCTGGATGTTTCCGGTGGGCGCCAGGACGAGGAGCGCCGTTCCCGGCTGGACGACCGCACCGCGCTCGACGTTGCGGGTGATCAGAACCCCGTCCCGTGGAGCCGTGATAGTTGCATAGCCCAGACGCGCGCGGGCAGTGCCAAGGTTCGCGTTGGCCTGATTAAGCTCGGTCTCGGCCACTACGTAGGCGCTTCCTCCAGGTTGCGAGGTATAGACCTGCAGCTCGGCAGTCCGGACTTGGGTACGTGCGACATTGAGGTTCTTGGTGGCACCGTCGAGGGTCTCCTTGGTCCCGAATCCCCCTTTGAAAAGGTCTTCCGCCCGCTGATAGGCGGCTTGCGCGTCGGTGAGAGTGGCCTGGGCCTGCTCAAGCGCCTGCTGCGCCGCCGGAAGCGTAAGTTCGCGCATCTGGCGAACCCGCGCCTCCGCCTGCGCCACAGCTCCTTCGGCTGCGACCACCGTTGCTTTCAGCTCGCTGGGCTCGAGCGCGATGAGAGGCTGCCCCTGCTTGACTGTCTGCCCCTCGTCCACCAGCACATCCTGGACCGTGCCGGTGATCTGGCTGGCGATATTGACGCGGAAAGGGGTCTCCACATGGCCGCTGGCAACCACGGTCTTGACCAGATCGCCGCGCACAACCGGATAGACGACGACTTCGGGGCCGACCAGCCAACGGGCAAGCAGCCAAGCCACGACACCGACAGCCAGCAACAGCCCCACAATCGACCATCTATGGACCCAGATGGAACGGACGGTTCCAGCCAGTCCCGCCTTCTGGACTGCGGCTGGACGCAAGTTGGTGTTGATTTGCAGCATGGCAGGCCCGAACGCGGCATCCGGCACCTGTTATGCCAGCGCCGCGCTCCCCGCCTTGCGCCAAATCAAGGAACAGGTCAGGCGGGCGTTGATCCGCGTTCGATAGACTTGAAGTTTCTGGTTTGCTCGGCGATTGCTCGTTCGGCCGGCAGCCGCTCCATCGAGCTCGCGCCATAGAAGCCGTTCAGCCCTTCGACGCGTTCGAGCATGTAGCGCGCATCCTCCGGCATCGAGATCGGCCCGCCGTGGCAGAGCACGATCACGTCCGTGCGCACCGACCGCGCGGCTTTGGCAATGGCGTCCACCTCCTTCACGCAGTCGTCCAGCGACTTCGCCGAGGTCGCGCCGATCGTGCCCCCGGTAGTGACGCCCATATGGGCGACGATGATATCGGCGCCGGCCTTGGTCATCGCCTTGGCTTCGTCGGTGTTGAAAACATAAGGCGTGGTCAGAAGATCGAGCTTGTGGGCGAGCGCGATCATGTCGACCTCGAGCCCGTAGCCCATGCCGGTTTCCTCGAAGCTCTGCCGCATCGTCCCGTCGAACAGGCCGATCGTCGGGAAGTTCTGGACTCCAGAAAAGCCCATGGCTTTCAGCTCGCCGAGGAACGGCTCCATCAGCACAAACGGATCGGTTCCGTTGACACCCGCGAGCACCGGTGTCGCTTTCACCACCGGCAGCACCTCGCGGGCCATCTCCTTGACGATCTCGTTGGCATTGCCATAGGCCAGCAGACCGGCTGCCGAGCCGCGACCGGCCATACGATAGCGGCCCGAATTATAAATTATGATCAGGTCGATGCCGCCGGCTTCCTCCGCCTTGGCCGATATGCCCGTACCGGCACCGCCGCCGACAATAGGCTGGCCCGCCTCTATCATCCTGCGGAATTTCTCGAGGATATTCTTGCGAAGTATGGAAGGCATCGTCGGCCACTATCCTTTTGCGATCTCACGGAATTGGGCGGCAGCCGTTTGGGCGAAGCGCGGGTCGTTGACGTGCCAAGGCAGTCGCACGAGACGACGGCGGTCCGTCTGCCGAAATGTCTCTTCGATGGTGGAAAAGAGTGCGTGATCCGCAGCCGCGTCGAAGAATGCGCCGCCTTCGACGTCAAGCGCCGATACGCCCCTTTCCGGGATCAGGAAGCGCACCGGTCCCTCGCAGGCATTCAGCTTCGCGGCGATCCAGCGGCCGATCGCGATGCACTCCTCGGCCGAAGTGCGCATCAGCGTCACATTGGGATTGTGCCTGTAGAGAAGCCTTTTGCGGTACTTTCTCGGCACAGTCGTCGGAGCCCAGAAGTTCACCATGTCGAGCGCGCCGACCGAGCCGACAAAGGGCAGTCCGGTGCGCGCGATGGCGCCGAAGCGATCTTCGGTCGCCGGTAGCACGCCGCCGAAAAGAAGGTCGCAGACCTCCGTCGTGGTGATATCGATGACACCTGCGAGGAGCCTGCTGTCGGCAAGCTTTTCCATTGCGCGGCCGCCCGTGCCGGTCGCATGGAAGACCATGCAGTCGTAGTCGTCGCGCAATCTCTCGGCGATTGCGGTTACGCAAGGGGTCGTGACGCCGAACATCGTAAGGCCGATCGCCGGCTTGCCTTCCGCTGCTGGGGCAGGAGCCCTTGCCATGCCGGCGATCGCCTGCGCGGCATTCGACAGGATCACGCGCGACAGCCTGTTGAGACCAGCCATGTCGGTGACCGACGGCATCATGATAATGTCCGAGACGTCGACATACGGGGCGACGTCACCGGATGCGAGGGTCGACACCATGATCTTCGGCAGTCCCAGCGGCAGGCGCCGCATGCCTGCCGTGATGATGGCCGTGCCGCCCCCGCCGCCGATACCAACGATGCCGGCCATGTCGGTGCGCGTCTCGGTGAAGCGGGCAAATGCCTCGGCCATGGCCGCTACTGCTATGCCGCGGTCGTCCCCGCCGAGCACAACCGAGACCCCGTCTGGGTGGTGAGCGGCGACCTCGTCTGCCGTAATGTCGACGGCGACAGTCGGCGGCGCTCCTGTGCCGATGTCGACGCGCAGGACTTCGGAGCCCAGAGCGGCCACCTTGTCGGCGAGAAAGCCGAGTTCGTCCCCCTTCGTGTCGGCCGTGCCGACGACATAGACACGCTTTGCCATCGTCCTCCTACCGGAGCCAACAGTCATCCCCTGCCGTTGGCTCCGGCCGCCCGCCCCGAAATATTCCGTATGATCGTTGCTTTTTGATGAGACGCGCATACCATATTGATATGCCTGTCTCACGTCAAGAAACCAGAATAGATGCAGCCGCGGAACGTGGGCCGCGGGCCCGCACAAGACGGCTGATGCTCGCCACTGCCAGTCGGCTGATGCAGGCGGGTGTCACGCCTTCCGTGAGCGAGGTGGCGGAAGCGGCAGGCGTCTCGAGGGCCACGGCCTATCGCTACTTCCCAAGCCAGGCGGCGCTCGTCCAGGCTGTTGTCGGCGAGGGCCTTGGTCCCATTCTCGGATGGCGGTCGGACTCGACGGATGCCGTAGAGCGGATCGCCGATCTGCTGGATGTTGCGATGCCCCGAATCGAAGCCTTCGAGGCGACTTTCAAGGCAGCCCTCAAGCTGTCGATCGAGCAGTGGGCGCAGCGTCACGCCGGCACGCTCGGCACCGAGCCGCAGTTCAATCGGGGTCGTCGGGTCGAGCTTTTGAAAAATGCTTTGGCGCCCTTGAAATGCAAACTCAGCGAGCCTGAGTTCGAGCGGCTGGTTCAGGCGCTTTCGCTCGTCTTCGGGGTCGAGGTGCTGATCGTGTTGAAGGACATTTGGGGCCTGGACAGCGCTGAGACGCTGTCGGTGGCGCAATGGGTAGCCCGTTCACTGGTGGAGGCGGCCGTCAGGCAAGGAGAAAGTGGGGAAGATGGAGAAAAATAGCGCCAGTGAGCTGCGACGGCTTGCTTCAACTGGTTGGACCAGTTTTTATGGGAGCTCCGAAAAAAATACCATCAAATCCGAGTCCCGTCTTTCGTTCTCTGGTCAAAACCGGAACAAATGGAAGAAAAGCGAAGAAAAGCCGCGTTGAATTCCGCCTTTTCGCGCCGGATGCCACACAAGAAAGCGCTTGACGGAAGTCGGAAATTGGTAATACCAGATTGGGCAGGAGGAGCGGAACGGGGTTGAGGAGCCACGATCTGTTCGGGGCCAGCGGGGGCCGGGCGACCGGATCGGCTGAACCCCGCAAACTACGGCACGGAGGACTACCTGGACCGGCGACCGACGCCGGCCGTCTCATACGGTAGGTGCGCACAAGGGAGGAACACAATGCGCAAGACAATAACCGGCCTGCTGGCCGGGGCGAGCTTGGCCTTGGCTGGCGGTATTTCCGTTCATGCAGCCAATGCGCAGGAACTCACGATTTTCTGGGCGGAGTGGGATCCGTCGAACTACCTGCAGGAACTCGCCAACGAGTACGAGAAGGAAACTGGCGTCAAGGTGACGGTGGAGACCACGCCGTGGTCGGATTTCCAGACCAAGGCCTTCGCCGAATTCAATGCCAAGGGCGATGCCTACGACCTGATCGTGGGTGACTCGCAATGGCTCGGCGCCGCCTCCGAAGGCGGTCACTATGTGGACCTCACGGATTTTGTCAAAAAGAACAAGGTCCTCGAGACCATGGCTCCGGCTACCGTGAAGTTCTATTCCGAATATCCGGGCAACAGCGGCAAATACTGGTCGATCCCGGCCGAGGGCGATGCCGTCGGCTGGTCCTATCGCAAGGATTGGTTCGAAGATCCCAAGGAGAAGGAAGCGTTCAAGGCCAAATACGGCTATGATCTGGATGTGCCGAAGGACTGGAAGCAGCTGCGCGACATCGCGGAGTTCTTTTACCGGCCTGACCAGAAGAGGTACGGCATCGCGATCTATACGGACAATTCCTATGACGCGATGGCAATGGGCTTCGAAAACGCGCTCTTCTCCTACGGTGGCGAGCTTGGCGATTACGCGAATTACAAGGTCGACGGCATCGTCAATTCCGACAAGGCCGTTGCCGCGCTGGAGGCTTACAAGGAGCTCTACAAGTTCGCGCCTCCCGGCTGGGCGAAGTCATTCTTCGTCGAAGACAACCAGGCCATCACCGAGAACCTGGCTGCGATGAGCATGAACTACTTCGCTTTCTTCCCGGCGCTCATCAACGAGGCCTCCAACCCGAATGCAAAGGGGACGGGCTTCTTCGCCAACCCGCCCGGCCCGGATGGCGACCAGTTCGCCGCGCTCGGCGGGCAGGGCATCTCGATCGTCTCCTACTCGAAGAACCAGGAAGAGGCCTTCAAATTCCTGGAGTGGTTCATCAAGGACGAGACCCAGAAGAAGTGGGCGGAGCTCGGCGGCTATACCTGCAACAAGTCCGTGCTTGAATCGGCCGAGTTCCAGAACGCGACGCCCTACAACAAGGCCTTCTACGAGACCATGTTCAAGGTGAAGGATTTCTGGGCCGTGCCGGAATATGCCGAACTCCTGCAGCAGCTTAACCAGCGCGTCTATCCGTATGTGACGGGCAATAGCGGCAGCGCGAAGGAAACGCTCGACGCGCTTGCGGCGGACTGGAACGCGACCTTCAAGAAGTACGGACGAAACCAATAACCCCGTCCGATCGAGGAGGGGGCGAAACCGCCCCCTCCTTTGCTTTTTCGGCATGCAAGCGCGTGGAGGAGGACGCCGTGGCGACTGCTGTATTGACGACGCTCGATCCCGCTTCGCGCGCAGCGACGCGCGGCTGGAGCGACATCACGATCCGCAATGCGTTCATCGTTCCGACGATCCTGTTCCTGATCGTCTTCAACATCTTTCCGCTGATCTATTCCCTCGGCTACTCCTTCACCGATTTCCGCGCGTCCACCAACGCGGCCGCGAACTTCGTCGGTCTGCAGAACTATCGCGACCTGCTCAACGATCCTTTCGTATGGTCGAACTTCGCCATCACCGCGAAATACGTGATCGTTTCCGTTGTCGGCCAGGTCCTCGTCGGCTTCGGCATGGCGATGCTGCTCAACCGGGACATTCCCTTCAAGGGCCTGCTCACGACCGTTCTGCTGCTGCCGATGATGCTGTCGATGGCAGTGGTCGGCCTGTTCTGGAAACTGCTCTACGAGCCGTCCTTCGGCATCATCAACTATGCGTTTGGCCTGGGATCCTTCGAATGGCTCTCCAATCCCGACATGGCGCTTTATGCGGTAGCGCTCACCGACATCTGGATGTGGTCTCCTTTTGTGATGCTCCTGTCGCTGGCGGGCCTTTCGGCCGTGCCTAAGCACCTCTATGAGGCGGCCGCAATCGACCGGGCGGGGCCCTTCTACACCTTCTTCCGTATCACGCTGCCACTGGTTGCGCCGATCCTGATGATTGCGATCATCTTTCGCACGATGGAAGCGTTCAAGACCTTCGATCTCGCCTACATCCTGAGCAGTCAGCCGACCACCGAGCTGATCTCGATCCGGCTCTACAAGATGGCTTTCCAGGAGTGGCAGACCGGCCGCTCCTGCGCGCTCGCCTACATCGTGCTGATCATGGTGCTCGCCATCACCAACATCTACGTGAAGTATCTGAACAAGGTGAAGGAGCGCTGACATGGCTGCCGTCCGCACATCCGGCGAGATCGCGGCCAACCGCATCGCCATCGTCGCCGTGCTGATCATCACGCTGATCTTTCTTGCGCCGATCTACTGGATCGCATCGACGGCGTTCAAGCCGCGCAACCTTGCCACAACCGTCCCTCCGACGATCGTGTTCCAGCCGGAGATCTCGCCGTTCGTGAAACTTTTCGTCAAACGCTCGCAGCTGCGCACACAGCCGACGCCGGAGGAATATGCGGCAGCGCCGTGGTGGGAGCGGATGGTCTTCGACGGCGGCGAGAAGGTCGTGCGCGACGGCAAAGGCAACGTGCAGTGGTCGGGCTATCCGAACCGTTTCATGAACTCGCTGATCGTCGCCATCACCTCGACCGTGCTCGCAGTTGGGATGGGAACCTTCACGGCATACGGTTTTTCGCGCTTCAAGATAAAGGGCGAGGCGGACCTGCTGTTCTTCATCCTATCGACCAGAATGCTGCCGCCCGTCGTGGTCGCTATCCCCATGTTCCTGATGTATCGCGCGGTCGGCCTCAACGACACGCATTGGGGCCTGATCATCCTCTACACCGCCTTCAACCTTTCCTTCGCGGTATGGCTGATGAAGGGCTTCATGGACGAGATCCCGAAGGAGTACGAGGAAGCGGCGCTCGTTGACGGCTATACGCGCATGCAGGCCTTCTTCAAGATCGTGCTGCCCGAAGCGGCAACCGGCATCGCAGCCACCGCCGTCTTCTGCTTCATCACTGCCTGGAATGAATACGCCTTCGCGCTGATCATGACCAACCGCAGGGCTCAGACTGCACCGCCCTTCATCCCAAGCCAGGTCGGCTCCGGCCTGCCGGACTGGACCGTGATCGCCGCGGGCACGCTGCTCTTCCTGCTGCCGGTCGCGATCTTCACCTTCGTGCTTCGTAACCATCTTCTGCGCGGCGTGACCTTCGGAGCTATACGCAAATGATCCGCCATGCCACTCTACAGCGCGCGGCCGAGATCGTTATGGTGCTCGGAATCATCGCGCTCTGCCAGCCGTGGAGCCTTTTGCTTCATCGTTATGGCCTGACGGTCATCATTATCGGATTGCTGACGTTCATGTTCACCGGCTGGTTCGGCCCGAAAGAAGGCGAACCTGCAGACGTTCCGTCGGAAGAAGAAGGTCGCTCATGACCCAGATCGAGCTTCGCGGGATCCAGAAATTCTTTGGCGCCCTCCAGGTCATCAAGGACCTCAATCTCAAAATCGACGACAACGAGTTCATCGTGCTGCTCGGCCAGTCCGGCTGCGGCAAGACGACGACGCTGCGCGCGATTGCGGGACTGGAGACGATCGATGAGGGCGACATCCTGATCGACGGCAAGCCGGTGCACCATCTGAAGTGTTCGGACCGGGACATCGCCATGGTGTTCCAGTCATTCTCGCTCTACCCGCACATGAACGTCTACGAGAACATCGCCTTTCCGTTGAAGGCGACGCGTATGAGCAAAAGCGAAGTCGACAAGGCGGTGCGCGAGATCGCCAAGGTGCTGCGTATTACCGAGCTGCTCGACAAAAAGCCTTCAGCGCTTTCGGGCGGCGACATGCAGCGTGTGGCGATCGGACGAGCGCTGGTGCGCCGACCCAAGGCTATGCTGATGGACGAGCCGATCGGCGCGCTCGACGCCAAGCTGCGCGAGGAGATGCGCGCCGAGATCAAGCGGCTGCATCTGAAGCAGGGCTCCACCACCATCTACGTCACGCACGATCAGATCGAAGCGATGAGCCTCGCCGACCGTATCGTGATTATGCATGAGGGTGTGCTGCAGCAGGTCGGCTCGCCGGAGGAAGTCTATGCGCATCCGAACAACATGTTCGTGGCGCGCTTCGTCGGCAGCCCGGTGATGAACATCATCAAGGCGTCGGTAGCGGCCGACAACAGCGCGGCGCGTGTCACTGTCGAGGGCGCGCCGGAGGGCTTCGCCTTTCCTGCCGAGCTCCTGCCGAAGCTCGATCAGCACAAGCATGTCAACGGCAATTTGGCGCTCGGCGTCCGACCCGAGGGCGTGCTGGTGCGTTATGATAGCGCCGACGGATATGTGCCCGTCGAAGCACATATCATCGAGCCGCTCGGCGCCTATGACATTGTCGACCTCAAGGTCGGTCCGCAGATGCTGCGCGCGCGCACCAGGAGCGGCTATGTGAAATCCGTCGGCGATCGTGTCTTCGCGAGGATCGATCCCAGCCATGCGCATTTCTTCAATAATGAAAGCGGCGACTCGCTTGGTGTGACGCTGTGAGCAGGTTTCGGAAAGGTGTCGCGCGGTTTTCCCGGGAAAGCTGCGGCAAAGAAGGACTCCCATGGCGCATATCCAGCTGAAGAACGTTACCAAGCTTTTCGGCCGCCACACCGCGCTGAACAATCTCGACCTCGATATTGCCGACGGCGAGTTCTTCGTGCTGCTCGGCGAGACGGGTGCCGGCAAAACGACGACGCTGCGGATTGTCGCCGGCCTGGAGAAGCCGACCTCCGGCCAGGTGTTCATCGACGGCGTCGATGTGGCCGACTGGGGGGCGGCCGAGCGTGACGTAGCTTTGGTGCTCCAGCAATATTCTCTCTATCCGCGCTATACCGTCCGCGAGAATCTCGAATTTCCGCTGAAGTCGAAAATCAGGCGCGTGCCGGACGCTGAAATCGCCGAGCGGGTGGCGCGAGTGGCAAGGACCTTGCGCATTGACCATCTGCTCGACCGTAAGACCGACAAGCTTTCCGGTGGCGAGATGCAGCGGGTGTCGATCGGGCGTGCGATCGTGCGCAAGCCGCGCGTCTTCCTCATGGATGAGCCGCTATCGGCACTCGACGCCAAGCTGCGCGAGGCGCTCAGGACCGAGCTCAAGAACATCCAGATGAATCTCGGTCAGACCTTCCTGTTCGTCACGCACGACCAGATCGAGGCAATGTCGATGGGTGACAAGGTTGGCGTCTTGAACCATGGCCGGCTGGTGCAGACCGGGACGCCGAACGAAATCTACAACAACCCACGCGACACCTTCGTGGCGAGCTTCGTCGGTTCGCCGCCGATGAACCTGGTCGATGGCAGGCTCGTCTCCGGCAAAGCAGTGGTGGCGCCGATGAGCTTCGAGTTACCTTACCATGGTCCTGCCGCAAATGCCGACGGCAGGCCGCTCGTCTTCGGCATTCGGCCGGAGGACCTCTATCTCGAATCCGGCGCACCGATCGAAGCCAGGGTCCATGATGTCGAGAACCACGGGGTGGAGAAGATCCTGACGCTCCGTGTCGGCGACGTCATGCTTCGCGCCACAGTGGCGGCCCGGACCGATGTTGCCATCGAGCAGCCTGTGCGCTTTGCCTGGAATCCGGAGAAGGTCGTGCTGTTCGACAAGGGGACGGGCTTGAGTCTCCGGCATTCGGCGTAGAGTGGTGCGCCTTAAACCGGGATAGCTAGGTCGCGCTATCTCTTTGTTGCGCATCGGATTGGCCGATGGCCGCTGCGCCATGCGGTCCGGTGCTCCAGCGAATCTTTTCTAGCATGAGCTTCCCAGGACCGAGCTCGTAGAGGGAGCTATTTCTTCGGCGCCTTGCCTGCCGCCTTTCTCTTCGGCTTTACGGTGGCGGCTGCAGCGTCCTCGGCTTCCTTGGCGAGCCTCAGCGCCTTGAGCCTGGCTGTCTTGGCGCGCTGCTTCTCCGCTTCGGCCATATACTCGGCCATGGCCTTATCGCGCGCGGTCGCCGCCTGCTCCGACTTCTTGAATTTCTGGTCTGCCCTTGCTCGGGCATCGTCCGACTTTGTCGCCACAGGAAGCTCCCGTCGCAAATTTCTGGAAGCGACGATAACAGACCGTGGGACGAGCAGGAGAAATATTTCAGCCTGCGGGATACATTTCCCACCGAATGCTGCTAACATATATCATTCATCGGTGCGCCAAGCGGGCGCGCTTCTGTCAGGTTCCGCCGCGGACACAGGTCCGAATGAGCGGACGTACACAAGTCAGGAAAAACATTGCAGGTACTCGTACGCGACAACAACGTCGAACAAGCCATTCGTGTCTTGAAAAAGAAGATGCAGCGGGAGGGCCTCTTCCGCGAAATGAAAGCCCGCCGCGCTTATGAAAAACCTTCCGAGAGAAGGGCCCGCGAGAAGGCAGAGGCGGTGCGCCGAGCGCGCAAACTGGCGCGCAAGCAGGCGCAGCGTGAAGGCCTGCTCCCAGCGCCCAAGAAGAAGCCTATTGCTGGAAGGCCCGCCCCGCGGAGCTGAGCGAGGGCGCTGTACGGGTTCAGGAGCAGGGGACGGTTTACCTTTTCGGCTCCGCCATTTGCCAGGGCCTGTGCTGGCCTTGAGCCGAAAAGGAAACGGTCTCCGAAGCTAGGTCATCCTCCGCTGATTGCGGTGAGCACGAACACCTCGGCTTCCGGATCGATCCGCGTCTCAAGCGTTGCGCGTTCCCCGTCGATGAAGACATTGATGTGCTTTCTGATTGACGGCCTGGAGTCGCAGAGCCGGTCACGCATGCCCGGCCAGCGCCGGTCGAGCTCATCCATCATCTCGTCGACGGTGGTGGCTGCCATTTCGACCGAACGCGTCGAACCGGGGAAAAGGTCCACCAGCACGCCTGGGAGCCGGACGGTGATCCTTGCTGGTGCCTCCGTCGCTGCGATCATCTGAGCCCTTTCCAGCACGGGTAGCCTCCACCGTTATTTGTCAACGACCATCGTCTCCACCGATGTGATGATCGGCAGATGCTCGGCAACCGGCGTCCAGCTGTCTCCCTCGTCGGCGCTGGCGAACAGGCTGCCCGTGCTCGTTCCGAAATAGATGCCGGCGGGCTCCAATCGGTCCACCGCCATTGCCTGCCTCAGCACGCCGAAATATGCGTTCTTCTGTGGAAGGCCCTTCCGCATCGCTTCCCAGGTGCTGCCGGCGTCGCGCGTGCGCCACACTGCTGCGCTGGCGTCCGGCACATAGCGACCTTTCGTGTCGCCGTTGAGCGGGATCAGATAAGCGGTGTCCGGGTCGCGAGGGTGTGCTGCGGCCGGGAAGCCGAAGCTCGAGGGCAGGCCCTCCTCGACACTCTGCCAGCTCTTGCCGCCGTTGTCCGAGCGATACATGCCGCAATGGTTCTGCTGGTAAAGCCGCTCCGGCTTTCCTGACGCCATGACCAGATTGTGCACGCATTGACCGAATTCGGGATAGTTCTCGCCTTCGGGCAGGAAGTCGGCGCGCGTGCCCTTGTTGCGCGGCTCCCAGGTTTTGCCGCCGTCAGCGGTATGAAACACGCCCGCCGCCGAGATGCCGACCCAGATCTGGCCCTCATCTTGCGGATGCAGAACGAGCGAATGGAGGATCAGCCCGGCGCCACCGGGGTTCCAGCTCGGCCGCGAGGGGTGCTTCTGCAGCCCTTCGACATGTTGCCAGGTCTCGCCGCGATCATCGCTGCGGAACAGCCCGGCGGGCTGCACGCCGGCATAAAGACTGCCGTTCCTGGGTGCGATGCTCCACACCGCCTTGATAGGTTCCTCGCCGGCTTCGTAGGCAAGCCCGGCGCTGGAATGCGTCCATGTCTCGCCGAGGTCGGTCGTCTTCCAGACGGCCGGGCCGAACCACTCATTGCCGCCGCCGCCAAAAATCGCGCCGCTCTCTGCATGGCCGACCACATGGTTCATCGGCCAAGTCTCGCAGAAGGGGCCCTTGAGCTCCCAGGATTTCCGCCCTTCGTCACCGTGGAGAATGAAGGCGCCCTTCCTGGTGCCTATCAAAACGAGCACGCGCTTTGCCATGTTGTCCTCCCTGTTTGAGCGCTCGATGCCGCCGGATCCGCCGATCGTTGCGCGTATCCGCAATAGCGTCAACGGTGATTGCGCCCTGCCGCAATCACGATCAAATGCAACCGGGCGCGCTGATGCATAGTCGTTTCGCATCCTGGGAAATCGACATGGACGCGGTAAAAAAGGCGCTCTGGTTTATCGAAAGCCACTCGAGCGGCCCACTCACACTGGGCGATGTCGCCGAGGCCAGCGGCCTATCGCGCTTTCACCTGTCACGAGTGTTTCCGGAGGTGATCGGCCATTCGGTATTCGCCTACCTGCGCGGCCGCCGCCTCACGGAAGCGGCACGCGCGCTTGCGGACGGTGCGCCCGATATCCTCTCTGTCGCACTCGATGCAGGGTACGGCTCCCACGAGGCATTCACTCGCGCCTTCCGCGACTTTTTCGGGCTGACGCCGGAGGAGGTCCGCACCAGGCGCTGTCTCGACAACCTTCCGCTCATGGAGGCGATCCGAATGTCAGACCTTCCCGCAATCAAACTCCCACCTCCGGTTTACCGCGACATCGGAGCGATGCTCGTCGCGGGGCTGAGGCAATATTACACTTACGACGCCCGCGCCGGCATCCCGGCCCAATGGCAGCGGTTCAATCAATTCTTCGGCCATATACCGGGCGCAGTCGGACGTTCGGCTTACGGCATCTGCACGGCGGCTTCGCCCGATGACCAGAACGGTTTCGATTACACTTGCGGGGTTGCCGTGAGATCGCTGGACGATCTGCCGGAAGGCTTTGTCGGGCAGCGTTTTCCTGGCAGGCGGTACGCTGTGTTCGCACATGAGGGCCACGTCTCGAAGATAGGCTCGACTTGTGCTGCCATCTTCTCCGAGTGGCTGCCGAAGTCCGGCAAGAAGGCTGCCGAAGGGCCGCTTATGATGATCGAGCACTATGACGAGCGCTTCGATCCGAAGACCGGCGAGGGCGGTGTGGAGATATGGGTGCCGATGCAGGGGTAGGGGAGTGAGGGAATAGGGGGTTAGGTGAGTAGGGGCATGAGCGGAGGGGAAGCTGGTTATCCGAGTTCATTCTCCTATTCCGTTAGGGTCTTGATGCTGTGATGATCATCATCAATGACCGGGTAGTTTTAGAACTACTCGGTCATTGACGTGACGATGCACAGCGGTGTTGATGCTACTTTCGCAGCGCTTGCCGAACCACTCGGCGGGCAATCCTTGCGTGCCTCGAGCTCGCCGAGGCATCGGTGAATCGCTAAGGGGGCGTGGACGGGATGCTGAAGATCGTCGCCGTGCGCTGACCGCGAAATCCTCATCGCGCCTCTTCGGCGCGCCGCGCAGGCTCGTCTTTGACGCCTGGACCAAACCTGCGATGCCGTGCTGAGATCGTCCACGAGGAAGGGTAATTGCGAGAACTGCCGCAGGCTGGACGAGTTCCTTGAAGCTGGGCAGCCGGTGCGTAGATAACGCGCCAATTCACTTTGATGCCCGCACGACAAATCACTGCAAGCTGGAGAGCAGACCATGAAGAACATCGGAACGCTGAAAGTGACCACGCCGTCCGACCGCGAGATCGTCATGACGCGCGTCTTCGACGCGCCGCGCCGGCTGGTCTACGCAGCTTTGACCCGGCCGGAGCTGATACAGCGCTGGCTCGGACCGCACGGCTTCAGACTGCCTCTCTGCGAGGTCGATCTCAAGGTGGGCGGAAAATACCGCTATGTCAGCCAGGCACCGGATGGCTCACGGCTCGGCTGGGGCGGCACGTTCCGCGAAATCATTCCGGACGAGCGCATCGTGCACACCGAGGCGTTCGATGATTATCCTGGCGAGGCACTGATAACGACAGAGTTGACCGAGAATGACGGCAAGACCGCCATGACGGTGACGATGCTGGTGGCATCCAGGGACATTCGCGATGCCATCATCGCAACCGGCATGGAGCATGGCGCCGCCGAGTGCTACGACCGCCTCAACGAACTGCTTGCGTCGCTCAAAACCCTAGACTGATCTCGAGATCGGCTCCGGCTAGAGCGCTGCAAAGGATCTGTGAAGGTGCTCCACAGCTCTTGGTGCCGATCAGAACGGGATCGACCAGGTCGCCATGACTTCGGATTTGGTGCCGCCTTCCTTGCGTTCGCCGATGCCGGCGTTGAGCCCGAAGTCGCCGTACTTGCCGGCTCTGTAGCTCGCGGACGCCGAGCCGCTCGGCAGGCTATCCTGATAAATTGCGCCAACCCCGAGCTTGAACTTGCCGGTTTGATATTCGACCCTCAGCCCGAGATTGACTGGTTTGCCGGCATTGGCGCCGGCGTTCGCGGAAATGCTGACAGGACCGGATTTCACCACCGCTTCGCCGGTGGCTTGCTGAAACTGTGCGCCCTGAGCGATCACTCCCAGCTTGAGGGTCACATCGAGTCTGTCCCAATGCACGGTGCTGGCCACTCTTGCGCCGAGCACTCTTGCGTCAGGCTTGAATTCCAGCTTGTCGACGCTGAGCTTCAGAGCTCCGATGTGAATGACATCGAAGGAGCGATCCAGCACAGGCGAGAGCGCAGCGTTCAGCACCGGCCCGCCGGTTTTGGTCACGTAAAGAACCGTACCGCCGCCGACCAAAAGCGCGGCCCCGACGACATATAGAATGTTCTTGTTGCGGTCGACCCAAACGCCGAGAGTTGAAGATTCAGCCGCCTTCTTGAAGGTTTCCAAGCTGGCAACGAGCCGCGTATATTGCGGTGTTTTCTTAATTTGCGAGATCAGCTCGGTGGTGGCCGCGTCCTGCGCGCTTCGAGTCAGCGCGTCGGTGAACTTCTTCGCCTCTTCCGGAGACAGGACGGTCGATTCGCCCTTCTTCTGCTGAGACTTGGCGAAGTCGAGCAGAGTTTTCTTGATCGCGTCCTGAACTGCGGGGCTCGTCAATGTGGTGGCGAGCTGGCCCGGCAGCCTTTCGAACTCGGCGTCGACAAGCTCGAATGAGAGCGCGAACAGCCGGTACGTGGCATCCATCAGGTCTGGTTGCGGATCGGCCATGAAACTTCCCCTCGTAGCTCGAAGCGAACCATGGCATTTGGTTGTTACAGGACGATGCCGCCCAAGCGGCAGACTGAATCATGATAGAGGCAAGAGCAGAATGACCGTCAGACGTATCGTCGCCAATATCGCCACGAAGAACGTCGCGGCGGCCCGCCGCTTCTATCAGGATGTGCTCGGCCTCGACCTGTTGATGGATATGGGCTGGATCGCGACCTTTGGCTCGGGCGAGGAGATGAGCGTTCAAATCAGCTTCATGACCGAGGGCGGCTCAGGCACGGCGGTGCCAGACCTGTCGATCGAAGTCGACGATCTCGATGCTGTGCTTGCGGGCATGAAGGCCGCAGGATTTCCTATCGAATACGGTCCGGCGAAGGAGCCCTGGGGTGTGCGCCGTTTCTTTGTGCGCGACCCGTTCGGAAAGCTGGTCAACATTCTAGAGCACGCGTGAATGGTGAATAGTGAAGTGGTGAATAGTGAATGGTAGTTTCTGGATGCATGGCCGCACCATTCACCATTTCACTATTCACCATTCCCTGGAAAGCGCCGCCGATACTCTGCCAGCACTTCCGGATTGCGCAGATTGACCGGCACGCGATTGGAAAGCACGCGGATCGCTTCTTCGGCCGCGCCGACACCCATGCGCATCATGCTCTGCTCAGTGATGCCTGCCATGTGCGGTGTGACGATCACGTTGTCGAACGAGTAATACGGATGATCCGATGGCAGCGGCTGGGTCGCGAAAACGTCGAGAGCAGCACCGCCGAGCCTGCGCTCGCGCAGCGCCTCGATCAGCCCGGCGTCGTCCACCACCGCGCCCCGTGCGACATTTACCAGTATCGCTCCGGGCTTCATGCGGCGGATGCGCTCGCGGCTCAAGAGTCCCGTCGTCTCGGACGTCAGCGGACAGGCGAGCACGACGATATCGGCCTCTGCGACCATCTCATCGATGGAGACGAAGCGCACGTCCTCGGGCAAACTCTTGGCATTGCGGCTGTTGGCGATGACAGTGAGGCCAAAACCGCCGCGGGCAATCGCGGTCACAGCCTTGCCGACGGCGCCGGCGCCGACCACGCCGAGTGTGCGGCCGGCAAGCTCCAGCGATCCTTCGGCATGCTCGCGTCCCGCCAGCCAGCCGCGCCGGCGGAGATCCTGGTCCATCGAGCGGAACCGCCTCAGAAGCGCGAGGGTCACCAGGAACACATGCTCGGCGACGGAGCGCGCATTGACGCCGGGCACGTTGGCGACCAGCACGCCGGCCTTGGTTGCCGCATCCACCGGGATCATGTCGAGCCCGGCACCATGCCTGATGGCCGCGCGCAGTCTCGGGGCATTCTCGAATAGGGCAGGGGGCAGCGGCGCCCGCACGATGACTATGTCAGCCTCGCGGCCTTCCACGGCAAGCGTAGCCGCATCGAGCGCGGATGCGATCCTGAGCTCGCCGGATTTGCCGAGCATTTCCATGGCACGCGGATGTAGCCCGTGGGTTGAATAGATGACCGGCATTGCCAAAGCCTCTAAGCAGACATTGGTGGGCTATCCCACAAATGTCTGCATGCGTTCCTTTGACGATTGTCGCAGGCTCCTATTTCAAAAACGTGGGACACTTTTGGAGCCAACTCAGACTTTTTCGAGGGCCGGCGCCGGCTGGGACTGGCCGGATCCTGCAATCAAGTCCTTCCAGTAGCTTTCGGCTCCCTGCAGATGCGCGCTCATCAGGGCCTGCGCGAGATTGCCGTCGCGCCTTAGCAGCGCGTCGAATATCTGCAGATGCTCGGCATGCGATTTCCGGCTGCGCTCGATGTCGCTGAAATAGATCGGCAGCCGCTGCTCGCCCAGCACGTAGTAGACGCTGCATATGCGATGGAAGAGCACGTTCTTGGTGGCGCGCACGATCTCCAGATGGAAATCGCGATCTTCGCGGGCGAGGCCTTCGCCTCTTGCGATCCTGTCCTCCGACGATTTCAGGATTTCGCGCAGCCGCTGATAATTCTCCTCCGTCGCGCGGGAAGACGCGAGCTCGGCGGCCTTGATCTCATGAATCTTCCTGATCTCGACCGTCTCGTAGATCTGCACCGGATCGAGCGGCACACCGGCCCTGGCGAACAATGCCATTGCCTCGACGCTCGCATTTCGCGTGGTCAAGTAGATTCCGGACTTTGCTCGTCGCTCGACGATCTGCATCGCCTCGAGGATCGCCAGCGCCTCGCGAATCTGGCCGCGGCTTACTGCGAAATGCTCGGCGAGCTCGCGCTCCGAGGGGGTCCTCGCCGTCTCGGCGTCGCTACGCGCGAAAAGAAAGGCTGCGAGCTCGGCCAGCAGGTTATTCTCTTTCATCTTCAACCCTGCGCGTGGGCCTCCAGGAAGCGCTCGGAAATCGTGAATCCGAGCCCAGGTCTATCGGGAATCGCTATCATACCGTCCTTTACCTCGACCTTCTCTTCGACGAGGTCATGGATCATCGGATTGGCGCCCAGCGAATATTCGATCACGAAGCTCGCCGGCGATGCGGCACAAACATGGAGCCCGGCAAAAAAGCAGGGCGCGCCCGCCCAAAGATGTGGCGCGAAGCGCAGGTTGAAGGCGCTAGCGATCGTGCCGATCCGCATTGCCTCGCTTATCCCGCCGCAGAAGGCCGGGTCGGGCTGGAAGATATCGGCCGACCTCAGCACTGCAAGGTCGCGGAAGGCAAAGCGGGTCGCCTCGCTCTCGCCAGCCGCAATCGGGACGTTGCCGGCAGCGCGCACTTCGGCCATTCCGGTTTTGTCGTCGGCAATGACCGGCTCTTCGAACCAGGCGAGGTTCTGGTCAGAGACGAGCTGTATAAAGCGCTTGGCGTCAGCCACCGTATAGGTTCCGTGCGCATCGACCATCAGATCGACATCGGGGCCGATTGCTTCGCGGGCGGCGCGGACGCGGGCCGCGGAGATATGCGGCGGACCGTCCATCGCGCCGACGCGCATCTTTACGCCCGTGAAGCCGCCTGCCTTGAGATAGGAGGTGAGCTGCTCGCCGATTTCGTCGACGCTTGCCCAGCCGCCGGAAGCGTAGGCCGGCATCGCCTCCTTCTTGCGTCCGCCGAGCAGGCGCCACACGGGCTGGCCCGCCGATTTGCCGAAAATATCCCACAGCGCAATGTCGACGGCGCTGATAGCGGCGACGCTCATGCCGCGACGGGCGATCTGCGGCATTGCATGGCCCTGGTCGGCCGCGCTTTCGGCGCGGGTGCCGTTATACTGCATCTCCCAGATCGGCATGATATCGCGCGGATCGCGGCCGACCAGCATCGGCCCGATCTCGTGGTTGATCATGTGGACGAGTGCACCGTAATTGCCAGCGCTGCCGGCAGCGTTCTTGCCCTCGCCCCAGCCGACGATGCCGTCATCGGTCGTAATGCGTAGAATCGCAGCATCGAAGGTGCGCACCTGGCCGAAATCGCTCCGGTGCTGGCGCGCGGTTTCGATGGGTATGCGAACCCACCAGGCTTTGACCTCTTTAATGCGCATCTTTTCCCTCAACCTTTCCGCAGCCTGGCGGAAAGGCTCGTTTCCTCGGAGATCGGCGTCCGGCGCTTCAGTTCGGCATCTTCTTGCCGATCAGCGGCAACAGCGTCTCGGCAGTGATGCGCATCTGGTCGGTGTAGAAGCTCTCGGTGAGCAGGCTGGAGCCATGATCCTGGATGAATTTCAGCTGCTCGGGTGAGATGTCGACCGGGTTGCGCTCGACCATGTCCGGATAAGGAGCCGCCGGCGTGCGGTCAACCGGTGCGACGAACTCGTTGGTGAGGGCGCCGTTATAGCCGACTTCCTTCAGCGTGCCGACGATCTTTGGCCAGTCGATCATGCCGAGCCCTGCCGCGAAGCGGTTGTTGTCGGCCACGTGGAAATCGAACAGCCTTTTCCCGGCTTGCCTGATGGCGTCGTGGACGTTGAACTCCTCCATGTGCAGGTGGTAAGCGTCCAGGCATACCCCGCATTCGGGCGATACGGCGTCGGCCAGCGCGAGCGCCTGCGCGCCGCGGTTGAACAGATAGGTCTCGAAGCGATTCAGCGGCTCGATCGCCACCTTGACGCCGACCTTCTTCGCATGCGCGAAGCACTCGCGAGTGGCGTCGACCACCCATTTCCACTCTTCCTCGGGCGTCCCGTCGGGAACGACCTTGCCGACCGTGGCCGGGACGAGCGTGATGATCTCGCCGTCGAGCTCGCTCACCATGGTGAGCACGTCCTTCACATATTGCACCGAGCGCTCGCGCTGCCCCTGGTCCTTCGCGGCAAGGTTGCGCTCGCCCAGCATCAGGGTCACGGCGCCCCAGCATCGGATGCCGTATTCCTTGAGAAGTTTACGTGTTTCGGCCGTCTTGTACTGCTCAGGCTCGCCGGAGATTTCGATTGATTCGTAGCCGAATTTCTTGATGCGCTTGAGTGTGGTTTCCAGCGGTTCGGCCCGCATCCAATTGTGCGTCGAAAGATGCATTCTCTTCCCTTTTCCAGAGTTCGCCTGACCATGGCGCCCGCACGTCGCGGGAATACCGCTCCTCCCTGCAAGGCACTCCAGTTTTTTGCCAAACTGGTTCTACCAATTAGGTGTGGCCAAATTACTATAGCATTTCGGAATGTGCCGCAAGAAGGCGCGGCATCCTGGTCAGATTGTAGGAAAATGCGTGGAATATCATGGTATTGCGGTAATCACTCAAGTTTGGTTTTCGCCTCCATCTAAAATTGTATTTTCTTGACCTGATCGCCGGATTTGGTATTACCAGAGACGGGTAGGGGCATGTGGCGTGGAAGCCGATGGCGTCGGGTGGGGCGCCATCGGCTTCGCACGTTTGGGAAGAGGGCCAGGCGGCGAGGTAAAAGGGCAGGGCAGGGAAGATTTCGGCTGCTTGTTAAGCCCATCGCCACATTGCCACGCTGCCTGCTGTCTCCCGATCTTGCCGGCCCCTCCGGGCCGTGGGAGTAATCGAGGAAGATTCAAGGCGCCAAGCGCCGAACGACAGGCGAGGAGAGGAACATGCCGTCAACCATGAAGGGTCCCGCGATATTTCTGGCGCAGTTCGCCGGTGACACAGCGCCGTTCAACAGTCTGCCGGCGATCGCTAAATGGGCCGCGGGGCTCGGCTACAAAGGCATTCAGATACCGACCTGGGACGGTCGCCTGTTCGACCTCGAGAAGGCTGCGAAGTCGAAGGCCTATTGCGACGAGGTGAAGGGCATCTGCAAGGATGCCGGTGTCGAGATCACGGAGCTGTCGACGCACCTGCAGGGTCAGCTCGTCGCCGTGCATCCAGCCTATGACAGCGCGTTCGACGCTTTTGCGCCGGCCGCCGTCCACAACAACCCGAAGGCGCGGCAGAAATGGGCGGTCGAGCAGGTGAAGAGCGCGGCCAAGGCATCGCGCAATCTCGGTCTCGACGTCTCGGTCTCGTTCTCCGGCGCGCTCGCCTTTCCCTATCTCTATCCATGGCCGCAGCGTCCGGCTGGTCTGATCGAGGAAGCCTTTGCCGAACTCGGCCGCCGCTGGAAGCCGATCCTCGATGTATATGACGAGAACGGCGTCGACATCGGCTATGAGATCCATCCCGGCGAGGACGTCTTCGATGGCGCGACCTTCGAGATGTTCGTCGATGCAGTCGGCGGCCATAAGCGTGCGAACATCAACTACGACCCGTCGCACTTTCTTCTGCAGCAGCTCGACTATCTCGCCTTCATCGACATCTATCATGAGCGCATCAAGGCCTTCCATGTGAAGGACGCCGAGTTCAATCCGGACGGTCGCCAGGGCGTCTATTCCGGTTATCAGAGCTGGGTGAACCGGGCCGGGCGCTTCCGTTCCCTGGGGGACGGCCAGGTGGATTTCGGCGGCATCTTCTCCAAGCTCGCGCAGTATGACTACGACAGCTGGGCCGTGCTCGAATGGGAATGCTGCCTGAAGCATCCCGAAGACGGCGCTGCCGAAGGCGCGCCATTCATCGCCAACCACATCATTCGCGTCACCGAGAAGGCGTTCGACGATTTTGCCGGCGGCAAGACCGACAAGAAGCAGATCAAGGCGATGCTGGGGATCTGAAACGGCATCTGTTTAGGACTGAGCTCTTTCAGACTCTCCGAAAGGAGAGCCAAATCATTGCGAGGGAGGATTTCTCGATGGCAATCGAAGGCAGGAGCGAGAAGGCGGAAGGGCCGATCCGGCTCGGGATGGTGGGCGGAGGGCAGGGGGCCTTCATCGGCGGCGTGCACCGCATTGCAGCCCGCATGGACGGCGAGTTCCAGCTCGTCGCCGGCGCGCTGTCGTCAGATCCGCAACGGGCCAGGGCGTCGGCTGCAGAGCTCGGCCTCGATCCTGAGCGGAGCTACGGCTCCTTCCAGGAGATGGCCAAGGCCGAAGCCAAGCGGGGCGACGGCATCGAGGCGGTCGCGATCGTCACGCCGAACCACATGCATTTCGCGCCGGCCAAGGCGTTCCTAGAGGCCGGCATCCATGTGATCTGCGACAAGCCGCTCACCTCCTCCCTCGCCGACGCCAAGAAGCTCCAGGCGATCGTCGAGAACACCGGCAAGGTGTTCGTGCTCACCCACAACTACACCGGCTACCCGATGATCCGTCAGGCGCGCGAGATGGTCGCCAAGGGACAGCTCGGCGATATCCGCGTGGTGCAGGCGGAATATCCACAGGACTGGCTGACAACCAACATCGAGACGACAGGCCAGAAGCAGGCCTCCTGGCGCACCGATCCCAAGCGGTCCGGCGTTGGCGGCTCGACCGGCGACATCGGCACACATGCCTATAATTTGGCGCGCTTCGTCACTGGTCTGGAGCTCGATTCGCTTGCGGCCGACCTCGATTCCTTCGTCGAAGGGCGCCAGCTCGACGACAACGCCCACGTGCTCCTGCGCTTCAAGAGCGGCGCCAAGGGCATGATCTGGGCGAGCCAGGTCGCGCCGGGCAACGAGAACGGCTTGAAGCTGCGCGTCTACGGCACCAAGGGCGGGCTGGAATGGACACAGGCTGACCCGAACTATCTATGGTATACGCCGTTCGGCGAGCCGAAGCGGCTGCTGACGCGTGCCGGCGCGGGGGCGGGGCCCGCGGCAGCGCGCGTCACCCGCGTGCCGTCCGGCCATCCGGAGGGCTATCTCGAAGGCTTCGCCAACATCTATGCCGAGGCGGCGCGGGCGATCCGTGCAGCGCGCCGGAAGGGCGGCAAGCTGCCGAAAGATGTGGTCTTCCCGACGGTCTATGACGGCGTCGAGGGCGTCGCCTTCGTTGAAGCCTGCGTGAAATCGTCCAAAAAGAACGGCGCCTGGACGAAGCTCTAGGGAATTCTGCAGCCCACTGTACTATTTGGCAGTGATCATCCGAGTCAGATAGAACTATCCTGTTCGTATGATCATGGGAGCCAGCGATGCCGGGCGACCAATACCCTCTGCGGCGGGGCGCGAAGCATCGGCGGGTCCCGCGTTTGCCGAAAGGACCGGTGCGATGACCGGGCAGGAGAGCGCACGCTTCCTGATCATCGATGATCATCCGCTGTTCCGCGAGGCGCTGCAAAGCGCGGTGCAGCTCGAGTATCCAGAGGTGGAGACGGTCGAGGCGCGCACGGTTTCCGAAGCGCTCGGCCTGCTCTCGGGGCCGAAGCTCTTCGATCTTGCTCTGCTCGACCTCAGCATTCCAGGCGTCCACGGCTTCGAAGGTCTGCTCCAGCTGCGCACGCGGCATCCGCAGCTGCCGGTCGTCATCGTCTCCGGGCATGAGGAGCCGAAGATCATTTCCGAGGCGCTCTCCTACGGGGCAGCCGGATTCATCCCGAAATCGGCGCGAAAGAGCGTACTGGCCGCCGCGATCCGCCATGTCATGGAGGGGGCGATCTATACGCCTGAAGGCTATGGCGCGCCCGCCGATGATTGCGATTCGGCCGACCGGGCCGAAATGGTGCGGCGGCTCGCAACTCTCACACCGCAGCAGCTGCGCGTGCTGCAGATGCTGCGCCAAGGCATGCTGAACAAGCAGATCGCCTACGAGCTGCAGGTCGGCGAAACGACCGTGAAGGCGCATGTCTCGGAAATCCTGCGCAAGCTCAACGTCTACAGCCGCACCCAGGCGGTGATCGAGGTCTCCAAGCTGGACAACGCCGACCTGTTCCGCTGACGGCGCCCTAAGCCAGCAAATGCGCCAGCAACGCCCGGAGCTGAGCGGGCTTCACAGGTTTCAGCATCAGTTCCGCGCCGGTCGCGCGCGCCACGCGCTCCATCTCGTCGGAGGCGTCGGCAGTGATGATGAGCGCCGGCACGTTGCGCTGAAGGTAAGCGCGGGTTTGATTGACGGTCTCCGTGCCGAGTTCACCCTGATCGAGATGCTGGTCGGCAATGATGATGTCGGGGAGCCAGGCGGTGTCGCCAAGGTGGTGGAGCGCGGCGTCGTTCGAGACCGCGGCACGCACGTCGCATTGCCAGCGCTCGAGCAGCACGCGCATCGCCTCGAGCACCTGGCTGTCATTGTCGACCAGAAGCACCTTGGTGCCGAAGAGGCCATAGCCGCGTGGCCGCTCGACGTCCGTTGCCGGCGCGTTGCCGTCGGTCCTCACGGGAGCACCGATCGGAAGCTCGAGCCGGAACACCGTGCCGTGACCGACCACCGAACGAAACGTTATCTTGTGACCGAGTGCATCGACCATGCGCCGCACGATCGAAAGACCCAGTCCCAGTCCGCCGCCGGACAACTCGCCATGCGCGGTTATCGGCCCGCGATGGAACTCCTCGAAGATCGCCTGATGCTGGTCCGCCGGAATGCCGCTGCCCGTATCGGCGATCTCGACCAGCACCATCCCGCCGCGCTGCCTCACTCCGACCAGCACGCCGCCCGCACTGGTATAGCGCAGCGCGTTGGAGACGATGTTCTGCAGGATGCGGCTGAGCAGAGTGCGATCCGAGCGCACGGTCAGCGCGGTAGGCCGGAATCTGAGCCGCAACCCCTTCTTGGCTGCGAGCGGCTGAAAATCCGACCTCAGGGCCGCAAATAGCGGCTCGAGCGGCACGTTTGTCACTTCCGGGCGCACAACGCCGGCATCGAGCTTGGAAATGTCGAGCAGGGTCCGCAGCAGATCGTCCATGGTTTCCAGCGAGCGCTCGACCTGGCGGACGAGCTTCTTGCCTTCCTCGCTCGTCTGTAGATCGGCAAGCGCCGACATCGACAGATGCGCGGCGTTGAGCGGCTGCAGCACGTCATGGCTCGCGGCTGCCAGGAACCGCGTTTTCGACAGGTTGGCGCGCTCGGCATTCTCCTTCGCTGCGACCAGATCCAGATTCGATTGCTCGAGCCGCCGCAAGGTGGCGCGCAGCTCCTCGGTACGCGCCTTGACCTGGCCTTCCAGGCTGATCGTCGCCTGGAACAGGGTGAAAGCGTTCCCGTGCTGCTCCATTGAGCGCTCAACGCGCGAGATCAACGCCTGATTGATCTTCTTCAGCCGGTCGATGTCATTGATATCGTGAATGGCCATTGCAGGAAACTCAGCGAATAGCGAATAGTGAGTAGCGAATAGTGAGTGACGCTAAATCTGCGGGCCAGCGTTTCGCGTTTCTTTTTCTTGCGTAGGCCTGACTAGTCACTGTTCACTACTCGCTATTCCCTACTCGCTATTCGCAGGGATCTCACTCGACGGCTTGTTTGAGGCCGAATGCGATGCCGGTGAGCGTCTGGTTGAGGTGCATCGAACGGTACTGCTCACCGTAAGTACCGAAACCGATCACATTGTTGGCGCGGTAGAGTTCCGACATGTCACGGAAGACCTGCCTGTTGCGGGCGTCTAACCGGCGGAGCACGCAATCGAAGGCGAGCACCATGTCGAGACCGCCGAGCCGCTCGCCAAGCTCCTTCAGCGCGTTTCGGGTAGATTCCACCATGCCCTTTGGCTGTGCGATGGAGAGCACGATGCCGTCGTCGATGGCGCAGAAGAAGGACAAGGAGCCGTCGGCATTCACCTTCTGGATGGAGCGGCAATAGTATTCGCCGCCCACGCGCACGACCACTGGGTGGGAGGCGAAGCTCATCGGCGTGAGCTGATCTGGCATCACGCCGACGGCTGCCGCGTATTCCACGGCCGCGCTCGCTGCATTGAACTCGCGGACGATGCGCCGGTCCGGGTCCGACTCGGTCACGACCAGCTTCTTGGCGGTCGGCACGAAATTTTCCGATTTGAAGACATGGAAAGGGACGTCGGTCGCGACGAGCAGAATGATCGCGCAGTTCGATGCGACGCGGCCGTTGCTGACGAGCGTCGTTTTCTCGAAGCGCAGGTCGTCGCCCGCGGAGCCGCCGATCAGCGGGATGTCATCGAGCGCCCAATGGAAGGCGGCCGTCACCGCCTCCTCGGCGAAGGACAGGCCGTCAATCAGAGAAAGCGCGAAGCGGCGAAGGCCCCGCCTGCCATTGGCTCGTTCGGCGAGTTCGCACTTCAGCCGTTCGACGATTTCCGTCAGGCCATCCATGCTGGTCGCACGTATGTTTTCGATCATAGCCGAGACGACCGTGAAGCGCTCGGCAGGAAGCAGAATTGCAAGCGCTTCGCCGTCGCTTATGCCCGTCGGCGTCATCTCTCCGGCGGTCGTGCAGCCGGCATGCGCCAGGGCAGGCGCATGTCTCTCCATCGCCGCGGCAAGGGCCTCGGTCTCGAAGGCAAGGAGCGAATGGAACAGGAAGGCAAAGCTGGAACGGTGCTTTTCGGCTGCTTCTGCTACAGCCGCCGCAAACTCGTCGGCTGTCCCTCCGGCGAACGAGACAGCTGCAATGCCGCATGCATATTGGGCGCACGAGTGCACGGCTCGAACGTTCCTCCAGCATCTTCCTCCGGCAGTCTGGGGCGCCGGTGTGCATGGATCATCGTCTCGGAAGGGAGATTTGGCAATGTCCATCCGCAGCCGATTTGGCCGACGGCGGGGGCTTGTTGCTGGAAGCCCTATGGCGGCGGATGCGCAGCCCCCCTTAATATGGGATGAACAAGCTAGCTCACTTCCGCTACGGCCTGCCGTCAAGTAAACTTGGGAAAGCGTTTGGAGGGCACGCCGATGGCGAGAAAGCTCCACCGTATGCGAAGGGCCGCGCTGGCTATCGGCGTTGCGTTCGCGGCAGCAGCGACGATCTCGGCCTGCAGCGAGAAGAACGCCTATGTTGCGCCTCCGCCACCGAGGATCGATGTCGCCCTGCCGGTCAAGCAGACCGTGACGCGGTATCTCTACGCCACAGGCAACACGGTTGCGGTGAACGACATTGCGCTGGTGGCGCGCGTGCAGGGCTTCCTACAGGAAATTGACTATAAGGACGGCGACGAGGTCAAGGCGGGGACCAGGCTATTCGTCATCGAGCAGGAACCCTATCAGCTTGCCCTCGAGCAGGCGCAGGCCGGGAAGGCCGCTGCGGATGCTTCCGTGAAGCAATCCCAGGCCGACTATCAGCGCCAGGTCGACCTTCTCAAGCAGAGGGTCGTCGCGCAGTCGACCGTGGATCAATCGGCTGCGGCGCGTGATGCGGACCTGGCCAAGCAGAAGCAGTCCGAAGCCGACGTCAAGCAGGCCGAGCTCAATCTGAGCTATACCGAAGTCAAGGCGCCTTTCGACGGCCTGGTCACGGCGCGGCAGGTATCGGTCGGCGAGCTTGTCGGCACCGGCGGCGCCACCACGCTCGCAAACATCGTCCAGCTCGACCCCATCTACGTGAATTTCAACGTAAGTGAACAGGATGTGCTGCGCATTCGGGCCGCCATGGCCAAACGCGGTCTGAAGCCTCAGGATCTCAAGAAAGTGCCGGTGGAAATCGGGCTGCAAACCGAAGAGGGATATCCCCATAAGGGGTTGCTCGACTACGCTTCGCCGACGGTCACAGCCTCCACGGGCACTTTGGCGGCGCGCGGCGTATTCGACAACAAGGGCCGTCCGCTCCTGCCGGGCTTCTTCGCGCGCGTGCGGGTGCCGCTCGGCGCTGAACCCGACATGCTGCTCGTTCCGGATCGGGCGATCGGCAGCGACCAGAGCGGCCGTTATCTGCTCATTGCCGGCAAGGACGACGTGGTCGAGCAGCGCACCGTTCAGATCGGTCAACTCGTCGGCGAGCTGCGTGTGATCACTGCGGGCATCAATCCCGATGATCGCGTCGTCGTTTCCGGCTTGCTGACCGCCGTGCCCGGTCAGAAGATCGAGCCGCAGATGAAGACCCTGACTGCCGCCGCGACGGATGGCGTCGTGCAATGATCTCCAAATTCTTCATAGAGCGACCGGTTCTGGCGAATGTCATCGCCATCCTCATGGTCGTTATAGGCGTCGTCTCGCTTCTTGTGCTGCCGGTGGCGCAGTATCCGAACGTGGTGCCGCCAACGGTTTCAGTGACGACCCGCTACCCGGGGGCCAGCGCGCGCACCGTGATCGACACGGTGGCGCTGCCGATCGAGCAGCAGGTGAACGGCGTCGAGGACATGATCTACATGCAGTCCTTCGCCGGATCGGACGGCAGCTACAACCTGACCGTCACCTTCGCGATCGGCGCCGACCTCGACAAGGCGCAGGTGCTGGTGCAGAACCGGGTATCCGCCGCGCTCGCGGCGCTGCCGCAGCCGGTTCAGGTGCAGGGCGTCAACGTCCAGAAAAAATCCACCTCGATCCTCGAGATCGTGACGTTGACCTCCCCGGACAACAGCCGCGACAGCCTCTATCTCAGCAATTACGCCACCATCAACCTGAAGGACGAGATCGCCCGGCTGCCCGGCGTCGGCAGCGTCACCGTGTTCGGCGCCGGCCAGTATTCGATGCGCATCTGGCTCGATCCGGAGAAGATGCAGGCACGCGGCCTCACCGCCCAGGACGTCATCCAGGCGCTGCAGCAGCAGAGCGAACAGGTCACGTCCGGCCAGGTCGGTGCGCCGCCGGCGCCGGGCAACCAATCCTTCCAATATACGATCGAGGTGCAGAGCCGGCTCGACAAGCCCGACCAGTTCGGTGCCGTCATCGTCAAGACCGGTTCGAACGGTGACTTGACGCGCGTGCGCGATGTCGGCCGTGTCGAGCTCGGTGCTCAGACCTACAGCCAGTTCTTCAATCTCGACGGCAAACAGGCGGCCGGGATGGCCATCTTCCTGGCGCCCGGCGCCAACGCGCTCAACGTGGCGAAGCAAGTCGACGCGCGGATGCAGGAACTGTCGAAGGCGTTCCCGCAGGGCGTCACCTACTCCATTCCGTTCAACACCACGATCTTCGTCAGCCAGGCCATCAACGAGGTCTACAAGACGCTGATCGAAGCTGCTGTGCTGGTGCTGATCGTGATTCTCGTCTTCCTGCAGGACTGGCGGGCGATGCTGGTGCCCGCCACAACGGTGCCGGTGACGATCATCGGCGCCTTCGCCGCCATGGCTGCGCTGGGTTTCTCCGTCAATCTTTCGACCTTGTTCGCCATCGTGCTCGCCATCGGTATCGTCGTCGACGACGCCATCGTCGTGGTCGAAGGCGCCGCTCACAATATCGAGCAGGGCATGTCGGGCCATGATGCGGCGATCGCCGCCATGAACGCGCTGTTTGGGCCGATCGTCGGCATCACGCTGGTGCTGATGGCCGTGTTCCTGCCGGCAGCGTTCCTGCCTGGTCTCACGGGACAGATGTATGCGCAGTTTGCGCTGGTGATCGCCGCCACGGCGCTGCTGAGCGCCGTCAATGCGGCGACGCTGAAGCCTACCCAGGCCGCGACCTGGCTGAGACGCCCCGTTCCGCTCGACCAGCGCAACTTCTTCTATCGGGGTTTCAACGCGGTCTACCAGCGTGCCGAGAACGGCTATGCCCGGCTGATAGGCTTGATGGTGCGGCACAGCATGATCGTCGGCATCATCGGCCTGATCGTCATCGGGCTTGCCGGCTATGGCATATCGCGCGTGGCAACCGGCTTCATCCCGGTCGAAGACCAAGGCTATTTGCTCGCTGCCGTGCAATTGCCGGACGGCGCCTCGCTCGGCCGCACGCAATCGACGCTGGATCAGGTTTCGAAAATAGCGAAGCAGACGCCCGGGGTGGACCAGGTCGTCACGATCGCGGGCGTGTCGCCGCTCGACAACAATGCCACGCTCGCCAATGCCGGCGTTGCCTATATCATCCTCAAGGATTGGAGCGAGCGCGGCAAGGGCGAGGACCTGCTTTCGCTCTATACGGGCTTGAACCGCAGCCTTGCCAATCTGCCGGACGGCACTGTCCTCGTTCTGCCGCCGCCTGCGATCCAAGGCATCGGCAATGCCGCAGGTTTCAGCATGCAGGTCGAGTTGCGCGATGGCAGCTTCGACCTCAACAAGCTTCAGGGTTCGACAAACGCCATAGTGAAGGCCGCTCAGACCCAGTCGGGCATCCAGCGTCTGATGGCGCCGTTCAGAGCCAATGTGCCGCAATATCGGCTCGACATCGACCGCGAGAAAATACAGAAGCTCGGGCTCACCACCGACGCCGTCTTTCAGACGCTCGCCGGATATCTCGGCTCGAGCTATGTCAGCCAGTTCAACAAGTTCGGGCGTGTCTTTCAGATCTATGTCCAGGGCGATTCCGAATTCCGGCTGAACACCGACGACATCGGCCGCCTTACCGTACGCAATCAGAATGGCGACATGATACCTCTGAGCACGGTGCTCTCCGTCACGCAGATCGTCGGTCCCTCGCTGATCAGCCTCTACAACCTCTATCCAACCGCCTCGATCACCGGCGTGCCGGCCGCAGGCTTCTCGTCGGGCGACGCGATGAAGCTGATGGAGGAGATCGCCGCAAAAACGCTGCCGCCCGGCACCGGCTACGACTGGACCGCGCTTTCGTACCAGGAGAAAATCGTCGGCGGCCAAATCTATCTGGTGTTCGGCATGGCATTGCTGCTGGTCTATCTGGTGCTCGCCGGCCAATATGAGAGCTGGCTTGCGCCGATATCCGTCCTGCTCGCCGCGCCCATGTCGCTGGTTGGACCCGCTCTGGTGCTCACGGGCCTGCACATCGACAACAATCTCTATGTCCAGATCGGGCTGATCCTGTTGATCGCGCTGTCGGCCAAAAATGCCATCCTGATCGTCGAGGTCGCGCGCGAGCTGCGTGCAAAGGGGACACCAATCATCGAATCGGCGGTCGAGGCGGCGCGAGCACGTTTCCGTCCGATCCTGATGACCTCATTCGCCTTCATCCTCGGCGTGGCTCCGCTGGTCGTGGCGACCGGTGCGGGGGCGAGCGCACGCAAATCCATCGGCATTACCGTCTTTTCAGGCATGATCGCATCGACCTGCCTTGCCGTGCTCTTCGTGCCCTCGTTCTTCGTGATCGTGCAGCGTTTCGAGGAATGGCGCGCCACACGAAAGGCGAAGGCGACCGCCAAGTCGGTGCAGCGTGCCGCCTGACCTCAGTTCGAAGCACGGGACCGGAATCCAATGGCCCCGGCCCTTCCTTGCTGTCGGCCGAAAGTACAATATACCCTTGCAACAGTGGGCAGCATTCTGGCTATACTCGGCACCCTGAGCAGGCCGAGTGGGGCAGAGCGCAGTCGCAACCCAGAACCTTGCGGGCCAGCCGGACACGCCGGTGGAATAAGCGCTTTTGAGGAGGAAAGTTTCGATGTCTGAAGTATCTCTTGTCGTCAACGGCCGTACGGTCGGAGGCGTCGTCGAGGACCGCACGCTGCTGGTCCATTTCCTGCGCGAAAATCTTGGCCTTACCGGCACGCATGTCGGCTGCGACACCTCGCAATGCGGCGCTTGCGTCGTCCACGTCGACGGCAAGGCGGTGAAGTCCTGCACCATGCTTGCGGCCCAGGCCTCAGGCTCGACCGTGGTCACCATCGAAGGGCTCGCCAACGGCGCCGAGCTGCATCCGGTCCAGGCTGCGTTTCGCGAGCATCACGGACTGCAATGCGGTTTCTGCACGCCGGGCATGATCATGGCCGCGGTGGACATGATCAACCGCCACCCGGCAGGTCTCGACGAGAAGACAGTCAGGGCCGAGCTCGAAGGCAATATCTGCCGCTGCACCGGCTACCACAATATCGTCAAGGCGATCCTCGCCGCGGCAGAGGCGATGGGGAAATCGGCGGCTAAGGCGGCTGCATAGGGCAACAGGGCAATAGGGCAATACGGCAATAGGGGAGTAGGACAGTAGGAGCGCGCGAGGGCAAATCCGCTATTCCCCTACTGCCTTATTGCCTTACTGCCCTACTGCCCTCCCGAAAGAATTCTGGGAGGAATCTTCAAATGGGCATCGAAGGCATCGGCGCACGCGTTGCGCGCAAGGAAGACAAGCGGTTCATCACCGGCCTCGGCCGCTATGTCGACGACATGGTCGTGCCGGGCATGAAGCACGCGGTGTTCGTGAGGAGCCCGCATGCACATGCCGAGATCGCCGGCATCGATGTTGCCGAAGCCAAGGCGATGCCGGGCGTCATCGACGTGCTGACGGGCAAGGAGCTGAAAGCGGACGGCATCGGCAACCTGATCTGCGGCTGGATGATCAAATCCCATGATGGCTCCCCGATGAAGATGGGGGCGTGGTCGCCGCTCGCGGTCGATCGCGTCCGCTATGTCGGCGATGCCGTTGCGATCGTGATCGCCGAGACGAAGGGACAGGCGCGTGACGCGGCCGAGGCCGTGGCCGTCAGCTATGACGAGAAGGAAGCGGTCACCGATTCTATCAAGGCATTGCAGTCCGGCGCGCCGCAGATCCATCCGGAAGCCGAGAACAACCTGGTCTTCGACTGGGGGCTGGGCGACAAGGCCGCCACGGACGCGGCGATCGCGCGGGCGGCGCATGTGACGAAGATGCATATCGTCAACAACCGGCTCATTCCAAACGCCATGGAGCCACGGGCGGCGCTCGGCCACTACGACAAGGCGGAAGATCACTTCACGCTTTGGACTACCTCGCAGAACCCGCATGTGGCGCGGCTCGTGATGAGCGCCTTCTACAACGTCGCGCCGGAGAACAAGCTGCGCGTGATCGCGCCGGATGTCGGAGGCGGATTTGGCTCGAAGATCTTCATCTACCCGGAAGAGATCGTCTGCTGCTGGGCCTCCAAGAAAACAGGTGTGCCGGTGAAATGGGTCGCCGACCGTACCGAGAGCTTCCTGTCGGACGCGCATGGCCGCGACCACGTGACCGAGGTCGAGATGGCCTTCGACGCGGACAACAGGATCATCGGGTTGAAGGTCGACACGATCGCCAATCTCGGCGCCTATATGTCGCTCTTTTCGTCCTGCGTGCCGACCTATCTCTACGCGACACTGCTGTCGGGCCAGTACGACATACCGGCCATTTATGCCAATGTGCGCACGGTCTACACCAATACGGCGCCGGTGGATGCCTATCGCGGGGCAGGGCGGCCGGAGGCCACCTATCTGCTCGAGCGCATGATGGAGACGGCCGCGCGCGAGCTCGGGCTTTCGCCGGCCGAGCTGCGCCGTAAGAACTTCATCAGGAGCTTCCCCCACCAGACGCCGGTGATCATGAATTATGACGCCGGCGATTACGATGCATCGCTCGGCGCAGCGACGAAGGCGGCAGACTATGCCGGCTTCCCGGCCAGGCGGGATGAGGCGAAGAAGCGCGGCAAGCTGCGCGGCATCGGCATGAGCTGCTATATCGAAGCCTGCGGCCTCGCGCCCTCGTCGGCCGTCGGCTCGCTGGGCGCCGGCGTCGGCTTGTGGGAATCGGCCGAAGTGCGCGTCAACATGGTGGGCACGATCGAGATCCTCACCGGCTCACATAGTCACGGCCAGGGCCACGAAACCACTTTCGCGCAGGTTGCTTCGGGGCGCTTTGGCATACCGATCGAGCAGGTATCGGTCGTGCATGGCGACACCGACAAGGTGCAGATGGGCATGGGAACATACGGCTCGCGCTCGGGTGCGGTCGGCATGTCGGCCATCGTCAAGGCGCTCGACAAGGTCGAGGCCAAGGCAAAGAAGATCGCCGCGCATCTGCTGGAGGCCGACGAGGGCGACATCGTCATCGAGAACGGCGAATTGAAGGTCGCCGGCACCGACAGGAAGGTGCCGTGGTCCCAGGTGGCGCTGTCGGCATATACCGCGCACAATTTGCCGGCCGGCATGGAGCCGGGGCTGAAGGAGACCTCTTTCTACGACCCGGCGAATTTCACGTTCCCGGCGGGCTGCTACATCTGCGAGGTCGAGGTCGATCCGGAAACCGGTCTGACGGAGATCATCCAGTTCGTGGCGGCCGACGATTTCGGCAACATCATCAATCCGATGATTGTCGAGGGCCAGGTCCATGGAGGCATAGCGCAAGGCATTGGCCAGGCGCTGCTCGAGGGCGCCCATTACGATCCGACAAGCGGTCAGCTGCTGACGGCGAGCTATATGGACTACACTATGCCGCGCGCCAGCGACCTGCCGTCCTTCCAGGTATCGACCTCGAACACGCCGTGCCCGAACAACCCGCTTGGCATCAAGGGCTGTGGGGAGGCCGGAGCGATCGGGTCGCCGCCGGCTGTCATCAACGCCATCACCGATGCGATCGGCAACAATGAGCTTGCAATGCCGGCCACGCCGCAGACGGTTTGGAAGGCGTTGAAGGCGGCAACGAGGCATTGAAAAAGGGAATAGGGGAGTGAGGGAGTAGGGGAGTAGGGCAGCCGAGCCGCCCAGCATCGAGCGGATCACATACTGCCCTACTCCCCTATTCCCCTACTCCCTTACAGGGAGAAAACCAGATGTATTCCGTCAACTACCACCGGGCCATATCCGTCACCGAGGCCGTCAACAGAGTGAAAGGCACGGAGGGCCGGTTCCTGTCGGGCGGCATGACGCTGCTGCCAGCCATGAAGACTCGACTTTCCTCACCGTCGGAAGTGGTCGATCTCGCCCATATCTCGGAGCTCAGAGGTGTCAAGGTTGCGAACGGCACAGTAACGATCGGGGCCATCACGACCCACGCCGAGGTGGCGACCGATCCGGCGCTCAAAGGCGCTGTCCCTGCCGTCTCCTACCTCGCCGGCCATATCGGCGACCCCCATGTGCGTAACAAGGGCACGATCGGGGGCTCTATCGCCAACAACGATCCGGCAGCGGACTATCCGGCGGCACTGCTGGCGCTTGCCGCGACCATCGTCACGGATCGGCGGGAAATCGCTGCCGATGATTTCTTCACCGGCCTGTTCGAGACAGCCCTCGAGGAGGCTGAAATGGTGACGGCGGTGCGTTTCGGGGTCCCCGACAAGTCGGGCTACGCCAAGTTTCCGAATCCGGCCTCGCGCTATGCGATCACCGGCGTGTTCGTGGCGCAGGGCGCTGGCGGCGTGCGTGTGGCGGTGACGGGGGCAGGCGAGAACGGTGTGTTCCGCGCCAGCGAGATCGAGGCTGCGCTCGCCAAGAACTTCGATCCTTCGGCGCTCGACGGCATCAAGGTGCCGTCCGACGGTCTGATGGGCGATATCCATGCCTCGCCCGAGTATCGCGCCAACCTCATCTCGGTGATGGCCAAGCGCGCGGTAGCGCAAGCGAACGGGTAGGGCGGAGCTGCCGCCGACCCAAAGGAGAAAGCCCCGGCGACGGGGTTTTCTCCGTAAAGGCAGGCTTGCTCCACCCTTAATCGAAAGGCTCTTCCGGCCTAGTGCTGACGCTCATTTCTGGCGTGAGGGGAGAAGCATGGCGTTCGCGATCAAAGCCGAGATTTGCGATCCGCGGGCACCGGCGTTCACGTTCGCCGCGCAAAAGACGATGTATGGCGGCAAGCATATTGCCGAAGGCGACGTGATTTTCCTGTTCGCGAGCGAGAACGAGGGCGGGCAGGGACTTGTCGCGCGCGGCATCGTCACCTCCGCCGAAGCAATCGCCAAGAAACCCGGCATCACGCGGCAGACGCCGCGTGTGAGCATCACCGTCAGAGGCATCGGGTTGGCGCTGCGGCGCCTGGGGCGGAGCGAACTCAAACCGTTCATCGATTGGAACGATGGCCGTCCCGAGAGCGAGCTCAATTTCAAATTCTATCGTCAGGCAACGAACAAGATCGTCGGCATCTCCGATCGAACGGCAGCGTTCCTCGGCGAATTCTTCTAAAGCGGCGCACGTTTAAGAAGGATCGCTAGAGCCTTCTGCCAGTTTGATGATGGCGGCAACGGCATCATGCCGCCGTGAGCCGGGTTTGTAACAGCGTGGCCCTGCGATTCGCATGCCGAGCGGCTGCGTCACTTAAGCAGAGGCGAGAAGCAGACCTGCATGGCAGCCAATCGATGCCGGAAAGCTCATTGTTTCAGCTGTGCCTGCTATGAGAGCGGATTTAGCGAGGGGGGCGCTGGCGTTTCGCGCAGGCGGGCCCGGGCCCTCGCATGTAATAAAGCTCAGGCCGATAGCGCGGGGCGACCAACGAGCGAAGGGCCGAAACCAGATGCCTGAGAAGAGCCATGGGTTCCGTGGAACAATCCTCCTTTCGGCAAGTTCGCTCCCCACCGTAACAGGAGAACGTCGCCGCGAGCCGATGTCCGTAACCACAGACATGAGTTTGCTTGAGCAGGCGGCGACTTCACTTTACGCAACCGGGGGGTTGACCCGCCACAACAAACCGGCCGACAGCGTTGGCTGACTGCAAGCTCGAGAGGAAAGGGATAGCCATGCGCAATCTGATCTACCTTGCCGCGCTCGCCGCATCGCTGGTGGCATGCACGTCCACAGGCACCTCTACCGGTTCGATTCACAGTAGTGGGACGCGCTTTGTGGACACGGGGACCAATTGCCCCGCAGGTTCCCCCTGGTACTGGTGCACCGGGTACCGAGAACGCGGGCGATAGTATCAGCGGCGACACCGCTCGTAGTTTGACCGACGGGCTACATGCCGCGCAGCGCTGGTTCGACTTCCTGGGAAAGCAGCAGCAACGGCGGGCTGCATCAGAGCCTTGTTAAGCTTTTCTTAACCCTGTTTCCTGCCGCAGGGCGGTTTGCCCTGCACGCGTGGGGCGATGCCGCTTGACTTTGAACAAAATGAGAACAAATATCGAACAATCGATGACAGGAGGGAAAGATGCACGATCTTGTTCAAGACGTCGTTTCGCTGGTGTGTATGAGCGCATTCCTGGTGACGATGGCGATGTGGATCGGCGCGATGTGACGCGGCAGTAAGCAGCCGGCTTTGCCCGCGTGACCTCGACGTCAAGAAGGCGTTGGACGGCTTCTTCCGAGAGCAGGTATTGCGATGCTCCGCGATCAGTCGCCGACCGCCACGCCCTCGCGGCGCGGGTCGCTGCCACCGACGAGTCCATCGGCGGTAAGGGCAACGCCGTTGAGGCCCGAGTTGATCTCCTCAACATTCGTCTTGTAGCCGAGGGCGGTGAGGTCATCGACCATCGCCTCAGCCGGCGTGCCGGCTTCGATATCATAGGGGCCGAAGCGGTTGACGAGGTGCGGCAGCGAGACTGCAGCCTGCATGTCCATTTTCCAGTCGATCAGCGCGATCAGCGTCGTCGCGACGAAGGGGATGATCATGCTGCCGCCCGGCGAGCCCAGCGCGAATACCGGCTTATCATCCTTGAGCACGATCGTCGGCGCCATTGACGAGCGCGGCCGCTTACCCGGCCAGACGCGATTGGCCACAGCCGCGTCCGGCGGACCCGGATCGAAGGCAAAATCGGTGAGCTGGTTGTTGAGCAGGAAGCCATCGACCATCAGCCGGGAGCCGAACGAATTCTCGACCGAGGTGGTCATGGAGGCAATATTGCCGTCCGCGTCGATAATGACGATATGCGAGGTCGACGGCAGCTCGAGCGCGGGCACGTCGCGACGCAACTCCGCCTTCTCCCATGGAGGCTCGCCGGCGATCACCTCGTCCTTGTTCAGTGCGGTGTCACGACGGATCAGCGCGCTGCGCGCCTTTAGATAGGCGGGGTCGAGCAGACCACTCGGCACCCGCACGAAATCGCTGTCGGCGATGTAGCGCTCTCGGTCGGCGAAGGCGAGGCGGCTAGCATCGCCGATGATGCGCCAGGCCTGGGGATCATCGGGGCCAAGCGTGGCAATATCGAATGGCTCGACCATCCCAAGGATCTGCCCGATCGTAAGGGCACCCGAAGAAGGCGGCCCCATGCCGCAGACCTGATAGCCGCGATAGGGCGCGCAGATGGCTGGCCGCTGCTTTACTTCATAGCCGGCGAGGTCTGCCAGACTGAGCCTGCCAGGATTGGTCGGGTGGCCGTTCACCACCGCAACGATGTCGTGCGCAATGCGGCCTTTGTAAAATGCGCTGGCACCTATGGAAGCAACGATACGCAGGGTTTCGGCATAGGGCTTGTTGACGAGCAGGGTGCCGGCCTTCAGCGGCGCCCCGTCCGCATCGAAGAAATAGGCGCGCGTCGCCGGCTGGCGATCGAGTCGGCCGACGTCCTCGGCGATCACCTTGGCGAGTCGCGGCGAAACAGTGAAGCCGGAATCGGCGAGCTCGATCGCCCTGCCGAAGAGGTCCTGCCAGGGCCTTTTGCCGTAGCGGCGATGCACCTTTTCCAGAAGTCGCGGCACGCCGGGAACGCCGACCGAGCGGCCGCCGACCACGGCATCGAAAAAGCCGAGCGGCTTGCCGTCGGGCCCGAGGAAAAGCAGTGGCGTCGCGGCCGCCGGTGCGGTCTCGCGCGCGTCGAAGGTGGTCAACGATCTGGCACTGGCATCGTACCATGTGAGGAAAGCACCACCGCCCAGGCCGGACGACTGCGGCTCGACCAATCCTAACACGGCCTGCACCGCTACGAGCGCGTCGGCGGCACTGCCGCCCTGGCGCAATACGTCCAGCCCGGCCTGAGCGGCAACAGGATTGGCGGCGACCACCATCTGCTGCTTGGCATGAACTGCTTGCTTGGGCTGAACGCCGCTGCCGGCCTCCGGCGCAAGCATGTCAGAAGATTGTTGACTGAAAGCAGGGAGTTCGAGCGCAGGAAGAAGGGCGAGCGAAAGGAGCACGGCGAGGGTCGAGGCGAGGGACCCGCGCCGCATTTCAGCCGACTGCCTTCAGTTCATCGGGCGCAGAATCGAGGACGGGCCCGAACACCGTGACGAATGCCGCGCGCAACGCTGCGTCGGCGTCTGCCATCGTCACCGGCAGGCCGAGATCGACGAGGCTGGTGACGCCGTGGCCGGTCACGCCGCAGGGAACGATGCCGCTGAAATGCGAAAGATTCGGTTCGACATTGAGCGCGATCCCGTGGAAGCTCACCCAGCGTCTCAGTCTAATGCCGATCGCCGCGATCTTGTCTTCCGCCGGCGCGCCGTCCGGCAGCGGCGGCTTGTCGGGCCGTGCCACCCAGACGCCGACACGGTCTTCGCGTCGCTCGCCTTTGACGTTGAAGGCCGCAAGCGCGCCGATGATCCAGGCTTCGAGGGCAGCGACGAAGGCACGCACATCCTCGCGACGCCGCTTCAGGTCAAGCATCACATAGGCTACTCGCTGGCCCGGGCCGTGATAGGTATATTCGCCGCCGCGACCGGTCTTGAAGACAGGGAAGCGGCCCGGCTCGAGCAGGTCCTCGGGTTGCGAGCTCGTGCCGGCTGTATAAAGCGGTGGATGTTCGACGAGCCAGACCAACTCGGGCGCGCTGCCCTCGCGTATGGCGGCGGCATGGCGCTCCATGAAGGCGATGGCGTCGTCGTACGGGGTAAAGCCCGGCGCGACTCGCCATTCGACCGCCGGCGAACCCGGGGCCGGAAGGAACGATGTCGCGATATGATTGCGCTCAAGCATGGCGTGTCCGGTATCATATGGCCCGCCGGAAGCCTCTAGTCCAGCACGGTTTGGGGCGGTCGAGAAGACACGAATTTCGCCGGTTCTGCGACACTGTGAATTTGGGCCTTTTGTGCCCGATCGGGGCCTTGTTTCGCCGATACTGATTTGCTACATGCCGCGGGCCGGTTCCGACCGGTCTTTTCGTGACGTGCGGTCGTGGCGGAATTGGTAGACGCGCAGCGTTGAGGTCGCTGTGGGGCAACCCGTGGAAGTTCGAGTCTTCTCGACCGCACCAAGCTCTCTCTGAGAACCGTTATTTTCTACGGCGCGCGGACCAATCGTGTCCCACGATAACCCCGCGCGTGAGACACATTCACCCTCTCAATCGCGGCCTTCGCCAGCTTCCATCGCTCCACGCGACGGGTGTAGACCTCGCTCGTCTTGGCCTCCGAATGGCCGAGAATCGACATGATCTCGTACTGGCTGCAGCCCTTACGTGCGCCATGGGCTAAGAGATGGCTCAAGCCGGCGGCCTGGCACCAGCCCTTGAACATCGCCAACATGCTGTCGCCGCTCGAGAAGGGCGAGAACATAAGGGGGCGCCCTGTGCCTTTGGCGCGCGCGTCGCGGTCTTGAGCGGCACCAACAGGGGATGGACACTTCGGTTGACTCCTTCTTCAGCCGGGGTCCAGCACAGAGCCTCGATGCAGTCGAGGAGGCATTCGTGGGCGCGCACCAGCATTGTGAGATCCTCGATGCGGCAGCGCGTCCATAAAAGGACCGACATCGCCACACGGTTGCCGCTTAAAATGATGCTTGGAACAAGAAAAGGAGTACGGGTGTTAATACAAGGAGGAGTGCTGAAAGAGGAGCACTGAGATGATAGCGAATAAACTGTTGATGACCGCGAGCCTGATACTGGCGACCATCCTGCCGCTGAAGGCGGTTCAGGCCTCAGATCTGTCGAGGATGCTGCATGGCGACAACGGTAGCTGGCAGAGAGACTCGGGCGATAGTTACGATGAGGACTGGCAAGCGCGTCACCAGTACTGGCAGATGCGCCAGGCCCGCCGCGACTGCTACAGGTACGGCGACTGCGACCGATTCTACCGGATGCGGGACCGGCGTTACGGTGATGACAACGGCTGGGGCTATCGGCATCATGATAACCGCCGCGGCGGCATCGTGCTGCAGTTTGGAGGCTGAATGGACAAGTGGGACGGCAGATGCGTAGGAGAGAAGAGGCGTCCCCATCACGTTCCGGTCGGGGAAGCTAACCCTTCGCTCTTCGAGCTATGGGTGGAGAGCCATTCGAAACTCGTTTGACAAAGGCGTGTCCTCCAAAGCCTACGCGAAGGAGGCCTGGGGAAGCTTTCCCGTCCTGACGCTGTATCCCGCAAATCACATTCTTAAGGCGCAGAATCGGCTGGCACTTTGCCAAGTGGCGGTTGCCGCTTTGCTTGATTTCGTGCCAAGAACGCGGGGCGAAGCGAGTCCACTCGAAGTTGCGGAGGACGATCGATGCGGCGGTTCCTGGTCTGGACGGTTCTGGCCTCTGCCGCGATGACGGCCGGCTGCCAAAATGCTCCTCGGGCGCAGCCATCTCCCAATTGGCACTTTCCCTGCGGTTATCGGGCCTTCGACGCAGGCTTCTGCGACAACCTCAACGGGCTTCCGTATGCGGACTTCCAGCTCCAGCGCCGTATACTCGAGAGGCACTGATATCGGCTGGCAGTCCAGGTATCCTGTGCGCCTTGAGCACTTGGACGCGGCGAAAACGCACTGAGAAAGACAATCATGCAAAGAAATCTTGTCTGGATCGGCCTGACGCTCACTCTCGGCATCGCCGGTTGCCAGTCGGCGAAGACGGAATACGGATATCGCTGCACCTATCGAGCCATGGATGGCGGCCTCTGTGACAAGCTCAATGCGCCAGCACCAGACCCTATCAAGGAGCCGGGCGTGTCGTAGTCGGGCTCGCCGCCGGGCCGATCAAACAGGCTGCAATTTTTGGGGATGATGCTGTAGACCAGCCCGAAGCGAGCACGGGATGGTTCGAAGTGGGGTCATCCAGCCCGTTCCACCTATCTGTACTGCAGCATGATCTTATCCGAAAAAGCTGCAACTTTTCGGGTAATGCCGAATCTCGGGGACCAAGGGGCGGAGGCAGTGGAAGGTCAAGAACTAGACGCTGAAATCCGCGTTGCCGATCGCCCAACCGCCGACATCTATGGCGAGGACGGCGCCATTCGCGCTTCCTTCCTTTCGCATATCGGCGCGGCGATCGCCGATCGCGACACGCTCACGCTGAAGCGGGAGGTCTCCGACCTTCACCAGTCGGAACTCGGCGACTTGCTGGAAGCGCTCATGCCCGAGCAGCGCCTTGCGCTCGTCGATCTGCTCGGCAGGGATTTCGATTTCTCGGCGCTTACCGAGGTCGACGAGGCGATCCGGCTCGACATCGTCGACAACCTGCCGAACGACCAGATCGCCGAAGCCGTCCAGGAGCTCGATTCGGACGACGCGGTCTACATTCTCGAAGATCTCGACCAGCAGGACCAGGATGAAATCCTGGCGCAGTTGCCATTCACCGAGCGAATCAGGCTGCGCCGCGCGCTGGATTACCCGGAAGAGACGGCAGGCCGGCGCATGCAGACCGAGTTTGTCGCGGTGCCGCCTTTCTGGACCGTCGGCCAGACGATCGACTACATGCGCGAGGACCAGAACCTGCCCGATCGGTTCAGCCAGATCTTTGTCATCGACCCGACATTCAGGCTGCTCGGGGCCGTCGACCTCGACCAGATACTCCGCTCCAAACGCACGGTGAAGATCGACGAGGTGATGCACGAAACCCGTCATGCGATCCCGGCGACGATGGACCAGGAGGAGGCTGCGCAGGAGTTCGAGCAATACGACCTCCTGTCCGCCGCCGTCGTCGACGAGAACGAGCGGCTGGTCGGCGTGCTCACCATCGACGACGTGGTGGACGTCATCCAGGAAGAGGCCGAGGAGGACCTGCTGCGCATGGGCGGCGTCGGCGACGAAGAGCTGTCCGATACCGTGGTCGCCACCTCGCGCTCCCGTGTTCCATGGCTGCTCGTCAATCTCTGCACCGCCTTCATCTCGGCGTCCGTCATCGCCATCTTCGATGGCACCATCCAGCAGATGGTGGCGCTGGCGATCCTGATGCCGATCGTCGCCTCGCTTGGCGGGAATGCGGGCACTCAGACGATGACCGTGACGGTGCGGGCACTCGCGACTCGCGATCTCGACATCTACAACGCGGCGCGCGTCATTCGCCGCGAGGTTGCGGTCGGCTTGTTGAACGGTGCTTTCATCGCATTGATCCTGGGGCTGATCGCCGGCACCTGGTTCGCAAACCCGAACCTTGGACTCGTGATTGCCAGCGCCATGGTCATCAACATGCTGACAGCCTCGCTGGTCGGGATCCTGATCCCTTTGCTGCTCGATCGATTCGGCGCCGACCCGGCGATCTCGTCATCGATCTTCACGACGATGGCGACCGACAGCATCGGGTTCCTGTCGTTTCTAGGGCTCGCGACCTGGTGGCTGAAACTCGGTTGATTTTCCAGTCGGAGGGCTGGCGCAAAACAAGAACTTCGATTGACTTTTACGTAAGTGCATGAGAAATTCCTGAGCATATTCAGGAACCGACATGCAATGCGGGAATATTATTCGATCACGGAATTGACCCGCGAATTCGACATTTCGACACGGACGTTACGCTTCTACGAGGATGAGGGCCTCATCCACCCGATCCGTCGCGGCCGCACGCGGCTGTTTCGCCCGTCCGACCGTCACCTCGTGAAGCAGATCCTGCGCGGAAAAAGACTCGGCTTCTCGATCGCCGAAATCCGCGAGATCATCCAGATGTACAAGGAGCCGCCGGGCGAGGTCGGCCAGCTGAAGCTCATGATCCGCCGGATCGAGGAGAAGCGCGAGAGCCTTCGCCAGAAACGGCGCGACCTCGAAGAGACGCTGGCTGAACTCGATCTGGCCGAGGAATCATGCGTGGAGCGCCTGGCCGAGCTCGGTGTGAACACCTGACCGTAGCTTCGGGTAACAAAGGCGGTCCGTCCAGCGAATATCAGCAGACAGCAACCTGACGGCGGTTTGGCAGGAGCGTGACGGCTGGTATAGTGCTTTAGCTTGCCCCGGCGTCGTCCGGTGCCCAAATCGAGGGGCGACATTGTCGTCCAGCCGGCTTGTCTTGCCGGCGCTGATTTTTCGGAGGCGGTCGTGAACGAAGCCGCAAACCTCTTCACCATCCTACGCAATTCTGCCGATCCTTCGGTCGCTGACGCCATCGAAAGAACCGTGAGCGAAGGCTCGGATCGCGACCTTTGCCGGATCAATGCGCTCGCCTTCGCCAAGAAGCATGGCCTCGATGAGGAGGACACGCTTGCCGGCTTCCTGCATGCTGCGTCGATCGGGGCGTTCGACATCTCCTGGAACGTGCTCTGCCCCGGTTGCGGCGGCGTGCTGGACACCAATGCGTCGCTGAAGACGGTGATCAGGGAAGAGTATGTCTGCGCGCTCTGCGCAGCCGCCTATTCGCCGACGCTCGATGAGCTGGTCGAGGTAACCTTCACCGTAAGCCCACGGGTGCGCCGCGTTGCCGGGCACAGCCCGCATGAACTGCCGATGATGGAGTATTTAAGGCAGATGTACTGGGGCTCCGGCGTCGACCTGCCGGAAGAGAATTACGAGCAGGTCATGGAAAGCATGGTGATCGAGTATGTCGAGGTGCCGGCTCGGGAAAAGGTGGTGCTATCGCTGCAGCTCCCGGAGAAGTTCATCATCGTGTTCGAGCCGATCACGCATGCGGTCCAGTTCATCGACGTCAAGGGCGAAGCGACCAAGGAACGGCAGAGCCTGTCGCTGATCTATGATCGCGAGCACGCGCACAGCCAAACGCTGGAAATGCGGCCTGGCCAGGTGCGGATCGCAATCGAGAACCACACCGATCTGCGCGTTTTGCCGGCGGTGTTCGTCGCCGATGACGAGCTGCACGGCCTGCTTGCCAGGCGGCGTCCGTTCGTGACCGCCAAGCGGCTCTTGACCAATCAGACGTTCCGCGATCTCTACCGGACCGACACGGTCGATGTCGACCAGCGCCTGAAGATCACCAGCCTGACTTTCCTGTTCACCGATCTGCGCGGTTCCACCGAGCTCTATGAGCGCGTCGGCGACCTCGTCGCCTTCGACCTCGTGCAGGCGCATTTCAAGGTGCTGAACGAGATCGTTGCGTCGGAGGCGGGAGCGGTGGTGAAAACGATCGGCGATGCCGTGATGGCTACATTCCCGACGCCGGACCGGGCGGTGGCGGCTGCCATCCGCATGCGGGAAGCGATGCGCGAGCTCAACAGGAAGTCGGGCCGCGAGGATCTGCTGCTCAAGATCGGCGTGCATGAGGGACCTTGCATTGCCGTCGCAATGAACGACCGGCAGGACTATTTCGGCCAGACGGTCAACATCGCCTCACGCGTTCAGGGGCTTGCGACATCCCAGTCGATCTTCGTCACCGGAACAGTCGTCGGCGACGCCAAATCGGCCGACCTGCTCGCGGCGAAGAACATAGAGCCGATCTCGCAGGATCTGGCGCTACGAGGCATCGAACGCGCGGTGCAGATCTACGCGATACCCTGATCAGATCCAGCGGCGCACCCGCCTCTTATAATCGGCGTATCTTTTACCGAAGCTAGCGGCGAGGTGCTTCTCCTCGCCTTCGATCGCCAGTTTCTGCGTAAGAAATGCGGCAATCACCGCGAGCGGCACGAACCACAAATTCCCCCAGATCACTGCCACCGCCAGCATCAGGAGCGTGTTGCCGAGATAGATCGGATTGCGGGTCACTGAAAACGCGCCGCTCGTGACAAGCTGCGTGCTTGCCCTGTGTGGTTGAATGGTGGTTTTCGCCTTGGCCAGCTCGCGCACGGCCGACACATAGAGCGCTACGACCGCTACCAGAGCTATGCACCCTACTGCGAAAAGGATATCCGACATAGGCGAGCCGAACCAGGGCAGGGGATGAAGCACCCAGAGCTCGATGCTGATGGCGATTGCCGCGACATAGATGAGCGGCGGCCAGGGGAACAGGCTCGGCCGCGTCGCAACGTTGATCATTGTGCTCCTCCCATCTCCTCGTCCGTCTGGGCCGTGCAGGACCCGGCGAGGTTTTGCAGTTGCGCCGTAAGCGGAGCCGACAGGTCGTTCGTGAGCACCTGTTCCTTGATCCCGTTGCGCTCCAGCTCATCGAGCATGCACACACAATAGCGCGCGCAGAATTCCTCGTCTCGCACCGGCCGGCACTGGGCCTCGCAGGCATTGCGGAATTGCACCTCGGGAGGCTGCTGCTCGGCTGGGGCGAACTGCGCATAGATCCACACGGCGGCGATAAGAACAGGCTGGTGGATCAGGTAGAAGCCGAGACTATGGCGGCCGATGAATTGCAGAGGGGTCGTGCCCGGCAGCGGGACAGCGGCAAGCCGTTCCATGAGGCCGAAGCCGGTCGGCAATTGGGCGAGCGCGATGCCCGCAAGCACGGCGCCGAACCACGGGAAAACAGGAACGTAGTCGTTGGAATGCGGAGGGATGGTCGACAGGCCGACCCACCAGAATGCTGGATGGTCGAAAAAGGTCGAGCCTGCAAACCAGGGAATGGCGATCACCAGTACCGCCACCCCTGCCGTCACGATTGCAGGCAGGCGCAGAAAGGCAAGGCCGAGCAGGCTGGCAAGCGCGATCTCATGCAATATGCCGAAGAAGATGAAACCTGACGGCACGGCCAGATAGGTCACGACCGTAATTGCGAGCGCCGCGCCGGCGATCATCGCGAGGCGCATCAGGAAGGGTCGCCAGCGTACGCCCTTGCCGTGCGCGAGGTAGAGGCTGATTCCGACAAGCACCAGGAAGCTCGAGGCGATCGAGCGCGCGAAGAGCTTCCAGCCGCCAAAAGCGGTCGTGCCGGGGTCGAGATAGCCGAAGAACTCAAGGTCCCAGCTGAAATGATAGATCGCCATCGCGACGAGGGCGAGGCCGCGGGCAAAGTCGATGGCCTCGATGCGCTTGTGTTTCGAGGGCGTTTCGGTGGAGGGCGCGACAGCGGACATGGAGAAGTTGTTGCAGCGCTTCTGCTAGAAGTGCAAGCGGGTCAGCAGTCGATTGACTGCGTTATCGCCGGCAAGTCGGCGCCGGTGGCGTCCGGTGTCACTTCGCTCCACGCCTGTTGCTCATACTCCGCTCGCACCCACTCATGGAAGCTCTTGATGTGGCTGCTGACAAATCCGGTGGGCAGGTGTTTGATAGTGTCAGCGAAGAAGAGGAGAGGAGCGATGGCGATCAGGGGAAGCTGCCACTGCAAGTCAACCGTTTTCGAAGTGAGCCACGCGCCGGAGACGGTGACGAGGTGCACATGCTCTTTCTGCTCAAGGCGCGGTGCACTCTGGGCCTACTACAGCCCGGCAGATGTGAACATCATAAAGGACGAGGCGCGGGCCACCTATCGATGGGGCACGAAGACCATCAAGCACAATTTCTGCTCGGTCTGCGGCTGCACGACCTACAGCGAAACGCCAGACTGGTCGAAGGGCGAGCCGAATTTCGACAATCCCAGGATCAGCATCAATTCCAGGCTGTTCGAGGACTTCGACCTCGACAAGGTCGAGGTCGTGGTGATCGACGGCAAGAATTTGTGGTGATCGCCGGCGACCGCCTGCCATGGGACTACCCAGAAACCGCTTCGCATTCGCCGGCGGGGTCCTCCGGCTCGGTCCGATGCTAGAGCGGCGTGCGTTCAAATTGAACCAACACGCCGCTCTATCTCTTTGTTGGCGCATCGGATTCGTCCGAAAACCGCTTCGCACTTTTCGGCCGATGCGCTAGCCTGCGCGTCGCATAGGCTCGAGCTTCGGCCGTTCGGACACCCGCCGCGTCGGGGTCACGTCGAGGCTGACGATATGCCCGCCGCGCAGGATCCGCGCGACAATCGTCGCGCCGATCCTGTCTGCCCCGAGCGTCCTGAGCACTACGTCAGGCCCACTGGTCGGAACTCCAGCCAACGACAGCAGGATGTCGCCCGCCTGCAGACCCGCTCTTGCCGCGGGACCGTCCGGCACGATCGAATGCAGCACCACGGCCGAGCGCATATCGAGCCCGGCCGCATCCGCCACGCGGCGCGGCAGCGCGACCTTGTCGACGCCGACGCCTAGCCAGGCGCGGCGTACCGCCCCGTGTTGCAGGATCTCGCCGATCACGAAGCGCACAGTATTGCTGGCAACGGCGAAGCAGATGCCCTGCGCGCCGCGTATCATCGCGGTGTTGATGCCGATGACGTGGCCGGCCGAGGAGACTAGCGCGCCGCCGGAATTGCCGGGATTGAGCGCAGCATCGGTCTGGATCACGTCCTCGATCGGCCGGCCGCTGCGCGACAGAAGCGAGCGGCCGAGCGCCGACACGACGCCCGCCGTGACGGTGGAATCGAAGCCGAGCGGATTACCGATCGCCACGGCGATCTGGCCGCGCTTCAACACGGCGCTGTCGCCGAGCATTGCCGCGGGCAGGCCGGCGCCATGCGCCTTGAGGAGCGCGAGGTCAGTGTCGGCATCGGTGCCGATGACGTGCGCAGTCATCTGCCGGCCGTCATGGAAGACGACCTCGAGTGCGCTCGCGCCGTCGACGACATGATCGTTCGTGACGATCAACCCATCCGGCGATATGGCGACACCGGACCCCATACCGCGGCCTTTCGAGACGACCGCGCAGACGGCCGGCCCGACGCTTTCGGCGACCGTGGCGATCGTTTGGGAGTAGGTGTCGAGCAATTCGCCATCACGCGGTGAGAGCTCGGTATCGGAGGCGGCTAAGGGGGAAGGGGCCATGTCGATTTGTCCGGGAGGAATGTCGACATGCAAGTAGGAGCACGGCCTCGCTGCCGCACCTGCCCGTCTGGCCAGTTGGAGATCCGTTCAAAGCCCGACGGCGAACTTGAAAAGTCAGCGGCTAACGTCGATGGTGCTGCCCGCAAGGAGTGGCCCGAACATGACATTTCCGATCGAGGCAGTGCGCCGCCAGTTTCCGGCGCTGGCGATGAGCGATGAGGGGCGTCGCCGCATCTATCTCGATAATCCCGCCGGCACCCAGGTGCCGAAGGTCGTCGCCGATGCAGTGGCGAAGTGCCTGATCGAAACCAACGCCAATCTCGGCGGCTTCTTCGGGACGACGATCGCGGCGGGCGAAGTGGTCGAAGGCGCGCATCGTGCGATGGCCGATTTCCTCGGCGCCGAAGGACCCGAGGAGATCGTCATCGGCCAGAACATGACGACGCTCACCTATCAGTTCTCGCGCACGCTCGGCCGAACCATGCAGCCCGGCGACGAGATCATCGTGACGCGCATGGATCACGAGGGCAACGTCTCACCCTGGCTGCAACTAGCCGAGGATCGCGGGCTGACAATTCGCTTCCTGCCCTTCGACAACGACAGCTGGCAGATCGAGCCTGACGAATTGGCAAAACTGCTGTCGGACCGCACGCGGCTGGTTGCCTTGAATTATGCGAGCAATCTCACGGGCTCGATCAATCCTGTGAAGCGTCTCGTGAAACTAGCCAAAGATGCCGGCGCGCTCACCTATGTCGATGCCGTGCAGTTCGCACCGCACGGGCTGGTCGATGTCAGGGAAATCGGCTGCGATTTCCTCGCATGCTCCTCCTACAAGTTCTTCGGCCCGCATCTCGGCATCGTCTGGGGCCGCGGTGAGCTGCTGGATGAGTTGCAGCCCTACAAGCTGCGCTGCTCCTCCAACGCGCTTCCGGAGCGGTATGAGCTCGGCACGCCGCAGATCGAACTGATGGCGGGCCTCTCGGCTACAGTCGGCCATTTCGAAACAGTGGGAGAGCAGGTGGGGGCGAGAGGCTCGCGCCGGGACAAGATCGCGGCCGCTTTCGCCGCGTCGATCGCCTATGAGGCGCCGCTGGCGTTACGGCTGATCGAGGGATTGTCGCAGGTCGAGGGTTTGAAGATGCATGGCATTTCCGATCCGGTCCGCGTCGCGGAACGCGTGCCGACGGTCTCCTTCAGCGTCGACGGTATATCGCCGGAAACGCTGGTTCGTCAGCTCGCGGCCGAGAACATCTTCGTCTGGTCCGGGCACAACTACGCTTGGGAGGTCGTCCACCAACTCGGCATTTCACCTGACGAGGGCGTGGTCCGGATAGGGGCCGCGCACTACAACAGTGCGGCAGAGATCGACGAAACCCTGGAAGCCGTGCACCGCCTGGTGGCCATGCTCAGGCAAAAACGATCCTGACCGGCGAATCTCCGCTTATCAATTCGGCCGCGCTTTTCTTCAAGCATTTGAATTGGACGCGGGCGTCGTCATTGCTAGAGCTGTCACCATAGCTCGGCACGTCGAAAATTCGAGGGCGCGGTCATGGTCGGAAAATACGAAGGCGGGTGTCTTTGCGGAGCCGTCCGCTATGTCGTCGAAGCTGAGCCGATCAACGAACGCATCTGCCACTGCCGGCTCTGCCAGAGGGCCATCGGCGCGGCCTTCAACGCCCGCTTGCTGTTCCGCATTGACGATGTAACGCTTGTTGGGCGCGTCGAGACCGTGCACTCGTCACCCTCATTGAAGCGCGGCTTCTGCTCACGCTGCGGCACGACAATCTTCTCGAAGCGCGAGTCGGCAGGCATCATGGGCATCACCTCAGGGTCGCTGGACGATCCGTCGCTGTTCAAGCCGCAGCTGCATATGTGGACCGCCTCGAAGCAGCCTTGGGTAAGGTTCGACGACGGCCTGCCCCAACACCCCGAAGCGCCGCCAGCTTAGAGTTTCTCTGCCCTCGGTTCGAAGCAATGAACGGCGCCGTCACGTTCCACTAACGAATAGTTGAACGGAACGATAGCCGGTCCTTGCCGTTCTGAATTCGGACCGGGACGAGCATTTAGTGAAAAATCCCTTCCGACGAAAACCTCACGTTGCGGAGCTCCATTGCGGGTTTTCCGAACGGGAATTTTCCAGTCGCAGAAGTGGGGTCACAATCCCAAACGCGAGATCCCGGCTTTCGCCTAAGCTCTAGGCAGGGATCGGATTGAATAAAAATTTCTCAGGCAGGGAGGTACTCGACACGAGGGAAGAAATTGCAAAGGAAGAAAAGGGTCATGTTCATTTCCGAGAAGACGCCCTCCCAATTTGCGCTGGCCGCATTGGCGACGATGCTTTCCGTATCCGTCTTTGTATTTCCTGCCAGTGCACATGAAGCGCCGAAAGGCTGGAACTATCCTTGGGCATGCTGTGCAAACCAGGATTGCCAGCAGGTCAGCGCCAAGGCGATCAGCGAAAGGCCGAACGGCTATGTCGTTGCAGCGACCGGTGAAGTAATTCCCTACCAGGACAAGCGCGTGAAGGATTCTCCGGACGGCGAATATCACTGGTGCGCGCATCCGAGCGGCATAGATGCCGGCCACACGATTTGCCTGTTCGTGCCACCGAAGGGTTTTTGAGCGTACGCAAGTCAGCCACGCTCTATCGCTCACCTTACGCTGGCGCAGCCGCAGCCAGGTCCAGCAATTGCTTCGCTGCAGTGCCCCTACGGAGAGGGGGCTGTCCCAGCCGAGGCGGCAAGCGCAAGTCAGACGCTATCGTCCCGCTCTGGATTTCAACCACCGCAACAGCGACGGCCTCATGAGCCGTGGGCTTGTCAGCAGCGACAAAGTAGCCGTCGAAACATCATTGGAAGATCGTTGTGGCCACCCCATGTGAGAGGCCGGCGGGGTTGAGGAGGACAGATGGCCGGTGTCATCAATACCCTTGATGAACTATTGGACGATCCCATGATCCAGTTGGTCATGGCGCGCGACAATGTGCGACCGGAAGAGGTGCGCCAGCTCATGGAACGAGCCCGTCAGCGGCAGCCGTCGCTGCCGCCTCACGCGATCAGGGAGGGCGCTCGAATGCGAGGGATATGCCTCTAGCTCGCCAGCCAAATTCTTGGATAGCAGAACCCTGGATGGGGCGATGCGCCGGCTCTCTGTACGAACTGACCAGAGATTCCTTCGGCGCGTCGTGCTCCGTATAGTTAAATTTTTGATTCAATCTTTATTGGTAATTCCCCGTACATAAAGCGAATTGCCTTCTGGCCCGGCGGCGCCTGCCTTCGGTCTGTCTAGTTTTTGCGTACGGGTTGATATGCGTTTTCGGGGCGCTGTCGTTCTCCTCATTGCCTGTCTAGGTTCTGCAGGCTGCACATCGAAATCAGGTCTGGAAGACCTGGTGCCTCGTCCGTCGAACGAGGTCACCAGCTCAATCAGCAGGCCGGTTGCGCCCCTACCTTCCGAGGCCGAAGCACAAGGGTCGAGGACAAAGTACGCCATGGCCGCTGCGCCATCCGACCGGCCGATGTCCGCGGTGAAAGAGCAAGAGACACTTGGGCAGGAGATGCCTGGGCAGGACACGCCCGAGCTCCCGGCCCAGATGGTAGCGCTGGCGGCACCAGACAAGCCCACAGCAGCTTCGGCCGCGATCGAGGCCGGGACGATCAACCCGCGCCGCTTCCGTGACGCCAAACCGATCAATTTCGGCAAGCGTTCGCCGAGGCATCTTGCCGTGCATGGGGTGGACGTTTCACGCTGGCAGGGGGAGATCGACTGGCCGAGGCTGCGCAGCCAGGGCGCGAATTTCGCCTACATCAAGGCAACGGATGGCGGCGACCATCTTGACCCGATGTTCAAGAAGAACTGGAGGGCGGCGGCCGGAGCCGGGCTCAAGCGCGGCGCCTATCACTTCTTCTACTGGTGCCGGACCGCCGGCGAGCAGGCCGATTGGTTCATTCGCAACGTGCCGAAGGTCGACGATGCGTTGCCGCCCGTCATCGACGTCGAGTGGAACGGCGACTCGAGCTGCAAGCGGCGTCCTTCACGCGCCAAGGTGCTGGAGAAGATGCAGGTCTTCATGGACAAGCTGGAGCGGCATTACGGCCAGCGCCCGATCATCTACACCAGTCCGGATTTCTATCGCGAAAATCTCGATGGCGCGTTCCTGGATTATCCGTTCTGGGTTCGCTCGGTGGCGGCGCACCCCTCGAAACTCTATCCGGGGCGCAAATGGCTGTTCTGGCAGTACTCCGGTTCCGGTCTCTCGCACGGCGTGCAGGGCAAGATCGACCTCAATGTCTTTCACGGGACCGAGGCGCAGTGGCACGCTTGGGCCAACCGCCGCGGGCAGCCGCTGGTTGCCGAGGCGGATTAGTCGAGTTCATCGATCGGCTCGGAACCGCTGCGGCAGATCGTCAATATCAGCCGCGACCGCTTGGGCGCACTACTCGCTCCGATGGCAGACAAATGCTGAAGAGAACTGGGGTATCTGTGTTGCCGAAGCCCGGCCGCACACCCTCGCCGCATCGGTCAGATCAGACCCTGGTGGGTGAACAGCACGACCTATCACAGCACTGTCTTCGCTGTCCGGAGAAGACATGGCGCGCGCATAGCCGTTCGGCGCCAAACGCGCCGTCAGACCGATGACAATTGCGACACTCCCCAGATGCCATAGCCACCCGGCCGCGTAGCTACCTGTCACGTCGTGCAGCACCGCAACGAGCCACGGCGGTATCGCTGCGATCAGAAAGCCACCGCCTTGCATGAGCGCTGACAAGGTGCCCGCCTGCTCGGGATGGGGCAAATGATCAAGCGCCACCACCAGCGACAGGGCAAAACAGCCGCCCAAACCCACACCGACGAGAGCGGCCCACGCCGTCGGCGCAGCGTCAGGCGCAAACGCCAGGCCCGCAAATCCGGCTGCCTGCATCGCCAGCGTCGACCAAAGCCAGGGCCTTCTGTCCTCGCCCTTGCTGGCCAGCGCCGGCAAGGTGAGGGCGGCCAGTGCCTGGCATGCGGCCATCACGGCCAGCAGCCCTCCGCTCGCCGCGCTGCTCCAGCCCCGCCCCTGAAAGGACGGCGCGAGCCAAGCAACGATCGAGGAATAGCCACCATTGACGAGGCCGAAGCTCGCCATCAACAACCATGTCCGCGGCCTTGTAAGGAAATTCCTTGCTGAAGGCCCGTCTGCCTGCGAGCGAATGTCGCCAGGCAAGAAGGCAATCGCCAGCACCACGGCGACCAAAGCCGGCAGAGCCAACCAGGCAAGCCCGACGTGCCAGCTTCCCGACACGTCGGCAATCACCGGAGATACTTGCGCGCCGAGGGCACCACCGCCCATCAGCATGGCGGAGTAGAGCCCCATCAAAACGCCGACGCGCTTGGGAAATTCCCGCTTGATGGTGCCCGGAAAAACGGCCTGCACGATCGCAACGCCAAAGCCGATCATCGCCGCCGTCGCGATCATCGCCCAGCCCGCCGAGGCGAACAGGCGCAGGAAAGAACCGACGCAAAGAATAGTCAGCGCACCGATCACCGATCGGCGCGCGCCGAATGTTCCTTGCAAGGACGGTCCAATGAAAGCAACCAGTCCCATCAGGATCATCGGCACGAGCGTCAGGAGAGCCATACCTTGCAAGCCGAGGCCGGTTTCCGCGCGCATTGCCTGCGCCAGCGGTCCCACGCTCGTGATGAACGGCCTCAGATTGAGCGCGACGGTCGCCACGGTGGCGATGAGCAGAATACGCGCGAAAGGCGCGTCGTCTCGCGCCATTTGCCTATGCCTGCGCTGCTTGCTTGCGGCTCCAGTCCGCGTAGAGATCCGGCCGCGAGTCCAGCCGGACAGGCACGTAACGGATCTTCATGGACTGTTCGGAAAACGGCTTGGCAAGATCCGCATAGACCGCGGCGGTCGAGAGGCCGAACAGAGCACCGTCATCGTTGGAGTAGGCGTAGGTCACCTCGCCAATTCCCGCCAGCCGCATCGCCGCCATGCACATCGGACACGGATGCCCGCTGGCGAAAACGGAACAGCCTTCGAGATTTGCCGAACCGAGCTCTTGGCTGGCTGACCGGATCGCCGTCAGTTCAGCGTGTGCGGTAGGATCGTTCGTGCTGAGAACTCCGTTCACGCCGGTGGCTATCACCTTGCCATTCTTGACAACCACCGCGCCGAACGGACGCCCGCCGCGTTCGGCATTTGCATATGCCAGTTCGATCGCTTCGCGAAGGAAGCGCTTGTTCTCATCCATTTTCATCTCCAATCGCCTTAGCGCGCGCCGGCCGCGAGCAGCATCCTCTCGATCTCCTGGTAGCCAAGAGCGCGTGCATGCCGGAGCGGCGTGACGCCTTCGCGATCGGCGAGATTGACGTTTGCCTTGCCCTTCACCAGAAGCTCCACAATCTGCTGATGGCGCTGCCCGCCATCGCCGAGAATGATGGCCTCGAGCAGCGCGGTCCAGCCGAGATCATTGACGTGATCGACGTCGACGCCGGCCTCAATCAACGTCCGCACCGTATCGACATGGCCGCGCTCGGATGCCGGGATCAGGGCCGTGCCGCCATAGCGATTGGTGCTCTTGAGATCGGCGCCATGCGCGAGGGTCATCTTGAGGATTTCCAGATGTCCCCGCGCGCCGGCGTAAAGATAGGGGCTGTCATTGATGTTGTCTTTGATGTTCACATCCGCGCCGGCGTTGATGAGCGCCTCGGCGGCATGGATCTGGTTTGCATGCGCAGCGACGAGCAGCGCGGTCGCGCCGGAGTTGTCGCGCGCGTCGATCTGAGCGCCGTGGGATAGAAGTTCCTGGATGGCTGCGACGTCGTCCTTTGCCGCCGCAGCGTGCAATGGAGTTTCACTCATGGCTGCTCCTGGGGTTCCAAAAACAGGAGCCAGTGCCGCAAAGGCGTAAGCCAGGATCACCAGCGGTTTGCATATTGGGCTCCTGAAAAGGTTGATCTGGTTCGGCATGCGAGTTCTCGACCTGGCTCGCCAACATCCCCCGCATCGAGCTGTCCGGCTTGCCGCCAGACTGAGCTCGCAGGACGTCCCCACGGAATCTGATCGTTCTGAGATAAGGTCACAAAGCTGCATCGAAAAATTAAATAATCAGATTGATCCTATTATGATTCTGAATGTAAGAAATGACTGAGCATTTTGCGACCTGACCGTTCGCGGCAAATCATTCTGAGTGGCAGTGTGCTTGATCCGCGCCTTCTTCGCGCCTTTGTCGCAATCGCCGATCTAGGCAGCTTCACAGCAGCGGCTGACCGGCTGAATATGACCCAGTCCACGATCAGCCAGCAACTGGCGCGGCTCGAGGATGCCATCGGTCACCGGCTGATCGATCGCATGGCCCGTCCGGTCCAACCCACCCCTTCAGGTGAGCGTCTCCTGGGTTACGCCCGTCGAATCCTGGCGCTTGAGCAGGAGGCAGAGACTATGCTGGCAGACCCTGCGGGCACCATCTCCGTTCGCATAGGCCTGCCAGAAGACATCGTCAGCGGCGAAATGGCCGCTGTCTTCGGGGCTTTCGCAAAAGCGCACCGCTTCATCCGACTCGATGTCACCGCAGGCCTCAGCCGGGATTTGACCCAGCGCTATCGCGCCGGCGAATTCGACATCATCGTCGTGAAGGAGTCGAGCGCGAGTTCCGACTGTCGCGCGACTTTCCCTGAAGCCATGGCATGGTTTGAAAGCGCCAACAGCGCGAGCGAGTGGCCGGACCCCCTTCCGCTGGTCACGTTTCCACCGGGCGGTCTCTATCGCGACACCATGTTCGAGCGCGTAGAACGCGAGCGCCGGCGCTGGTATATCGCCTTCTCGGGCAGCAGCCTCCATAACGTCCTCGTTGGCGTGGAGGCGGGACTCGGCCTCTCACTTCTGCCGGTTGGAACGACCAAGGGACGACAGGTCCGCGTATATGCGCCCTTCGGGGTGGAGCGGTCCATGGTGGTCTCAATCTATGCCTGGGAAAAGGCGGGGCTGGTCTCGGAACTGGTTGCGCAGATGGAATCCGTCCTCGCGGCGCGTCTCCACATTCAGGTTTGAGCTCTTAGGGAATGTCTCAGTCTGCAGCTTCGAAACGAAGCCGGACGAGGGCTACTTCTTTGCCTGCGGGTAGATCGTCTCGCCGCGTTTGAGCATATCGACGAAGGTTGCGATCTTCTTCTTCCGCCCGGCTTCGGTCTTCATGTTGTGCACGCGAAAGGCCAGGGCGAAGCGGTTCTGCGCGCTGAGCTTCGCCAGCATTTCCCTCGCTTCGGGCTCCGCATCGATCGCGGCCTGGAGGTCGTTGGGGATGGTCATGTTCTTGCCGCTGCCGTAGGCGCGATCCCAGCGGCCGTCGGCCTTGGCTGCCTCGACCTCCCTCAGGCCGCGCTCGGTCATCCGGTCCTCCTCGATCAGCCGGGCGACATTGTCGACATTCAGCTTGCTCCAAATGCTCTTCTGCCGCGCGGCGTGTAGCGCTGCAGATAGCTCTTATCATCGAGGCCTTTGCGAACCGCATCGATCCAGCCCCAGCAGAGGCAGACGTCGATCGCCTCCTTTGGCGTGATCGACTTCAGGCCCGAGCCCACTTTGTGGATCCTGATCCACACCTCGTCTTGCTTGTCGTGGTGTGTGGCGAGCCAGTCATAGAAGGCGTCGGCATTCTCGAATTCTCTGACCTTGGAAGGATCGATCTTGACGGGGGGCATCAGCAACCTTGCTCCTTGGGCGCCGCAAGTTCAGCGGTCCTCGGAGGGGCGCGCCCGGCGTGACGCCGAAGGCCTTCCGGAATCCCGCCACGAACGTAGTCGATCCTTCATAGCCGAGCCGGTCGGAAATGTCGCCGACCGACGCTCCCCCGATAATCATTCGATGACCCTCATTTGGCGGCTTACAGCCATGAGCCGACGATACGCGATTACACGAGACAGTCGGTTCTCCGTCATATCCTGTCGAAATCGAGCTCTCTGCGGCGACTACTTATCAGCGGACCCCTGAGCGACCTGCTCTGGGGCGGCCGGGGACCTTTGCCCGGAGGGCAGGGCCAGTGTCATGAAGGGAGATATGACGATGAACAATGAAACGGCCTCTCTGGCCCGAGACGTGCAAGCGGGGCCGGCGACCACCGGCTGGGCAAGGGCCGGTCATGCCGCCCGCCGCGCTCTCGCCCGGTTCGGGCATTGGCGGCAGGTGCGGAGGAACATCGCGCTTCTGTCGTCACTTGACGACAAGATGCTCGCCGATGTCGGCATCCCGCGCGATCAGGTCAAGCATGTGGCCTGCCTCGGCTATGTGCCCGGCCAGAGCTGAGCCCTTCCTGCAACATGAACTCATCCGATGAGCCTGCAGCTTGGCTGGAAAGCCCGCCCGGCATTCAAGCCGGGCGGGCCATTTCCAGACGGCGAAGGGATGGTGGTGTGAACAGTAGCCGTCAGGCGGCACGACGCTCGTGCCGGCCCTCGCGGATTTCCTCCGTTAGCTTGTTGCAGAAGGCATCGAGGTCACCGGGATTGCGACTGGTGACCAGCCCCTCATCGGTTACGACCTCGCTGTCCTCCCACTTGCCGCCGGCATTGATCACGTCGGTCTTGATCGACTTATAGGAGGTCACCCGGCGGTCCTTGACGATGCCGGTCTCGACCAGCAGCCAGGGTGCGTGGCAGATCACGCCCATCACCTTGCGGTCCCTCCAGAAGCTCCTGATGAAATCGAGCGCCTTCGGCTCGACGCGCAGCAGGTCGGGATTGATCTGGCCGCCGGGCAGCACCAACGCGTCATAATCCTGCGGGCTCGCCTCATCGAGCGTCTTGTCGACCTTCACCGGCCGGCCCCAGTCCTTGTGATCCCAGCCTTTGATTTCGCCGCCTTCGAGCGAGACCACGTGGACCTCGGCGCCGGCCTCGCGCAGCTTGTCGCGGGGGACCTCCAGCTCCGACTGTTCGAAGCCGTTGGTGGCGAGAATGGCGACACGTTTTCCGGAAATGTCTTGCATGGCTTTCTCCCGTTGTTCGACGTTGTTGGAGATGGAAGCCCAACGGAGAGGGGAGGGATGTGTTCCGGCAATCTCTGCTGACAAAAGGCCCTTTCGCCGGCTTCCCGCTCAGTGCACGTTAGAGAACAACGCGCGGCAGGTCGTCGAGCCGCCGCAGATCACAAGTGAAGGAGGATCGCGCGTTGACCGACTCCACACGTACCACGCGCCGCAGGGTGCTGACGGCGATGCCGGCCATCACCATGGCCGTGGCCCTGGCCATGCCAGCATCCGGCGAGGTGCTGCAGAGCGACAAGCCGACTGAATCACCCGAATTACAGGCCCTGATCGAAGCACATCGGGAAGCTTACCGATCATTCATGGAGCTTCTACACCGCTCGGGCGGCAAGTCCCGCCCTGCAAGTGCTGCCGATCGAATTGAAAACGAGGCGCTCTTGGCCGTCTGCGCCTTTCGGGCACAATCGGAAGCGGACCGCCAGACCAAGGCGCAATATCTGCTGGAGGTCGAGGAACGCGGCGAGCTCGACCTGCCCGAGCATATGCAGGCGGTGCTCCGCTCCATGGTATAGAGTGGAAGCGCTAACGAGAGCTCGGTGAAGGCGTGCGTTGATGGAGCGCGCCGCTGCAGGCGCTGCTCGAACCCCCATCACGTCAGCTTTGCTCTGACAGCTTGTCGATCAGCGCACGGTCCGCCGCGAGGATCTCGGCAATCATGGCGCCGCGATCGCGCGAGCCGACGAACTCGAGGCGCCTGAGGCCCAGCGGATCGATGCGGCGGCGCAGGATCTCAAGCTTATCGCGGTCCGGCAGCGCGATCTCGCTGCAATCCTCGTCGAAGCGCACCGGAAAGCCTGTTGCAGCGCGGACCTGTTCGCGCGTTACGCCAGGCATCAGCTCAGTCACGATGAGCTCGCCAGTCGCAGGGTCGAGGCGGAAGACGCAGAGATCAGTGAAGAGCAGGGCGCGGCCGGTGCGGTAGCCGTGACGTGCGCGCTCCTCGGGCGCCAGCAGGCCGCGGGCAGAGCTTACGAAATCGACATCGGCGACGAGCGACAGCGGCGAGTGCCGCGTGACGTAGAGCACGTAGTCGCGATGCATGTTGCCGACGTCGGCCATGCCGCCCTGGCCGGGAAGCCGGATGAAGCCGCCCTTCGCGCGCCGGATGGCAAGGTTGTTGACGCGCGCGAAGCGATCGACCTGCGCGGCGCCGATGATCTCGTGCGTGACGGCGCCGGCCTGGTAGAGAGCCGAATAGGTGTCGTCGCCGCCGGCATGCGCGGCTGCCGTCTCGGCATCGAAGCTCTCGATCAGCGAGAGCAGCATCGGCGAGGGCGCGATGTCGATGTGGCCGCAGCTCATCGTGGCGATGATCATGTCGGGCGCGTGCGTCGCCTTGGCGAGCCGGTAGGCGACGTTGGCGAGCGGGGAGACCGCGCCGGCGCTGGCGAAGCTTTCGTTGTCGAGCTCGGCTGCGAGCCGTACGGCCATCATTTCGTCGGTGCTCGGCTGCTCGGCGGCCGGGTGCAGCGCCGGCTGGGGCAGGTCGCGCGCCGATCGAGCACTGATCCGCGCTGCCTTCCTGACGTGCGCAGGCACGCCGGCTGTCGGCAAAGCAAGGCGCTCGGTGAGGGATGCGCCGTCGGCCAATGCGTGGGCGAGGGCCGCATAGTCGGTCGCGTAAGACGGCAGGCAGGAGGTCGGCCAGGCGCCTCCGGGAACGGCGGCGATGGCCGTTACCTGATTGCGGCCGATGACGGTCTGTCGGCCCGCCGCGGCAAGCGCGCCGACGGGCACGACCTCCTCGACCGTGACCAGCACCTTGCGCGCCGCGCCGACCATGGCAAGGTCGAGCGCGCGGGCGCCGACGATCTGGACATTGCCGTTCTCGTCGGCGCGTGGCGCGTGGAGGAGCACCGCGTCGAGAACGAGGGGAGGGACGGCGCCGACGGGCTTGCCGGAAAGAGGATCGCTTACTTGCTGGGCGGTCGGGATGCGGCTCATCATGGCCGAGCCGGTGGGCAGCTGGAAGGTTCTGCTCGGCAGGTTCTGCTGTGCGGCGCGCAGCGCCTCGATCATCGCTAACGCGGTCCAGTCGCGAACCGGCAGGCGTTCCGCTTCGGCTGCCGCGCGGAAATGCGGAGGCAAGCCGAAAGTATCAAGGCTCGAGAAGCAGAGGTCGATCGCGGCAACGGCATCCGCTTCAAGCAGGATTTCCAGCGACAGGCCGCCGGCCCAGGCAGCGTAGCGCAGATCCCTTGCGCCACCCCTGGCGAGCGCAAGCAGCAGCGCAACGGGCAGGCGCGCGAAGTGGTGCCCGCCGACGCCGAGCCGGTCACCGTCGGCCACCATCGCGGCCAGCCCGGCCAGGTCGGTGAAGACCGGCCGGTTTGGCTTGACCAAGCTTTCAGGCAATCTTGAGCTCCTCAAATCGGCTCTGCGGCAATCCGGTAGCGTGTCGCGAAGACCTCGCCGGCTGCGAAGTCGCGTGCTGTCGGTGTGCCGGAGCGCGCGATCGGATTGTCTGCGGCGGCAGTTGCTGGCCCGAGCCCGAAGGGCGAGCAGATCGGCTCCATGCCTAGCGCGAGATGCCGGCCATTCCACGGCGACATCTTGCGGCCGCGATTGCTGATCCAGAGCAGCAGGCTCGGGAAATGTTCCTTCTGCCAGGAGAGCCGCACCCGATAGCCTTCCGCATAGTTCGCAAGGGCGACTTCGCCGTCGATGCCGTTGAGCTGAAGCAGGTCTTCCGAATCGAAGCCCAGCGGCAGTCGACTTGCGTCGATCACAGCCTCGTCGCGGGCCGGCACGGCCTCGAGCGAGGCAAAGGTGCGATCGACAGCGAAGATCGACGAGGCGTCGACGTCGCCTGGATAAGTGCGACCATGGTCGAAGCGCGCGCCCTCGATGGCCGCCATTCCCAGGGTCTGCGGCAGGCGGAAGGTGGGATGCAGCCCGATCGGCAGACGGCAGGCCGTCCGCACATGAATGCGGAACTCGATGTCGACGGCCGGCTGAGCCGGGTCGGGCGTGATGGTTCGCTCGACGCGCCGAACCGGGGTCGTGGCAGGATAATCGAGTGACAGTGTGAGGCTTGCGGCGGAGCAGTCGTCCCACGTCCAGAAATTATTGGAGCTGTGACCGTGTGCCTCCTCGTCGGGCGCAGCCGGATGCATGAGCGGCACCCATTCCTCAGCAAAGCCGTCTGCCGGGACCGAATAGCCGAACGGGACGCAAGGCCACTCGCCGCGCAGCCGCCGCAATATGCCGGGCAAATCTTGCGCGCCATATTCATAGGCCCAGGGTGCAATTTGCATCGGGCTCACTTGCCGGCCGTCGCCAAAAAGGAAGGTGACCGGCGCGAGCATCGCGCCGAGCCGCTGCACGACGAGGGAGCCGTGCTCCCAGCCAAGCCCGCGATAGTCGTCGGCTCCGTTCATGACCGGCCTCCTGCCGCCTTCTCGGCCGCCCGGGCAGCGCTCTTTGCAGCGAACTCCTGCACGCGCTGCTGGCCGATCTCGCTCCGGTAGAGCGCCGAGACAAGCGCGCGCTCGCTTTCCAGCCCGGCCGCGAGGTCGCCGCGCGCGGCGATTGCGGTGAGCCGCTTCAGCCCTTCGATCGCCTCAGCCGGTTCAGCGGCTATGGCTGCCGCGATCGCCAAGGCGCGCGGCATCAGCTCTTCCGGGGCCACAACTTCATTGACCAATCCCGCTGCCACCAAATCGGTGGCGGGCACAATCGCGCCGGTCATGAGCAGCAGGTTGGCGCGGTTGCGGCCGAGCCTGGCGACGCTGCGCTGCGTGCCGCCGCCGCCGGGCACCAGGCCGAGCTTGATTTCGGGCAGGCCCATTTTGGCCGTCGACGAAGCGACCACGATGTCGGAGCAAAGCACCAGCTCGAACCCTCCGCCGAGCGCGAAGCCATTGACCGCCGCGATCACCGGCTTTCGGCAATCCTCGATCGCGGAATACATGGCCGTGCCGGCGAGCTGGAACGCGTCGAATTCGGGGCCGGTCTGCACTGCATATTCCTTGATGTCGGCACCTGCCATGAAGCCGCGGCCCTCGCCGGTGACGACGACCGCGCCGACTGCCGGATCGTCGGACAGCGCCCTGAAGGCGACGGTGATCTCGCCCTGCATCCTCTTGTTCATCGCGTTGAGCTGGTCGCCCCGCCTGAACGTCACCAGCGCGACGCGTCCATCGACCTCGATCGTCAGCGTCTCGTAATGCGACATCGTCAGGTCTCCGCGACGGTCATGTCGCCGGCCTCCTCGAGGGCTGCGATCTCCTCGGCGGGGACGCCGAACTCGGCGAGGATCTCGCGGCCGTGCTGGCCGACCAGTGGCGCGGGCCGGTCGATCGTGGCCGGCGTCTCGCTCATCCTCACCGCTGGCGCGACGACTTTCACCGTTCCGGCCCTGGGATGCTCGTAGCTCGTGATCATGCCCATATGCGTGACCTGAGGGTCGTTGGCGGCGTTGCGAATATCGTAGACCGGCGCGCACCAGATGTCGGCATCGAGCATCCTGTCGAGAAGTTCGCGCCGGCCGTATTTGCGTGTCTCGGCATTCACCTTCTCCCAGACCTCGTCGCGCTTGGCGAACAGCGTGGCGAGGTCGTCATAGACGGCGAGATGCGGCGCCTGCAGCGTTTCGTAAAGTGTCTTGAACGGGCTCATGGCGATGGTGACGTAGCCGTCCTTCGTCTCGTAGACGCCGAACGGCGCCTGCATGCCGGGATGGCCAATGCCCGAATTCGGGCGCACGAAATCCTCGCCGAGATTGAGCACGCCGACATATTCCTGGCCGAGATGGGCAAGCATGCCGGCAAGGAGGTTCACTTCAATCTTCTGACCTTTGCCGGTCTTCTCGCGATAATAGAGCGCCGAGAGGATGCCGTAGACCATGTTCATGGCGCCAATCTGGTCGGCAAGTCCTGCACCGGCAGGAACGGGCGCGGCGTCGCCGCGTCCGGTGTTGGAGATAAGCCCCGCGAGGCCCTGGATCAGCATGTCCTGGCCGGGCCGGTCGACATAGGGGCCTTCCTCGCCGTAGCCGGAGCCGGAGCAATAGATGATGCGCGGGTTGACGGCCTTGAAGTCCTCATAGCCGTAGCCGAGCTTTGCCAGCACGCCCGGCCGGAAATTCTGCACGACCACGTCGGCCTTGGCTGCCATCTTCATGATCAGCTCATGAACCTTCCTGCTTTTCAGGTTCAGCGCGATCGACCGCTTGTTGCGGTTCCAGGCGAGGAAATTCGGGCTTTCAGAGCCGCCGACCCATTTGGCGAAGAAGGTCATGGAACGGAACAGGTCGCCCGCGCCAGCGCGTTCGACCTTGATCACATTGGCGCCCATGTCGGCGAGAAGCTGAGTGGCAAACGGCCCCTGCAGCAGGTGGCTGAAGTCGAGGATGGTGACGCCGGATAGGGCCTTGTCCATGTTTGTTCTCGGTAGCTCTTCCATTTCGCAGTTTGCCGGTCAGACGAGGTCCGGCACGAAGCGCGGCGCGGCGGTAAGGCCGCCATCGACGCGCAGGTCTATACCCGTCGTGAATCCGGCCGCGTCGCTCGCCAGATAGACGGCTGCCTCGGCGATCTCCGACGTTTTTCCGATGCGGCCGATCGGGTGCATCTTCACCCAGGCGCGGGCGATGTGGTCGCCCTGTTCGGCGACGATCTTGTCGTTCATCGGTGTGGCAATCGTGCCCGGCGAGATCGAGTTGATGCGGACATTGTGCGGCCCGAACTCTACCGCCATCTGCCGTGTCATCGACATGACGGCTCCCTTGGCCCCGGCATAGGCCGTCCAGCCGTCGAGCCCGACATGGCCCTGCGCCGAAGCCATGTTGATGATCGCGCCGCCCTTCTGGCGGATCATGTGCGGCAGGGCGAACTTGCAGCCGCGAAAGACGCTGGTGAGGTTCACCGCGATCAGCCGATGCCACTGATCGTCGGTCATCTCGTAGACGGGCATGCCGCCGATCGCGATCGCCGCATTGTTGACGAGAATGTCGAGCCGGCCGCCTTTGTCCACTGCCGTCTGGATGAGGTTGCGGATATCGGCCTCTGCCGAGACGTCGCAGTGCACATAGTCGGCAGCGAGGCCCTTGGCCTTCAGTTCGGCGACCAAGGCCTCGCCCTTGCGGTCATCGATATCTCCGGCAAAGACATGCGCGCCTTCGGTGGCCATGGCTTCGGAGATGGCATGGCCGATGCCGTCCGCCGCGCCGGTTACGACTGCGATCTTGCCTTGAAGGCGTCCCATGAAATCCTCCTTAGAGCCTGCTCTAAAGCCTGCTGCGCTTGAACTCGTCGAACGCGACCGCCGCGATGATGATGCCCCCGGTGATCACGAGCTGCCACTCGGTAGCGAGGTTCAGCATGCCGAGACCGTTCGAAAGAAATGACAGAGTCAACACGCCGAGCGCCATGCCGAACAGGCTGCCGACGCCTCCGGAGAGGCTGACGCCGCCGAGCACCACCGCCGCCACGACCTGGAACTCGAAGCCGAGGCCGGCGACATGCACAGCGGAGCCCAGCCGCGAGGCAAGCATGATGCCGGCGACGGTGGCGAGCAGGGCGCTGATTATGAAGCAGACGAACTTGACGCGCTTGACATTGTAGCCGGCGAGCCGCGCCACTTCGGGGTTGCCGCCAACCGCATAGATCTGGCGCCCGAATGGCCGATGGCGCATCAGGTAGGCGAAGACGAAGAGCAGAAACACGGCGATCAGAGCAGGGTAGGGGATGCCAAAGAGTCGTCCGTTGCCGATCTGGAAGAAGCTTTCCAGCATCGCATCGTCGGGGATCGCCGTCTGGCCCGTGTAGAGGTAGACGCCGCCGCGCAGGATGAAGAGCGTGCCGAGAGTGACGATCAGCGAGTTGATGCCGAGATAGGCGGCGAGATAGCCGTTCACCATGCCGACGACGAGGCCAAGCGCGAGGGCCCCGGCGATGCCGAGCGCCAGCGACTCCGTATGGTTCATGATCACGATCAGCGGGATCGCGACCGCCGCGACAAGCGAACCGATGGAGACGTCGACCTCACCCGAAATGAAGACGATGGCGACGCCGATCCCCGCCGTCATCGCGAGCGCGGACTGACCGAGCACGTTGGTGAGATTGCGTACGGTGAAGAACGTGTCGGAAGCCGCCGCGAAGAAGGCAATGACGACGATGAGCGAGATCAGCAGCGCGATCTCGTTGCGGCGAAACAGCGTCCGCAGGATGGCGGCCGCTGGTGAGGGTGCCGGGACTGCCCCGGCGGCATCAAGCGATTGCGGCATTGAGGATCTTCTCCTGTGTTGCCTCGTCGCGGTCGAAGGTGGCGGTGATGCGCCCCCCCGCCATGACGACAATTCGGTCGGACAAGCCGAGCAGCTCGGGCATCTCGGAGGTCATCATGACGACGGCAAGGCCTTCGGACGCGAGCCGGTCGAGCAGCGCGAATATCTCCGACTTCGCGCCGACATCGATGCCGCGCGTCGGCTCATCGACGACGATCACCTTCAGCCCGCGCATCAGCCAGCGGGCAAGCAGCACCTTCTGCTGGTTGCCGCCCGAAAGGTTTTTGATCAGCTGGGAAAGCGACGGAGTCCGAATGCGGAAGCGGTCGACATAGCCCTGCACGGCTTCCTTCTCGCGACCTTCGTCCACAAATCCGGCGCGGCTGAAGCCGGCGAGCGCGGCGAGGCTCATATTTTGCCGGACCGGAAGCTCCAGCATCAGTCCTTCGCCCTTCCTGTCTTCGGTGAGCAGGCCTATGCCCAGCGCGACACCGGTGCGCGTGTCGTGCGGCTTCAGCGGCTTGCCGCCGATCTCGATCGCGCCGGATCGTATTGGGTCGAAGCCGACAATCGCCTTGGCAAGTTCGGTGCGGCCGGCGCCCATCAACCCGAAGAAGCCGAGCACTTCCCCGGCGCGCACCTCGAAGGAGACATCCCTAAGCTTGACGTCGGTCGAGAGATTGCTCACCGAGAGCGCGACGTCACCTTGGGCGTGGCCGCGCGAACGCGGAAAGAGGTTCTCGATCCGGCGTCCGATCATATCCTGGATCAGGCTGTCATGCGTGTGCTCGCCGATCGGCTTGGTCGAGATATGGCGGCCGTCGCGCAGCACGGTCACCTCGTCGGCGATCTCAAATACTTCGTCGAGCTTGTGCGTGACGTATACGACGGCAATGCCGAGTTCGGTCAGCCGGCGTATGACCTTGAAAAGCAGCGCGACCTCGTTGGGCGTCAGCGACGATGTCGGCTCGTCCATGACGACGATGCGGGCCTCATGCGCGAGAGCACGCGCGATCTCAACCATCTGCTGCTGGCTAACGGGAAGGTTGCCCGTGCGGGCAGCGGGATCGACATCGAAGCCGATGCGCTTGAAGAGCGACGCGGACTCGGCCCGGATCCGCTTCCAGTCGATTGAGCCGGCGCGGCCGACCGGATGGCGCTCGAGAAAGATGTTCTCGGCGACGGTGAATTCGGAGATCAGCGCGATCTCCTGGAATACAACCTTGATGCCTTGCGCGAGCGCGTCGCGCGGCGTGCGCAGCTCGACCTCCTGGCCGCCGATGCGAATGGTCCCGGCATCCTTGCCATAGACGCCCGCCATGATCTTGATCAGGGTGGACTTGCCGGCACCGTTCTCGCCCATCAGGGCATGAACCTTGCCGCGGGCAAGCGTCAGATCGACTCCCTCGAGCGCGACAACGCCCGGGAAGCGCTTGCCGATGCCATGCATTTCCAGCGCCGGCGCGGGGCCGGCTATCGCGGTCATGTCCTGAGCGGGCTCAGCGTGCATCGCTGCGTCTCCTGACAATATCGAGCCAGGTCGCGAGAATGATGACGATGCCGGGCACGACCATCTGCAGGTCCTGGTTCCACCTCAGGATAATGATGCCGTTGTCGACGATCTTCAGAACGAGAACGCCGAGAAGGGTGCCGACGAGCGTGCCGCGGCCGCCCGAAAGACTGGTGCCGCCGAGAATGACGGCAGCAATCACCGTGAGCTCGAAGCCGCGCCCCGCAGTCGGCTGGCCGGCATTCATGAGCGAGGCGAGGATCAGCCCGGCGACGCCGACAAGCAGCCCGGTGATGACGAAGGCGATCAGCTTCAGCCGCTCGGCGCGAAGGCCGGACAGCCGCGCTGCCTTCTCGTTGGCGCCGACCGCATAGAGATAGCGGCCGAATGTCGTATAGCGCAGTGTCACGAAGGCAATGAGAAAGACGATCGCGGCGATGATAACCGGCACCGGAAGCGGCCCGACATAGCCGGCGCCGAGATCGGTGAAGGCCGGGATGTGATGACGGTTCTGCACGGCCTCTCGCGTGTAGAGGAACACGCCACCCTGCAGGATCATCATGGTCGCGATGGTGGCGATCAGCGAGTTCACCTTGAGCCGGGTAACGACGAGACCATTGAAAAGGCCGACGACGCCGGCAAAAGCGATTGCGGCGAGCGATCCGAGCGCGAGGCTGCCGGTGCGGTTCGTCACGTCCATGCCGACGCAGCCGACGAAGGCGAGCGAAGCGCCAACCGACAGGTCCACCTCGCCGGCGATCAGAAGCATGGTCATGCCTGCCGCGACGATCAACACCAGCGCGCATTGGCGCAGGATCGCGATGACATTGGCTCCGGAATAGAACTGCGGTGCGGCGATCGAGATGGCAATGCAGAGCAGGACCAGAATGCCGATCAGCACGATCTGGCTTCTGTCCGCAAGCAGGCCGAATGCGGCTCCGGGTTTGCGAGTCGTGGGTATGGTTTCGCTCGTCATGGCTCGGTCCGAACAAATGCGCCGGGGCGACATCACGCCCCGGCAAGCTATCGGTCGTGGGCCTTACTTCTTCAGGTCGGCTGCCGTCTTCATGCATTTCGCGGGCGGCTGAATAGCGTTTACCGCATCCCACTTGATAGTGCGCGTCGTGCCTTCGACCGAATAGTATTTCTGCCACTCATCGCCGAGCATGGGAGCAGTCGGGCTGACAATATGCTCCGGCACCGACTCGCCGTTGAACACCTTCACGGCCGCGTCGATCGCCGTGAACCCCTCCTTCTCGGGGAACATCGCCGCCTCGATCTTGTAAGACGGCTCGTGCTGCATGGCGTTGATGAAGGCAAGCCCTTCGCCACCGGTGCCGACCACCAGCAGACCGTCCTGCGACTTGCCGGCAGCCTTCCAGGCCTGCAGCCCGCCGAGCGAGGAGCTGTCGTTGATGCCATAGATGATGTTGATGTCGGCATTCTGCGCCAGCGCCGCCGAGGATACTTCGAGGGCGCGATCCGGATTGCCGCCGCCATCGAGGTCGTGGACCATGGTGGCGTCAGGGATCTCCGTCTTGATGCCGTCCATGAAGCCCTGCGAGCGCAGCACCGTGGCCGACAGCAGCGGCAGGCCGACATTCATCACCTTGGCCTTGCCGTCGAGATGCTCCTTGGCGTATTTGCCAGCCGCGACGCCGGCGTCGTAGCCGGTGTCGTAGTCGCAGATCGCGACCATGGTCGTCATGCCCTTCACCGGGTTGCCTTCAAGAACGAGCGGCATCTTCTCGGCCTTGGCGCGCCGCACCAACGGAACGACACCTTCCTCGTTGACGGGCGTGATGATGAGCACGTCCACGCCTTGCGCCATGAAGTCTTCGGCCGCGGAGACCTGCTTGGCAACGTCGAGATTGGCGTCCTTGACCTCGACCTCGATGCCGAGCTGCTTGGCGCGGTCCTTCATGCCCTTGATGACGTTCTGGTACCATTCGTGCGTGGCGTAGTTGACGACATAGCCGATCTTCTTCGGCATGTTCTCGGCCGAAGCGGCGCCGGCGAGCGCGCCGAGCGCCACCGATGCGACGAGGGTCGTCTTCAAAAGCTTCATCATGTCTTCCTCCCTTTCCGACCCTGGCGACCAGGGTCCTGGTTGATGCCCGGATTTATGTGCCGCGGCTCCCTCAGGAGCCCTTCCGCCGTTTCCGGCGGGACGGCACCGTTTCTCGTTTGGTGCTCGGCAGCGCCGAGCCCACGCGAGATTTCGCCCGCTGCCGCGCGTGCTTCCTGGAGCACAGCCTGGCGATGGAGCCGGGCCTGCTTCTGCGGCAGGTATGGAACAGTGAGCGCCGCGATCGTCGCGCCCGTATGGTCGCGGATCGGCATGGCGATGTTGGTGCAGCCTTCGACGGCGAGCGAAGCGCGCATCTCGTAGCCGTTCGCAAGGATATCGGCCATACGGGCCTCGACCTCGGAGCGCTCCATTTCGGCTTCGCCCGCGGCGACCAGCTGATCGATCAATGCGGACCGCTCGTCCGGCGGCAGGAAAGCGAGCAGCACCGCGCCCGAGCTCGTCTCGAGGATCGGGAAATGCGAGCCGAGCGCCACGGAGTAGCGCATGGGAAGCGGTGAATCGACCTGCAGCACGATGAGCACGGTCGAGCCGCGCAGTACCACGAGATGGCAGCTCTGGTCGATGCGAGCGGCGAGCGAGCGCATGAGCGGCAGCGCCACGTCGACCAACCGGTTGACCGGCGGGTGCATATGCGCAAGTTCGAACAGCTTCAGCGAGAGCCGGTATCGATCGGACTTTGTGCGGACGAGATAGCCGCGCCCTTCGAGCAGCTGGATGATGCGGTAGACCTCATGGATCGACCGGCCGAGCGCCGCCGAGATCTCCGTCTGCGTCACGTCCTCGTGCAGGCCCGCCATGTATTCGAGTATGTCGAGCGCTTTCTCTGCGGCTGGTACCTTATAGTCGCGACGCACGACCTCCGTATCTGCGGCGTCGTCATTGGCGGGCCTGGGATCGAAGCTGCTCATACAGCGCTCCGCTCCGGCCGCGCTTTCTCCAACGACTGCAGGTAGCGCCGGTCGAGCCAATCGGCGAGCGCGGCTGGCGCGATCTCGCCATCGATCGCGGCGACAACCTGGTGAGTTGCGCTTCGGAAGAAATCCACGAAACCGGGGTGAGTTGGCCTGAGATAGGACTGGCTGAGGGTGGCGAGCGTGTCGCGGAAAAAGCCGCGCGTCAGCTCGTTTGCCGCGGCATCGGTCCAGGCGGCGCGCGATCCGGGCTGGCCGCCATGCGCGAGATAGTCGGTGCGCTGGTATTCTTCCGAGCAGAGGAACAGCGCGTAGGCGGCGGCGGCGTCCGGATTGGCCGAGAAGGCGCTGACGCCGATGCCGGCGCCTCCGAGAAGCGCGCCGCTGGGAGGGGTCGCCGGTATATCGCCGAAAGCAAGCAGCGGCGCCTCTTGCCGCGAGGCATAATTCACATAGCCGAAGGCGTAGGGAACATAGACCACGTCGTCATTGGCGATCATGTGGTCATAGCAGCGGATCGGGTTCCACTCGCGCGACTTGGGATGCGCAAGCTCGGCAAATTCGCGCAAGGTAGCGATGATCCGTTCGATGCTCTGGCACGGCAGGAAGCCGCCGCCTGTGCCGATCGGCTCGCCGCCCCCGGCAGCAAGGCTGACCACGAGGCACATTGCGTCGGTGGGCACAAGCGGCAGTCCGATCCATTTCCCGTCGCGGCGCAGGCGCCGACCTAGCTCCTTGACCTCTTTCTCGGTCGTGGGGAGCTGCTCGGCATAGGGGAGAAGAAGGTCGGGGCGATAGGCGGCGACTTGCGCCGCCGCATCGATCGGCAATGCCCATTGCCTTCCGAGCGCCTGATAGGAGCGCCATGAGGCGCCGACGCTGTCGGCCTCAAAGCGTCGGCGATCGGCTTCGGAAAGATATCGATCGAAGGGCACCATCAGCCCAGCGGAAGCAATGTCACCGATGAAGGGATGATCGAAGATAACGAGGTCGTATTGACGAACCACATCTTCGATCCGGCCCTCGCCAAACTCGTAAAGGCTGCGGCGGTCCCAGGTGATCCGGATGTCGGGATTGGCCGCCCGATAGGGAGTGACGCTGGCGTCCAGCGGCCCCCAGCAGCGCCTATGATCCCAAGCGAGCCCGCGGATTTCGATCGCCATGCTTCCTCCCGCCCGGTCGCCTGCCGAGCTTGAGGGAGGCTATCTCAATTTTGCAAATATGCAAACGGTTTTTTCCTGTGCTTGTCCGCTGAGACGTGCACTGAAAGCGTTGATGTGAGCACCGACGCTTGGTGTAGTTGCGCGGCTTTGTCGGCAAGCAGGCGGAAAGCCAGGCGCAACCGTTTGAAGCGCTTCCAGCGCGACGTCCTCTGAGGTGACGAAGTGATCGAAAAAATCCGGCGCCGAGCTGACCAAGGCCGAGCACCGGCCCGCGTGTGATCGAAGCTAGCGAGCCATCAGCACCGGGATTGTCGGGCTGTCCAGCATCGACCTCGTCGTCCCGCCGAAGATGCGCTCGCGCAGTCTCGAATGGCCATATGCGCCCATCACCATGAGCTCCGCCGCCGTGTCCGCCGCATGCTCTCGAAGCGTCGAGGCGACCGAACGGCCTTGGCTCGGCAATCGATCGACGGTCACTTTGACGCCGTGCCGGGCAAGATAGGCGGCGATGTCGGCGCCGGGCTCGGCTCCATGCCCCGTCTCGCTCTCCACCGGATCGACGAGAGCGATCCGGACATCCTCGGCGCCCACAAGCAGATCAAGCGATTCACGAACGGCACGGGAGGCTTCCAGACGGGAATCCCAGGCGACCATGATACGCTTCGGCCTCAAGGTCGGCTTCGTGCCGTCGGGGACGAGGAGGATCGGCTTGCCAGACGAAAATAGCGCGCCTTCAATCGCCTTTTCCTTCAGCGTGTCCCTCGAAAGCAGTTCCGGGCCTATCACGGTAAGGTCGGCATAGCGGGCCCGCCGCCCAATGGCATCGTCCGCCGAGGAGGTCTCCTGATATTCGCTGGAGAGATCGGTGGAAATAGTGGTCGCTGCGAGGAACTCGGAGACGGCAGCGGTCCTTTTCTCCAGCTCCTTCATGTTCTCCTGCCGCTGCTCGAGCCAGATGTCGGATACCGTCGCCGCATACTCGCCGATCGGAGGCGGTGCGGCGAGCGCGACGACGAGGACCGAGAGATGCGCTTCTATCTGCTCGCAAAGATGTGCTGCGATCCTCAGATCGGCTTTGCCGAGCCCTGGCCCGGTGACCGCCAGGAGTGTCTTGATGACCATTGTGTCTTCTCCTTGATCTTGTCGCGACGAAGCTTTGCCGCAGCATGGGCACAGGGGTGGGGTTTTCATTGCGTTGGATCAAAAAGCTCTCCTGGCGCTCGACCATTGATCCCGATCAAGGCGCGGCCACGGCATCGGCTACAAGCTGGCTTCTGTTGGGCTCGATCGGGTGTCGCTATGAAGCAGTTGGCAGCCATATTGCTCCTCGAATTCGCCACCCATGCGGCCGCCGGAGAGCGGATGAGCTATGGCGAAGCCGAATATCTGAACTCCTGTGCGGTTTGTCACGGCGTGGAGGGCAAGGGTGACGGACCCTTGAGCGACTTGCTCGTCAAGCGCCCCGCCGATCTGACCAGCATCAGCAAGCGCAACGGGGGCACTTTTCCATATGCGCGGATGTTCGCGGTGATCGACGGGCGCTATGCGGTGCCGAGTCATGGTGAGCGCGAGATGCCGGTGTGGGGCCGCCAGTTCCTCGAGGACGATAAACAGCTCTACGGGCCCGCCGGTGGCGAGATCGTCACTACCGAGCGCATTCACGAGCTCGCCGGATATGTGCAATCCCTGCAGCGCTAGCGCTTTGGCATCCAGCTCCGAAAAGTCTGCGAGTTCCTGCTTCGCTGACCTTCGGTTCGGGAGTCCCGAGAGTGAAGGTCTTTGTTGCGGCGAGGGGAACGACCCTGCGAGCTCCACTATTGAGCAGGGGAGATGACAGCAAAGATGACGCCCGGACCCCAGCAGGAAGTCGTCGCCTTCATGGCCGATGCCGCTTCGTACGGGTCGAACGTGCCGGTCGAGCATATCGAGACCCATATCTCGCATGTCTTCCTGGTCGGAAATCGTGCTTTCAAGATGAAGCGCGCCGTCCACTATGCCTATGCCGATTTCTCGACGCCTGAGATTCGCCTTGCTGCCTGTCTGAAGGAGGTCGAGCTCAATTCGCGGACCGCTCCGGCACTCTATCTCGGCACGCGTCTTATTACCCGGGAAGCCGATGGGCAGCTCTGCTTCGATGGCAAGGGCGAGATGGTCGATGCGGCCGTCGAGATGGTGCGGTTCGACCAATCGGACCTGCTCGATCGCATGGCTCTTTCCAGCAGGCTCACACCGGCGCTCATGACCGAGGTGACGCGCATGGTCGTGCGCTTCCACAGCGGTGCGCCGATGCTGCATATTTCAAGCGGGTCCGCCAACATGGCGTCAGTGCTCGATGTGAACGAGGCCGGCTTCGCCGCGGGCGGACTGTTCGCAGAGGAGGAGGTGATTCCGTTCAATTGCGCCTTCCGCCATGCGCTCTCACGGCATGCGGACCTCCTTGACCGGCGCGAGGCCGCCGGCAGGGTTCGCCGCTGCCATGGCGACCTGCATCTGCGCAACATCTGCATGTTCGATGGTGATCCCGTTCTGTTCGACTGCATCGAGTTCAACGACCAGATTGCCACGGTGGATGTGCTCTACGACCTCGCTTTCCTGCTGATGGATCTGTGGCATCGCGGCTTTCCCGAACTCGCCAACCTTGTCGCCAACCGCTATCTCGACGAAGCCGACGATGAGGACGGTTTCATGCTGTTGCCGTTCTTCATGGCTGTGCGCGCCGCAGTGCGTGCCCATGTCACCGCGGTTCAGGTCAAGGACGGCGGCACCGAAGCCTCTCGGCTCGCTGCCGAGGCACAGTCTTATTTCGATCTTGCGCGCATGCTGCTCGATGAGAGGCCCGCCTGCCTCATTGCGATCGGCGGGTTGAGCGGGTCGGGCAAGACAACCGTTGCAGAGGCGCTTGCCGCTTATGTCGGCCAGCCGCCCGGCGCGCGCATCGTGGAGTCGGATCGCATACGCAAAGCCATGCACGGCGTTCCTCCGGAAACCAGGCTGCCGGAGAAGGCTTACCGTCCCGAGGTCTCGACCAGAGTTTACCGGGAGATGGCTTGGCGGGCTTCACTGATCCTGGCCGAAGGCGGCTCCGTGGTTGCCGACGCCGTGTTCGACATTCCTTTGAACCGTGCGCGGATCGAGAGCGTCGCATCCGAAGCGGGCGTGCCGTTCACCGGCGTCTGGCTGCATGCGGAGCCGACTGTCCTATGGCAGCGCGTCAGCGAGCGCCGTCACAGCGCTTCCGACGCCACCGTGGACATCCTGTCGCGGCAGCTTCAGCGCGTCGCCACTGACATCGCATGGGAAAGGTTGGACGCTGCCACCCCACCTTCGGAACTGGTGAGGCGGATACGCGAGCTCGCAGCGGCTTCGCACCAGCGCTCGCAAGCTGCCGACCGGCGCCAGCTTGGCGCTTGAGATTAAATTATTAGCTGCGGCGCTTTTAGGGCGGCTGACGCCCGGATAAATCCGGGCTGCCGCTCTATCTGTTTATTTTTGCCGCATTTGTGCAACGCCAAGTGATTCCACTTGGCTGCAAAATGCTCTAGCGGATCGCAAGTTTCAGTGGAGAGCTGCCGGCGCTCGCGTGGTTGTGAGCAGCATGGCGGCGGCTGCTAATGAAGAGGGGGGATATCGCCACCGGGTTTGAGTCCGGGTCTTTCAATATCTGTCACCTCTATTTTTCCCGTTGACGTTTGGACTGACGCTGTGGTCTCCGCCGGCATCAGCTTTTCAAGGCATCCAAAGAAATTTTCGCGAACCTGGGCTGAAGGCGCTGGCTGAATGCTATAGGTCCGGCGCGCGTTCTTGCGATTGGAGCGAGCAAAGGAAATTTCGAATCCCCCTGCAAGGAAGGCATTGAGAAACTGGAGGGCCGCGGTAGGCTCGACGGTCGCCACCAAGATTGTACCGTCCGCGTTCGGCTGCTGATCCAGGGTTTTGCGCGAATCGAATTGCTGTGACCGTGACGCAAAAGCTGCGCTCGTGATTACGGCGCGCTCATATTTTCGCCCGGGCCTGAGGTTTCCGACTCCCAGAAGGAAGCCGAACAAAAATGTCCTGCCGGGCCTGTCATATGCGGCAAAGGCGGTGAATCCAATTCCTTCCGTCGTCTTTGGATCGCGCGCAGCGAGCCCGATCTCACAGGCTTTTGCATTCTCGTCCTCATCGACATGATCGACATAGGTGATGTCAACGGGAACGATCGTCTTGGCGAGTGCCGGCGCACCGGATGTGACGAACATAGCCGATAAGCAAGCCGCCCCGATCCTTCTTCTGTTCGCGGTGCTACGGTTGAATAACATAGGCAGGACCGGCGATTTGTCCGCCGCCTTTCCAACGGTTTGTGAGCCATCGTGTGGACGCTCGTACTCTCGTCCGGAAAGCTCGATGCTTCCGGCAATTGTCAGGCGACAGATGCGACTGCGATATCGGCGGTCGCCCTCTCCGCTTCTTCACGGACCTTTCTGGCGGACTCGGACGCCAACCTGTAGCCGATCGATGTCAGTTTGCTGGCTTCGTTCGCGTACTCCGTAGCGGCGTTCTGCAAGAATGCCGTGACGACGTCGAACGCGTCTTTGAACTCGTCGGAAGCAGCCAGATCGTCGACGAATTTCACATCCTGCTCGTAGCGATGCTGCAAGAAGGCCAAACCCTCGATGTTATAGCGCATTGCCGCTTTGAACGCGTGCAGCTGGAGGCGGGCAGTGGCGAAGCCCAGCGTCTGGAGGTTTCCCAGCTGCGGGAAGGATAGAAGCGAAAAGGTGGTCTGTGATGGTCCCGTTGCGGCCTGCATGACTGATCCTCGCTTCAAAAAGGAAGAACAATCTCAAATATAAGCCTCATAACGTTACCGGCTTTGATCCGTGTCAAAGCAACTGGCCTGCGATTCTGCCAATCGAGACCCGAAGTGCTTTTCAGGGGGTCGGCCATGGCTCACAAGCAGGTCCTCTTCCGCGCAGAGGCGCGCGAGAAGATATTGCGCGGCGCAACCCAACTCGCTGACGCCGTACGCGTCACCCTTGGTCCCCGCTCGAAATCCGTGTTGATTGAAAGGAAATGGGGCGCGCCAATCGTGTGCAACGATGGCGTGACCATCGCCAAGGAATTCGACCTCGAGGATGCCGAGGAAAACCTTGGCGCCCGGATGCTTCGCCAGGCAGCCGAGAAAACAGGCGACATGGTGGGCGACGGGACCAGCACCGCCACGATCCTCGCGCATGCCATGTTCGCGGACGGCGTGCGCAATGTGGTTGCAGGGGCGAGCGCGATCGACATAAAGCGCGGTCTCGATCGTGCCACAAGGCGTGCCATCGACACCCTCAAGGGCATCTCCCGTCCCGTGAAGACCCGGCGCGAAAAGGAGCAGGTCGCAACGATATCGGCCCATAACGACCCGCATATCGGAGAGTTGGTCGGCGCGGCCATGGAAAAGGTCGGCGGCGACGGCGTCATCACTGTCGAGGAATCGAAAACGACCGAGACGGTGCTCGAGATCGTCGAGGGCATGCAGTTCGACCGCGGCTTCCTTTCTCCATACTTTGTGAGCGACTCCGAGAAGATGGAGGCCGTCCTCGAGGACGCCGTCGTGCTGATCGTCGACCGCAAGATCTCGACGCTCAACGACCTCATCAAGCTTCTCGAGGGCGTCGCCAAATCGGGCGCGCCGTTGCTCGTCATTGCCGAAGAGGTCGAGGGAGAGGCGTTGGCCACTCTGATCGTCAACCACATACGCGGGACGTTCCGCAACTGCGCCGTCAAGGCGCCCGGCTTCGGCGACCGGCGCAAGGCGATGCTGCAGGACATCGCGGTCCTCACCGGCGCGCAGGTGATTTCGGAGGAGCTCGGCATCAAGCTGGAGAACGTCACGATCGAGCAGCTCGGCCGCGCCAAGCGTGTCGTGGTGGACAAGGACACCACGACGATCGTCGGAGGTGCGGGCGACAGCAAGGCAATCAAGGGGCGTGTTGATCAGATTCGCCGTGAGATCGACAGCACGACCAGCGACTACGATCGCGAGAAGCTTCAGGAGCGACTGGCGAAGCTTGCCGGCGGCGTCGCGGTCATCAAGGTCGGTGCTCCGACGGAAGCGGAAATGAAATCGAAGAAGGAAGCCCTTGACGACGCGATCAGCGCAACCAAGGCCGCCGTGGCGGAAGGCGTCGTGCCGGGCGGCGGGTTGGCTTTGCTTCGCTGCATTCCAGCGGTCTCCGAGGAGGAGAAGCAGTGTGACGGCGATGAAAGAACCGGTGTCCAGATACTGAAACGCGCGCTCGAGATCCCGGTGCGCCAGATCGCAGAGAACTCCGCGGTCGATGGCGGAGTTGTCGTCGCCAAGATGATCGAGGGCAGCGGCGATTTCGGTTTCGATGCCGGCCGCAAGGAGTATGTCGATCTTGTGGAGGCTGGAATCATCGATCCGACCAAGGTCGTGCGGATCGCGCTCGAGAATGCCGTTTCGGTGGCAAGTGTGCTGCTTCTCACCGAAGCGACCATGACCGCCATCCCCGAGCCCGCCAGAGAGCGGTCGGCAGAGCCCGAGATGGCGTTGTAGGGTCGTTCAAGACGCTCGACCGCTGGCAGCAACCGGCTGGAGCAAGACAATGACCTTCAACACGATAATGGTTCAACTCGACCTTGACAGGCAGGCTACGCCGCGCCTCAAATTTGCGTGGGATCTCGCCCGCCGGTTCGAAGCCGACATGATCGCTTTCGCGGCCGCTGAGGCGGTCCCTGTCGGTCCCATCGGCGAACATACAGTGGGTGCCGGTGTGGTACTGCATCAACAAAGCCAGCACATCGACGGGCGCTTGAAGGCCCTTGAATTGGAGTTTCAAGCCGTCACCAACGACGATCAGCGTGCATCCTGGCGCGGACGCGTCGGGAATCCCACGACATTGCTGGCGCTGCACGCCCGGGCGGCCGATCTGATCGTCGCGGGCAGGCCGGAGCACCGGCCCAGCCGCTCGCGCGGCACCATCGATCCCGGGGCCCTGATCCTTTCCGCGGGTCGCCCAGTTCTCCTGCACGCCGAAGGTCTCGCGCCAGTCAGGCTCGAAACCGTCGTCATAGCCTGGAAGGACACGCGTGAAGCACACAGGGCAGTGGTGGACGCGATCCCGTTCCTGACCCAGGCGAAAGATGTGCTTGTGGTCGCGGTCGGTGATGGCGATCCGGCGGGAGCGCGTGCCGGCGTCGCGGACGTCCTGCGCTTTCTCATGAGGCATGGGGTCAGCGCACGTTCCGAACTGGTGCATGTCGGTGGCTGGCAGGCTGCTGATGTTGTCGCCGAGCTGGCGCTCGAAACCGGCGCCAACCTTGTGGTGGCAGGTGGCTACGGCCACAGCCGGTTGCGCGAATGGGCGCTCGGCGGGGTGACACGCTCACTCCTGGGCGAGATCGAGCTGCACCGCTTCTTCTCCAACTGAGGGGGAGGCAGTTCGCGTCAGGTCAATTGCTTCGATGCAGGACTTCGTGCGTGGGCGTGAAACCGAGAACGCAAGCAGCCGCCCGGGAGCTGAACTTGGCGATGAGGAATTCGATCAGATCGCCTTCCCCTATCGCAGTGCTCGCAAGAGCACCTTTGACCAAAGTCAAATCCAAATACGCCCTGTTTGTCCTATGATGATTTCCGCCAGAATGCGTGGGTACGCACAATGCAATTCAAGCGACACAATCCGGCGTTCCGATACGGCGTCTACCAGCCGGAGGAAGTAAGCTTCCTGCGAGGCGCGGTTCTGCGCAATTGCAATGCAGACCTTGCGGGAACACAGTTGGAGTCGATCGCCCGCGACGTGCTGAGTGCCTATATGGAGGGAATTATCCGCTATGAAGAGCTGGCTAATATCGTTCGCATGAGATCGTCGACTCTGGTCGCTGCCGCTGGCAAGCACGTTGCTCTTCCGACCGGCGCATCCGCTGCAGCTTCCGAAGCTGCCGGGCTCGGCGAGGGCGAGGCGGACAATTCGTCGTCGACTGACCAAGCTCATGCTGCCGGTGGCTCAACGAATCCGTCTAGGCGTCTTTCTTCGCCTCATAGCTGGAGCGGTTTCGAAGAAAACATGGTCGGGGTCGTCTGACAATTGAGGCACTTCCAGGTGGGTGCGTTCGCTTCAGGGCTATGTCGCAGGCAGGCGCGGCTGTCCTCCCTCCTTCACCTCGGACACCTCGGAAAACTCCGGAGGCCAGGAGCGGAGGACAGCGCGCCCGCTTGCCGCGTGTCTTCGCCTCTCCGTGGTCCCTGTTGTCGGCGGGCGGCGCCCACCACGCGACCATCGCCATATTTCGGTTGAGCTCGGCGCAGCAAGTATCCAATAAAAGCGCGCTTGGCAGCTTGCTTGATTGACTACGATCAAATCGCGAAAAAAATCTTCGCCTGAATGGCGATCGAAAGGGTCACGGGTTCGCGGCGATGCTCCATCGCCGAACGCCAGCCGGCTGTTGCGTGCACAACGACGGTCGCTTCGCACTGCTCTCACTGAGGCTCGCCATTTTCTGGGGTGACCCGTGGCACCGCGATTGGTCTCTGAAAGCGCGCTGACGACGGTGAGACGGTCCGGACCTCGTGAGCGGCGCTGAGGCATTCACCAGTGCAGCAGCTCCAGGGGGGCGACCCGTTGCACTGCGCTCGCATCGAATCTGATTGACGCAAATCAAGGACGTATAGTGCGGGGAATATCATAAGCGAGCGTTGGTGGCCGCGAGCTGAACGGTAACAGTCTCCCAACGGCCGGGCGTACTCAATCCATCCGAATGTGGAGGCTTGGCTATGAGCTACAAGGATATTATCGTCTTCCTCGACGGCTCTCGTGATAACGAAGCTCGCCTCGATTTCGCGCTCTCAATCGCAAAGGCACATGGCGCTAGGCTAACCGGCGTTGACGTCAACGCGCCGTCAGCTTTCGACGGGGAGTGGGCGTTTCGGGCACAATCCCTGGAGGAGTCCTTGCGCGACAAGGCGCGCCGAGCCAGCGTCGCGACCCAGTTCAGAATAGCCGATCGAGAAGCGACAGGCTGGAGAAACCTGTACGCCTACTATTCGGATTTGCTCATAGCGACGCAACCCAATCCAGATTCCTATGGCAAGGTGCTGCCCGCGGTCCCGGAGGACATTCTGGTTTCAGCCGGGGTGCCGATGATCGTCCTGCCGCATCAATGGGAACCGAGGCCGATCGAGAATGCCGTCATCGCATGGTCGCCGAGCAGCCAGGCCACCCGTGCGGTTCATGACGCCATTCCGCTTCTGCGCCAGATGAAAAAGATTACCGTGTTTGCGTTTGGCCGTCCGGATGGACGAATCGAGGATATCGATCTTCTTTGCGATCACCTCCGCATCCACGGCGTTGTCGCCGAATCCGACCGATGGTTCGATACGGGCGAACTCACTGCAATGGAGGCGTTGTTTGCATCGCGCGCCATGGAGGATGCCGACATACTGGTAGCAGGCGCCTATAGCCATTCTCGTTTTCGCGAGACCTTGTTCGGCGGAGTAACGAGAGAGCTGCTGCACCAATTCTCGGTGCCCATTTTCGTATCGCATTAGAAGCCTGCTCATTCCGCGGCTGCTCGCCGCTCCTAGGCCCGAACTCAGCATGCGATGGGCGCATCGCAATCAGATACGGGCTATTTCACAACGCGGATCTGAACATAGGGTGGTCCTCGCCGGGGGCCACCGAAGCTGCACGGCTGCAGGAGCCGCCCGTCTGCGACTCGGTGTTTCCAGGCGTAGTGGAGAGAAACATCATGTAGTAATGATCGCGCAACGCGGCTCTCATTTATGCGCCGTCGAGGGAGGTCACCGGATGGACGAAAACCTGCTCAGGATCTACGCGGAGTCAGACGGGCTGGGGCTCGCCGAACTGGTGCGCCGGAAGGACGTGTCGCCGGCCGAGTTGGTCGAGGCCGCGGTCACGCTGATCGAACGACTGAACCCTAGGCTCAACGCCGTCAATCACAAGCTCTACGACATGGGACGTGCGGCCGCCGCCGAGGTCGATCTCGACGCGCCGTTCGCAGGCGTCCCCTACCTGCTCAAGGAGCTCGGGACGTCGTGGAAGGGGGCGCCGAACACCAACGCGTCCTTCTACCTGAAGGACGTTGTCGCCGATTTCGACGCCGAGGTGGTGAAGCGTATCAAGAAGGCCGGCTTCCTGCTGGTCGGCAAATCGAACGCGCCGGAGAACGGCTGGTCCATCTCGACCGAGCCAAAGCTCTATGGGGCCACCGTCAATCCCTGGAATGAAGCGGTAACGGCCGGCGGCTCGAGCGGTGGCTCCTGCGCGGCAGTATCGGCCGGCATGGTCCCTGTCGCCGAATCGAGTGACGCGGCCGGATCGATCCGGGTGCCGGCCTCGTGCTGCGGCGTGCTCGGACTGAAGCCGACGCGCGGGCGTGTGACCCTGGCGCCTCTCGCCGACGTCTGGCACGGCTGCGCCAGTTTCCTGGCAAACACCCGCACGGTGCGTGACATGGCCGCCTATCTTGACTCGGTAGCCGGCACGCTGCCGGGAGATCCGTACACGCCACCGAGACCGGCCGAGAGCTGGCTTGCGCTGTCGGAGCGTGCGCCGCAGCGGCTGCGCATCGCCTTCTCGGTGACGCCGCCGGGCGGATATCCGATCGATCCCGAGGTCAGAGAGGTCGTGCTCCATACGGCACGGGTGCTCGAAAGCCTTGGGCACTCGGTCGAAGAGCGCGATATGTCGTTCGACGCCGGCAAGGCATGGGCGACCTACACGCATATGAGCTGTGTGCAGACTGCGGCGATCTTCGAGTGGCTCTCGGCGATCGTAGGCCGCCCGGTGACCAGGGACGACGTCGAACCGGTGACCTGGGCGATCATCGAGCGCGGCCGCGCGACGAGCGGCATCCGGCACATCTCCGATGTCGAAGCTGTGCGCACGATCGGCCGTGAGATTGCCATGGACCTCGACGCCTTCGACGTCTTCCTTGCGCCGACGCTGACGCAGCTGCCGCGCCCGGTCGGCTATTACGACATGTCGGAACCCGACCTCGATCGGTACAATGCAAAATGGACGGATGCGGTGTTCACTTTCCCGTTCAACATGTCGGGGCAGCCGGCGATCTCGATTCCCGCCGGTCTCTCGGCCAGCGGCATCCCGATCGGCGTGCAGGCGGCCGGCCGCTATGGCGACGAGGCCACATTGCTGGCGCTGGCGCGCGTGCTCGAACAGGAGATGCCCTGGAAGGGCAGGAGACCGAAGATCTCGGCCTTTAATTAGAGCAGCGCGCGCTCAAGTCTGTCTGTATTTGCACGGCCGAACAGCCTGGGCCTGTTTCACGCTACCTATCTCAGTCCCATCTGTTCGGGCAGCCAGAGCGAGATGGCAGGCACGAAGGTGATGAGCAGCAACGCCAAAACGAGAGGCCCGGATGCTCTCGCAGCCGGGCCTTTGACATCACTCACTGATCGTCCCGGTTGGCTGGTTACCGACCTCGTGTCGGGTCAGTGCCAAGATGCTGCCTACAGAGACCTACAGAGACATCGTCACGTCACATTCATTTTTTCTTCTGCGGGTCGGGGCTCACGAGCACCCGCTGGTCGCGCCGCACGTGTCGCACTTCTCGCAGGTGCCGTTCCTCACCATGGTGAAGTTCTGGCACTCCGAGCACATGCTGCCGGTGTAGCCCTGCATCATTGCCTGGCTGCGGCGCGCGGCCTGGATCTTCTTGGCTTCGGCTTTCGCGGCAGAGGCATCGGCCTGCGCCTTGTCGGAGAAGAGGGCAGTGGCTTCCGAAGGCTCGTCGCTTTCGAACAGGTCCGGCGGGTTCTCGTCCTGGATCTCCTCGGCCAGCTCCTTGGCGCGCTCCTCATAATCACGGCGGAAGGCGGTCGTTTCCTCCTGCAGCCCGGCATAGGCCGGCTTCAGCGCCGTCACCGTTGCGCCCTGCGAGATGGCGCGCACGTTCGAGCCTGAATAGCCTGCGGGGCGGGCAGGGGAGGCCGAGGGGGGCGCGCCGCCAAAACCCTTGGGCTCTGCCGTATTGCTGATTAGGTTCGGCTTGTAGCCGCGCGTCCAGCCGGTCGAGAGCAGATTGGTCCTGCCCTCCTGGATGCCCTTGCCAAGCGCCGTGTTGCCGAAATCGGACGTGTCGACATGAGCGAGGTCGTGGCGGCCGAGATAGGAGACGGCAAGCTCGCGAAAGATGTAGTCAAGGATCGAGGTGGCGTTCTTGATGGCATCGTTGCCGATCACCACACCGGCTGGCTCGAACTTGGTGAAGGTGAAGGCCTCCACATATTCTTCCAGCGGCACGCCGTATTGCAGGCCGAGCGAAATGGCGATGGCGAAGTTGTTCATCATCGCCCGGAAGGCCGCGCCCTCCTTGTGCATGTCGATGAATATCTCGCCGAGCCGCCCGTCGCCGAACTCGCCGGTGCGCACATAGACCTTGTGGCCCCCGATGACAGCTTTCTGGGTGTAGCCCTGGCGGCGATTGGGCAGCTTCTCGCGGTCGCGCACTACGCGTTCGACGATGCGCTCTACGATCCGCTCCGTAACCTGCGCCGCACGCGCCGCGGCAGGCTGGGCGGCGAGCGCCTCGACTGCATCCTCCTCGTCCTCATCCTCGTCGGCAATCAGCGAGGCATTGAGGGGCTGCGAGAGCTTGGAGCCGTCGCGGTAGAGCGCGTTGGCCTTCAGGGCCAGCTTCCAGGAGAGCATGTAGGCGTTCTTGCAGTCCTCGACCGTCGCGTCGTTCGGCATGTTGATGGTCTTGGAGATGGCGCCCGAGATGAAGGGCTGTGCCGCCGCAAGCATGCGAATGTGGCTTTCGACCGAGAGATAGCGCTTGCCGATCTTGCCGCACGGGTTGGCGCAGTCGAACACCGGATAGTGTTCGGCCTTCAGGAAGGGCGCGCCTTCCAGCGTCATCGCTCCGCAGACATGGATGTTAGCGGCCTCGATCTCCTTCTTCGAAAAACCAAGGGCGGAAAGCATGTCGAAGGAGACGTCGGAGAGCTGCTCGTCGCTGAAGCCGAGCGCGGTCTTCACCCAGTCCGCCCCCAGCGTCCACTGGTTGAAGACGAACTTGATATCGAAGGCGGACTTCAGCGCGGCATTGACTACGGCGATCTTCTCGTCGCTGAAGCCCTTGGACCTGAGCGTCGACGGGTTGACGGCCGGCGCCTGGTTGAGGTTGCCGTGGCCGACCGCATAGGCCTCGATCTCGGCGATCTGGCTCTCGGAATAGCCCAGCGTGCGCAGCGCCTCGGGCACGGCGCGGTTGATGATCTTGAAGTAGCCGCCGCCGGCGAGCTTCTTGAACTTCACCAGGGCGAAGTCGGGCTCGATGCCGGTGGTGTCGCAATCCATGACCAGCCCGATCGTGCCGGTCGGCGCGATCACGGTTGCCTGCGCGTTACGGTAGCCGTGCTTCTCGCCGAGCAAGAGGGCCTGGTCCCATGCGAGCCGCGCGTGATCGGTCAGGCCCGGCCACGGGCAGTCCTTCACCTCGAGCGGCACCGGGTTAACCGACAGCTTCTCGTAGCCCCCGGTCTCGCCATGGGCGGCGCGGCGATGGTTGCGGATGACGCGCAGCATATGCTCGGCATTGCGCTGATAGTCCGGGAAGGCGCCAAGCTCGGCGGCCATTTCGGCCGAGGTCGCATATGCGACGCCGGTCATGATCGCGGTGAGCGCGCCGCAGATCGCGCGGCCTTCCCTGGAGTCGTAAGGAATGCCGGAGGTCATCAGGAGGCCGCCGATATTGGCGTAGCCGAGGCCGAGCGTGCGATACTCGTAGGAAAGCCTGGCGATCTCCTTCGACGGGAACTGCGCCATCATGACGGAGATTTCGAGCACGATGGTCCAGAGCCTGACCGAATGCTCATAGCGTTCGATGTCGAACGAGCCGTCCGCATTGCGGTAGGCGAGCAGGTTGATCGAGGCGAGGTTGCAGGCCGTGTCGTCGAGGAACATGTATTCCGAGCACGGGTTCGAGGCGCGGATCGGGCCTGCGGCCGGCGAAGTGTGCCAGTCGTTCATCGTGGTGTTGAAGTGCAGCCCCGGATCGGCCGATGCCCAGGCCGCGTAGCCGATCTTTTCCCAGAGATCGCGTGCCTTCATGGTCCTGGCGACCTTGCCGTCGATACGGCGGATCAGCTTCCAGTCCTCGTCATTCTCGACGGCGCGCAGGAAGTCTTCCTTGAGCGAGACGGAATTGTTGGAGTTCTGGCCGGAGACGGTGAGATAGGCCTCCGAATCCCAGTCGGTGTCGTAGGTCTTGAACTCGATCGACTTATAGCCCTGCCTGGCGAACTGGATGACGCGCTTGATGTAGTTCTCCGGCACCGCATCCTTCTTGGCCGCCTTGATCGCGCGCTTCAGCGCCGTATTGAGGCTCGGGTCGAAGCAGTCGTCATCGTGGCCTTGGCAGTTGATGCAGGCCTTCATGATCTCGCTGAGATGCTTCTTGACGATCTTGGAGCCGGTGACCAGCGAGGCGACCTTCTGCTCCTCGTTCACCTTCCAGTCGATGAAGGCCTCGATATCGGGATGGTCGGCATCGACGATCACCATCTTGGCGGCACGGCGCGTCGTGCCGCCGGACTTGATGGCGCCCGCCGCACGGTCGCCGATCTTCAGGAAGGACATCAGGCCCGACGATTTGCCGCCGCCGGAGAGCTTTTCGCCCTCGCCGCGCAGCATGGAGAAGTTGGAACCGGTGCCGGACCCATATTTGAAGAGGCGCGCCTCGCGCACCCACAGATCCATGATGCCGCCCTCGTTGACGAGGTCATCCTGCACGCCCTGGATGAAGCAGGCATGCGGCTGCGGGTGCTCGTAGGCCGACTTGGATTTCGTCAGCTTGCCGGTGAAAGGGTCGACGTAATAATGGCCCTGGCCAGGGCCGTCGATGCCATAGGCCCAGTGAAGGCCGGTGTTGAACCATTGCGGCGAGTTGGGCGCCACGCGCTGGGTGGCGAGCATGTAGGCGAGCTCGTCGCGGAAGGCGAGGGCATCTCCTTCCGAAGCGAAGTACCCGCCCTTCCAGCCCCAATAGGTCCAGGTGCCGGCGAGCCGGTCGAAGACCTGGCGAGCATCGCGCTCGGAGCCGTATCGATCTTCCTCGGGAAGCTTGGCGAGCTCGGCCTCGTCAGCAACGGAGCGCCACAGGAAGGAGGGAACGTCGTTCTCCTCTACCTTCTTCAGATGTGCCGGCACGCCGGCTTTGCGGAAATATTTCTGGGCGAGGATATCGGCCGCAACCTGCGAGAACTGCGCCGGCACGTCGATGTCGTCGAGCCGGAAGACAACCGAGCCATCAGGGTTCTTGATCTCCGAGACCGCCTTACGGAACTCGATCTGCGCGTAGGCGCTTTGACCTTCCTTGGTGAAACGGCGTTCGATGCGCATCGTCTTAATCCGGTCCCTACATATAGCGCCTTTCCACAGGAATTCCTCGTCGATTCCTGCAAGGGCGCGTCCCCAAATTTTCCGACCCAAAAACGGCCGGCGCTCAGCTCGACGGCTCTGCCTTCATCCGCGGTCCGCCTCTCTCCTCAAGAGAGCAGCGCCTCCGCGCGATTCCGGCATTCCGCCGGCCCCCTGTCCCGACTTTTCTCGTGATTCCCTCGCTTTGAGGGCGCTCACAGTATTTAGTGTTTATGGTCGGTCCGAAACACTAAATATAGGTTAATAACACTTTTTTTCCAGCTATTTTTCGAGAGATTTTGCCCCCTTGTCGTGGGCAAAAAGCTCCGCACGCGGAGAGCCCCTCGAAAAGGGCTGCAACCGACCAAAACGCTGGAAAAACGGGAATGTAACGCCGACGTTTGGAGCCGCCGACCGTGCCCAAAACGCGAGCACGCCGATCATAAGAAGCGACTCGTTTTTCTCCGTCAAGGATTCGTTTTTTGAAGGGATTATGACCCCAACATCTTGTGCGTCAGGATTGTGGATTGTGGGGACGGAGGTAGGGCAGCAGAGCAGTGGGGGAATAGGGCAACAGGTGAGTCGGACGGCGGGGCAGGAAGCATCTTCCCTAGGGCCTTGCTGCCCACAGTGCGTTGGATATCAGGCGGCCTGACGCAGATCGGCCGCGAAAGAGAGGATCAGCTTGCGGACCTCCGTTTCCGAGACCATTTCCGCAGCCTTGGCGGGGCTCAGCCACTTGCGCTTGCGTTCGCCCTTTTCTTTCCACTTGCTGGCGACGCGGTCGACCTCGAGCGGATAGACAAGCACTTCGCAGCGTATATCGGCGCCGCCTGCGACCGACTTCACGTAGAAATAGCGGCCCGCCTCCTTTTTGGAGATGGAGCCCTTCAGGCCCGCTTCTTCACGGGCCTCGCGTGCGGCCGCCTCGAACAGGTCCTCGCCAGGAGCGGGCCAGCCTTTCGGAAGCAGCCAGCGCCCGGTGTCACGGCTTGTGACGAGCATCACCTTCATGCCGTCCTTGGAACTGCGCCAGGGGAGGGCAGCCACCTGCAACCGGCAGGGTCCACCGCCGAACCCAGCACGAACTCTTTCCAGGATATGGCCAGCGGTGATGTCCATGACCGATTTCAGCTGGTTTGCGAGTGTCCCTGAAGCGTTGGCTGCCCTCGCTAGTTATGTCCTATATGGATGATTCGCTGAAAGCGCCAAGGTAGAAGAAGCGGCGATCCCCGTTTTCGGCCGCTGATGTTCAGCCCTTGTGATCGTCGGCGATGGGTTTCTGATAGGTGAAGCCCATGTCCCAAGGGAAGTAGATCCAGGTATCCTGAGATACTTCGGTGACGAAAGTATCGACGAGGGGCCGGCCTTTCGGTTTGGCATATACGGTCGCGAAATGCGCCTTCGGCAGCATCGCCCTGACGATTGCTGCCGTCTTGCCGGTATCCGTAAGGTCATCGACGATGAGGATGCCTTCGCCGTCATTCTCGGCCAGCGATGGTGCCACTTCCTTCAGTACCTTCAGCTCACCCTGGCTGGCGTAGTCGTGATAGGAGGCGACTGCCACGGTCTCGATTACCCTGACACCAAGCTCGCGGGCAATGATGGCGGCCGGCACCAGCCCGCCACGCGTGATGCAGACAATGGCCCGCCATTCGTTCCTCGAGCCGGCTAGGCGCCAAGCGAGCGCACGTGCGTCGCGATGGAACTGGTCCCACGAAACGGGAAAAGCTTTCTCTGGCAAGGACATCGCGCACTCCGGTCGCGCCCCAGGCGCGATCTGCTAGAGGGAATGCGCGCGGAATTAGCCGGAAATCGCGGCCTCACGCAAGCCCGCCGGCCGGCGCGAAGCTGTCAGATGCCGAAAACGGGTTAGCGCGACATGAAGGTCGCGACCGGCATTCGTTCCAGTACCGAGCGGGTCACACCGCCGAACAGGAATTCGCGCAGCCGCGAATGCCCGTATGCGCCCATGACCAGCAGATCTGCGCCGGAAATAGCCACCTGGCCGGCGATCACATCGGCCACGGAGCGGCCGCTGGCTTTCAGTGCGCTTACCGACACGTGGGCGCCGTGACGCGCCAGCGCCGCAGCAAGCTGGCTGGCGGAGCTCGACAACTCGTCGTCGGCATCCACCGTCACAACGATGGTCTCGTCGGCCTCCATGATGAAAGGCAACGCGTCGAAAGCCGCGCGGGCGGCCTCGCGCGTGCCGTTCCACGCAACCAGCACCTTGCCGAAAGGACCTGCATTCATGCCGGCCAGGGGAACGAGAAGCACTGGCCGGCCGGTGTCGTAGAGCAAGGCGTCGAGATCCGCGGAATGCGTCGTCTCCTTCGGATCGGCTTCCGAGGCAACCACCACATCGGCAGTCCTCGCTGCGGCACGGGCTGCGACCGCGCTGTCGCCGGAAAAGCTCTCGACCGCACGCCATTCCGAAGCAACGGCCGAATCCGCGCATTGGGCAGAGAAATGCGACTCGAGCTCAGCGGCTCGCTTGCGGTTGAGTTCCGATGCGGTGGTGATGAAATCAGCGTCCGGAAAGCCCATGCCGGTTGTCATCGGCATTGGCAGCGCCTCCGCATGAACGCCAACGACGTGGCTGCCGAGCCGCGCCGCGAGCGGCATGACTGCGTGGAGCAGGCGCTCGCTATCTTTCGGGGTCTGAATGATGGCGACTATGGTCTTGTAGCTCATGAGAGCCTCCACACCGTTGCCTACAACCTAAGAGATAAGCACGCAAAGCAACGAGCGAAAGGCTGGCGGGGTTCCGGAAAGCCGATCACGCGGAATTGTTCAAGGTCTATTCGCCGCTCACTTCGGTAAGCCAGCCACCATCGCCTCGACCGCGGCGCGGCCACTTTCCAGCGCCTCGGGTGTTCGGGCGCGCACGACGATATCCGTGGAGAAGCCGCCGTCCAGGTATTTAGGGTAGGAGCCAATGATGGTGTCGGGGTGCGCCTTCTGAATCTCGGCGAGGGGACCGCCGATCACACCTTCGCCGAACAGACACTGGACCGTGGCCGAGAGGAGCTTTGTGCCGGTCCTCAGCGTCGGCACCACATTGTCGAGCATTGCCTGGAAGATCGACGGCACGCCGGCCATCACGTGGACGTTGCCGATGCGAAAGCCTGGCGCGGTCGAAACGGGATTGTCGATGTGGTCGGCACCACGCGGCATGCGCGCCATCCGCTTGCGTGCGTCGGTGAACTCCATCGCGCGCTTGGCATAGCTCTCTTCAAGCAGCGCCATTGCCCTGGCGTCGTACTCGCAGGGCACGCCGAACGCTTTGGCGATCGCGTCGGCGGTGATGTCGTCGTGGGTGGGACCTATTCCGCCGCTGGTGAAAACGTAGTCGTAGCGGGATCTCAGCGCATTCACGGCAGCGACGATCTCGGCCTCGTCATCAGGCACGATCCGCACCTCCCTGAGGTCGATGCCGGTCGCCGTCATGATCTCGGCGAGATGGCCGGCATTGCGGTCCTTGGTCCGGCCTGAGAGGATCTCGTCGCCGATGACCAGCATGGCGGCTGTTACAATTTCGGCCATCGGGCGCTCCACTGAAACGATTCGCGTCTGATAACGTGCAGGCTTTCGACCGGCAATGGCTCCGATCTGTGAAGGCGGTGGTCGAGATCGGAAGAGGCGAAGTTCCAGGCCAAGCGGCTCGCCAGGATTGCCATCCCGGGCGGGTAAGTGGGTACGAGAGGGAAAAGCCGAGTTTGTCGCGGATAGGTCGGCGGGACAGCGCCCCCCTCTGTCCTGCCGGACATCTCCCCCACAACGGGGGAGATTGGCTGTCATAGAGGGTTTCGCCGACGCAGGCTTTTCTAGCTTGAGCTTGGCCGGGACCTCTCCTCACATAAGCCGTCGCTGCAACCTGAAGCTGAAGCTTATGACTTCACGAAAAATTGAAAAGATCGACCCTCAACAATTTTAGCGAGTACTATCCGGCTCTCTTCGGAGCGTGTTGTGATTCTGCAACTAAGCGATGGTATTCGTAGACAGCGCTTTGGTTTCATCTGTCCGTTCGCGAAAACGGTGGTAGGTTGTTCTTGGCGGGGCAGACTTAAGGAACACTTCATGATGAAGTCGCTGTCTGTTGCCACCGCCCTCGCCACTCTCGCTCTTTTCGGCGTGCCGGGCCACGCCTTCGCGGCCGATGTGATCGCTGAAGCGCCGCCACCGCCCGTGTTCACCTGGACAGGCTACTACTTTGGTGTCCAGGCTGGCGGAGGCTGGGGCAATGTCGACTTCTCGGCGCTCGGCGTAGACACGAGCAATGATCTCAGCGGGGCATATGGCGGCGGCCATATCGCTGCTCGTTGGCAGTTCCAGCAGCTGACCGTAGGCGCCGAGGCGGAGATCAATGGAGCCGGCATCGATGGCTCGGAATCATTCAGCACCCTTGGCGCCACTGTGAACACCCAGACGAAGGTCAACTGGTTCGGCTCGGTAAACGGCGAGCTTGGCTGGGCGCTCGACCGCTGGCTCATTTACGGGACTGGAGGCTTCGCCTTTGGCGGCGTGAAGCACAGCGAATCGGTATCTACTCCCGGTGACTTTCTCTCGGCCGATCAAGATAAGACGGCAACCGGCTGGACGGCTGGCGCTGGCGTAGACTACGCGTTCACCGACAACCTCATCCTAGGCGTCCGTTACCGCTACTATGATTTCGGCAACGTGGATTTCGGCGGAGCGACCGATGGGACGATCACCATTCCCGGGCAGAGCATCGACACCAAGATAAATACGGTGTCGGCAAAGATCAGCTACAAGTTCTGACGTTTCATCGTCAGGCTTTTTTGAAGAGGGCTCGACATCGGGCCCTCTTTTCCGTGGGCGCTTGGCGTAGACAGCGGATTCTGGCGCCTGCTACCCGAAGCTCGACGAGCGAAGGGTGGTGCGGACGGCGGGGATCGAACCCGCACGGGCAAAGCCCGAGGGATTTTAAGTCCCTTGCGTCTACCGGTTCCGCCACGTCCGCACGGCTGCGTTTTTCAATGCTTCGCAAGATTTTGGCAACAGACGTTTTTGCAGATCATGATGTTTCATTCCGCGACCGCCTCACTTGGCGGAACAATCCTTCGGGAGGGTTGCCTTCGCCGCGGCACCCCCGCACAAGACGGAGGCGGGCGTCGGCGCAGCGTTCGCCTGAGTGCTGGACGGAGCGCGGCATTGGCAAGCAAAGCGCTCGCTATCCATGGCAATGCGGTCGCCGAGCGCAGCGACGGCGTGCGCTATATGAAGCGTCTCGTCGATTACGGGCGTGCTTTCCGGCTTCATAATGGATCCTTTCGCGGCGGGTTCGTGTCAGGCAGCTTCGCTGAGCCACACACGCTTAGCGTAGCGGCGGAAATAGCGTGCGTAGGTCATGGCTTCGGCGAGTTCGGCCAAGCGCTCGGGACGTGCGGACCAATGACGTGAACGTACGCGGCCGCGCTCACGGCGAAGTGCCCGGCGGATTTCCTCGACGGCCTCGTCGGCCGCGACGACGCATTGGCCTGACAGCGAGCGAAAATAGACGGATCGAAAGAAGGAAGCGGGGAGGGCAATCGCCTCGTTGATGCGCTCAACGAGCCGTGCGCGACGCAGGTGCAGATACCGAGCCTGCTGGCGGTCGGCATTGCTTTCAAGCGAGGCGATGTAGCCGGCCGGATAGTCGTACCTCCGGATATCTCTCCATAGGGCACGGTTCTGAGCTTGAGCAAGGAGGAGGAAGTTGCGGTCGGTGCATCGAGGCATTGCCGTTCCCATCGTGTCGCCTTGCCGAGGCCTCTTGGCTCAGCGACGGAACGAGTGTATGGGAAATTTCCGACTTAGCAAGTAGGAAATAGGAAATATCTCACTCTCGGCGAAGGGAAGGCCGCAGAAGTGGGGTTACATCGGGCTACGAAATTACTGGAACATGTCAGCAGTGATTGCGGCGCCGAATAGCCGCAGCAACATCATGGTTGACGTGCCAATAGGAATAAGTTCCTATTCACGTTAAGCATTGACGCCAAGGAGACAGGGCCGAGGGATGGCTATCAGAACCAGGCCGAGGACGAAAAACGAGGCTGCGATGGAGCAGCTTCGGTCGATGACATGGGACGCGCCGAAGCTAGCGCTGGTCAGAAAGGTACAGGAAAATGCAGAGGCCATCGGGCACGCGATGACATCCCTTCACGGGATGACCTTCAAGGTCCGCGTCGATCACGAATGCGCTTTCGTCTTCGTAACTCCGGACCGCTGACGGCGGGGGACAATTTCCTCAAGAACCTTGATTGCCCGGATCTGGGTGTCCTCATCCGACTGCAGAAGGCTGGCGAACAGTTCGCCAATGCGTGCGGCCACCGTGGTAGTAGCCGCGCGCTTCGGCGGCGGCCGTTCATCGGTCAGCTGTCCCCACTTGTCGCCGTCGACACGAACCATCTCGTTGCGGGCCAGTGCAGCAGCATCCAGGTGCAATGCCCGGGCCAGACCCTCGAGCTTGTCGGACCTCACCGACCGTTTCTTCCCCTCGATGATATCGCGGATAAAGGTGCGCTCGATACCGCCGGCATTCGCAGCCGCGATCGGCCCCATGTTCAGCTCTTCGAGCCGCTTCACTACGATTTCCTTCAGCGTCAGCATGGAGCGAGAATAGGAAATTTCCTCGCGTGCAGGCTACTAGGAAGTTTCCTATTGCTAAGTCGGAAAAATCCCATTATAGAAGCCGAATGCAAAGCGAATTCTGTAATGATCCCCCGACACCTCACCATCGCCCAGCGGGTGCGATCTGTCCTTCGCTCACGCAGCGGAGCGGAACCGCGGCAGCCGCCTCGCCGCCAATGCAGACAACGGGCGGGCTCGATGTCCGTACGACACCGAGCGGCTACCGCGTCTACACGAAGCTCATGCCCGCACCCCTCAGCATCCTGCGCACCGACCGCGGCCTCGACGACAAGCAGCCGGTCAGCCTGGTCTATGTGTCGATCCTGGGGTGAGGCGAGATGTGCATTCGGCGCGCGCAGGGCGCGAGTGTGTGCCGTGTTAGCGGCACTGATCCTGAGCAAGAAGAAGATCTTGGAACGGAGACCTTTCAGCAATGGCTAAGCGCAAGAAAGACAAGGCCAAGCAGCCGAAAACCGGAGGGGCAAGGGCCATGGTGCCCAAGCTGCAATCGGTCCGGATCGAAAACCCTGACTGGCGCCCTGATCTCGATGGCGAGAAGGCCTTTCCCCGCACGGTAGTCGCGGCAATCAATGTCAGGGAGAGCGCGATCGAAACGCTCTATGCTCGCAAGTTCCTCGGGCGCGCCCAGAAGCAGGCGGCCGACCGCTTTCGCGAGATATGGGAGAGCGCAGGAGGCAAGATCATGAGCGTCGACTACAGCCGGGACCGCGTAGATGGCGCGCGCGGTGATCCGGTCGCTGCGAAACTGCGCGCGATCCATGAGCTGAGGCGCTGTCGCGAGCTCATCGGCCGACGCGGTTTTGAGAACATCGAAGCTGTCTGCGGGGAGGGAAAGGCTCTGCCCGAGCTGACACCACACAAACGGGAACGGCTCACCATGGCCGACAACCTGCGCGCCGACCTGGACGACCTCGCCACGATGTGGGGCTTTCAAACGAGGCAGCGCTCGGCGGCGTAAGGGGTGAAGCGGCGTGCGATCAAACTGGATCGGCATGCCGCTCTATCTTTTTGTTTATGCATCGGATTTGTCCGAAAGCGCTTCGCATGTTCTCGGCCCCATGCGTTAAGTCTGATGACGGAGGCCAAGCACGCTCGGACCAAAGTCCTAGGACCTTAGACCGGGCCAGAGTTTAACGAATCATAATGAATCGGCCGCTTTCAGGACGCAAACTCGGTTGATCTGACCGAGAGGTTGAAACGCCCTGTCAACCTGTTGGCCGGAAAGAGGCTCGCCGCGTCCGTCCCAATCCCCCCGGGCGCGGCGGGCTGGGCTTTCGGACGATCTTTCTTGTTGCGGATTGCCAGCCGGGCTGCGTTTCGCAGCCGCTCTCAGGCTGTGGGCCGACCGTGCATGTGCCTCCTTTGCGCGGCGGAAGCAGCGCGCCGAAGCATCTGAACCGCCTTGCGCCCGCTATAGATGCGGACCTGAGCGTTGCCCGGAAACCCGGAGGGCTTCGTCGAACGAAGCTTGTAGCCGCTCCTGGTCCACCCTTCCGGGATATCGGCCTTCGTGAGCGTCGATCGCCACCCTGAACGCCTCAATGAACAGATCAGGTTCAACCCACGGTTTGCTGGCAACATGTGGCGGCCAATCATACAGTTGCCGCGCACCGAAAGTGTCGGTTGCAAGCAACAGTTCCGCGTCAATGAGGAAGCAGCACGGGGCACGAGTCCTGCGCGAGGCGATCCCGTTTTTTGTCACCTCCCATTGCGCGTTGCGAAAAATCGCCGATCTTCTTCCCTTCACGGAAATCCTCCCAAGCCAATTCCACTGGCAAGTCCGCTAGACTGCCCTTGGTCGTGCGTCGCAGCACAATTTGAAGTGCGGAAAATCTCAAGGGAAGGGGTTCGTTCCAGGCCTCAGACCTTCGATGGTTTCCCTCGGACCTAGGTCCGAATAAACGTCGACAAACGACCAAGTTACCGTCCGGAGCGAAACCTCGTCCTGGCCAATGCGGGCCTGGGACAAGAGAGTCAATGAGGAAGGCGGCTGCTGTCACCGTCATATGCGGCGCTCTTAGCGCAGTACTCATCGAAGGCGAATGGCCGGCGACCGCAAGCCACCCGGCCGCCGGCCGGACGCGCCCTTCGACCCCAATTCCTTGGATTAGAATATTAGCATATACAGAAGCCGCCGGCGTATCACATTCGAGATAAGAGCCGGGTCTTTGGTGGATTTAGTGATCCCGCCGGGTTGTGAAGAGACAGCGGCGGGAACCTCGACGCAAATCACGGAGTTCTAGTTTTTTGGCTGGGGAGAGCCATGCAATTGTTGGCGTTTGTGGGCTTCGCTGCCGCATACGGGGCTGTGTTGTTCCTGATGTATCTCTATCTTAAAAGGCGGCTGGGCGACGAATAGTGGTACCCGTAGGTGACGGTGCGCCGCTTCGGGCCGCTTGGATCTGAAGGCGTCACATCCGACAAAAAAACAAGGCCGCGCCAGCAAGTATGGCTTGGGGGGCTTGCAACGCAACGCGGCCTTGGCCCACGCAAAGACAATTCCGGGTAGATATAACAAATGCTAATTTAGCAAATACTTATATTTGCGCCATCCCCACCTAGGGATTAAGTCGTTCGGTCGCCTCAAGCCGGCCGCAGGCCTAGCGTGCCAATGCGTTGGCCCCATCTCGGTGATGGTGGAGAAGTCGCCATTTCATTTTTATCTTCGGCGGGTTCTTCGCCTTGTATGGCGTTTTCCACACCTCGGTCGGTCGACTGCGCTCCAATTGCACCTCGAGGCTGACTATGGAGCGGGCCCGGTGTATGGAAAGCAGGACTGGAATCCGGCCTCAGAAGCGAAGGGACACCCAATGGCGAAGGGACGCGCAATCGCTAAGAATACGATTTGCATCTGGTATGACACGGACGCCGAGGCTGCTGCCCGTTTCTATGCCGAGACGTTTCCCGATAGCTCGGTTGACGCGGTCCATCGTGCGCCCGGTGATTACCCATCAGGCAAACAGGGCGACGTTTTGACGGTCGAATTCACTGTTGCCGGTATACCTTGTCTCGGCCTCAACGGAGGGCCCGCGTTCAAACAGACCGAAGCCTTCTCGTTCCAGATCTCCACCGAGGATCAGAATGAGACGGACCGTTACTGGCACGCTATTGTCGGCAATGGCGGGCAGGAGAGCGCATGCGGCTGGTGCAAGGACAAGTGGGGCGTCTCCTGGCAAATCACACCGCGTGTCCTGATGGAGGCGCTGGCTGCTGGCGGCGCTGAAGCGAAACGCGCGTTCGACGCGATGATGGACATGAAGAAGATCGATGTTGCCGCGATCGAGGCGGCGCGACGCGGCTGACGTCCCCCACTGATCCGTCGAGGATACGAGTTGGCAATCGTCTGACCTCTTCGGGGCGCTCCTGTTATTTATTCTGGCTGACCAGATGAACGCCGGCTCTCAAGTGCCGAGGACAGCTTGCTTGCCGCGTATCGGAACAAGACATTCCTCAATCCGTTGGGGGTCATCTCGGATATCGAGACCCCCAAACGAAAAGGAGGCAACAGCGATGCCCGCTGCCAAGAAGTCGACCGCCGGCACCAAAGGCTTGCAAGAACTATTTCTGGATGGCCTCAAGGACATCTACTACGCCGAAAAGAAGATATTGAAGGCGTTGCCGAAGATGGCGAGAGGCGCCGAGGCCGAGGAAGTCCAGTCGGCCTTTCAGAAGCACCGCGACGAGACCGAAACGCAGGTCGAGCGCCTTGAAAAAGTGTTCGAGCTGCTCGAAAAGCCCGCGCGCGGCAAAACTTGCCCTGCCATCGACGGCATTGTCGAGGAGGGTGAAGAGATCCTTGAACAATACAAGGGCGCTCCGGCAGTCGATGCCGGCCTCGTGGCTGCTGCGCAATCCGTCGAGCATTACGAGATTGCACGCTATGGGACCCTGATCGCCTGGGCCGAACAGCTTGGCAAAGACGATGTGGTCAAACTCCTCAAGGAAACCCTTGCCGAGGAAGAGAAGACCGACAAGGCGCTGTCGCAACTCGGCGAACGAGGCGTGAACCAGCGCGCAATGCAAGAAATGGCATAGGGCATTCGCCCGCGGGCGCGTGTCAGCCTGCGATTTGGCAGGCTGACACGGTGCACGCGCCGACATCAGGTCGGCTAACGTGTGTGGACATTCCAGTCAGGCCGAGCCGAAAGTGGCGGCATCGGGCGAATGTCCACACACCTTATGCATCTCGGGGGGCAGTTCGGTGGCCGGGGAAGGGAACCTAGCTGTCCATCGCCCGTTGCTCCATGGTCGAGGGAGACGGTCCGTGCCAGACGACAAATCGAAGAAGAACAAGCACGTTCGTTCACGAGTGGCTGGCGGAGAAGACTACGAGGTCCAATATCTTGCCGAGCAGACCGGTCTCACCGCAGACCAGGCCCGGACGCTCGTCCGGCGCTACGGCAACGACCGTCAAAAACTCATGGAGGAAGCCAAGACGATGCGCGGAGCAAAGTAGGATGTCGCCGAAGTGGGAGATGCTGCGTAGCCGCAGCGAGCAGACGACGAAAACGGCGAAGGCAATCATGGATGCAGAACGGAGCGCCCGCGAGGCGAAGACGGCGCGGTTGCGCGAAGCTCGTTTGGGAACGGCATCAGAGCGCGTATCTGCCGGTACAGATCGGGCAAGTAGTAGCGTGGCGGATAAAGGTTGACATCGATGCGAACCCTAGCTGTGTAGGGAGGCTTCGAGGCAAAAAAATGAACGCCCGTTGGACTGGGGGAGGCGAGCGCCAGAACAGGAGCATGATCAGGGCCGACAATCTGAAGCGAAGGCTAGCCGGACGACGCGTGCTGGTGGTGGAGAACGAATACTTCATCGCCATGGACATAGCGTCCGCTCTGATGGACGCAGGGGTTGATGTGGTTGGCCCCGCGGTTTCAGTCGCTGGAGCGATCCGTCTGGCCGAGACCGAACAACTGGACGCCGCAGTCCTCGACGTGGCTCTTTCGGATGGCAAGGTATTTCCGCTTGCAGACCTCCTTGGTTCGAAGGCGGTGCCGGTCGTCTTCGCAACCGCCTATGAGTGTACATCGCTTCCCGAACGTTATCGGAGCATGCCTTGTCTGGAGAAGCCCTTCGAGTATCAGGCGCTTGTTTCTCTGATCGCCGGCTCAGTGGCTCCCATACCAGAGTCCGTAGGGCCCTCTTGAGCACTGCCGGGGCAGGCCGGTAGCATAGACGGTGGAGGGCTGGCTTGTACTGCCACTCCGATCTGGGCCTTGGACGGCCCGTCGAAGCAAGGTTGGACAGATGGCTGGACATAATGAGCAAACGTGGCCGGATCTGCCGTATGCCGCCTGGCGTGACACGTGCTCCGCCCTGCAGCTTTATTGCCAGATCGTCGGAAAATATCGGTTGGCCCGCACGCCCTGGGTGAACCATTCCTGGCACGCCACGCTCTATCCCGTGGCAAGAGGTTTCTCGACCGGGCTGGTCCCGGATCGACCTGGCGGAATTGAGCTGGTGCTCGACCTGATCGATCACCAGCTGATCGGCTCCGCCACAGACGGGCTGACCGCGCGCTTTCCGCTTGGACCGATGTCGGTTGCGGCTTTCCACGCCAACGTCCTCGACCTTATCGAGAAGCTCGGCGGGACACCCGAATTCGATGGAAGACCGAACGAAATTCCGAACGCAATTGCATTCTCGGAGGATCGGGTCGAGCGACCCTATGACGCCGACGCCGTGAACCGGTTCTTTCGGGCGTGCATCACCGTGGCCACCGTCCTGCAGAAGTTCCGCACCGGGTTTATCGGCAAGGTAAGCCCGGTACATCTTTTCTGGGGTAGCTTCGATCTTGCCGTTACCAGGTTTTCGGGCCGGCGCGCTCCCATGCATCCTGGGGGCATCCCCGCACTGCCGGATGAGGTGACTCGCGAAGCCTATAGTCACGAGGTTTCGTCGGCAGGCTTCTGGCCCGGTGGCGGAGGAACCGATTTTCCAGCCTTCTACTCCTATGCCTATCCCAGTCCGGCAGGTTTCGCGGACGCCAAGGTTTCCCCTCGCGGCGCTTATTACGACAGCTCGCTTGGCGAGTTCCTGCTGCCTTACGAACACGTCCGTAGCGCTGCCGATCCGGAGCGTGCGCTTCTGGAGTTCCTGGAGAGCACCTATCGCGCTGCTGCCGCGCTTGGGCGATGGGATATGGAGTCGCTCGAGTGCGACATCGGGCAGCCGCGCCGGCCGCGCCCTTTGTAGGCTGCCTTCCTTCGTTCCGGTTTCGCCCCTTCACCGACGCTTCTGTTCGGCCGAGCGTTGCCCTTCGATTTCTTCGGGCTCTTTCTCGTCGATTTGAGTGAACTCGTTTCTTGCCGCTCCGTTTGCCTGAGGAGCTCATCGAGCTTGGCCTGGAGAGCCTGTGTATCACGATGTTCAGCCCGTTGAATGAACAGTGTCATGCCCCATGTCACCAGAGTCGCTATACCGTGCCAGTTGAGCGTGTCCGGTTGGAAGAGCGTCCACAGAACGGCATAGCTGATGAGGATCAGAAACGCCCACGGCCGCGACAACAGCATGCCGGCATTTGTCAGGGCGCGATTGACGGGATGGTCTGCCATCTGCGCCGAACCGTCGAGAGTCGGGTTAGTTCCTAGAGGCAGGGGCAGAGACGTTTCCAGCTACGCTTTGAAGGAACTGGCTTGGATCAAGAGGCTTCCTGAACTTCCTTAACGTCTGGAGTCACCGGGTCGGGATTGACGACATAGGTGTCCGAAGTCAGATCGCTTGCAGTGCGGATGATGATGCCGTCATCTTTCAGGCGGGAGAAAGTCGCGCTGGAAAGCCGCATGGTCCTGCCTTTGGCGTCTGCGGCGGCAACTTTGTTCGACCAGGGGAAATGCGTAATGGTGTCGACCCGCTTGAGAAACCGTTTTTCCTTCTCCGTCAATTCGATCACGCCACGCTCCTCCATATGATCCGCAGCGGTTTAGTTGAGCGGGTCGCAGTTGACGTCGAAGGTTTTCCGGATTCGCATTCAGGTCCGTCCACTGCCACCGCAAACGTCTTGCCAGCTTCTCGAATGGAGGCATCCTCTTCAATCACTGACGAATAAACGCCAGCGGCGTTGGTCCGTTCCGGGAGCCGACAGCTCGGATCGCGATGACGAGGGAACATTGATCATGATCGCGACGTTCAATAGTGGGGCTACAACTGTCGGAGCGCTGCAATGGAAGACGCTGGATGGGCCTACCCGTTCGAGCCTGCTGATGTCGAGTCCGTGGTTCGAACCTGCGCTCATGATCAAGTGGTCGGAAAGTTTGTCTCCACATCACACGCGGTCGAGGAGCTGCGCATGAGAACGGGCGACTTCGTAACTACCGACGAGTCATTGGCGAATGCGCTCTCGGCGGTCGCGGTCAGGCTCGGCTGCGCGATCATCTTTGACGAACAGGCCGGCGCGGAAGTGCTCAAAGTAGACTAAGGGCGACGTGCGTCCATGTGGATCGCCACGCGGCTCCCAATGTCTGTCGCTGTGCACTTCGCGGCATGGGCGGTTCCTTAGGGCCAATCGGTCGGCGGAGCTGCCGCCGGGCTCGCGCTCGGGTGCTCTGACGAGGCAGAGGAAAGAAAGACTGCTATCACATATGTGATAGCACGGCGCCACCATTCGTGCCCCTGATCGGCAATCGGGGGCAACAGGGAGGTTGTCGTGACAGAGTACGAGCGTTTCCGCCTGACCGAGTTGGTCCGGCGTATGTTCGTAGCCGCTCGAGATTGGGATGCATTTCGGTCGCTGACGCTTTCGAAAGCGGTTGCGGCTGTCATGCCGGACTGCCCGGTAGGGCCTGAATTGGAGGGGCTCATCGAGGAAATCGCGCTGAAGGACGGTCGCTCCCTCCTGTTGGATGCTCATCAGTAGAAAGCAGGAGGGATAGCGGTTGCCGCCGACCTCGGAGACGTCGGCTCAGAGGCCGGCGACTGCTGATCCGTTTCTGCATGACCACAAGGCTTCCTTGCACCTCTCGTGGCTCGCCTGTATCCAGCTTGTTGCTCGAAGACCTCTGCAGCGCCATAGTTCTGAAACAGGGGCAGGAAAGGATGAGCGCGCCAGGGTTGCTGTCGGCCCCCGGCAGTTGCCCAGAAGCTGGCGTCGGCTCGCCGCCTGGGACCGCGGTGCGGCGAGCTGATCGCCTGCCTTTCTAGTCCTCATCCGTCCAGATGACTCTGCGAACAATCCTGACTTCTGCCAGCCGCCTGACGCGTATCGTCTGCCGCTCCCGTGCCGTCAGGTAACGGAACTCGGCCTGGAGATATTCCTTGTCGTGTCCCTTCTCGCATCGCATGTGGCGTGGAATGTCGTCGGCTTCGACGTCGCCTATCAGCTTTTTGAGGTCGTCGGGAAGGTACCAGCGCTTTTTACAGCAGATGCCGCAGAAGATACGTACGAGCTGTCCCGTCTCATGGGCATTGCTCAGTTTCCAGCCCCGCGCATAGCGCTTCCGTCTTCCTCCAGTGTCAGGCATCGGGAGGAAATAGGAGCTTATTCCTCGCCCGGTCAATAGGTGTCGGCCAGATTTGTTCGCTATTTGTTCCAAAAGAGGAATTGCCGCAGGAAGCCGACCGGTACCGGCAGCTTTTTTGAGGGGAGGGCGCCACAGACAGGGAACGATCCGCATTATCTTTTGTTAAGGCTGCAACACGTCGAGAGCGGAGCAGTCCGATGACTGACGCTGAAACAGAACGGTCGGTGGCCCTTGGTCTGCAGAGGCTCATCGCCACTGGCTCCAATCGCCGGCAATTGCGTACGGTATTAGACCTTCGCGTTGACCCCCACACTCCTCGGCGCCTTGCCAAGCTCCTCGAAGAGCTGGAGAAGGCGGAGAAGGTGAGTCATTGAGGCTATGTGCTCGAGGCCTGAAGCAGATCTAACTTTGGCGTAGTTGGAGGCGGGGCCTCGCGCGCAAAATTGCTGCGGCTCAGTTTCGGCTGATGGACCTGCCGTCGTGTCGCTCGATCCCACAAGTGCTCTGGGCAAAGTCGACCTTGGATGTCGCGTTTGAGGGAGAGGCGGTGGCCTGGGTATGGCCATTGCCCTCGACGGACACGATGGGCGACTGAAAACAGCGCACAGGATTGCCGTGTCCATGCTCGACCAGCTCGAAGGCCCGCCGCGATGAGCGAAGTGTCAATATTGTCGTCCGGCCGCCCCCGAAGCGGATTGCTTGCTGTGGCGCTCCTTGTCCTGTTGGAAGCAGTTCTGGTGATCTGCTGGAGCGCCGGTTTCATCGGCATTCGCTTTGCGAGCGATCATGCGCCAATCTTCCTCATCCTGCTTTGGCGCAGCCTGGTGTCCGGACTTGTACTGCTGCCCTTCACACTGACCGTCGGCCCTAAGCTGCGCCGGGAGCACGTTCTGCCCCAGATGCTTTTCGGCGCGCTTGCGATGTCGGCATATCTGGGCGCGTTCGCGCTTGCGATCTCCTCCGGCGTGCCCACCGGGCTAGTTGCCCTTATCACGGACATGCTGCCACTCGCGGTCGCGCTCTTATCGTGGCCGGTCCTTGGACAAGCCCTTACGACGAAGCAGTGGATCGGCTCGTTCATAGGTCTAGCGGGTGTGCTGATCGCCTCCGGCCGGTCCATAAATATGGGCGACGTGCCAGTCTGGGCGTACGCCCTGCCTGTCGCCGGAACTCTGTCGCTTGCGATGGCGACGCTGCTCTTGAAGCGCAGCCCGACGAACTTCATGCCCGTGCATCAGAAGCTATGCATCCAATGCCTCTCGGCGGCGGCAATCTTTGCCGTGTTCGCCTGGCACGAAGGTGGCGTGGCTCCGATCCCTGAACCGGGCTTTATCGGTGGAATCGTTTGGCTGGTCCTCGTTGCCACGATAGGCGCGTGGGGCCTGTATTATCTGGCCCTCCGCAAGTCGTCTCCGGCTCGGGTCACAGCAGTCCTGTATCTGAGCCCGCCAGTCGTCATGATCTGGGCTTGGATCATGTTCGGTGAACCGCTGTCCTGGGCTATGGTCTTTGGCCTGGCTGTCTCACTCGTCGGCATCATCATCGTCGCGCGGGCACAGAAGCCCCAAGCTGAAATAGCGACTGTCTAGCCGGAGCGTGCCCGCTTGGAGCGGCGCGCGTTCAAGATAAGTTGCAGGGCGGCCCATCATGCGGCAGCTTTATGCTCAGCTTTCGACGAGATGCGCTGCCGAGAGCCAGGAGTGACGCGCAAGCGCTTCAAGGCGCCGGACAGTGTCGACACGAGCGAACGCCTCGTCTGCACTGACCGCTCCAGCAGCTACCGAACTCAACGTCACCTTGCGGTGGGCCGGCTGCAACTCGCGAAGTGTTTTCGCGTAGTATTCAAGCTGGAGAATTGCTTGATCGATAGACGCGCTATTTGCTGCGACGTTCCTGCCGCTATCGAGCGCCATGACCGCGGCATCCTCGCGCTGGGTGCCCGGCAGCGCGCCCACTTCATCGGCCACCAGGACTGCATTGCGCATGGCCATTGCGCAGAGTTCCGCAGCGCGCGCAATTTCAGGCTCGCCAGGCGCCAGTTCAAATTCGCCGTTCGCGCCAACGACCTCGGCCAGTCGAGAGGCTTCATCGAGCGCATGCAGTGTGCTGGTCAGTCGCCCTTGTTCTTCCTCCGATTCAGGTGGGCCGCTCGCCTCCTGCATGAATTCCCGCGCTTGGCGCAACGCATCGACGGCCGCCATCAGTGATGCTGCATCTCGCTCGCCACGTGGTGAGTGTCCATCGTTCCCAGCCGTCAACGCCACGTCGATCGATCGGCACATGGTTCCAAGCGAGCGCGCAACCGTTCGCCGCACCGCTTCCTCAGCCGCGATCGGTGTCACAAGAGCTGCCGGGTCGAGGCTACGCATAAGCGGTGACCGACGCTCCGGCAGAATTCGCTCAATGAATTTCGTGAACCTGTCGATGAGCGGCAGCAGCACGGCAACGCCAACGACGTTATAGGCAGTGTGATAGGCAGCCAAAAGCGTCACGCCATCGATGGTTTTCGAGGCGCGAATGAGAAGGGCGTTGGTGACTGGAAACAGCGCCAGTGCAATCACGGCCGCAATCAGCTTGAACAGAATATAGGCGAGAGCCAATCGCTTGGCGGTACTGCTTGCGCCGATGGCAGCCAGGGCGGAACTTGTCGCCGTGCCGATGTTCTGCCCGATGATGAGGGCGCAAGCCTGGTCCAGTCCAACGGCTCCTGCGTAGTGCGCCGATAGCGTTACCGCGACCGCCGCGGTCGACGATTGCATCACCGCCGTCATTGCAAGTCCAAACACGATCAATGCCATTGCGCCGAGCAAGCTCGACCACCAACTGACGCCTGGGCCAAAGACTGCGGGAAGGTCTGCCGGGTGCAACTGTTCGGCCAGTCCGTCCATACCCTGCTGCAGTGTGGTCAATCCGAAAAGCACGAGGGCAAAGCCTGCGAGCGCTCCACCAGCCGCCGACAGGCGGCCACGGCCCAACAGGCTGACCAAGGCGCCGATGAAGATCATCGGCAGCGCGGCGGCCGTGAGCGAGACACGAACACCGATGAGCGCAATCAGCCAGCCTGTCCCCGTGGTGCCAACGTTTGCGCCAAAGACCAGTCCCAAGCCCTGGGAAAAGGTGAGCAATCCCGCGCTCACAAGACCGATGGTCGTCATCGTGGTAGCACTGGACGACTGCACGATCAGCGTAACGAAAGCGCCCCAGAAGGCGCCTGAAACTGGAGTAGCAGCCGCCTTCCGCAGCGTTTTGCGCAGCCCCGAGCCGGCCAATGCCTTGAAGGCGCTGGTCATGATGCTCATGCCAAGCAGGAAAAGGCCTACTCCACCGAGAACCGAGATCGTCGTTGACATGTGTCGCTTTCATTCGACTTGGGCGTTCATCGAGAAGGAATTGCGCATGTCCATAAGTTTATTTGTCTCAAAGCTTGGTCAGGCTCACAATACGTCTGGCGATGGGCGCGGCCAAGCATTGTGCCGCGGGGTTTCCTTTCCCTCAAAATGGAGAGCACCCATGGCGACCAAGTCAGATTTCACGGCGGAGGAATGGGGCCAAGTGCTCGGCAGCGTGATGATGGCCGGAATGGCCGTCACGCTTGCCGACCCAAGCGGCCTGATCGGCATGACCAAGGAAGGGCTGGCGAGCGGCAGTGCGCTTGTAGCGGCTAAATCAGACCCCAACGCCAACGCTCTCATCAAGTCCGTCGTTTCCGACTTCGAAACGTCCGAGGGGCGCTCCGCGGCACGCAGCGCGATTCAGGGCAAGCTCTCGGGAAAGAGCGCATCCGAGATGAAGCCAATTATCCTGGAGGCGCTTGCACAGGCCGGAGCAATTGTCGACACGAAGGCTCCGGATGACGCTGCAGGGTTCAAGACCTGGCTCCATCAGATCAGTGATCGCGTTGCCAATGCGTCCAGCGAAGGCGGTTTCCTGGGCTTCGGCGGCGTCCAGGTCAGCGATGCCGAGAAGGCGACGCTCGACGAGATATCCAAGGCGCTGAAGCTCACGGCTTGACCGGAGGGACACTTTGCCGGTGAAGCGGGAGGAGTCCATGCTCGGCCGGTGCGGGGCTTCGTTTCCGATTTGTAGAAGGGCAAAGCCAACAAATTCATAGATTTTGAACATTCATTCCAGGTGCCGCCCCGGATATGGGACCGCCTGCTACGCCACCCCCAAGTCCTGCATAGCGCATGGCATGTGCATCTATTCGCGAAATTAGTTTATAAAAGCAGAGCGATGATATATTTGCTCGGCAAAAGTTTGGATCGATGCGGTTATAGCCACTTGCAATTTATTGCTCTCCGAGGCAATACTACTTCTGTTAAGGAAGCCGTTCACGTTATTTGCCCTTGAATAGCGCATCAGCCCCCCGGACCTCCGGCGAGTTGGTGATCGCGTACTGTGGAGGGACGCATGGAGACGGCGCAGGTCCCTGTTGATCTTCTGCACTGGGTGCTGGCGATACTGTCGATCGTCGCGCTCCTTGTTTTCCTTGTACCGTTGCGTTGGCGCGCCCCGGAAGCTGGGCCGATGGCGATGTTCGTTTCGGGCATCGTGGCACTGCTTGCCTTTCGAACGCCGTGGGACACATTGGCGGTTGCAGGCGCGAAGGGCGTATGGGACGCCATCTTCATCCTGTATGTGATCTGGCCGGCGCTGCTCCTGTACCAGATCACCAAGCAGGCCGGCGCCTACGATGCGCTGCGGCAAGGCATCTCCAGATTCAGCCGCAACGATCTGTTCATCATTCTGGCGCTGTGTTGGGTGTTTGCTTCCTTCCTGCAGGGCATTGTCGGCTTTGGCGCCCCTGTCGCCGTGGTCGTGCCGCTGCTGATCACGGTTGGCGTGAAGCCGGTCTATGCCGTAGCGATGGGCGTTCTCGCACATGCCTGGGCGAGGTTCTTCGGCACGCTTGGGGTCGGATGGCTGGCGCTGCTCAGAGTCTCCGGTGTGGAAGACGTCGTCAGGGCCGCCTATGAATCGTCACTGCTGATCCTCATACCGACCTATCTCGCCGGCTTCCTTGTCGTGTGGCTTTACGGCAGGGGACCGGCGGTGCGCCACGCCTGGCCTCTGGTGCTGATCCTCGGCACCATTCTTGGGGTCGGACAACTGCTCGTTGCACTCTTCAGCCCCGAGCTGTCGACCTTCCTGGCCGGAGCCGTGGCGCTGCTGGCACTCTATCCATTGTCGCGCTGGAGGCGATACGGCGATCCAGTCCAGGGCATCACCAACCGGCCGGCCATGGTGGAAAGGCAAGTCAGCGAAGAGAGCGAGGCGGCGCCGGTCATGGGGCTGGCCATGTCTTTCCTGCCCTATCTTGTACTGACCGCCGTGACCCTCGGCGTCCTCCTCATTCCGTCGATCAACGAATTCATGAGGCGGCTTCAGGTCGGGCTGCCATTCCCCGCCGTTGAGACCGGCTTTGGGGTTCGCAACGCCGCGATCGACCGCTACGCGCCTATTACGGTCTTTACGCATCCGGGGATGATGGTGTTGATCACCTCCGTGATCGTCTGGATCGTGTACCGGGCGGGCGGCTACTATCGCGCCTGGGCGGAGCGCCATACGCCGGAAAGCATCTGGTCTGCCCTGCTCGTCGATGCGGTGCCGGCTTCGGTGCCGGTGATCGCATTCCTGGTGACGAGCCGTATCCTGGATCATAGCGGCCAAATCTTGACTCTCGCCTACGGCATTGCCGCCGTCTCTCCACCGCTGGTCTATGCCGGCGTCGCCAGCGTCATCGGCGCTCTCGGCGCTTTCATGACGTCGAGCAGCACTGCCTCCTGCGTGCTTTTTGGAGGTGTGCAGAGCAGCGTGGCTCAGCTCCACGGGATGTCCAGGGAGACCATCATTGCCGCGCAAGCAGCCGGCAGCGCCTATGGCAACGCGATCGCGCCCGCCAACATCGTGCTGGGCACGAGCGTCGCCGGCGCAAGTGGCCAGGAAGGAGCGGTTCTGCGGATCACCTTGCCCTGGACCGTGATCGTCGCCATCCTGACCGGCGTGGCAACGATCGCACTGGTTGTTTTTGCTCGATAAGCGGACGGCGCCATGGATAGAAAGCTGAAAGCGGAGACTTGGGCGCTGCTGCTGCTGTTCGCCGCATTCCCGATCATCAGCTTTGGCACGACCGGCGGGAGCAACCTCGTGTGGTGGATAGGTCTTGTAAGCCTCGTCCTGGGCGGTGTGCTGCCCATTTGGACCCGCTTCATGGATCACTCCGGTGACACGGTCAGGGACGTCGGCATGGAGTTCGACGATCGGACATCGTAGGCCGCACAGGGGCAACGATCTTTGTTGATTGCGGACGGGCAATGCCTTCCGCAGCGGTTTACCCCGGGTACTGACAGACAGGAGGCGATGATGAGTCATCCCAATGGTCCCCGTACAGGCCGTCCCCCGACATATGCGTCGCACGGAGTGGTCTCGACGCCGCACTATCTCGCCAGCGCGGCGGGGCTGAACATTCTGCAGCATGGCGGTAGTGCCGTCGATGCAGCGATCGCGGCCAATGCCGTGCTGTGCGTCGTCTACCCCCACATGGCGGGATTGGGAGGCGACGGGTTCTGGCTGATCGCGGAGCCGCAGACCGGCAGCGTACATGGCATCAACGCCAGCGGACCATCGGCGCGCACGGCAACGCTCGACTACTATCGTTCACGGAGCAAGGACGGCGAAATTCCCGCGCGTGGCCCGCTCAGTGTCCTGACCGTGCCGGGCGCAATCGACGGCTGGCGTTTGGCACATGAACGTTTTGGCCGGCTTGCCTGGGACGAGCTGTTCCAGGCTGCCATCGAGTATGCGCGCGAAGGTATGCCGGTCACCCGTTCGCTCGCCGACTGGACCGCGCAGGACGAACCGATTCTGGACGCTTACCCGGCGACCGCGGCCATTTTCCTGCCTGACGCGCGTGTTCCTCGTGAAGGTCAGCGGCTGGTTCAAGCCGATCTTGCCGATTCACTCCAGCAGATCGCCAGCCAGGGCGCGAGGAATGGCTTCTACGAAGGTGACATTGCCGAACGCATCTGTGCGGCGCTGCAGGCAGAGGGCTCCCCCCTGGCAGCCGAAGACTTCGACGCTTTCCACGCAGAATGGTTTGAGCCGATCACGGGCAGCTATCGTGGTTATGAGGTGTACCAGCTACCGCCTAGCACCCAAGGATTTGCCGCGATCCAGATACTCAACCTGATTGAAGGATACGACGTCGTCGCCTGGGGGGAGGGCACGGCCGACTATTATCATCACATGGCCGAGGCCGTTAAGATCGCATTTGCCGATCGAGAGGAGTGGCTCACCGATCCGAGTTTCGTGAATATCCCGGTGCAGCAGCTGATCAGCAAGGCCTATGCCGATGAGCGCCGTCGCTTGATAGATCCCGAGCGGGCGCTCGATATCGCCCAAGTGCCGCCGGGCATCGCCTTTGAGCATCCGCACGAAAAGCGGGCGCCTGAAGGGGACACGTGTTACTTCTGCGCCGCCGACCGGGACGGAATGGTCGTTTCACTGATCTCGTCAATTTACCACGACTTCGGCAGCGCCGTGGTGGGCGGCGACACCGGTATCCTGCTCCAGAACCGCGGCGCCTTTTTTGCGCTGGACGAGAAGCACCCCAACTGTCTGCATCCGGGCAAACGTACGTTCCACACCTTGATCCCCGCGCTGCTCGCAAAGGACGGCAAGCCTTACCTCGCTTATGGATCGATGGGCGGCGAGGGGCAGCCACAGTCGCAGGCCGCGATGGTGACCCGCATCGTCGATTTCGGCTACGACGTCCAGCAGGCGATCGAAGCGCCGCGCTGGCTGATGGGCCGAACCTGGGGCACCCGCACGCGCAATCTGTCACTCGAAGGCCGCATCTCGGATGAGGTTGCACGCGAGCTGAAAAGGCGAGGGCAGCCGGTTCAGATGGTCACCGATTGGAACGACAATCTGGGACACGCGCAGGCAATTCGCGTCAATCGCGAGCAAGGGTTCTACGAGGGCGGCGCCGATCCGCGCGGCGACGGTGCTGCCCTGGGCTATTGAGCGCTGGAATAACGATACGGGAGCAGAAGGGAGCGCACCATGGAATATGTTCATGTCGGCGCACTGAACTCTTTGAACGTCAGCCATGACATCCAGCAGGCGCTCGAGTCGCCACGCTGGCTAACCAGGGTGACCCCGTGAACGACATCGCGATCACGCTGTCGATCATTGGCCTAGCGCTGTTGCTGTTCGCCTGGAACCCCGTGCCCGCGGTCGTCGTCGCGATCGGGGCGTCCCTGGCGCTCTACTTCACCGGTGTCCTCACCATGCCGGAGGCTCTGACCGGCTTCGGTGACCCGGTGGTGATCCTGATAGCCGCGCTGCTTGCCCTCGCGGTGGCTGTCGAGACGACGGGGGTCGGCACCTGGGCGGGCCAGCTCCTCTTGCGTCTCAGCGGCGCCAGCAAAACCACGCTGCTGGTCGCACTCATGGTCGTGGCCGCGATCTTCAGCGGGCTGATCGGCATGAACGGGGCCGTCGCCGCCATGTTGCCGGTGACCGTCATCATCGCGGTCCGGACAGGGATCGCGCCGTCGCAGCTGATGATCCCGCTCGCGCTGGCCTGCCTGAAGGGTGCCAAGCTCACCTTGCTCGGTTCACCGGTCAACGTCATCGCCGCTACGCAGGCCGAGGAGTTGGGCGCCGGCCACATCGGCTTCTTCGCGTGGTCCGTGCTCGGCATACCGCAGCTCATCGGGTCGATCATCATCGTCGTCTGGCTCGGCAAGCGGTTGCTGCCTGAGCGGCAGAGCGAGGCGATCCTGGCCGACTTCAGCGGTCACGCCCACACGCTTGTGCAACACTACAAGCTCGAGCACGAGTTGCACCGCCTGGCGGTGCCCGCCACCTCACCCCTCATCGGTACGTCGCGCAAGGCCGTCGATCTCAGCGCGTACGCTGGTGTGCGCGCTGTCGCCTTCCTCAATCAGAAGGATGGTCAGCCGCTCGAGCGCGACCGGCTCGAAGCCGGAGACCTGATCCTCGTCCGCGGCGACGGCCGCGAGGTCGACCGGCTGGCGGCCGACCTGCGGCTGGAGGTGCGCGAGCACGGCGACAAAGCGGCTCTGGGCGACGTACTCCTCTCGCGGAACTCCGGGTTGGCCGAGGTCGTCGTCCCCGAGCGGTCGGCGTTGATCGGGAGCACGGTCTTCCCCGGCATGACCAGCCAGGACCATGAGGTGATGGTGCTGGCGGTGCAGCGCGGCGGGGCCGAGTTGGTCCGCCCGCGGCTCACCCTCCGCTCGGGCGACCACCTGCTGCTGCAGGGCAGCTGGCCGGCCCTGGAGCGCTACCTGTCAAGCGCCCAGCTGCTGGTCATCGACTCGCCCGACCAGATCCGTATGCAGGCAGTCGCGCTCGGCCGGGGCGCAAAGCGCTTGTTCGCGATCCTGGCGCTGCTGGTCGTGCTCCTGGTCTTCAACATCATACCGGCGCCGATCGCGTGCCTCCTCTGCGCCTGCCTCACGGTGATCACCGGCGTCGTGCGCGTGCCGCAGATATATCGCGGGCTCGACTGGAACACCGTTCTGCTGATCGGCGCCATGATCGCGCCCGCGCACGCCATGGAGAAGAGCGGCGCCGCCGAGATGATCGGCAATCACATCGTCCACCTGCTCGGCGACTTCGGTCCGACCGCCGTGCTCGTCGGTATCTTCCTTGCGGCGACCCTGATCACGCAATTCATCTCCAACACCTCGACGGCCCTTGTGATGATGCCGATCGCGTTCGCGGCGGCGCGCGACATGGAGGTCTCGGCACTGCCGATGGTGATGAGCGTAGCGATGGGAGCCAGCGCGTCCTTCCTGACCCCGTTCGCCAACGGTGTGAGCCTGATGGTCTATGGGCCGGGCGGCTACCACTTCGGTGACTTCTGGCGCCTCGGCCTGGTCGTGCTGATCTGGACGCTCATCGTGACGGTCATCGTCACCCCGCTCTATTGGCCGTACCACTGAGCAGTCAGGCGCGGGCGAAGCCGCGGCATCAAGTGTCGTTGTCGCATCTCCTCGACTTTGTTGGGTGGCCGAACCAAGCAGGCTGGAATAGCCGATTGACGGTCAGACACTGCATCTTCGATATAACGCCCTCGTTGCCTCATGTAGTCTGAGTGCGCGCAACTGGAGGGAAGCAATGAGCATGTCCGGCATCTTCGCGCGCGCGGTCGCCCTGATCGGCGCCGGGGCGATCCTTTGGCGGCACGGGCGCGAAGGCGAGAAGCAGCCGGCCTATGGGAGCGCACCTAGGATCCCGGCGGCAAGGCCGCAAGGCATACCGACGCTGAAGATGCCGACGGCGAAGGGATGGGCCGCAGGGCAAACACCGACTGCCGCTCCGGGGCTCCGAGTGAACGCCTTCGCAGCCGGCCTGAAGCATCCCCGCTGGATCCACGTGTTGCCGAACGGTGACGTGCTGGCGGCCGAGGCGCTGAGCGTACCGGGCGGCATCAATTCTATCTTCGACTACGCGATGTTCAGTACGATGAAACGCGCTGCCGCGGTCGGCGTAAGCCCGAATCGCATCAGCCTGTTGCGCGATTCCGACGGCGACGGCGTAGCCGAGATGCGCGAGGTGTTCCTCGACGGGCTAAATCAGCCCTTCGGCATGGCGCTGCTGGGCGATACCTTTTACGTCGGCAATACCGACGGTGTGGTTGCGTTTCCTTACGCGACAGGAGAGACGCGCATTCGCGCAAGCGGCCGGAAGCTGGTCGACTTCAAGTCCGGCGGGCACTGGACGCGCAGCCTGCTGCCTAGTGCCGACGGACGGAAGCTCTTCGTCGGCGTCGGCTCCCTCAGCAATATCGGCGACAACGGCCTGGAAGCGGAAGAGGGGCGTGCCGCGATCCATGTGCTCGATCTCGAGAGCGGCAAAAGCCGCATTTTTGCCTCCGGACTGCGCAACCCGGTGGGGATGGCCTGGGAGCCGAAGACCGGCACGCTGTGGACGGTAGTCAACGAGCGCGATGGTCTCGGAGACGAGACGCCTCCCGACTACCTGACATCCGTGCAGGACGGCGGCTTTTACGGATGGCCCTTTTGCTATTGGGACAGGATCGTGGACGACCGCGTGCCGCAGAACCCGGGCCTGGTTGCGACAGCGATAACACCGGATTTCGCCTTGGGCGGCCACACGGCCTCGCTTGGTCTCTGCTGGCTCCCGGCAGGCACCCTTCCTGGCTTTCCCGACGGCATGGTCATCGGGCAGCATGGTTCGTGGAACCGCAGCAAGCTGAGCGGCTACAAGGTCGTATTCGTACCTTTCGAAAATGGACGCCCCGCAGGGCAACCGCGCGACATACTATCGGGTTTCCTCTCACCGGATGAGCGTGCATCCTACGGGCGGCCGGTGGGCGTTGCTATCGGTCCCGACCGCTCATTGTTGGTCGCGGACGATGTGGGCGATGTGATCTGGCGCGTGACGGGTGAGCCGGGGCGCAGTTGATAAGGTCCGCGCGCCGGGCCATTAAGATCGACTCATCGACGCGGGCACCTGTCCAGCTTGCGAAAATGGGCGGGCTTCCCGTGTCCCGCCTGACATACAGGTTACCTTGCTAGAAATGTTGGAACCTGCTTACCATTGCCGCGTTGTTGCGCCGGCTCAATGATGGTCAATGACTTATGCAAATTACCTTCAAACCTTCCGCCGACCGGCAACCTGTTTCGTCAGCTGTGCATCTGGAGGAGCTGCGACACGCACGCGCAGAACTGAAGAGACTGGAAGAGGCTTTCGACAGTCACCGCGGCCCGGAATCGGAGCACCTGCGCATCCAGATCAGACTGGTCGAACAGCGCGTCTCTGAGATCCGATCTGCGCTTACGAAGCTTCCCGACCCAGTTGTCGACTGCTGATCTTTCCTTTTGGCTTCGATGGCCAGATCTCCTGCTTGGGCAGCCGAGCGGGTTCTGCGGCTCGTGCCCAGCCAGCTCAACCGATTGGAACTTTTACCGTTCGGTTTCGTTGTCCGGCTCGCGGCAGTCTATTTTTTGCGCAGAAGGGGATTGATGAGTATCGGAAATGTCGTCGGCTCGGAGAGGATCGTTCATCTCCCTCAAACCGTGCCGATCCTAGAGTCAGCTCCGGATTTTATCGAAAAGCTGCCCGTCGCAATTTATGCCTGCGATGCGCGAGGGCGCTTGCTTTGGTTCAATAAGCGTGCCGTCGAGCTGTGGGGGCGGACACCCGTGCTCGGCTCTGATAACGAACTCCATACGGCACTCATAAGCTCTGTTTCGATGGGCGAGATCACGCGTGGCGACACTCCGATGGCCACGGTGCTCCGTACCGGTATTCCTGTCAGGGGCGCGGAAACCATAATCGAGCGGCCGGACGGATCATCGATATCGGCGATGGTCGATATCGAGCCGATCGAAGACCAAGACGGCCGAGTCATCGGCGCCATCAACTGTCTCCATGACATCACGAACCGGAGCCAGGCCGACGAGATCATAAAGCAACAAGACCAGCGGCTAGCTGCAACCTATCACCAGGCGGGAATCGGCATCGCCGAGGTCAACGCCGAAGGCAAGATCGAGCGTGCCAACGCCCATTTGGCCGGGCTTCTCGGCTATGCACCCGAAGAGCTGATCGGCAGGTCGGTCTTCGATCCCGAATTGGCGGAGAATGTCGAGACCGATTTGCGCGAGTTCGAGCGCCAGGTGCGAGGTGAAATCGACTGCTACAGGCATGAGAAACGCTTTCTCCGCAAGGACGGCACGAAGATATGGGTAGCCGTCACATCTTCGAGCGTCAGAGATGCGCAGGGCCGCTTCTTGCATGCGGTGCGTGTGCAAAACGACATCACAGCACGCAAGCAGGCCGAGGCCGCCCTGGTCCGGCACATGGAGGAGCAAGCTGCGCTCTATGAATTCACTGACGGGCTGCAGCGCGCAGAAAACCTGGCTGAGATTTACGAGCTCGCGCTCGACACAATCATGCGCGCCCTGCATGCCGATCGCGCCTCGATTTTGCGGTTCGACGAGGCTGGCGTGCTCAAATTCGTGGCCGTTCGCAACTTGTCGAAGCTTTATCAGCAGGCAGTGCAAGGCCATTCTCCGTGGTCGCTCGACACAACCGAGCCCGATCCCATCACGATAGGAGATATCGAACGAAGCGAATTGCCAGAGTCGCTAAAAGCCAAGATTCGCGGCGAAGGAATTACAGCGCTCGCGTTCATTCCCATCGTCTCGGGAGGTCAGCTGCTCGGCAAATTCATGACCTACTATAACAGTGAACACGCCTTCAGGGACTCCGAGCTCCGATTTGCTCTAACCGTCGCTCGACAGCTCGGCTTTGCATTGGACCGAGTGCGCCTCGAAGATGCCCGTCAGAGGACGGAACGTGCAGCCAGCCAGCTCGTCGCAATCGTCGAATCTTCTCACGACGCCATCGTCAGCAAAGATCTCAACGGCACCATCATGACCTGGAACGCAAGCGCGGAACGCTTGTTTGGCTATCGCGCAGATGAGGCGATAGGCAGGAACATCACGATGGTGATCCCGGACGAACGGCTGGGGGAAGAGCCGGAGATTCTCGGCCGTATCCGGCGTGGCGAGAATGTCGACCATTTCGAGACCATCCGTCGCCGCAAGGACGGCAGCCTGGTCGACATTTCCCTGACTATCTCGCCGATCCGCGACAGCCGCGGCCGCATCATGGGCGCCTCGAAGATTGCGCGCGATATCACCGACCGCAAGGCTGCCGAAGCCAAGCTGCGCGCCAATGAGCGCCAATTGAAAGACCTGCTCGCCGCCATTCCGGCAGCCATCTACACCACGGACGCTGAAGGCAAGATAACCTACTTCAACGAGGCTGCGGTCGAGCTTTCCGGGCGCACACCGGAAATCGGCAAGGACGAATGGTGCGTTACCTGGAAACTGTATCGGCCGGACGGCACGCCTTTGCCGCACGACGAATGCCCGATGGCGATCGCTCTGAAGGAGGGGCGTTCCATACGCAACATGGAGGCTGTCGCCGAACGCCCCGACGGCGTGCGTATCCCCTTTATCCCCTACCCAACGCCTCTACGCGACGAGAACGGAAAAATCGTCGGCGGCATCAACATGCTCGTCGACATCAGCGAACGAAAGCAGGCTGAAACACAGCAGCGGCTGCTGTTCAACGAGTTGAATCATCGCGTGAAGAACAACATGCAAATGCTGCAGTCGCTCCTGAGAATGGCCGGCCAGAAGACCGGAAATGAAGAGGCGCGACACATCCTTCGTGAAGCGGGTAATCGGGTTGCAGCAATGGCCGCTGCCCAGCAGGTCCTATATGGCACAGTCAACTCGACCCACTTCAACGCGGGGGATTTCCTGCGCGCTGTCTGTGAGACGATACGACAAACCTTTCCGGAAGACGTCAGCATCGCGTATGAGATGGATGACGCTGAGCTTCCCAATGATTCCGCCATGCCGTTGGCGCTGATTCTCAATGAACTGTTGACCAACGCTCTCAAATACGGAACCTCGGGCGCAGCCGACACGATCCGGGTCGGCCTGCGGCGTGATGGTGAGGCTTTCAGGATCTTTGTCGAAGACAATGGTCCGGGCTTCGATCTGGCCGCGGTCCGCCACCGCTCGTCCGGGCTCAGGCTCGTCCAGGGCCTCGCGCGGCAGCTTCGCGGTGAACTCACCGTGACGACAGCGCCAAACACCCAATGCACTGTTCGTTTCTCGTAATGGGCCCCATTTCCTTCTGTCATTCCTGGATCGCGCCGGATGCATGAGTTTACCGCCCCGCCTGACCGCCAATCGCCGACTTCTCCGGATTTGCAGGCGGTCGAACCGGTGGATAGCGCCGCGGCGGCGCGAATCTTGGTCGTCGAGGATGATTTTCTCATCGCTACGGATATGGAGAGCGCACTGACCGAGGCCGGATTTGAGGTTGCAGTAGCGGGTTCAGCCGAGCAGGCCCTGGCGATTGCCGCTTCGGACCGGCCTAGCCTCGTCGTGATGGATATCCGATTATCCGGCGCTCTGGATGGGATCGATGCTGCGCTGGAGCTGTTTCGAAGATATGGCTTGCGCTCTGTCTTCGCGACTGCGCATTCCGATCCAGCTGCCCAGGCCCGCGCCGCACCCGCACAGCCACTCGGCTGGCTAGTCAAGCCTTACACCTCGGCTTCCCTGGTTGCGGTAGTTCGGACCGCCCTTCGGCTCTCCTAGAACATTTTCTACGCAGCTTCATTTCTAAAGCGGCAGTCCGGCCTTCTCCAAACCTTCGCGAAGATGAGCTCGGTCCCGCTCAAGGAGAAACGGCCTGGACCCGACGGCGCGTTTCGCCGAGAAGTCGGGCGCAAGCTCAAGGAGACGCTTTTTCGACGCCGCTGCCCGGTCCATATCACCAAGCTGCGCATAGCTCGCCGCGAGCCCTGCAAGAATGCCGATCTGCGGCGCAGCGACCTCCGCGTATGCGGAAACGGCCTCCTGATAGCGCCCCTGGCAGTAGAGTGCGAGCCCAAGATTGGTTGCGTACCAGTCCGGATGGGCGGGGTTGAGCTGCATAGCCCGGCGCGCCCATCGTTCTCCCTCGCCCGGCCTGCCGAGATAAGTCGCGAGTGGCGCGCGCAGGGCCATCACATGGGCATCGAACGGGTTCAGCTGGTATGCGCGCTGGTGGTGTTGCTCCGCCTCCGCGAGCTGCCCGCGGTACATCATGATCTGGCCGAAGACGAGATGGCACCAGCTTTCAGATGGATCGCGTTCCAGCGCCCGTTGTGCCGGCTCAAGTATCTCGTCCGGGTCGCCAGGGTGCCACACCGTCACACGCAGCTTCATCAAGGCGAACCATGCCAGGGCGAGCGCATAGTCGGGATCCAGCGCCAGCGCCTTCTCGAACATGGCAAGCGCTGCGGTAGCCGAGGCCGGATCCAGGGCGCGGGCGAGATGAATCCCACGCAGCAGAAAGTCATACGCCTCCATGTTCTCGGTGCGCTTTCGGCTCGCGGCTGCGGCACCCTCGTCCTCGAGCTGACCCGCAATCGTGGCCACGATCGTGGCGGAGATATCGTCCTGGACCGCAAAGAGATTGTCGATGATGCGGTCATATCGCTCCGCCCAGATCGCCAGGCCGGAGCGCGCGTCGATGAGCTGCACCGACAGCCGAATGGTTTCGCCCGCGCGCCTGACGCTGCCCTGCACGGCATAATCCACCCCCAATTCCTTCACCAGGTCGGGCAGTGCCGCCGTGCGATCGCGATAGGCGTCGGACGACGCCATGCCGAGAACGGCCAACCGGCCAAATCGAGACAATCCGGCGATCACGTCTTCGGTGATCCCATCGCTCAGATAGGCCTCCTCGGCTTGGCCGCCGCTCTTGCTGGCAAAGGGAAGAACGATGATCAGGGGTTTGGTGGCGCCGGCCACGACCGGCACGGCGCAGCTATTCCCGGCAGCCAGACGGAAAATGCGGACCGGCTTGATGAGGTTCTTGAGATGACGGAAGCCCAGATCCTGCCATTCATAGGCAATTTCTCCAATGATCGCGTCATGAACGGCACCCGAGATGCAGAGACCTCCGGCAGGCGCAACCGCCTCGAGCCGTGCCGCCATGTTCACAGTTGCGCCGAGAAGATTGGAGCCATCGGCGATGGCTTCTCCGAAGGAGATACCGATGCGAAATGTGAGGAGGGGATTTTTGCCTTCAGTGCCGCGCAAGGTCTCCTGTATGGCTACCGCGCAGCGGACTGGCTCGGCTGCTCGAGGAAATTCCGCCAGGACGCTGTCTCCGGCGGTGTTGAAGATTCGCCCGCCATGCTCCTCGATGAGTGGGTCGATCAGGCGCCGGCTGCTCGCCAGCGCGCGAAGGGCCAAAGCCTCGTCAGTCGCAACCACATGGCTATACCCCACGGCATCCGCCGCGAGGACGGCTATCGACCTCTTTGTCGGCGCTTCGCCCATGCGATAGGTTTCAATTCGAGGATAGCAATTTCTATCCCGCCGGCAATGAAACCACAATCAGCCACGTCCCCACTGCGATTTGCTCGAGCAGCGGCATGCGTTCGTAAGTCGGAGCGTGGCCTTCGCGCCGTCCAAAGCGAACGTCCAGGCGACTTGCGTTGTCGCCCAATGCGAAGTCGTGACCCATAGCGGTCAACGGAGTCGGGTGCCACAAGCATGCGCTTCGCGCAGATTTGCAATGTTCGCCTCGCCTACGCGGACGTGGCGCCCAGTTATTTCCATTTCGGTCTCGATGCGGAGCAGTTTACATGCGCAGCAAGATGATTTGAAGCCGCGCACTCGCCGCTGAGGCTGACTCAGCTTCCGCAACGGGATCAATCGTTCGGATCCGGAATCTTGAGCATGTATCCACACGCCTTGCAGTGGACCGCGTCCGGATCATGGCGCTGCAGCCTGCACCGCGGGCAGGGATGCCAGACTTTATACGGCCGGAAAACGGCCTGCCCTAACCGGATGAAGAGCGTAACGCCGGCCAGCATGATCACAACCGAAGTGAGCTTGCCCCAGGGGCCTGGGAGCAGGATATCGCCGTAACCTGTCGTCGTCATGCTGGTTACGGTGAAATACAGAGCGTCGATATACCCTGCTAAACCCGAGCCTTCGCGGAAGAAGAATGTGTAGATGAAGCCTGTCACCACGAAAAGGAAGGTGATCAGGTTGATCACGGACTGAACGACTTCGCGCCAAGGAGCGTAGCCGCGTCTGAGCAGGGGGCGCCAGAATGTTCCGCTTCGCGACAGCGACCATAGCCGCAGCACGCGTAGGAACCCTAGGTTGGCAAGCCATAGCGGAAAGAGCAGCGTGAGCAGGATGAATGTATCCACGATGCTCGTTGGCTGCCGCAGCCAGCGCGGGATGTCCCTCGAAGCCAGTGCCCGGGCGGTGATGTCGAGGCCGAGAAGAGCCGCAATCGAATAGTCTATCCAGAGGAAGAGCGGCCGCTCGCGCAGAATAGGACTGGCCACGAAGAAGGCGACGATCAGCAGATCGACGACCATGACAGCGTACTGGAACCACTCAGAACCGGCAGAGCGGCCATGATAGAGCCGACGGAGACGTGCGCGGAGCGCACCCGCACTGCTGCGTGGCCGGCTTTCGGTGGCTGGGCGGTCGTCCATGGCTGCTCGATAATGCCCCAAGATGTGAGAAGTCGCACCAGGTCGGCTGGTCACTATAGAACCGCAACTGGTCGATCACTGCATGGCCTTGTTCGTCTCACTCGGTGCCACTCGCAGGATTGCAAATCCGAGCAGCCCCGCCACGAGCGAGGCACCGAGAATGCCGATTTTGACCTTTTCTTGCACAAGCGGAACATCGGCAAAGGAGAGCAGACCGATGAAGAGGCTCATCGTGAAGCCGATACCACAGAGCAGTGACACACCGAGCAGTTGAAGCGTGCTTGCGGCTGCTGGCATCTCAGCCCAGTTAGCACGAATGACGAGGTACGCGCTGCCGAAAACACCCACCAGCTTGCCGACAAGGAGCCCGAGCGCCACGCCAAGCGTGAGATTGTCGGTCAGCGCACCGAGCGAAAGACCGGAGAGCGATACGCCCGCATTGGCAAAGCCAAAGATCGGGACAACCAGAAATGTCACCCAACCGTATAGAGCGTGCTCAAGTCTGTGGAGTGGCGAATGCTCCATATCGTGAGGCCGGGCAGGAGATGTGCGTAAGGGGATCGTGAGCGCCAACAATACGCCCGCAACCGTCGCATGCACCCCGGAGCGCAGCACGAGGAACCATAGCAGCACCCCTAGCACGAGATAGGGCCACAACCGGGCGACACCCATGCGGTTGAAGATGACGAGGTTCGCTAGGAGGAGCGCTGCGCTGCCGAGCGCGAGCATGTCGAGCGAGCCACTGTAGAAGAGCGCGATGATGATGACGGCGCCCAGATCGTCGATGATGGCAAGCGCGGCAAGAAACACCTTCAGCGAAGTGGGAACGCGGTTGCCCAAAAGCGACAGCACCCCGAGCGCGAATGCGATGTCGGTAGCGGACGGGATGGCCCAGCCGCGTGCGGTTGCGGGGTCGCCCGCATTGAACGCCGAGTAAATGAGCGCCGGTACAATCATGCCGCCAAGGGCGGCCACACCGGGAAGAATGCGCTTGTTCCAGGAGGAGAGTTGACCATCCAGCATCTCGCGCTTGATCTCAAGCCCGACGAGCAGGAAGAAGAGCGCCATGAGCGCATCGTTTATCCAATGCGACACGCTGAGCGGGCCGAGATAGCTCGACAGTGCGCTGAAATAGGCGGGTGCAAGCGGCGAGTTGGCCGCAACGAGCGAGAGCGCGGCTGCGGCCATCAATATCAGACCGCCCGAGGCCGAACTGTCGAGAAACTCTCGCAGCATCGAGGACGGACGGCGGCCACGTGACGGATGAGATTTGCTAATCGACAAAGGCTGCGGTCCCTGCGGAAAACGGTTGGTCTCGTTCTCCGTATTCGGGGCAAACCCCGGGCGCACGCAGCACACGCCTTTGGCCTCAGATAGAAAGTGCGATTGGCTGTGTCAACGCCTAGGTAGTGCGGAATGACCGCCTGGGGCTTAATGAGCCACCTTCCTGACCGATGGCACGAATGTCGAGAAGTGGCGCGAGCGCGTCCCTTGTTGAGGCCCTGATATCAATGTCGTTCCAAGTCGGTACCCATTGATGGCGAATCCTTCAGGGGTACTCCAAGACCAGGGCTAGAGTTCAGTGGCTCATAGGAGTGCTGCGGCTGCGGAGGGCGGCATGGAGAAAAACCATGCCCTGGAACAGAAGCCATATCGGTGGTCAGAAGCCTCCGCTCAAGCCGCACGAGGTCTGGAGCATTCGAACACGGCTGCAGGTGTCTGGCGCAGCAAGGGACTTGGCACTTTTCGATCTCGCGATCGACAGTAAGCTTCGTGGTTGCGACTTGGTCGCCGTCACTGTTGGGCTCTCCGGCATCGTTCGTGATCGCGCGGTCATCATTCAACGCAAGACTGGGCGACCAGTGCAGTTCGAGATCACGGAACAGACCAGAGTCGCAGTCGGTGCCTGGATTGCGCGACGACATCTCACCGAGCGAAACTATCTTTTCCCTAGCCGCGTGCGGGCGAAACCGCATCTGTCGACACGACAGTACGGAAGGATTGTTGACAAATGGGTTGCCAGCATCGGGCTCGACCCAAAGCGTTATGGCACGCATTCGATGAGACGCAGCAAAGTGTCGCAGATCTATAAGAAGACCGGGAACATCCGCGCCGTGCAGCTTCTACTCGGTCACACCAAGCTGGAGAGCACCGTCCGTTACCTCGGCATCGAAGTCGACGATGCGTTGGCAATCTCGGAACAGGTTGAATTGTAGAGAACTGCAGACCGTCGCCGTAGGAAGCGGCGCTCTGTGACCCATTGCAGACCTTCGGCTGTTACGGCTGCAAGGTCCGCACAGAGTTTGGTTACCTGACCTCCAACAATGCCCGGTCTTCTGCGCTGATCCACCGCCCGGCATCGGCGGCCTAACGTTACTCTACCTTGTCGATATCCGCCAACTTCCAACTCTTGCCGGAAATCGCCTTCTCCGGGTCTTACACGCGGAACCACGGGAACCATTTCTGGCCCGAGGGGGTGTAAAACCAGTCTCAACAGAGGCCATTCAGCCCTGCAAGGTTCACTCTTTGCTGTCCGTCAACGTGAAGACGTTCGCTGGACTAGCGCGATGCCGGTGATGTGGCCTTCCTTGAGACGATAAACCAAGAACTGCAATTTCGCCCTCCCATCCTGATCCGAGCGGCCGGCATGAGCGTAACGAATAATACCGTTTGAGACCGCTACCCCGAAAGCCGCCTCGAGGTCCTTGTTGCTTTTGTCGAGAGCGGGAACAGGCAGTTTCACATTCATCAGTTCCTTCGGGCCAATCTCGCATCCCGACATCGCATCGTCACTCTCCTCTCCCGCCAACGTGGTCAGGATGTGCTTTCCTTCGCCTGTACCTCCATCAGCGATGAACCATTCACGAGTGTAGTGGTTGCCTATCTCGACTTCGTAGCAAACCCAGCTGACCGATGCTGCCTTGTCGCCGCGCGTGCGTATTTTGCCGCCAAACGCCTTGACGACATCATCGAGGGTCGTCTTCTCGAGAGAAACATCCAGAATGTCGGTCTTCAAGGTGCTGTCGAATGGCTGGCGCATCGGGTAGGTCTTTACCCTTGCCAATCCCCCCGAAAGCACGATCGAGGGAAAACCCGTCAGCATCGCATCGTCAGCAAGAACTTGCTCCGAAATCGGCAAGTATATTGCGAAAGATAAAACGCTGACCGCCAGCCTCCGTTTGATCATCGCAAACTCCCGGTGCCATGATTTCGACGTTCGCCTGACTTTGATATCAGGTTCTGGGCGAACTTCGAAATCAAAACGACACTAGTACCTGGAATCATTGGAGCACGGAACATCGGCAGTTCCAGACCTTCGTCCTGGGAACTCAGGAAGAGCGTGCAACGCCATTGACTCACGCTCCCGCAATGTTGGGTACTAGAGCGGCCGCGATTGGCGGGAGGCAATCCTCTTCATGCCATGCGATGAAAGTGCAGGGGTTGAAGTACGTTACTGTTATCACCGTCGAACGCGCCTTGGATGAGCAATCGCGGTCGGACCCAAGTCTAGCTGTAATGCCAACCAACGGCCGTTCGCCCCCTAAGACAAGGCCCTGGCAACGCAGTGTCCGCTTCTTACTCCCCAAAGGCGACCTTCACCGATTGTTGGCGCGAGGTCGCAAACTGGCGCAAATCCGCCGTCCGACCCCGTTAGTGAAGGTCGTCAACGGGCTCAATTTGCGAAGGGACAAATTCGGTTCGACCTGGCAAACAAAACTCTTGCATCCGGTAACCGGATTTGGCATAGGAAAATTATCCTCCAGAATTGTAAACATCGACGCGGCGGCGGAGCGAAGCCGAGCGCTAAAAGGCGTTATGCCCGTCGATGCAACCGGGCGCCGGCTGTTCGTCATACCGGCTGGGGGCATCCGGACCATGCGGAGGCGCTGCCTAAGGCGGTGACTCGGACGTGTCGTCCACTGATGAGTTTGACGCCGCTCTCGCCATCTATCGTTGCCCGATGGTCGACCAACGGGTTTGGCCATCTGCGGAAGGTTCCCACGGACCCCCCACCTCTGGGGCGACCCGCCACCGAAAATTTGAAAATTCGCTTCGGTGCGCAAAAAGCTCTTGCATTCGGTAACCGAAAGTGGCATAGGAAAATTATCCTCTAGAATTGTAGGTCGTTGGAGAGGCGGCGAGACAGCGTGGCCGGGCGCGGATCGTGCTGGCGATGGCTGTTGAAACGTGGCGTCACCTGTTTCGGGAGCGTTGCACTCCGTCGCGCACCCCTCGGCAGTCCCCGCCCAGCGGCCGAACAGTGCCCAGGCGGCCTTCAAAAAACGGTCCATCCGCCCACCTCACCGGCCTACGCCCTCCATGCAAAGCCCACGCAGGGGGAGAAGGGGAGCCTTGCATTCAGTTTGCGGCAAATCGCAGACGTCGGAGATTGGCAGAGGGAGCGCCTCGCATGATTGTCGGTTTCATTCTCGGCTTCATCGCCGCACATGTGCTGTGGGTGACGATCTACTGCTTTGCGCCGTTCAGAGGGTGATTACTGGAGCGTTATTGTAATCGCCAGGCGCGATCGCTGCCCCTCACACTTACCCGCTCTCCGTCGTTCACGAGAGCGGGCGTCAGCGTCGGCGCCTCTCGCTGCTACATTTTCTTTTACAATCGAGTGCGTGGCCGGATGAGTGCTTCCGAAGATGATGGGGACGAGAGCGGCCCGGGCCATCCGCCCTTAGATGTCATCAAGCCAGGCAATTCCGGGCGGGCCATTGGCGCCCGAGCCACGGGCGCGCGCAGCGAGCTTGGCGAAGCATTTCTTGAAGATGTGCTTGCCGCCTGGGAAGGCCAGGGACCGGCCGCTATCCAGCGCATGATCGACGAGCGGCCGCAGGATTTCGTGAAGATGGTCACGTCGCTGTTGCCGCGCGATCTCAATGTCAACTTCAACCCGATCGAGCAGATGACGGATGAGCAGCTTGTCGAACGGATCCGCAAGCTCGATGCCGCCATCCGACCCTTCCTCGACGCTCTCGACAATGCTGAAGGAAATGGCCGCGCTTCAGGCCGAAGCCGAGCGCCGGCAGCGCGCTAACAGGCTCAAATTCTATCGGCCCTATATGAGGCAGAGAGAGTTCCACCAGGCAGGCGCGACGTTTAGCGAGCGCCTGTTCATGGCCGGCAATCAGCTCGGCAAGACAGTTGCCGGCGGCGCGGAATGGGCGATGCACCTTACCGGTCGCTATCCGGACTGGTGGGACGGGGCGACCTTCGACAAGCCGGTGGTCCTATGGGCCGGCTCGGTGACGCGCGAGAGCACGCGCGACAACCCGCAGCGCATCCTGATCGGTCCACCCGCAATAGAGGAGGAATGGGGCACAGGCTTTGTTCCCGCCGACTGCATCAAGGACCGCACGCGAGCGAGCGGCGTGGCGAACATGCTCGACAGCGTCGTCGTGCGTTGGGGCGGCGGCGGCGATCTGCAGGCCGGCGAGAGCATCCTTGCCTTCAAGGCCTATGAGAAGGGCCGCGAGAAATGGCAGGGACCGACCGTCGACGGCGTGTGGTTCGACGAGGAGCCGCCGGCCGATATCTATAGCGAGGGCCTGACGCGCACGAATAACGGGCAGCGCGGGCAGTTCGCGCAGCAGACCTTTACCCCGCTTCTCGGCATGTCGGAGGTGGTGCGCCGTTTCCTGATGCCGGCAACCGACGATCCCGCGGCTCAGCATCGCCACGTCACGCGCATGACGATCGACGATGCCGAGCACTATTCGCCGGACGAGCGGGCGAAGATCATTGCCTCCTACCAGCCGCATGAGCGCGAGGCGCGGGCCAAAGGCCTTCCCACGCTTGGCTCCGGCTTGATCTTTCCGGTCGCAGAGGATGAGATCGTCGTGGAGCCCTTCGCCATTCCCGAGCATTGGGCCCAGATCGGCGGGATGGACTTCGGCTACGACCATCCTTTCGGCGCGGTGAAGCTTGCGCATGACCGCGATAATGACGTGGTCTATGTCACGGCCGAATATCGCAAAAGCCAGGCGACGCCTGTCGTGCATGCGGCGGCGCTGAAGCCATGGGCGGCGTGGCTGCCGTGGGCGTGGCCGCATGACGGGTTGAGGCGCGACAAGGATCCGTCCGGCGCCGAATACAAGGAGCTCTATGTCGCCCAGGGCCTCGCCATGCTGCCCGAGAAGGCGACCTTCGAGGATGGCGGCGTCGGCGTCGAGGCCGGCGTCATCGACATGCTCGACCGCATGCAGACCGGGCGCTGGAAGGTGTTCAAGACTTGCGGCTTCTGGCTGGAGGAGCGGCGCACCTACCACCGCAAGGACGGCGTAATCGTGAAGCTCAACGACGACGTGCTCAGCGCATCCCGCTACGCCTACATGATGTTGCGCCACGCGCGCACGAAACCGAAGCCCAAGCGGCAGACCGCGTTCGGGCAGGGGGCGTGGATGGGGTGAGCACGCAGTAGGGCAGTAGGGGGAGTTGTGTGCGTCAAGGGCATTTCCTGGCCCTTTGTTTGCGTGCGTGCTGCCGATCTCCAGCTTCGAGTTTGCGCTTCAGCCAATCTCCGAAGCCGGCAAGACGGCGAACTGACCCGCATATCCCATCGGTCAAGGCGCAATCTCGCTCCCGAGGGAGCCGGAGCGCGGCAGAGATATCGACCCGGCGCCGACGCACCAAACCAAGGAGGACAGCATGTTCGACGGTCTATTCGGCCGTGAGTATCTTTATGGCCTTTTGAAGGGCCAGGCGGAGAATGATCTTCGAGGGCTTGGGGAGGCGGCGACCGATCTCGGCAAGTCGGCCGGGGCAGGAGTACGTACTGCGGCAGAACAAACCGTCGGGATGCCAGGTGACCTTAGTTTGCTTGGAGGGTACCTGACCTCATGGGCGGCCGAGAAGCTGGGTGTTCCAAAGCCTTTGCTCGAAAAGGTCGGAGACCGGCTAAGTAGCTTTAGGCCGCCGACGAGCGATGAGATCAATGAACTGACGACGCGCTACCTTGGCCCTACCTATCAGCCGACGACGGATTTGGGCCGCACGACCAAAGCCGTCGCGGAATGGGCGCCGCTTCTCCTTCAGCCTGAGCTTCTTCCCGGGAAGGCTGTGGGAAAGATAGCAGGGGAGGCTGGTGAGAAGATAGCTGCGAAGCTCGCCGGCCAACGGCTGGCAAATCTCAGGAACAATCGGTCTGCGATCAGCCCTTTTCCCAAGGAAACCAGGCTATTCAAAGATGACTACCCGGGAGTCGTACCTGCGGATGAGAAAGGAAAGCTCCTCTACGATCTCGATGGGCGCCCTTTCAATGCGGATGCGGAATACGTGGTTGGCCGGCGGGTTGCGGGCGGCGAAGACGTGCCTCTGCCGGAGGAGGCGATCGACGAAATCACAAAGAAGATAATGGGCAAGGAGATTGAATACGATCCGAAGGATCTGGCCAAAGGTGAAACGGGCTTCGTGAAGTTGGACAAGACAGGCAAGCCGACACAAGTAGTCGTTGATCCAAGGCTACCAGCCGATGAACTCCTGGAGACCAAAGCGCATGAGTTCGGCCATGTCGTCGAGATTACGGCGAAAGGCCGCAAAGGCCTGCCAACCTACAATCGTAGGCCGGAGCTGCACCGGAACTACAGCACGGGTATCGATGGCGAGATCCGGAATGAGAACCTTATTTCGCCGAAGCAATACGGATATATCGGCCAGAGCAGGGATCGCGAACTCTGGGCGGATGCTTTTCGCGCTTACGCCTTAAGCCCGAGCTACTTCAAGAACCGGTTTCCCGATCTCGCCCGGGAGATCAGGGAGGCAGTCAACACTCATCCGGAGTTCAAGAATCTGCTGCAGTTCAACAGCATTGCTGCGGCCATGGCTCCGGTCGGGCTGCTCGGATACCTTGCCAGCCAACTGGGCGATCCACGGCCGAAAAGTGCTCCAAGGAAGATTATGAACTTATAAGGCGAACTATCGCTTACATCTTTGGTGAGCCGCTGAAAGGCTCGTCAGTCGGCCGCCGAATGTGTATAGTTTGCATTCAACCAAAACGGGTGTTGGTCATGCAGGACACTTCCCAGACCAGAAAGGAAAGCTCCTCTCCCGCAGCGGTCGATAGTTCCGATCCGCTGCCGGAACAGCCGCGATGGTATGGCGGCCTGTCCGTGGCCGAAAGAATCCTGATAGGGAAGAGCTGGCGCCATCGCGTCAAGCTTCTCACCAGAGAGCAGCGACGTGAATGGCGGAAGTATCAACTCGAGTGGCGGCGACTGGAAGCAGAAGGGAAAGTGATAAAGTGGCCGCCCCGTGAGGGGAGGGTAAGTGGACGTCAACAACTTCGCCGGCCCCGATAGTGCGCGCCAGCCTGCGTTGAACACCAGTCAGAGGAAACCCGCCGTGGCAGCTCCGAAGGCGGCCTCTGAGCGGCCATGGGCGAGACTACCAAGCGCCTCGAAATTCAGCTGCGGGAATTGGCGATCGGAACGACGACGTCCCTATATCGCCTTTTGGACCTGCGCCCGAGAGAGGAACCCCACCTCTGCCAAGCTCGTTGTGATCGCGACACATCGGATGGAGGATGACATGGGCTTTCTCACGCGTCTGTTCTCGCGGACTCCGAAAAAGACGTCGGAACCGAGCAAAAGCCGCGCGCAGGTGAAACACTCGACGGCGGGGAAGCGCAAGAGCAGCGCAAACCCGGCAAGCGCCGCTCGAACGAAGGATGCAAAGACATTCGGTAAGGCAGGCCAAAGCAAGGCGGCCCCGAAGAAGAAGGTGGCTTCGAAAGCCGGATGAGGCCGCGCCGGGAACGTGCCGGCACAGATTAACTGTTACGACGGAGCAGTGTTCCGGCAAGCTGCTGCAGCACCATGACGCTTATCGGTGGGGACATTGCCTGATTTCAGTGCTTCGTCCCTGCAGGAACCAGGACGTGGGCCTCAAGCGCGGCATCTGCGAAAGCCTCGCGAGCTTCAGCGGGTGTCAGATGCCCTATGCGCGCTGCGTCGAGCTGCTTTGCGGCGATCCGGGATAGGGGTTTGTGGCCCGTCGGCCAATCCGGACTTTTCAAGCAGTTCGAAGCCTCGATAACCGTTTTGATCGCCCTTGCCCGCCGTGGCTTGCCGAGAGCGATCTTCACTGGTCTGTCGAATTCTATGTGTCGCATAAATCTAAACCGCGTAAGGACGTCCAAGTTCCGAAGGAGGAGCGCCAGTTATTGTTCGCCCAGGATGAGGCCCGAATATGGCGCTTAGAAGTCTTACTCCACCGGTATAGTTTGAACGACTATTTCGATGGCCCCGCCGACCGCAGCAGCACCTGTTCGCTCATGAGCGCGGTGCGGCTCTCGGCGACGTGATAGCCGCTCTGCTCGGCAAGGGGCGCGAAACCTTCCAGCCCGCGCGCAAAAAGTTGGAATTTCGTGTGCGCGATCATCCGCTTGCGAAGCTTGCTCGAGCTCGTGACCGAGCCGGCGACGATCGGCACGCCTGAGCGTGCGAGCACTGTGAGGTTGGCCACGACCGCTTCATCGCTGCCATATTCGAACAGACCGCCTTCGGATGAGGCTGCAATGACAGCGCCTCGCGCGGCGAGGCCGGCAAGCAGGCGGGCGAGCGGGGCGGTGTCGTTCCAGTCGTAAGCATGGTGCTGGAATTGGACCTCGAGCCCGTGCAGCGGCCCGTCGGGCGCGGTTAGCTCGACAAGCGCGCGGGCGCCGAAGGCCGGGCCTTCCTGCTGAGAATCGAAGACGTGGATCGCGATCGGACGGCGGAGCAGCGACGCGTGGTTGCGCGCGAGAACGATCAGCGCGTTGATGCTGTCGAGCGCCGGACCGCCCGCGATGTTGACAAGATCAAGGGGCGCGTCCGGCGCTTCGCCGAGCGGCGCGAGGAGCGCCTCCGCCAGAAGCCGCGCGATCTGCTGCATGCGCAGCCTGATGAGCGGCATGTGCGGAGACGCCGCGACCTGGCGATCTACCGGGCTGTCGAATCCGGGTGGCAGGTGATCCGGACCGAGCTTGAGGATGTAGGTCGTGATGCTGTCGAGATAGTCGCGGTCCGACGCCAGCAGGCTGCGGAGCAGCGGCGAGCGCGGGGCCGCCAGCCGCATGAGCTGCCGCGTGAGGAAGGCGGGCATCCAGCGGTTGCGACGGGCTAAGGCCAGGAGCGCATCGCGCCTTGCGGCGAGGCTGGCGGGATCGTCGGGGACTGCGAATGCGGGATGCGTGACGTCGATCACGGGCAGTCTGAGGCCGTCGGCGGTGGTAGCGTACACGATGGGGCGGCTGTCTGCGGGCGGGCAGGGGGACTGCATGAGGGGCTCCAAAGTTCTCCGGCCGATTACGGCATGGAGAGACGGGCAGGCGATAATGGCGGCGCGATGGCGGGAACATTGGGTGGCGCTGGCGCGGGCCATCAATGTCAGAGGGGGCTGCGTAGCGATATGCCATCTGATTGCGACGTAAGCGACCAGCGGCAAAGCAACCAGGAAAGGTTGAGGCCAACAAAGCTGCCGCCTCCGTTGCACCTAACGTATTAAAATGCTCGTCAGCCGGCCTGCGGACGTGTATAGCTTATACAACTATAACGGGTATTGGATATGCAGGACTCTCCGAAAACGGGAATGGAGGTTGAAAGCGTTGACTTCGGTAGATCGTGCTACGGTCACAGCCGGGGCGTCCGGACGCCACCTCCCGCTGCTTCAATGATTAAGCTGGAGCACTGCCTGACTGAAGCCAACTCCTCGGTGGCGGTGACAAATGTGTGCGGCAGGCAATTGATCTGGGCCTCATACCCAACTTTTCGGAACACAGAGCGGCCGTGGACGAAATCCTGGCTACGAACCGCCGAAAGCGCTGCTTTCTCAGGGCTTGGTAGTCTTAAATTTGTTGAAGGAACAGCAGCATGGCCCGGGCCCTTGACAAAGGGGACCGCTTTCAATCTTCCGGGGAATATCACATGCTGTCATTAATCAAATTCCTGATATGGACTATTGTATTGTTTTTAGTTGTCCATTTGTTTTCTGTTAATATAAATGTGTTCAGCCCGATTGTTGCTGCGCTTCTTTTGGTATTTCTTCTAATAATATTTATGATTATCTATCCAGTAAAAAAATACCTTGGCATGCACCACATATATATCGTACCTATGATATATATACTTATAAAAGGACTGTTGCATTTTTCACCTCAGGGGAATTATAGTTACAGCGAATACGCGTTTGGTAGGGCTATTTGGATCGACTCCGTTCCAACGGTTTTTGGGCTGTTTATTGAATACATCAGGGTCATTGTACCTGTTCTCGCATTCGAAGTTATCGATCGCTTAGTCACGTACTTCGCTCGCCGGGCGCAGAAGTAGAAGTTTGTGAATGGCATTCCGCCCCAATTTCGGAGTGTTGCCTGGGCGCTGAGTCTTCCGAGCCTCGGCTGGCTCGCCGCTGTCGCCGCGTCGTGAGCTACGACTGCGAAAATACATCCACGCCTCCGACCACATTGATCCAAACTGCAATGAAAAGCGTCTTGCTTCAGGATAGTTCATTCAACCAACTCAAACAGACTCTAAGAGGATTAACGAATGGGCGGCTGGACCTTTGGTGCGGATGGCTCCGCAACGTTCACGACTAATAAGTATGGGTCATTTACTCTTAAAAACTTCGGCGACTATATTCAATCACACCCAGGTTTAGCTCAAATAAATCCGAAAGAAAAGATCGCTATTATTGATGACATTTTGGGGGGATATCATGAGTATCACGCTTACAATCCGATAGTTCCCGCGTATGGAAACATTACTCCTCGCCAGGTATTTGATGCCTTGGTGTCGGAGGCGCCCACCCCATTCACCGGGAACGCTGCGAAGAACGGAGAGTTTACAACAATTCCATTAGGTTTGGGCACAGTAATACATTCAGTTGACGATGATTCATTAACGCTAGGTAACATCACTGTCCCCGGGTTGCACGCGTTGTATCCGGGCGTTGTGTCTCGACGAGTTGTAGAGCGCGACGGCAACATTGGTGTCGAAACGATAGGCGTCGGTTCAGGACTTGATCCTGCGGGAACCGCCGCTCTCCTCGGTCAACTCTCCTTCGACCAGCTCGACAACAACATCCTTCCCGCGCTGGTTTCGAAGTATGGCGCCGATTTCGTTTATGGAAAGCCGAGCGCAGGATCAAACCGATCTCCGGCGTCACCGTGGTCGCCGGCTGCTGCATTGCCGCCGAAGACGGTGCCTGGTATCCCTCCGGCATCGCCGAAATCCTTCGGTCCGAAGGCAGCGCCTGCTCCTCCGAAACCGAATTCTTCCGCATCGCCGATCTCGTTTAGGTCGGCTGAAGCTCCCTTCGGAATCCTGCCAGGGGAATGGATGAGCCTGCCACGCGGATACAGGGCCTTGTCGAACCCGGACATCGACGAGTCGGCCACACGCCGTCTCGGGTCGGCCCATAGGTCGCAGGCGGACTTGGGCCCCATTGCCAAAACCATTACGCAATTGTCGCCTCTTCTTCAGGCTGAGCCTTCTAACCAGACACAATATCCCTATGCCGCCGGGATGAGCCGCGGCGAGGTCAACAGCCATCAATCCTTCAAGGATCTTATGAAGGTCAACAGTCTCGCGGCGGCGATGGCTCCGGTCGGATTGCTCGGATTTCTTGCCGAGCAACTGGGGGATCCACCGGCACGACGTTAGAGGGATTGCGCGGGTAGGAGGCGGGCGATGCGACGCCGCGCCCTACGTTGCTCGTCTGTGTCTTGCCGGACATCTGCCCCACAAAGGGAAGACTGGCTGCTATGAAGGATTTCGCCAATCTCCCCACGCTGGCAATTGGCGAAGGCGGAGCGGCCGTTCGATCTCGCATTTTGCGGAGATGCTAGGCTGGGCTCAGCGTCATTCCCACGTACAGGTAGTTCAACTGTCCAAACTGAGTGCGAAAGGGTTCCCGTCGCCCTCAGCACTACCTGCTCGCTCACAATGGCGGTGCGGCTCTCGGCGACGTGATAGCCGCTCGGCTCGGCGAGCGGCGCGAAACCTTCCAGCCCCCGCGCAAAAAGTTGGAATTTCGTATGCGCGATCATCCGCTTGCGAAGCTTGCTCGAGCTCGTGACCGAGCCGGCGACGATCGGCACGCCAGCGCGCGCGAGCACGGTGAGGTTGGCCACGACCGCTTCATCGCTGCCATATTCGAACAGACCGCCTTCGGATGAGGCTGCAATGACAGCGCCTCGCGCGGCGAGGCCGGCGAGCAGGCGGACGAGCGGGGCGGTGTCGTTCCAGTTGTAGGCATGGTGCTGGAATTGGACCTCGAGCCCATGCAGCGGTCTGCCGGGCGCGGTTAGCTCGACAAGCGCGCGGGCGCCGAAGGGCGGGCCTTCCTGCCTGCGCATCGAAGACGTGGATTGCGATCGGACGGCGGAGCAGCGAGGCGTGTTCACGCGCGAGAATGATCAGCGCGTTGATGCTGTCGAGCGCCGGACGCCCGCGATATTGACGAGATCGAGGCCCGCGTCCGGCGCTTCGCCGAGCGGCGCGAGGAGCGCTTTGGCCAGAAGCCGCGCGATCTGCTGCATGCGCAGCCTGATGAGCGGCATGTGCGGAGACGCCGCGACCTTGCGGTCCACCGGACTGTCGAATCCTGGCGGCAGGTGATCCGGGCCCAGCTTGAGGATGTAGGTCGAGATGCTGTCGAGGTAGTCGCGGTCCGATGCAAGGAGCTTGCGGAGCAGCGGCGACCGCGGCGCCGCCAACCGCATGAGCTGTCGCGTAACGAAGGCAGGCATAAAGCGGTTGCGACGGGCCAAGGCGAGGATTTCATCGCGCCTGGCCGCGAGGCTCGCGGGATCGTCGGGAACCGCGAATGCCGGATGCGTGACGTCGATGACGGGCAGGCTGAGGCCGTCGGCAGTGGTGGCGTACACGATGGGGCGGGTGTTTCCGGGTGGGAAATCGGGGTGCATGACAGACTATAGATATGCTGGTCGGTGCCGGCGTGGAAACCCTTGGGCGCGCTAATGGTGGCGCGGCGCCGAGATGCACGCGTTCATGACGCCGCGGTGCTCATCAGAGGGCTTGTTCGCAGCAACGGCTGAGTAGAGCGAGCTCCAAGCAGTGCTCTCAGCCAGTCTCCCGTAAGTAGAAGATCAAATCCCAAACGCACGCTCTAACCTGTTTAGGTGGTCAGCTGCTGCAGCACAGCAGGCCGCCATAGCCTGCACTTACAACGCAATTCGAACTGAATGGATGATTCTTACTATGAGCGTTTTAGGCAAATTGCGGGATGTTGCCCAGAGCAATGCTGCAGGGGAACTCGCAGAAGGTGAGTCGTGGGCTCCTCAGGACCCTGCTGCGGCGATCGAAGAGGCGAAGAGAGCGGATGATCTCCATCAATCTGAGGCGCTGCTTGGGTTCTTAAATGTGCTCCGCCGGGATGGTTTGCATAGCGCCCCCGTACAGCGAGCGATGAATTCGCTCTCAGACAAACTCATGATTGCGCGGTATTATCTGGGGCAGGGGCGCTATCGGGATCAGCTCAATAGCTATGAGTCGAGCCTCCGCGACCGGTATACAGACCTCTTGAGTTCCGGGCTCGAACAAGTCGGTCTGGACAAGTATTCGGCGCGAGACAACGCCAAAAGGAGCATAGCATTAGCTGAATGGTCGCCGCTCGGCGTCCTTACGGCCGCGGACGATACGCGACGGGCTTTCAACAATGGTGGCTATGGCGAAGCGGCTCTATCGGCACTAGGCGCGATCCCAGCATTCGGAAAAGGAGGTGGCGTCGCAGCGAGGGAAGCGGTGAAGCTCGCCGAGGAGATGTTTGCCAGGGGCGCCAGCCATGAAGAGATCAGGCAAGCGACCGGTTTGTTTCTAGGGCGGGACAACATGTGGCGTTCCGAACTGGCCGAGGTCGAGGAACAGGCAGCGGCGCAGCTCAATGAGGTGGCGAAGGCGAAGGAAATCGAAAACGGCGGGACGGAACTCACAGGGCGTTTGGCCGAAGTCGACCCTCCTCTGCAACGACCGAGCGTCCCGGCGCAGGTGAAACCGGCACCAGCGGAACCCCCGCGGCCGAGCCGAGGCCCGTTGGACGGCCTGTTCGAAGAGGGCGTGTACGCTAAGGACAAGCCGCAGCGGCCGCTGGAGCGATACAAACCTGCTCGGGGCACGTCGGAGCGTGTTCGCGACAATTTACATCGGCCCGAGGTCCGGGACGAGATAAGAAAAATGATGGAGGACGGCCCGAGGCTCGGCGGTCGTGAGGCCGAAAATCTCGAGCCGTGGCGCCTGATATTCGTGGATGAACTCGGCAAGGACTATGGTAACAAGTGGTTCAATCACCTCACCGAACACATCGGTGGCTCGACGGCGCTATCGACACCAAGTCGGAACGTTCGCAGCGGCTCTTATTACTACTCCCTACACAAAAATGGGTTGCCGATACTCGGAACGCGCCCGGACGGCTTCGGCCATATGCTGCAGAACCAGCACGGGAGGAACGCCGAACTGATCAGCTCCGGCATCGGGCTCGATCCCAGATTCCAGGCAAAAGGGACGTCATTAACGGCCAATCTGCAGGGCAACCTGGTGCCGATCCAGATCGATACACGTGTCTTCCGCAGAATTGCGATGGCCACCCGGGATCCAAGATTTCTTACCACGTATTACAAGGCCAGCAGGGACGCAGCGCCCCGAAATATCAGGAAGGAGTTCTTGGATGGCGAGATAACTATCGAGGACGCGCTAAGAAACCCAGCGTTTTGGGAAGGCGCGCCGCGGCCGAACGAGTACGCTGCGCTGGAACGCTGGATTCAGGATATTGCGCTTGGTGACCTGGGATACCCACCGGCAGTGGCCCGACATGGTATCTGGGCTGGTTCAGGTCCGGCCAAATCGTTCCGGGATGCCATCAACGAACGCCTATTGGTGACGATGAACCGCCGAGGAATGGATGAGCGCGAGGCGGCGAAACGCTTTGTACGTGCAACCTTGCCGGGCGGCGGTCTGTTGACGCTGGTCGGTGCGCCCGCGATGCTGGCTTATCTTCTCGGTCAACGGGGCGGGGAGAAACGGGGCGGCGCCTCCGAGCAGAACCTTTGATCGGCAACGCAAGCTGTCTCTTACGCTAGTTTTTCTCGGCTGAGACGATTTGGCTTCCAAGCTCACGGCGACGCCGCGCCCTACGTTGCCCCCCTCTGTCCTGCCGGACATCTCCCCCACAAGGGGGGAGATTGGCCGTCACTGCGGGCTTCGCCAATCTCCGAGGAGGGGCGCGAAGCGCGCTGGCCATACCATCAGTACACTCTTTCAACGCCTGGGGACAGATCGCCAATGTCCGAAAAAGACGATGTCATCCGCGATGCCCGCGAGGCCTACGAGCGCTGCAAGTCTGCCGAGGAGCACAACCGGCAGGCGGCGCTCGAGGATATCATCTTTGCCCGCAAGGGTGAGCAGTGGCCGGCCGACATTCGGGCTCAGCGTATACGCGAGGGGCGACCGTGTCTTACCATCAACAAGCTGCCGGTCTTCATCCGCCAGGTGGTGAATGACAGCCGGCAGAACAAGCCGTCGATCAAGGTGAGGCCGGCCGACGATAAGGCTGATCCGAAGACGGCCGAGGTGATCGGTGGGCTGATCCGCAACATCGAATATGTCTCCAATGCCGATGTTGCCTATGACACGGCCGTGGAATCCGCCGTCTCGGGCGGCTTCGGCTACTGGCGCGTCGTGCTCGACCATGCGACCGACGACAGCCTCGACCTCGACATATTGATCCGGCGCGTCGCCAACCCGTTCAGCGTCTATGGCGATCCGAATTCGACGGAGGCCGACAGTTCGGACTGGAATGTTGCCTTCGTGGTCGATCGTCTGGCGAAGGCGCAATATGAGCGGCAGTATAAGGGCAACGCGACCGTCAATTGGGACGACTCCGCTTGGAAGGGGCTGATCGGCACCGACTGGCGCGACGAGAGCTCGGTGCTGGTGGCCGAGCATTGGATGCGCGAAGAGGTCGAGCGGCCGATCGTGCTCTTGCAGGACGGCACTGTGCTCGATCGCCAGGCGCTGGAGACAGACCCTGACCTGCAAGTGCTGCTCGAAGCGGGCGCGCTGCAGATCCATGGCGAGCGCATGGCGAGGTCGTTCAAGGTCCGGCAGCGGATCATGTCCGGGCTCGAGGTGCTGGAGGAGAATGACTGGCTCGGCCGGTACATCCCGATCGTACCGGTCTATGGCGACGAGTTCGATATCGAAGGCAGGCGCTATTTCCGCTCGCTGATCCATTCGGCCACCGATGCGCAGCGCATGTTCAACTATTGGCGCACGGCTTCCACCGAGCTTGTGGCACTCGCCCCGAAGGTGCCGTTCATCGGTCCCAAGGGCGCCTTCGATCACGACCAGGAGCGGTGGCAGACGGCGAATACGCGCTCGCATGCATACCTTGAATATGAGGGGCCTGTTCCGCCGCAGCGGCAGCCGCTCGACATGGGGGTGGCAGCCGGCGCGCTGCAGGAGGCGCTGAACGCCTCCGACGACATGAAGGCGATCATCGGCATGTATGATGCGTCGCTTGGGGCGCGATCGAACGAGGTGTCGGGGCGGGCAATCCTGGCAAGGCAAAGGGAAGGGGACGTCTCCACCTTCCATTTCATCGACAATCTTGCCCGCGCGATCAGGCACACGGGACGCATCCTGATCGACCTCATTCCCAAGGTCTACGACAAGCCGCGCATCGTGCGTGTGCTCGGCGAGGACGGGTCGGAGCGTACCGTGCCAGTCAACCAGCAGATGCCGCAGATGAACGCCCAGACCGGGCAGCCGATGGTCGATCCGAATGGCGCTCCGATCCTCGCGATCCACGATCTCGCGGCCGGCAAATACGACCTCACCGTCGAGACCGGGCCGAGCTTCACGACGCGGCGCGAGGAGGCGGCCGAGCAGATGGTCGAGTTCATCCGCGCCTTCCCGCCGGCGGCGTCGGTGATCGGCGACCTGCTTGCGAAGAACCTCGACTGGCCGGGTGCAGCCGAGATTGCCGAGCGGCTGAAGTCGCTCCTGCCGCCCGGTTTGCAGCAACAGCAACAGCAAGGCCTGCCGCCGCAGATCGCGCAGCAAATGGAGCAGGGCAAGCAGATGATCCAGCAGGGTCAGCAGCTCATCCAGCAGCTGCAGGCCGAGAATGCTCAGCTCAAGCAGCAGCAGGCCAACAAGGCTCAGGAGATGGCGATCAAGCAGTTCGAGGCCGAGACCGACCGCATGAAGGTCGCTGCCGAGATCAACAAGGAACAGACTGGCCGGGCCTTCCCTCCACAAGAGGAGAACATGCCGGCTGTGACGTCGGGCCGGGCACCCGGAGCCAATGCGTCAAACCGAGCTTAGGAGAACGACATGCCCGAAAATCTGCTCGAGTATCTTCAAGGGCTTCTGAACGGAAAGGCGGAACGGGATCCTCGTTCTGCTGGAGCGGTCCTCAACACTGCCGGTAAAGGCGAGCGGCCTATGCCGATGAAAGCTCCGGGCCGCCTAGCGGCCTGCGCGCGTGGGGGACGAGAAGCTAGGCCTGCTTCAGCAGGCCGGCCGGATGTCGACGCCAACCAAGCCAACCCGACAGTCTCTTCGCCAAGACTGTCATCTTGTGCAGGAAACCCCCAATCCGTATAGGGGTAGAACCTGTTTCTACGAATGCCCGTATACCGGTACTGGGTATACGTTCCATACCGCTCCAGGCGGAAGTTGCCCTCGATCATTGCCAAAACCGGCATTTCTTGGCTAACCTGATCAGTATGAAAAAGCGTGTAGCCGATTTGTTGTCCGAATTGGGCGACCTGATTTCACAGCAAAAATTATACCTGTCGGCGCTGCGGCACATGGGTGCATCTATTATATGGGTCCAATTTTATGACCACGGGAATGATTACATTAAATTGTTCAACATTGTGATGTTTGATACTGCATATGGTAACGCTGAAAAAGAGGTTGTGAACCCGGCCAATTTGTACAAGATTATAAAGGTAGATATTTCAAATAAGAGACCTGATGGGATGAAGACGCTCATAATTAAGTTGGAAGAATCTGGAACGGTTGAGGAATATTATATGTATTTCTCAGAAATGGCGTTTCATATTTCCGTTAGACCCGTCCAACAATTGAGCATCAGTGGGTAATATCTCGCCACGGCGCAACGGAAACCCTTTCGGCAGAAGCTTCTCCGACGCGAACCGGGTAGCTATCAAGGACGATGCATGCGCGCCAGAAGCGTCGGTTTTGCTATCTTCGTGATGATAGTGTTTTCTGCAGGAATGGCAGAGCTTATGATATACTCAGTTGTATCACCTGACGAATCAATAAATCGGGTAAACAATTTGTCCGATAGGCAGCTATCGACAACAATTGATCTGGAATTCTCCGAGCGCGGGAAGCAGTATATAACATTCGTTGTGCCACGTCACTCGCGTGAGGAGCGAAAAATTGAAATAATTGATGATGGTATGGTGGCAGTTTACGTTCACGACGGAGTCGGTGAGAGCGAAGTGCATGACTACCTGACTCATGGAGTGAAAGTTGGAGTTCTTTACGTTCCATCATATGAGTTAATCTATAATGGCGCATCGCTGTCCGGGGAGTGGCACTCGGTGCTGGATTGGCTCGGGGGTATATATTCTTACTATGAGGATAGCTAAACTTGAATTGGCGCGACTCGCTTGGCGGTGGTCGTGCTCCAGCAATCCCGGCGTTAGCCTTGTCCACAGGATTGGGCATCGGTAGGTAATCTCTCGCCAGTGAGCAATGAAAGCGCTTTCGGGAGGACCTTCTCCGACGCAATGCGGCGGGCCAGGTCTTGACTGCCAGATTGCTTACCAGGCGGAGATGATGCCGCGCGGATGGCAGTAGCTAACGCAGCCCAATGGCGAGCAAGCGGTTTGAGCCCGGGACCGATCAGATGAAGGTTGTTGCCGAGCTGAACGCAAGGCAGGGTTGACACGCAGGCTGCAGGGCAGGAGATGTTAGGCGCCTTAAGAAGGGCCGATGTCGCTGCCCTTCGCGCCCCCCTCTGTCCTGCCGGACATCTCCCCCGCAAGGGGGGAGATTGGACGGCCGCTTGGGCTTCGCTAATCGCCGGCCCTGACTGCGTTGCATTTGTGCCTTTGCCAATCGCCGACCCCCGCGATTAGCGGCGCGGGCGCCGCCATTCACCCAACACATCAGCACCAACCCAAAAGGAGTGCGTCACATGGCTGACGAGTTGAATCCTGTTGCCGAAAATGAACCGGAAAATCCGGAAATCGAACAGCAACCGGAGAGCGGCCCCCTTGAAGGCGAGCGGCCGGAAGGCGGCGAGCCTCGCGAGGACGGCCCGCAAGAGGAAATCGAGCTCGACACGATCGAGCTCGACGGCAAGGCCTATCAGATCCCCAAGGCCCTCAAGCCAGGGTTCATGATGCAGGCCGACTATACGCGCAAGACGCAGGAAGTCGCTCGGGCGCGGCGGGAACTGGAGCATTTCAGGGAAAACCTGACCCAGCATGCCCAGGCCGCGGACGAGGAGATGACCCAGCGTGCGGCGCTCGTGGCGTTGGATGCGCAGCTCCAGCAGTTCGCCAAGCTCAATTGGGATCAGCTTTCGGCTGAAGACCCGTTGGCAGCGAACCGGGAGTTCATGCGCTTCCAGGCGCTCGAGAAGGTCAAGGACCAGATCGGCAGGGATCTGGCGCAGAAATCGGTCCTGAGGTCTCAGGCAGCGCAGCACGAGATTGTATCGCGCTTCGAGCAAACCCAGGACTATGCGAGCAAGAACATCAAGGGCTGGTCGCCCGAGCTGGACAGAGAGATCATCGACTGGGCGATGTCAAAAGGCGCAACCGAGCAGAACATTCTCTCGGCAATGAGCCCCATGGTCTACGAGATGCTCTACCTCGCCAGGATCGGCGATCAGGCCCTGAAGAAACAACCCGCCGCCCCGAACAACTCCGCCCGCGCAAGGCCGACCTCGACAGTCGGGGGCAAATCCAATCCATCGGCCGGGAAATCGCTCTCGGAAATGTCGATGGATGAATATGTCGAATATCGGCGAAGGCAGATGGGGAGCAAGTAGGGCAGTAGGGCAGTAGGGCAGTAGGGCAGTAGGGGGCAGTGCTCCCGCTCATGGCCACCGCAAAAATCAACCGGATTGAACGTCGTGATGACTGTCCAGTCCCAGCGTCTTCCGTCGCGCAGGGCTTCGGGAGACCCGATGGAGCTTTGAAGAAATGGCAAATACCACATTGACTGCGGACATCATCGCCAAGGAAGCGGTGATGATCCTCGACAACAACCTGGTGATGGCGAAGCAGGTGTTTCGCGGTTACGAAGAGGACTTCGCCAAGCGCGTCAACGGCTACAAGATCGGCGACACGCTGACCATTCGCAAGCCGGCCGACTTCACCGTCCGCGACGGCGCGGCGATGAATGTTCAAGACGTGATCGAGGGCACTACCCAGATCACGGTGAACAAGCGCAAGGGCGTCGACTTCCAGTTCACGTCGCAGGACCTGACCTTGAAGATCGACCAACTCTCCGAGCGGGTCATCAAGCCGGCCATGGTCCAACTCGCCAACCAGATCGACCGCGACCTGATGGGCCTCTATGCGTCGGTGCCCTCCTGGGTCGGCACGCCGGGGCAGGTGGTGAAGTCCTACAAGGATTTCGCGCAGGCGCCGGAGCGGCTCGACGAGGGCGCGGTGCCGACCGACGAGCGCTCGGCCGTGCTCTCGCCCACGGATCACTGGGGCCTGCTCGGCTCGCAGACCGCGCTCTTCATCCAGGACGCGGCGCGCGGCGCCTATCGGCAGGGTTCGCTCGGCATGATCGGCGGTGTCGACACCTACATGGACCAGAACGTGCCTACCCATACGGTCGGCGCCTATGGCGGCACGCCGCTTGTTGCGGGCGCCGGCCAGGTGTCGACCTATGACAATGTGAAGGACAGCAACACGCAGAGCTTGAACACCGATGGCTGGACGGCGTCCATCAGCGGCCTTCTCAGGGCGGGCGACATTTTCACGATTGCCGGCGTGTTCGCGGTCAATCCGGTCACCAAGGCGACGCTGCCCTATCTCAGGGAGTTCGTCGTGGTGTCCGATGCGAGCTCGGACGGCTCGGGTGCTGCGGCGCTCGTCATCTCGCCGGCGATCATCACCTCGGGTGCTTTCCAGACCGTGAGCGCGGCGCCGGCCGACAATGCCGCAATCACCGTGAAGGGCACGGCCTCGACCGGCTATCGCCAGAACATGGTGTTCCACAAGAACGCCTTTTCGCTGGTGATGGTGGACCTGCAGGAACCGCCCGGCGCGGTGGAGGTCGGGCGGCAGTCCTACCAGGGCTGCCGGGTACGCGTGATCCCTGTCTATGACGGCATTCAGGATATCTCCAAGTGGCGCCTCGACGTGCTCTATGGCGTCAAGGCCATCGACCCGCGGCTTGCTACGCGGCTCAGCGGGCTGCCGATCGTCTAGGGTGAGCTGACACGATGGAAAAGCGCAGAACTGGGCGGCCTTCGGGCCGCCCCTCTCAGGATGCAGTCTCGACCGTCCGTGCGGCTGAGACCGACATGTGGATGTATTCGGTCGCCGGCCCGCGCCTGTTCAAACTGGGCGAGGAAATCCCGGCCGAGTATGAGGATTCTCCGGCCAAGGTAAGGGAGTAGGGCAGTGGGGCAGTACGGGATGTCTAATCGCCTGGTGCCGGAAGACATCCCTGTTGCCTGCTGTCCGCTGCCCCCCACCGCCTGCCCTCTATTTCCCCAGTGCCTTACTTTCGATTTCCCTAGGGATGAACCGCAATGCCGATCGGCAATTATGACGACCTGAAATCGGCCGTCACGAACTGGATGGCGCGTGTCGATGTTGCTGGCAACGCGGCCGACTTCATCATGCTTGCGGAGGCGCGGCTCAACCGTGAGCTCGACCCGATCGAGCTCGATGCGATGATCGCCGGCACGACCGGCAGCCGGGAAATCGATATCGTCTCGCTCTCCTGCGACAGGCCCATCTCCCTGTTCCTGGCTCAAGCCGGCCTCAACGAAGCGGAGATGACGCCGAAGGCGCCGGGTACGTTCCCGCTCACCGCAGTTGCGGGGCGGCCGCGCTACTGGGCGAAGGACGGTGACAAGATCGGCTTCGATCGCGCGCTCGATGCCGACTACCCGTTTCGCTTCCGCTTCTCACAGAAATTCGCGCTCTCCGACGAGGCGCCGGTGAACTGGCTGCTTGCCAATCATCCCGACGTCTATCTGGCGGCGGTGCTCACCTGGGGCGGCCTCTTCATCCGCGACGATGTCTATGCCGGACAGTTCCAGGCGGTGCTCAACGCCAGCCTGCCGGAGGTGAAGAACATCATCGCCCAAAGCAAGCGCGGGCTGCTCACCGTCGAGCCGATGCTGCAGCGGCTCGGGCAAGCGCAGCGCGGAACGTACAATGCGGGCATGGTTGAATGGCCGTGAAGTGAGGGGTGAATAGTGAATAGTGAGAAATCGACTGCATCGCATTCCGTTGAGCTTCACCACTACTCACTGCTGCTCGTGACTTCGGAGTGACGGGACCAGAGTGGTTGCCGGCACAGGCGCCGCGACGGACCTGATTGTGGCAATCAGCGAAATTCAGGGCTGTAGGGTGAAGCAATGTCTAATCTGTTGAACATCTTACTAGGCAGAAGCGATGGCGATGAGGAGGGCTGGCCGGCGTTTTGCGAAGAGCTGGCATCAAGCCGACCAGCCCTGCGGTCGATAGTTTGCAAGATATAGCCTTCTCGCCCGAACTGCGGCGTAAGCGCGCTGCGCAACGCGAAGCGCTCGCCCGCAACCGCTCGCGAAGCTGTTCGCCGCCAGCATCCCAATGGTTAGCAGGGGTGGGAAGGTCGTCAAAGGTTTGGCACGAGGCCTCTCGAATGGCGCGCTCCAAGGCGATGGGCTATGCGGAGGAACCATTCTTTCGCGGCGAGAGAACAGGGATTTTTCCTGACGAATATCGCGAGGCTGCATATTTCTCGCGAGATCCAGAATACGCAGGGAAATTTGCAAAACTCGGCGGCCATGAAGAGCCGCGTGAATTCCGCCTCAAGATGGGCAATACATTCGACTTCTATGCCAAAAAATGGTCCGCCCAGCAACGCGACGATATCGTTGGCGAGGTAGCCAAGAAGGACCAAGCTCTTGCAAAGGAGATCGGCGCGGCGACGAGGGCACGTCGCCTGCGCTTATCTGGCAGGCATTATCTGCGAATTTCGGCGAGACTGGCGGGGCCGGTATTTTGAAGCGTGCCGGCTTCGATAAGATCGATACCGGCAGAGATGTCGTGAAACTGACAGGCGCTGGCATACGATCTGTCGATGCGCGCTTCGATCCCAAGCGCGCCAAGAGCACGAACATTTTTGCCGGGCTCGCAGCAGCAGGGCTAATCCCGTATGGTACGATGCCCCCTCAGGACGAACCCCAATGAGGATCGACATCTGGCGTGAAGGGGCTTCTCCTCATGCAGTTCGCAATATTCATCCAAGACAAGCTGAGCGCGCCAATACACGTCAGAGAGCCGGCGCGATAGTTCGTCAATGCCAAATGACCGCTTCGCAATTGCCTTGTCGAAATCGTCCCAATGCCTGGCGCTTCGGCGCATTAGGAAACGTAGAGCTTGCGTCAATAAATCCCGGTCCATCAGGAACAACGCGCGGTCGAAATCGAGCAGGTTTCCTGACGAGGTGCGGATATCGGTTGGGAACATAGCTCGCCTCCCTGTGCAACTATGGCAGGTCCGACTTGAGCAAATCCGTTCTATCTCTACGAAAATCGACCCGTATAACGCGGCAAGCGGCGGGTTTATAGCCACCCTGGCTGGGGCCGGGCTTTCGATTCCTGTCAACTCGTCGGGCGGCGCGAGGAATGGCGGGAACTAGCTGATCGCCGATCTCGTAGTTCCATACCGGTCCGTACTCCTTGTCGATATAGAAGTTCCCGGCCATTTACCCAGCTCTCGAAGTGAATTGGTTTTGAAGTATATACGGCCGTTAGAATGATGGAAATGTTACGCTTCGGCGCTCGCTGTTCCACTATTCGTTATTCGTCATAGGATTTTTCAATTCTCGATAGGCTCTCAGGACGAATCCCAATGAGGATCGTCATCAGGCGTGAAGGAGCTGCCGTACTTCTCTGCATGCAATTTGCAATATCTATTCCAGACGAGCTGAGCGCGGCTATCCACGGTGGGGGGCCGGTTCGGTACTTCATGAGCGCCGACAGTTGGCTTGAAAGTGTCCCTGTCCAAATCCTCCCGCCCGCTGACGCCCTCGCACATCAAGGTTTGCATGGCTTCGTTCAACAAATCCCGGTCCATCAGGAAGGACGCCCGGTCGAAATCGACGACGTTTCCGGAGGAAGCACAGATATAGGTGTGAAACATCGCTAGCCCCCATCAATCTCGATGTGCGAGATTTGAATCTATCATATTGCAACTTTAAATTGTGTAAAAGTCAAGGCCGGCTTGCTCGTTGCACCTGCTACCCGCTTGAAGCCTTGACCGTTGGCACTGCCTCTCACTTGGCTCCTGAGCCTGCCGAAGGACGGCATCTCTCCTCCGTTTCCTCGACAAGCTCGGGACAGGGAGAGGGAGAACTGCGGCCTGATTTCGCCAATCGCCGGCCTTGCAGAGTAGGCGCCTTCAACACCGGCTAGCGCCTTCTCCTCGATTGCGGGAGGAAGTGCCCGACCGCGCGATGAGGGAGGGGCAGCGCCAACGGTCGATTCTACCCGCGGTAGCATCACCACTCCCCATTCACCTCCCACTCCTTGCACGTCCCATGACCCTGATCCAGTTTGCTGAATATGCACCCGACCGTTCGCCCTTCGACGCGAATTTCTGCGATCGCATCGAGAACTGCCTGCCGATTTCGGGCGGCTATGGTCCGTTTCCGGCATTCTCGCCGATCTCGGCGCCACTGCCTGAGAGGCCGCAAGGAAGCTATCTCGCTTACGTCATCAACGGCAATTACCAACTGTTTGCCGGCACGAAATCGAAACTCTTCAAATTCGACGGTGCACAGCTTGCGTGGATCGATGTCTCCAAGCCCGGTGGCTATGCGACACCGGAGTCCGAGCGGTGGTCTTTCGTTCAATATGGATCATGGCTGATTGCTACCAACGGCGTCGATCCGGTCCAGTATATCGATGTCGCTACACCGCTTCAGTTTGCCGATCTAAGCGCCGATGCCCCTCGCGCTCGCCAAGTCGGCACCATCGGCGACTTCGTGATGCTGGCGCATCTCAACACCAGCCAGCGCATGGTGCAATGGTCGGGGCTCAACCAGCCGCAGTTCTGGAAGCCGCGGCAAAGGTCTTCCGATTTCCAGGAATTCCCAGACGGCGGCGAGATCATGGGCTTTGCCGGCGGCGTGAACGGATGCGTGATCTTTCATGCGGAGTCTGTGAGGGAAGGTCGACTTGCCCTCGACACCTCCATGGTGATGACGTTTCAACAGACCATCACCAACCATGGCTGCATGGCGCCACAGAGCGTGGTGGCGACGGGCTCGGGCATATTCTACCTCTCCGACGACGGCTTCTATCGGTACAACAATCCGGTTCCCGACGGCATCGGCGTCGAGCGCATCGACAACACCTTCCTGAACGATATTTCCAGGCAGGAGATCTACAACGTCTATGGCTCGGAGGATCCGAACCGGAAGATCGTCTATTGGGCCTATCGAAGCCTCGAGAACCCGAAGAACAACTCCTACGACAAGGTGCTGCTCTATCACTATGGCATCAATCGCTGGTCGCTGATCAAGCCGGGCACGATCATGACCGGCCTGGTGGAAGCGACGGCTGCACCGTTCACGCTGGACAGCCTCTCATCGCTTGGCATTCCGCTTGATCAACTGCCCTATTCGCTGGATTCACGCGCCTGGTCGGGCGGCACGCCGGCAATCGCCGCCTTCGATACCGATTTCAGGCTTGGCTTTTTCAGCGGCGATCCCCTTCAGGCCGTGTTGCAGACGGGTGATGGCGAGCTGACGACGGGCCGGCGCAGCTTCGTCCGTGGCTTCCGCCCCCTGGCCGATGCGCCGGCCATCAAAGGGCGTGTCGCCGTGAAGGATTCGGCTGGCGCTGCGCGCACATGGCTTCCCGAGGCCGACACCAGCGCACGCACCGGGCTCATTCCAGCTCGTGCGAGCGGCCGCTTCCATCGTTTCGAGGTCACGATACCAGCCGGCACGATATGGACGGCGGTGCACGGCGTCGATCCAGACGGCGGAGAGGAGGGGCAGCAGTAAAAAAAACTCTCGATGCTCCGCCTATGACTGAGAAGGCCCTGGGGCTGATAGAGCACGGGCTCCGGGCGCTCTCGCCCCGAATGCGGCTGCGCGCCTTCGCAAAATGACCATTTTGATCGTTTACTCGCGTGCGCTGACGAATTCGTTAGTCGGTCTAGTGGGGATATTGGGGGGTTAATGCAGGCGTTCGGCTGGAGTGCGTTGAAGCGGAAATTTGTATTCTCTTTCGTTCTGACAACGGTGCTGCTCACTCTTGGGCTAAGAAGTTCGCCGGCGGGAGCGGAAAGCTACAAAATACATCTGTTAATAACTGGACCAGCCGCACTGGTGGCGGAGGGTAGCCAGGTTTGCGATGTTGATAAGGAGTGCACTGTTCGAGTTGGGGGGAATTTTTTCGCATACATAAATACAGAAAAGCGCAGATGGTACAATGATCCCGATGGCAAAAAGTTTTACAAAATAAGTATATATGGAGAGGAGACGGGTTATCTCAACGCATCTGGATCTTCTCATGGCTACGTTTATATTTATGATGACGAAAAGAGGTTCGTTGGAGATTTGTACTATGCAACTCCAGATGATTTAGCTTATCACATAATGCCAAAATACGGAAGAATGTACGTAATACTTGAGAAGTAAAAGTGGCCACCCGGTTAGGAGAAAAAATGAGCGAGATAGAACGGAGGCCATTGGGGCCGATCGGCAAGCCGGTGTCGATCAGTCCGGAGGACGCCCGAGCGTATGCTTATGACCTGCTCCGTGCCGCTTGGTCGGGTCAATCAGCGTATCACTCGGATGGTCGGATCAAAGACTTTGACGATCGCATTGAGAGTCTATACGGGATTCGCGAGAAATTATCTGCTCTGGCAGCGAGAATTCCTCCGTCTCCCGGCAGGGACGCTCTTGAGAACGAGGTCGCCGGTATTCCTGATGCTACAAAAGCGTTGATGGATGCACTGAGGTACTCTGAATTTGACGCCCCATACGGAAATGACCCTAAGGTAAACCGTCAGGAATACGGCCCTTACATCAATTCAGATCTTGATCTACCTAAACGTGCTTCTACAGATATAAATTATCCTTTCACCTTTCGTAAGGTGGCGCCGATGTCATCCAACGACATCGAGTACGGAGATCGCGAGCCGACTGCAGAAACTTTTCGCTTCGCCGACTCGAGCCAGGCTGTGGATGCAACGCCGAAGGCGGCGACCGGGCTTCTTGGGCAAGTCCTCAAAAGCTTTCGAGCAAGGGCAACACCTCCTGGCGGGCTGCTCGAGTATCTTGCCGACCGGCTGGCGACCAACGATGGGACCGCGCTCCCAATTGCAGGCACTGTCGTGAAAGACCTTCCGTCTCGCTCCAAATTTCCGAAGTACTGAATAGGCTAACAGTCATTCTGGCTTCCGCGAAAAATAACTATATCGACGGGCGAGGATGGACATCGCCGGTCGTATATTTCAAGGGCAACGGCCGCGACCTTGACGATTGGGCCCCGCCACCGTCGAGCTTTAATTTTTCCTTGCGAGATGCCTGGCAAGACAGGCCGTGACGCAGACCACGGCGCGGCCGTTTTATACCCGAATTTAGACTTTGATTGTTGGCGCTGCCCTTCATCCGCCCCCCTGGGACCTCCTCCCTGTCAACGATCGGGAGAAGGAGCGGCGGTCGCAAGGCGGGCGCTCATTCTCGGACGCTGTTGATGGGCGAAAGAGAGCGGCCGACGCCCTTCTGATTATCCTCAACGGGATGCCGGTCCACTCCGCAGCCGCAAATTGGCGGCGACCAGGCCAGATTTGGAGCTGCTGCTCCCGGTCGCTGCGGAGGACGGGAAGGCGGTGAGGGGCAGCACCGACGGTTAGCTCTGAGCCCTTGGTTTTTTGCTCGCCGACCAATCCCGCAAGCCTGGTCCCCGGGGCGAGCGGGCAAGGCGGCACTCCCATTCCCAACTACCAAGAGGCCGGTAATGAGCGGCAATTTCGTCAGCAACAGCTGCCGCCTGATCGGCGCGCGCCTTACCACGACCAGCAACACAACCGTCTTCACGGCGGCCGGCTATGTGCAGGCGATCGGGATCAGGCTCGCCAATGTCACGGGGGCCGCCGCCACAGCCACGGTCGCCTGGTTCAGCGCCAGCCAGAATTCAGACTTCAGGCTGCTCTTTCAGCACTCGGTACCCGCGAACGGGCAGATCTGGCTTCCGCTCGAAGCCTTCTCGCTCAACCAGAGCGACCAGATCAGGGTGCAGGCGGGAACCGCCAATGCGATCGATGTCATCCTTGCAATCAGCGAAATACCTGGAAGATCGGGGTAGGCGGCAGACCGATGAAGCTCTCGATCCGTCTGACCTCCTCGATGTCGGCCGAGGAGATGGCTCCGTTTTGGCCCGACATCGTCGCCTGCCTCGAAAAATACTGCCGCCGTTTCGGCGACGAGGAAACGGTGTCCAACATCCTGAAGCAATGCGCGGAGGGGCGGCGCCAGCTCTGGATCGTGCAGGATGAAGCGCGGCGCGTGATCCTGACGCCGATCACGGAGATCGTGTCGATCGACGCGACGGGGGAGACGCGGCTCAACCTCGCCGAGGTCGGTGGCGAGCGTCTCGGCGAATGCATGCCGCTGCTCGAACAAATCGAGGAATGGGCGCGTCGCGAGCACGGCGCGAAAAGGGCGGCTCTTACCGGCCGCAAGGGCTGGAAGCGGCTCCTCGAGCCGCTCGGGTATAGGCCGACGGCCGTGATTTGGCAGAAGGAATTGGGAAGGGAATAGGGCAGTAGGGTGATTTCACCCGCCAAGGCGGTTCAGCCCCGTCCTGCTTGTGAATGCGGTCCCTGCTTAGTCCTCAACGCGCCTGCTGCCGCCCTGGGGCCTTTTCCCTTCTGCCCTATTCCCTCAATTCCCATCGAAGAAGGAGGCCGCACATGGGCAAAAGCACGAAGACGACACAGGAGAACAAACCACCGGCTTGGGCGGAACCCCTCCTGAAGCAGGCGGCCGGCGACGCGCAGAATCTCTACAACCAGGGTGTCGGCTATCACACCTATACCGGTCCGACGCAGGCAGGCTATTCGGACCCGACGCTATCCGGCATGAACTCACTTCTCGCGGCGACCGGCTATTCAGGGCCGAAGGTCACGAACCAGAGCTGGCAGAACACGCCGGAAATCCAAGCAGCGCAGCAATTGCTGACGCAGCAGGCCGCAGCCAAATCATCGCAGCAGACGCGGGCGGCGCAGCCAGACCAGAAATCACAACCGCTTTGGGTGCTGGTGAATGGGCAATATGAGCGGGCCGTTCCGATGGACCCGAGGCAGGCTCAAGCAAACAACATCCGTAACAACACCATGTTCAGGGGTGGGAGGTAAAATTGGGAAACTCGATCAACACCTCTCAGGGCAAAGGCTCGGCGACCAATCAGTCAACCGGCATGCCTGCATGGGGACAGGTGGGCTCTGACGCCTACAAAAACATGAACTCCTACCTGAAGACGGCGCCGATGGCTGCCGCTACCCAAACATTTGCACAGGGCGGCGTGGGCCAGGCAGGCCAGAACGCCATTAACCAGCTCGGCAATATGGGCGGCTCCAACAACTGGATGAACCAGGCGGCAAACTCGTTCCAGAACGTCGGCCAGATCAGCGAGGACCCTTATCGTCAGATGATGGGTCAGGCCGGCCAGCCGGGCGCAGCCGAGCAGTATCTCACTGGCTATGCGCGCGGCGATTATCTGAATGGCTCGCCCCAGCTTGATAACATCATCAACCAGACGAACCAGAAGACCGCGGATCAGGTGAACCAGATGTTCGCCGCCGGCGGGCGCCTGGGCTCCGGCACCAATCAGGGCGTGCTGGCCGATTCCATTGCTCAGAACACGTCGAATCTCCTCTACAACAACTACAACCAACAGCAGCAGAACCAGCTCAATGCTACGAACGCGTTGGAATCCGCGCAGCAGGGCCGCATGGGGCTCAGCCTCAACGCGGCCTCCGGCCTGGCCGGCGTGCAGGGGCAAAACATCGGCAACCAGCTCGGTGCGGCCGGGCAGCTCGGCAGCCTCGGGCAGAGTGCATTCGGCAATCAGATGCAGTCGCTGCTCGGTGCCGCCGGGCTCGAAAACCAGGGATTCCAAAACATGCTGGGTATGATCGGGCAGTTGCCGACGATCCAGAACAACAAGGTCTTCGACGCCAACCAGCAGATGGGCATCGGCAACCAGCTCGACACCAAGACCCAGAACCAGCTCAACGAGCTCATCAACCAGTGGACGCAGAGCGACATGGAACCGTGGGCGCGCCTCGGCGGTCTGCTCTCGGCTGGGGTCAATTCGGCCGGCTCCTGGGGCACGCAGACGAGCAAGGCGACGCAGCCGATTAACGTCCTTGGCGCGCTGGGCTCCCTCCTTACCGCGCCAATTTCTGGCGGCACGTCGCTGTTAGGTATGATGTTTAAATAAGGGGAGCGCTTCATGTTAGGGCGTCTTGATTTCTTCTCGGCGGCGTCTCTATCGGAGGCGTTCAGCCTGGAATGGCTATGCCGGAGCCGATTCCGGAGCGTTTCGGCCGGGCGGCGGCGAACAAGGATCGGCCGCGCGGCAGGTTCAGTATCGGCGGCATTCTGCCCGAGCAGACGACCGAACGTGGAGCCGATCCCGGAGCGCCGATGCCTGCCGCACAAACGGCGATCCCGCCGCTGCTGAAGATCGTCCAGGGTAGCTGGCCTCACGATAGGTCTAAGGAAAGCCTCATATGACCGGATCAATTTGGTACTGGGACCTCACGGCTTCCAGCAACGACACTGCTGACCCCGATATCGACTGGCGCGAGGGAATGTTCCCCGACGTCGTGAACGATTCGGCCCGCATGATGATGCAGCGTGTCGCGGCGCTACTGAAAGACCTCGGCGGCTCCTTGATCACTGGCGGCACGGCCGCTGCGTTGACCCTCACTGCCAATTCGCAATTCTCAGCGCTGCAGACCGGCCTACGTGTCTCGTTTACGGCCAACGTTTCGAACACAGGCGCGACGACCATCAACGTCAACAGCATGGGCGCGAAGGCGATCAGGAAGGCGGGAGCAGTGGCCGATGTCGCGATTGCGGCCGGGGACATCATCGCGGGGCAGGTTTACCACCTGGTCTATTCTGCAGCGGCTAACGCGACTGCCGGCGCGTGGATCTTACAAAACCCGACCGCGTCCTCTGCCGGATTCGCAGCTGGCACGCGGTGGGCCTTTCACCAGGCAGCTGCACCGCTCGGCTGGACGAAGCTCACCGACACAGCGTACAATGACGCGGCATTGCGCGTTGTGACTGGCACGGGCGGCGGTACGGCCGGCTCGGTGGCATTTGCGACGGCCTTTCAAAGCGCAACACCTACTAGTTCCACAGCCGTAACCGTCAGCGTTGCCGGCACGGCGCTGACCGTTGCCCAGCTGCCGGCGCATACGCACGCCTCGGGCACGTTGGCGGGCTCCGCCGCATCGGCGGGCGCACACATCCATGGCCCCGGTACGTTGACGGGGGCAACCGGAGCGGCGGGTTCCCACAGCCACTCTTTCCCCACTCGCGTCACTGGTGGCGGCGGAGGGCCAGCTGCTGCGGGCCAAGGTGACGGCGGCGGACTTGGACCTACCATTTCTGTGTCGACCGATGGTAACCACTCGCACAGCGTCAGCGTGACTGCGGGCGCGACCGCTTCGGCCGGCGCCCACACCCACACGGTCGACGTTAATTCCGGCGCAACCACCTCTGTCGGTAGCGGTGACACCCACGCGCATACGGCATCGAGCCCGGCTCATAGCCACACCGTCAATCTCGCCGTGAAGTACGTCGACGTGATCGTTTGCGAGAAGGCCTGACATGCAGCTCAAACCCGGTAGTTTCTGCCCGCTCCTGAAAAAGGATTGCGTCGGCCTTCAATGCTCGTGGTTCACCAAGGTGCAGGGCAAGGACATGAACACCGGCAAGGACGTGGAAGAGTGGGGTTGCGCGATCAGTTTCCTCCCTCTCCTGCTTGTCGAGAACTCCGGCCAGCAGCGCCAGACCGGTGCGGCGGTCGAGAGCTTCCGAAATGAGATGGTGAAGGCGAACGAGGCGACGCAGCAGACGTTGTTTCGTCAGCTCGCCTCGAGCTTGCCGCCGTTGCCGGCTGATGCGCCGCGGCTGATCAGCAAATGAAGGTCTCTCCCTTTTCCGTCACTTGGCGGCCGGACATAGCTGACCAGATCAACAGCCCGGACTTCAGCGACAAGACAGTAACTGGCCCGCTGCGAATCGACTCGGATGCGGATGCTGCCTTAACGCTTCGCGACCCAGCCAATTCGGGGAACGCGGCAGTATCTTACATAGAGTTCCGGCAGGCGGATAATGCCCGCACAGGATACGTCGGCGCTGCCAGCGCATCCAATCAGGATCTGCACGTCGTCGCCGAGCGGGGCAGCTTGAACCTGTTAGGCACCACGGGGACAATCATCGGGCCATCCATTGCGGTCAACAACCCATCTTTAGCAGGCACGTCATCCAGCCTGGATGTCGCAAACCTCAGTCTCAAGCCGGCAGCGGGCACGAACGCCAGGATTCGCTGGGATCGTTCCCTTTCGGGGGCGGGCTTCGCGATCCGGGACGATACCGCGGCGGCCGATCGCCTCCTCATCGATACCGCCGGACGTGTGTCTCTCAGTGCTGGACAACTCGGTTTTCCGGCAACTCAGAACCCATCTTCCGATCCCAACACTCTCGACGACTACGAGGAAGGAAGCTGGACACCCGTTTACGGGGCCTCCTCGGGCGCTTTGGGCGCAATCACCTATGGTTCGCGGCGATATGGCCGATACGTAAAGATCGGTAGTTGGGTTTCCGTCGTCGCTTGCATTACCACAGACGCTTTCGCGGTCGGGACCGGAGCAACCAGCCTGTATGTCGGCGGGCTCCCCTTCGTGAATTCGACGCCCGATTACGCACCCGTGCACATCGGCTATTCCGCCAACTTCGCTGCCGGTGGTGCGCCGTGGAGCGGACTTATCGGCCCGGGCGCAACTACTGTGGCTCTGTATACCCGAGCGGCTCTCGGCGGCGGCTCCACTAACGTTGCCCCGTCAGCGGCAATGAACACCGCGACCGGCAACTTCATTATTTTCGGGGCAACCTACCCAACGTCGAGTTAAAGATGGCCACGTTCACTGAAGAATCTGCCGTTGACACCATTCGAGTAGCCGAACTCGGTGTGCTTGAGATCCGCCGCGTGGACAAGGTGCTTAGGGACGGGGTGACGATATCGCAGGAATACCATCGGCATGTCCTTGCTCCGGGCGACCCGCTCGACAATGAAGACTCGAAGGTGGTCGCGGTGGCGCAGATTGTTTGGACGCCCGAGGTCATTCAGGCTTGGCATGACTCGCTAGCCTCTGAGCAGCCGGCCTAACTGGTCAGCCCGTCGCCGGCGGGCATTTTCCTGAAGGAAGCAAAATCATGGACCTGTCGCCGAACGGGGCGGCCTTCCTGCGCCTGCAGGAGGGCTTCGTCGACCATTGGTATGCGGATGTCGCAGGAGTCGGCACGATCGGCGTCGGCTTCACCTGGCGCTCGACCTCATTCCGCGACTGGTGGGCCAAGAACAGGCCGGGGGAGAGCTTCGGGCCGGGCGCGAAGATGACACGGGCTGAAGCTGATGACGCGCTGACCTATCTCTGCCGGGCCGAATACGGCAAGGCCGTCAATGACTTCCTCGGCCATGCCGTGCCTCAGCACGTCTTCGACGGCATGGTCTCGCCCGTCTACAACTGCGGCGCCGACACGCTCGCGGACCGCTGGGCGACCGCGGCAAAGCGCGGCGACTATCACGCAGCGGCAATGTACCTGGAAACGACGCGCATCACGGCCAAGGGCAAGCGCATCGCCGGGCTGGTGCGCCGTCGCCGCGAGGAAGGCCTGCTCATCGAGAAGGCTGTCTATACCGGCGTGGCGACGAGCTCGAAGCCGGCCACGCCAGACCCGATGGCCGATGGCATCCTGATCCGCGGCGAGCGCGGCGCGGCTGTTGCGGCCCTGATCCGCGATCTTACCGCGCTTGGGTACTACCACGGCACCCAGGACGATGTATTCGGCTACGGCACCGAAGCGGCCGTTCTCGCGTTCCAGCGGGCGAAGTTCCTGAAGGATGACGGCTATGCCGGGCGGAAGACGCTGGCGCTGATCGCGGACGACATTGCGAAGCTGAAGGCCCGCGCGCCAGCTACGCCCACCGCGCCGCCTGCCGAACCAGTACAGCGCGATCGGCCCCCCGCGCCGCAGTCTGCCCCCGCCCAGACCACGCTAACAGCATCAGGCGTTCGCTGCGGCTCGCTGACGGCCATTATCAACTTCCTCCTCTCCTTCGTCACCCGAAAGGCTTGAACCATGTGGCAGCGCATTAAAGCGTTTTTCTCGGACAGTGAGACGATTTTCTTCGCCCGTCTTCAGGCCGCAGCTGGCATCGCGGCCGCTGTCATGACTTATGTCGATCCGCAGGTGCTTGCGCCGGTCATCCCCACGGCATGGTTCCCGCTGTTCCTCGTCGCGAACGGGATCGCCATGGAATATCTGCGGCGCCGGCGGGCGACCGACCTATGACCCTGCTCATCGGCTCCATACTCGTGCCGACGCTGTTCATGGCTGCGCTCGGCATGCTCATCAACATCATGGTGAGGCTATGACAGCTATCCTCTACGCGCTCGGCGCTGCGCTCATTGCCGTGATCGTGGCGTTCCTTAAGGGCCGCATGGACGGCGCGAAGCTTGAGCGGGCAAAGCGGGCTGAATCCGAGAAGAAGGCTCGCGATATCGCGGACCAAGTTGACAACGACCTTGGCGCCGTTCCTCCCGCCACGGCCCGGAAGGAGCTGAAGACATGGAACGGGTAAAGCCTTGGCATATCCTGCTCGTGACGGCCGCTCTCGTAACGCTCATCGTCGTGGCCGGCTGCTCGCCCACCGCGCGCGGCTCCTTCTGCGACATCGCCAGGCCGATCCGGCTGTCAGGCGCGACAATCGACGCAATGACCGATCAGGAAGTAGCCGCCGCACTGGCCCATAACCGCAAGGGCGCGGCTCTCTGCAGCTGGAATCCCGCGAACTGAACTAGCGGACGGGTCGCCGCGCTGCGCTAACAGCTCTGCGACCCTAACCATCCGATCAACCGTGATGACCGGACGGCTGACGCGAACATGCACGTCATCCGTTCCCTATCCGTTACCAAGCGCATGAAAGAGTCCGGGGACAAAATGACGGAAGCAAGCCAGGAACGGGCCATCGGCCGTATCGAGGGCAAGCTAGACCTCATCATAGCGGAGCAGGCTGCGGCAGCCGAAGCCCGCAAGCAGACCTATGAAAAGCTGGACACCCTCAATCGCAAGGTCGATGCCACGGACACCAAGGTCCAGAGCATCGACCAACGCCTTGAGAAAGTCGAGGAGCCTGTAGCCGAATTCTCCCGTTGGCGAGAGCGCGGTATCGGGGCAATCATGCTGGTCAGTTTCGTAGCCGCGTCGATCGGCGGGCTTCTCGTCGCGTTTGGAAAGAAAATTTGGGTCGCGATTATGGGAACGTGACCAGTAGTGAGCCATCCGTGGCGGCTTCCCTGTTCAACTGCCCCCCTGGCTTGGGCTGGCGGGGCCCTTTCTATTTCTGTTAACTGGTTTCGATAAGTGTGTTAACGGCCTGTGGTTGAATGAAGGGGGCAGCCTTTGTTGGAACCGGAGATCATCGAGCACGGAAGGCACCCGCGTATGTTCCGGTGGCGCATGCGGCATCGCGTGAGCAAGGTCGTGGCAAACCGCTCGTCGGGGTTGGTCGAACTCAATCTGTTCGACGAAGGTGTTTCAGGACACCTGCCCAATGCGGGCAGCGGAGTAATCCTAGCGGCGGCCGACGATGTCTACTACCGGCAGTTCGCGGGAACATTCCTTGGTTCCCTGGAGCGCCAAGAGCAGCCACAACAGGTTCACCTGCACCTCTACCGGCCGAGTCTTGAAACTCTACAACACATTGAGGGGCTTGCCAGTCGGTTCCGCTATATATCGTTGACCTGGACAGTCGACCGGTCTCCGCTATCCGATCGGCTCCGTTACCGGAGCGTTTATTATACCTGCGCGCGCTTTCTGATTGCCACGCGAATTCTTCATATGGCGCGCGTGCCCGTGCTCTGTCTCGATGTCGACAGCATTGCAGTCAGACCGGTGTGGCCGGTCTATGAGCCTGCGATCGGCCAAGGGGACGTGGCACTAATTCGTCGCCAGGAAGAAAGGTCACCGCTGCGCAAGGTTCTGATCAGTGCTGCCGGTTTGAATCCAACGGCGGACGGCCTCCGCTTCGCTTCCAATTTCTCTCGGGCGCTAGCATCGATCCTGGCAATCCGGCCGAATCACCATATTGATCAGATCGTAGCTCACTATCTGATCGAAGCGATGCCCGGCCTGAAAATCGCGGGCATGCCCCGCCAGCTCGCCGACTACGACTTCTCAGAGAACGGGGCGCTCTGGACGGCGAAGGGCTGGCGGCTGAAGAAATCCAACGTCTATCTTGAAGCCAAAAGGCAGGTCGACGAGGTGTTCGAAATGGCTTCCTAGTGTAATCGTTCGGGTGCCGAGGCACATGCGCTGTCGCTGGCCTTCAGATCCCTAGGGGAGCAAATCCGGCGGGGCATTTCGGGTTAGCGTCGTCTGCACTGAGGATATGGTCACGAGGTCAGCCTCTTCGCCTCGCGCTCAAGCGTCGCCCGGTCGTTGCCGTGCTTTTGGATCAGCTGCCGCGCCTGATCTACCGAGATGCCGGTCGATTCGGCAAAGTAGCGCAGTTCATAATCCTCGTCCGCGGCAACCCGGTCGCGGTCGCGCCTGTCCTTCTTCGTCTTGTCGTCAGCCATGTGGGCCTCCTTTCGCTTCCGAAGGGAAAGCAATGGCCGGCCGGTTGGTTCCGGAACATGGCCTGCGGGTACGTTCGGCGCGCGGATGCGGAGGCGATATGCCGGCCAAGGCCGCTGAGCTCAGATCCCTGGAGGCGCAGTTGCGGCCTTGGTCGTGGAGCCGCCGGTCGCCCGCGACCGGCTGCACCAGGTCAAATATGAAGGCTATCGTACCGGGCTGATCATCGAACAGGCCGGCGCGCGGCCAAGCTTATGCCTGGACCACGATTTCGGACCGCTCCAAAGCGAGCGGCACAGATCAGCTTCCATAGGCTGCCGGCGAGGCTGCACCAAGGTTGCCGTTCTCAGCATTTCGAGTTTCCGGCCTTGCAAACGGTTTTTGCGTCTTCCGCGGCACCGTATCCTCGTCCGCCATGGCTGCTGCGCCCGCCAGCGCCGCCACGTCCGCCGCCGCCTTTTCCGCCACCGCCACCTTTTCCGCCGCCGCCACCGCCCTTTCCGCCACCACCGCCGCCACCGCCTTTTCCGCCACCACCGCCACCGCCGCCGCCACCACCGCCGCCGCCACCACCGCCACCGCCACCACCGCCACCGCCACCGCCGCCGCCACCGCCACCACGGCCTGCAAGCGCGGTGCCGATAGAGGCTGCCGTAACAATACCGATGATCGTGAATGACAAGAAACCACGTCGCGAAGCAATCATGCTTATCCCCTCCTGGTCGAGTGAAGGCCTATCCCCAAGGCACCATGGTTCACCCGAAGCATCGAAAGATCTATCCTCTTCGAGGATCCCTCTCAATCCGGCAAGCGATACTTCGATGTAAGTTATTGACGAGGTCATTGCTTTGTGTTGCGGGATGACATCATTCGGTTGCTGGACAACAGCGCGCATCTGTCACCGCCCGCCAGCTTTTGTGAGCCGGCACGCCGGCCAGCGCGGGTGGCTTGTCGGGAAAAATGATCGGTCGCCGAAGATCATCTAGTTCCGCAAGAGATCGGGCACACTCAGCGGCCCACTTTCGAGAACCCGTTCGTACTCGTCCTTGCGATGCCAGGCTCCCTGTGCCCTCGCATTTTCCCGATCGCGCTTCGGATCGAACATCACCCCGCCGAAATGATCCTTGAAACCCCTGGCGGATGCAGGGTCGGCGAAGCAGTGGAGTCGAAATTTCTCCTGCCTGATCGGAGACCAGATCGCCGTGACACGGCGCGTCCTGTAATCCAGGGCGTGGGCCCGGCAGAACTCCATGATCAGCGTGTGGTTATGCATGCAGCAGATGTCTTCGGGCAGCGCCACCTGATACGGGTAGGCGCGGTCGATCGCCGAATAGGATAGCTCACCCATCCGTCTCCCGGGCATCGATCAGTCCTCCCGGCGAGCCCAGCCGCGCGAGAAGCCGTAGGAGGTGGCGCCCTTCACCAGCGCCAGGCGCCGGTTCAGCCGGTCGACCTCGCCAAGGAGCGCCTCGATCGCACGGCGCGGGTCGCCGCCGGCTTCTTCGATCGCAATGTCTACGGCGGAGCGCTCGGGAAAAGCTTCGCCCTCCCGCGGGCTGGCAGGGGCTGGTCACGTCTGGCCTCGTTCAATATGGCCGCGAACTTACGACCCCTCAATCGAGGGAGTAAGGCGTTTGTTCCTATTTTGTTCTCGACTTCACCGACTTGGCGGTCTGGATCAGCGTTACGTTTGTCGTTGCGCGGATGCCGGGAAAAATGCAGCGTAAGGCGCCGTCGCGCCCAGCTGTCCGTCTGCTTGCCAGCGATCGGGGTCTCGGGCCGCTCGGCTAGAGGGTGTTTCCAGCCATGGCGCGCGCCCGGCAGGTTGGTGTCGTCGCAGGCCTCCTCATCGTGGCGGGGCTCACGATCCTGCGCGCCAGCAATCCCGAGCCGCTGAAGCTCGCCCGCGATGCGACCTTCGACGAGTATCAGCGCCTCGCCCCGCGTACGTTCGAGAACATGCCGGTTCGCGTCGTCGACATAGACGAGGCCTCGCTCAGGGAATTCGGCCAGTGGCCCTGGCCTCGAGACAGAATGGCAGAGCTGGTCGACAGGCTGGCGGATGCCGGGGCGTCGGCAATCGCGTTCGACATCCTCTTTTCCGAGCCCGACCGCCTTTCGCCTCGCGCGATCGTTCGCGAAATTCCCGGGATCGACCCGGCGCTCGTCAATCGACTGCCCGACAATGACGAGATCTTCGCTCGCTCGCTTGCCGACAAGCCGGTCGTCCTCGGCTTCGGCCTGTCCAACCAGGGAGACCATCACCCCGGGGTGAAGGCCGGCTTTGCCTATACAGGCGAGAGTCCCGCCGGTGCGCCGCCGCATATGCAGGCAGCGACACCGCTGCGCCCCGAGCTCGCGGCCAATGCCGCGGGCATCGGGCACATCAGCCTCAACCCCGGCGACCCCTCGGCGGTCGTTCGCGCAGTTCCGCTGTTCCTGAGCGACGGCGAGCAGCTTTATCCGAACCTCGCGATCGAAGCGCTGCGTGTCGCCCAGGGCGCCTCCACCTATGTGCTGGCCGGCGCCACTGACACGCCCGATACCATCACCCTGGTCAAGATCGGGGAGTTCGTCGTTCCCGTAACCGCCGCGGGCGAGCTGTGGCTCTATGTCAGTCCGGACAGGGCCGAACGATACATCTCGGCCAGCAAGGTGCTCGCGGCCGGCGGCATGTCCGATGAGGTGAAGGCCGCGCTCGAAGGCAGCATCGTCTTTGTCGGCACCTCGGCTGCCGGGCTGCAGGACATCCGAACGGATGCGCTTGGGGAGAATGTTCCCGGTGTCTCGCTGCACGCGCAGACCGTCGAGCAGATCCTGTCCGGCCACTTCCTCTCTCGGCCGGACTGGGCGAATGGCCTGGAGATCCTTTCCATCGCAGTCATCGGCGGGCTTCTCGTGCTGCTGACCTTCTTCGTCAGCCCGGCCGTCGCGCTCGCCTGCGGCCTTGCAATCACCGTTCTTGCGCTCCTGGCGTAATGGCTTGCCTTCTTCTATGCGGGGCTTCTCTTCGACCCGCTGTTTCCGATCGTGGCGGGGACGATCACCCATTTCGCGGCAACCGCATATCGCTTCCTGGTGACCGATCGGGAACGCCACGAGATAAGGCGTGCCTTCAGCCAGTATCTCTCGCCCTCGCTGCTCCACCGCATCGAGCACACGCGAAATGCGCTGCGCCTCGGCGGAGACGAACGCGAATTGACGGTGATGTTCGTCGACGTGCGCAATTTTACCGCGCTCAGCGAGCGACTCTCTCCAACAGAGCTTGTGCGCTTCCTGAACACGCTGCTCGACGCGCTCAGCCAGCACGTCACGGCGAACGAAGGCACTCTCGACAAGTTCATCGGCGACTCCATCATGGCTTTCTGGAACGCCCCTGTCGATGTAGCCGATCACCCCAAAAAAGCTGCTCGCGCAGCCTTGGGCATGCGCGAGACGCTTGCCCGACTCAATGCCGACGACGCCTTCGGCTTCGGCCCCGAGCAGAAGGTCGGCATCGGGATCGGCATCCATACGGGGCTTGCCTGCGTGGGCAACATGGGTGCCGAGACGCGCTTCAACTATTCGGCCGTCGGCGACGCCGTGAACATCGCGGCGCGCATCGAATCCGCCTGCAAGGAGGTCGGCTTCGACATTCTGGTGTCCGAGGGCACGGCAAATTCGCTTGCGAACTCAGCCTTGCTCGACGCAGGCGATCTGCCCCTGAAGGGGAAGAGCAGCCGGACCAGGCTGTTTGCGCTGGTCGGCGACGAGCTCGTTGCCGGTTCGGCGGAATTTGTCGAGCTGAGGCTTGCTCACCGACAGCTTGTCGAGGCCCTGCGCACGCGCTCGGGCGGCAGCCGAAATTTGATCAGCGTGGCAAGGCTGAAAGCCAAAGGAGTTTTGGGCGCGCTGGACGAATTCTATGGCCGGATATCGCGGAGGCACGATCATTTTGTCGCCAAGCCTGTCGAGAAGGCGGCCGGCTATGTGGAGGCAGGGCAGTAGGGCAGGGCGGGGCTGTTCGTACTTTGCCTTACTGCCCCTATTGCCTGCTCTTATCTTCGATTAGGCCCATGGCCGTGTTCACCATGGTCGCTGTCGGAGTCATCGTCTGAGTGCCCGTTGCCCCTGCCATGCCCATGATCGTGATGGCCTCTGCCTCTATCGTGGTGATGCCTGTCCGTATCAGGGCTGTCAGGCTTGTCGGGTTGATTGGGAGTATCCGGCGTGTCGGGCTTATCTGGGCCGCCGGGTTTGTCGGGCGTACTCGGCCGATCCGGTGTGCTCGGCCTGTCGGGCGGGTTTGGGGTGCCAGGGTTATTTGGCTTGCCGGTGTTATTTGGTTTGCCTGGGCTGTCTGGCTTGGCTGGGCTATCCGGCTTGCCAGGGGTATTTGGATTGTTGGGCCTGGCAGGAGTCTCTGCCCTGCTGTCAGGGTTGCGTGACGGGTCGGAAGACCCAGCCGCCGCCATCGAAAGGCCGCAGCTGGTTCCCATCGTGCCAAAACCCGTCGAGAGCCGCTGCGTGCCCGTCAGGAAGGACAGGGCGCGCTGGTTGCCAAGCGTAGCGAAGATGCTTCGGTTGACTCGCCGGGTGTCGCTGACGCCGCTGCCCGGCGTGGCGACCACGCAGTCGCAGTGCTGCTTCAACTGCCTGCAGCCATTGGCCCCGCAGAACTGGGCCTGGCCGCTCAACAGGACGACGGCAGTCGTCCCGTCTCGGCCGACATAGAAGTCGAAGACGGTTCCGCGGACCCCGATGGTGCCGGCAGGTGTCAATATCTGGTAGGCCGAGGACTTCGAGTTTCCGCTGATCCAGCGAAACGTCCCCTTCGCCGCCTTGATCGACAGCTTCTTCACGGAGTTCGAGTCGTCGAACACGAATTTATCGATGACGACGGACGAGCCCCAACCGACGGCCAGCTTTGTGCCGTCCCTGAATACGAACTGGCCGAGCCCCGAATTGGAGGTCTGGATCCGCTCGTCTCTGTGAACAGGATCCTTGGCGACCAGCGGACCACCCTGGCCGGTGACGGAGGTTTTGATCAGAACCGCCTCGCCAACCTGCTCGGTCGCAATTGCTGCGACCGGACCGCACAAAGCCACGGTCGCCGCCATGATTGCGGCACGACGCATCAGCGACATGACACCCCTCTCGATCGTCAAATTACCATACGGAAGGCGCGGCCATCTCAACCAACATCATCATCGGTCAGTAGGGTAGGCCATTCGCGGTAGGAGCTACCGCTTTTTGGGGTAGGCATCTGGCTAGATGCCTGAGCGCGAGGCTTTTTGCCGATCCTGACGAGCGACGACTGGTCAAGACGATCGGGTCTTGGCACATTCGCCGGAATCGGAGGTCGGGTTTGGCGAGCAGTCATTCATCCCGCTCTCCGGGATCATGGTTCCAGGATGACCAGCATGCGAGACTTGATGACGGAGAAACCGAAGCCATGGACCGAGGTGGCAACGCTGCTCGTCGACGTCGCGATGGGAAGGAACCCAGCCGACCTCGTCGTCAAGAACGGCCGCTGGGTGAACGTCCATTCCGGGGAGATCATCCCCGCGACGGATCTCGCGATCGCGGCCGGCCGCTTCGCTTATTGCGGGCCCGACGCCAGCGGCGCGATCGGTCCGGAGACTAAGGTGGTCGATGCCGGCGGCCGCTATCTCGTGCCCGGCCTCTGTGACGGCCATATGCATGTCGAAAGCGGCATGGTGACGGTCACCGAGTTCTGCCGCGCGGTGATCCCGCACGGCACGACATCGATGTTCATCGACCCGCACGAGATCGCGAATGTGCTCGGCCTCGCAGGTGTGCGCCTGATGCACGACGAGGCTGCCGCCATGCCCATCAACGTGCATGTGCAAATGCCCTCCTGCGTGCCCTCGGCGCCGGGGCTGGAGAATGCCGGCGCCCAACTCAGCGTCGAGGACGTCGCCGAGGCGATGACCTGGCCGAACATCATCGGGCTTGGCGAGGTGATGAACTTTCCCGGCGTTGCCGCAAACGACCCGGTGATGGCGGGCGAGATCGCTGCGACGGCGAAGGCCGGCAAGACGATCGGCGGGCACTACGCCTCGCGCGATCTCGGCCTGGCTTTCCATGGCTATGTTGCCGGCGGGCCCGAGGATGATCACGAGGGCACGCGCGTCGAGGATGCGATCGCCCGTGTGCGCCAAGGCATGAAGGCGATGCTGAGACTGGGCTCGGCCTGGTACGACGTCGCAACCCAGATCAAGGCGGTGACCGAGGCAGGCATAGACCCACGCAACTTCATCCTGTGCACCGACGACAGCCATTCCGGCACGCTCGTCAACGAGGGGCACATGGATCGCGTCGTGCGCCACGCCATCGCGCAAGGGCTGAAGCCTGTGACCGCGATCCAGATGGCGACGATCAACACGGCGCAGCATTTTCGGCTGGAGCGCGAGCTGGGCTCGATCGCGCCGGGCCGGCTCGCCGATTTCCTGATCGTTTCCGACCTGCCGACGCTCGGCATCGACGAGGTCTATGGTCACGGCGTCAGGCTGGCGCAAGGCGGCAAGCTCGGAATCGAGATCGCGGCCTACGACTATCCCGAGAGCGCCAAGAACACGGTGAAGCTCGGTAAGAGGCTCGCGGCCAAGGATTTCGATATCGTTGCTCCGAAGGGCGCGAACGAGGTCCGTGCCCGCGTGATCGGCGTCATCGAGAACCAGGCGCCGACGCGCGCTCTCGAAGCCGACCTCGCGGTCGAGGACGGGCTGGTCGCAATGGATCGTGAGAACGACGTATGCCAGATCGGGCTCGTCGAGCGACATCGCGGCACCGGCGCGGTGGTCAACGGGTTCGTCTCCGGGTTCGGCTATGTCGAGGATTGCGCCATCGCCTCGACGGTCGCGCATGATTCCCACCACATGATCGTGGTCGGCACGAACAAGGAGGACATGGCGCTCGCAGCGAACCGCCTTGCCGAGGTCGGTGGCGGGGTGGTGATCTTCTCGAGAGGCCAGCAGCTTGCGCTGGTCGAGATGCCGATCGCCGGGCTGATGTCGGACGAGCGCGCCGAGATTGTCGCGGCCAAAGCGGAGAAGCTGACGGAGGCGATGCGCAGGCTGGGCTGCTCGCTCAACAATGCCTACATGCAACACTCATTGCTGGCCCTGGTGGTCATCCCGGAACTCAGGATTTCGGACGTCGGCCTGATCGACGTGACGAAGTTCGAAAAGGTCGATCTTTTTGTTTAGAATCCCGCCTCATCAAGAATGTGGCCGGGATCCCATCAAAAAAACGGTCGGCATTGTCGTGGTCAATGCCGACCGCTCCGCCGCAACTCGTCCGGGGGCAAGCCGGAAGGGCGTCTCCGGCTGGTGCGAACTCCGGCGGAAATTGCCGTTGGTCACGAAAACAGAGTCTTCGAGGGCAGTGATTTTGCCCGAGACCGGAATTCACCGCATTACCCAAATGGGTGAAAGAGGGCGAAATAGTTCGCCGTATTTGCGAGGAGAGGGAGCGCCGGTGACCTCGAACGAGAGTGGCGCGTCAGGGCAAGTGGTCTGTGACGGCGAAGTGAGCAAGCAGCAGCTGTGACCGTATACATCATCCTCTTTCGCGGCGTCGGCGGTGCGACGCAGCTGCCGACCAAACCGCTGCGCGAGGCGCTGACCGCGGCCGGGTTCCACAGCGTCGGCACCTACATCAACAGCGGCAACGCCTTCTTGAAGACGGCCATGCCGCGCGACAAAATGCTGAAGACCGTCGCGGAAATCTGCGAGGACAAGTTCCGCTTCACCAAGGCCATCTATGCGCCATCGCTTGCCGAATGGCGCAAGCTTGTCGAGCAGAACCCGTTTCCCGATGCTGTAAAGGTTCCGAAATTCCTGCACGCAGCGGTGTTGGAGGCGAAGCCCGAGCCGGGCAGGATCGAGGCGCTGCGCACCTGCGCGCGTGACGGCGAGCGGATCGAGATCGTTGACAAGGTGGCTTATCTGCATACGCCGCACGGCTTCGGCACGTCGAAACTTGCGGTAAAATTCGACAAAGGCATTGGCGTCGGCAATACGGCGCGCAACTGGAACACGGTTCTGAAGCTGCTCGAGCTGGCGGAGAACGCGAGCAATAGCTGATGTGGGGAATGGCTATTCCGGCTTGATTTTGCACTGCAGCATCAATTTGCTTGCGTTCTCGGCCGAACTCCTCCATATGCCGCCTCATAGGCGCTTGGGCCGGGCTTCCGGCTTTCCTTTCGAATAGGACTTGGTTGCGTCTGCTTTCCCCTCCCGGATTCTTCGGTGGCGGCGAAAGAGCCCCGCGGCATGAGGCAGCGGGCACGACAGCGCAGCCGCGCGGGCAGGCCGCCCGCCGCCTTGTCGTTTCCAATGAATGATCATGTCGGCAGGTTGCGCCCTGCCACAAAAGGCTTGCGGCCGCGAGGGCCGTTGAAAGAAGAATAGATTGAACAACGAAAACAATGCCCTGACGGGCAATTTTGAAGCGCTCGGCATTTCCGGAGGTCTGCTCAAGGCGACCATCGGAGCCGGCTTCATCGAACCGAAGCCGATCCAGGCTGGCGCTATCCCTGCGCAGCTCGCGGGTCGCGACATCCTCGGCATCGCCCAGACCGGCTCGGGCAAGACGGCGGCCTTCGCGCTGCCGATCCTGTCAAAAATCATCGGGCTCGGCACGAAACGCCGGCCGAAGACAGCGCGTGCGCTGGTGCTGGTGCCGACGCGCGAGCTCGCCGTCCAGATCGACGAGACCTTCCGCCTGCTGGCGAAGGGCGCCCACATCTCGACCGCGCTGGTGCTTGGCGGTGTGTCGCGCAACAGCCAGGTGAGGAGGATCGCTCCGGGCATCGACGTACTGATTGCCACACCCGGTCGGCTGATGGACCTCGTTCGGGAAAAGGACGTGATCCTTTCGGAGACGACCTGGCTGGTACTCGACGAGGCCGACCGCATGCTCGACATGGGCTTCATCAACGATGTCCGGCGGCTCTCGAAGGCGACGCATCCCGCGCGCCAGACGGCGCTGTTCTCGGCAACCATGCCGAAGGAAATCGAAGAACTCGCCCAAAGCCTGCTTCGCGATCCCGTTCGCGTCGAAGTCGCGCCGCAAGGCACGACGGCTCAGGAAATCGAGCAGAAGCTGATCATGGCGCGGCTGAAGCAGAAGCGACAAGTGCTGGCCAACATGCTCGCCGATCCGGCGATCACATCTGTCATGATCTTCGCCCGCACCAAGCATGGCGCCGACCGCGTTGCGCGCGACCTCGAGCGCGACGGCTTCGAGGCGGCGGTCATTCACGGTAACAAATCGCAGAATGCCCGCCAGCGGGCGCTCAACGGCTTCCGCGACGGCTCTGTGCGGATCCTGGTCGCAACCGACATCGCCGCGCGCGGCATCGACGTGCCGGGCATCAGCCACGTCATCAATTTCGACCTGCCGGATGAGGCCGAGAGCTATGTCCATCGAATCGGCCGCACCGGCCGAAATGGGGCTTCTGGCGTCGCAATCACGCTCTGCGATCCCGCGGAGAGCGCCAAGCTGCGCGCCGTCGAGCGCGTCATCCGCAAGCGGCTGACCGTCGTTGCCGACCACACAGGTGAGCCCGACCCAAGACCTGTGCCGCGCGAGGGCAATGCAGCCCGGTTGAGAGAGCCCGGTCGCGAACAGAAGGATGCGCTGCGACAGGCCGAGGCCAAGCCACATCGAGCCCATGGCGGCGGGAAGCCGGCGCATGGCGACGCACGCGGACCCCGCCAAGAGCGCAAGCCGTTCCGTGGCAAGCGCCGCTTCGGCAGGAAGCCAGCTGCGCGGGCGGCTTAAGCTCGAGCATTCGGACCGAAAGGCATGACATTTTCGGATAGATCCGATCCGTGAACTTGGAGCGGCGTCGCGTTGTCATCGGAGTGCACGCCGCTCCAGCCTCGATCTCGAGGTGCGCCAAGCTTCCTGCGACAGCTATTTGCGCGGGCGCTTACCCATATCGATCAAGGTCCATGGGGGAGCCCCACTCATTCCGATGTCCTTCAGAAAGGAGGCATCCATCTCGGCGATGGTCCGGGCTTCCAGCTGGCGCGCCCGGCGGTTTCGGTAGAATCGCAATATGGATCGCATGGTCGGAATGGACACGATGCTCCTCCCGCGTGACCTGCCCCAGCCCAACCCTGAAACGTGTTCAGCTTAGATCGACCGCGGTTCGCTGGATGTGGGATTGATCACACAACCGGGAGCCTTGCGTTGCAACCATGGAGGCATCACCGACGTTGGACCCAGACTTCCCGCCGACAGCCGCATCGCAGGGCCAGCGACAGATGGTCACAGTCTGAATTAGCGTGCTCGTCCGGTCTGTCGTGCAGTGCGTCCGCCACAATTGGAGGTTAGCCGCAGACACGCTAAAATGGATTCTTTGCGGCATGCTTTCTCTATTGCGAGGCTTGGAACGTCACCGCCCCTGGCGCCGGCGTGCAAATTTGCATCAAATCCGAAGGCTGGATGCGCATATGACAAACTCGGGCCATAGCTCATGAGCCTTGACATCGAAAACACCGCAGAGAGCGCTGCCGAAACGGAAAACGGGAGCTTCTGGGAGCGCAATCGTGCACGCATTTTCGCGGTGGCTATACTTACGGTTGTTGCGCTTTCGGCGCTGGCGCTGAGCCGCATGCTCGACGACGTGGTCTTCGACGACCTCGTGGCAGTCATCGAAACCACCTCCTGGAAGGACGTCGTCCTGGCGCTGGCCTTCACCGCCGTGAGTTTCGCGGCACTCTCGATCTACGATCGCCAGGCGCTCGCACTGGTCGGCCGCAAGGCGCCGTACAGCCAAATCGCCCTCACCAGCTTCTGCGCCTACGCGGTCGGCAACATTGCCGGGTTTGGCCCTCTGACCGGCGGAACCATCCGCTACCGCTTCTATTCGCCACTCGGCGTATCTCCCGAAGACATCGCCCGTATCATCGCATATGTGACCGCGGCATTCGGCTTTGGCCTTTTGTTCGTCGGCGGGCTCGGCCTTGCAGCTGCGGACGCCAGGCTCGCAGCCCTTGTGGGTCTGCCAGCTTTCTCGGTCCGGGCAGTGGCGATCCTGATCCTTGCGCTCGTCGGCGCGACGTTCATCGCGGCGGCAGTGGCGCCGCGACAGGTCACCTTGTTCGGGCGCAGCATAGCTCTCCCCGGACCGGGAGCGCTCGCGTTGCAGCTCGGCGCCACGCTCGTGGACCTGATCGCTTCCGCGCTGGTGCTCTGGGTGCTGCTCCCTCCAGGTTCCGTAGATTTCCCAACCATGCTCTCGGTCTACGCCGTCGCCGTCGGACTCGGTATACTGAGCCACGTGCCTGGCGGCGTCGGAATATTCGAGACCGTCATCCTAGGCGCGCTTGGCAGCAAGGTGCCGCTTGACGGGCTGGTCGGCGCACTGCTGCTCTACCGTGTCATCTATTATGTCGTGCCGCTGGTCGTGGCGGTGATCGCGCTCACCGTCGCCGAGTTGAGGCGAGCGGCCGCCGCAAATGTGGCGCTTGCGCGAGGCACGATAGCGCTGGTCCCCGTCGTGCTCTCGACCTTTGCCGTCGTGCTCGGCGCCATGCTCGTCTTCTCCGGCGTCACGCCGACGCTGAATGAAAAGCTGGACTGGTTGCAGGCGGCAATTCCGCTTCCTGTCGTAGAAGCCGGCCACTTCATCGCCAGCATCATCGGCTTGCTTATGATTTTCGCGGGAAGGGGTCTCGTGCACCGCCTCGACGGCGCCTGGTGGATGACGATCGTGCTTGCCGGGATTTCGATCGTCCTTGCTTTCATTAAGGGCTTCGAAGTCGGCGAGGCACTGTTGCTTTCGGTGCTGGTTGGAGCACTGCTGCTGACCCGCAACATCTTCAATCGGCCTGCCGCGCTCACCCAGGACAGGTTGTCGCCGGGATGGTGGCTCTGTATCGGTGTCATCCTGGCTCTTGGGCTGGCGATACTGTTCTTCGTCTACAAGGAAGTCGATTATTCGCACGAGCTGTGGTGGCAGTTCGAATTCGGCGCGACAGCGCCGCGCAGCCTCCGGGCAGCGCTCGGAGTCGGGCTGACTGCGGGCGCCGTTTCCGTGTGGCTGCTGACGCGTCCGCCGACGGGCAAAAGCTCACGGCCGGGAGCCGACGAACTCTGCGACGCAGTTGCTGTCGTCGAAAACCAGCCCATAGCCGATGCGAATCTCGTGCGAATGGGAGACAAGAGCCTGCTCTTTTCCGCCGGCCGCGACGCTTTCCTGATGTACGGCAAGCGCGGCCGCTCGTGGATTGCGCTCTATGATCCGATCGGCAATCCCGACGCTCATGAGGAACTGGTCTGGCGCTTCGTCGAGCTCGCACGGCGGCATGGCGGACGGGCCGTCTTCTACGAGGTGCCGGCCGAGAGCCTCGCGATGTATGCCGACGCCGGGCTTTCGGCCTTCAAGCTTGGAGAGGAGGCGAGGGTCAGGCTCGAAACCTTTGACCTCAAGGGCTCGAAACGCGCCTCGATCCGCACGGCTCTCAACAAGGCCGATCGCGACGGCATCGTCTTCGAAGTCCTGTCGGCCGAGCAAGTTGGCAATGTGCTCGACCAATTGGAACGCGTTTCGAGCGCGTGGCTGGCCGAACATGCGGTGCGCGAGAAGGGTTTTTCGCTCGGCGCATTCGAGCGAGGCTATATCACCGCGCAGCCCGTGGCCGTGCTCAAGCAGAACGGCCGCATTCTTGCTTTTGCCAACATTCTGATCACGGCGCTGAAGGAAGAGGCGACAGTCGACCTCATGCGCTTCCACCCGGACGCGCCGAAGGGAAGCATGGAGGTGCTGTTCGCCCGCCTGCTGCTGCACTTCAAGCAGGAGGGCTACCAATGGTTCACGCTTGGTATGGCGCCACTGGCCGGCCTCTCCGAGAACCCTGCCGCACCTATGTGGCACCGCGTCGGCCGCGCGGCATTCGACCACGGCGAGGCGTTCTACAATTTTCGGGGGCTGCGCGCCTTCAAGAACAAGTTCGACCCAGTGTGGTCGCCCCGCTATATGGCGGTGGCCGGTGGTCTCAACCCGCTGCTTGCGATCGCCGACGTCACCGTGCTCATCAGTGGCGGAATTCGGGGGGTGATTGCGAAGTGAGGCGCAGAATTCTTTTCCGTCTCAGCGTGGCGGCGGTGATCGCTGCGACTGCGTTCACAGTCTACTGGATGCGTCCTGAGCCGCTGCCTTACACTGACACGCTCTCCGTCGCCGAACTGGTTCGGCCGACCGTTCCGGCAAAGGGCATCGTTTTCCTGTTCTCGGACATAGGCGGGTATACAAATCGTGACTGGGTGGCCGCACGGAAACTCGCAGCGTCCGGAGCGCTGGTGGTCGGGATAGATCTGCGCAAGACGCTTGCCAAGGCAGAGTCCGGCGAAGATTGCGTCTATTTCATCAGCGATATCGAGAAACTGAGCCAGCTGATCCAACGGTCGGTGGGCTCGGAGGCTTATATGGATCCTATGCTCGCAGGTGCAGGGGGCGGCGGCTCGATGGTGCTGGCGCTGGCGGGGCAATCACCCCTCCAGACAATCGGCCGGTTCATCGCGGTCGATCCGACCGGAGACCTGCCTTTGCGTCGCGAGCTCTGCAGCGGTGCGCCGCATCACAAGACGCCCGACGGGAAAGGTTGGATCTATGGCATGCAGGCGGGTGCGCTGCCTGGCCAGGTAACCGTGGTTGAAACCCCAGGGGCAGATCAGGCGGGCGCAGCGCACGTGTCCGAGCTGATCGCCCAAGGATTTGCGATTGACCGCAAGATGGCGACCGGCGAGAAAACAGACGCGTTGACGGCCGCACTTGAGACTGTTTTGGCGCAGACTGCCGCACCGGCAGACAATCCGTTGGCAGGCTTGCCTCTGGCAGTCCTTCCCTCCACGGCGCGCTACGACACGATGGCAATCGTGGTGTCCGGTGATGGTGGCTGGCGCGACATCGACCGGCAGGTGGGAGAAACGCTTGCGCAAGCAGGCGTGCCGACAGTGGGTATCGACTCGCTTCGCTATTTCTGGACGAAAAGGTCGCCCGAGACGATAGCGGCAGACCTGGCGGCCATCATGAAGCACTATTCCAAGGCTTGGAACGTGCATCGCGTTGTGCTGATCGGCTATTCGTTCGGCGCGGACGTGCTCCCGGCCGCCTACAACAAGCTGCCGCCCGACGTGAAAGCTCGTGTGTCCCTCCTTTCGCTATTGGGGTTGGGCCGCTGGGCGACATTCGAATTCGACGTCACGGGCTGGTTCGGGATGGAGGGTGATACGTCGCATCCCACGCTTCTGGACGTCACCAGGATTCCGCCCTCGATCGTGCAATGCATCTATGGCGCTGACGATGACGACAGCGTTTGCGATCAGCTCGCCGGCAGCGGCGCGGAGCTTATCAGGACCGCAGGCGACCATCATTTCGACGGCGACTATGTCGCGCTCGCCAACCACATCATCGCGCGGATACGCTGAAGTTCCAGACATGGGTCGGAAGGCGGCGTCTGCTGGTCATATCAATGATGGTTTCGGGTATTTTCGTCTCTTTCGCTGCGCGGCCGCGCAAAATCCGCCCTTGAAAGCAGCGTCCGGCATTCTTAGGGTCCCCCGACTCTCGACCAAGGGAAATTCCATGCTCAACTCGGTTATCGACGCGATCGGCAATACGCCGCTGATCCGCCTTAGGCGCGCTTCCGAGGAGACAGGCTGCGACATCCTCGGCAAAGCAGAATTCATGAACCCCGGCCAATCGGTGAAGGACCGCGCCGGTCTCTTCATCATACGCGACGCGGAACAAAAGGGGCTGCTCAAGCCCGGGGGCGTGATCGTCGAAGGGACGGCCGGCAACACCGGTATAGGCCTCACTGTGGTCGCCAAGGCGCTTGGCTACCGCACCGTGATCGTCATCCCGGACACGCAGAGCCAGGAAAAGAAGGACGCATTGCGCGTGCTCGGCGCCGAGCTCATCGAAGTGCCGGCCGTGCCGTACAAGAACCCGAACAACTACGTGAAGATTTCCGGCCGGCTCGCCGAGCAGCTCGGCCGCACCGACCCGAACGGCGCGATCTGGGCGAACCAATTCGACAATGTCGCCAATCGCGACGGCCATATCCGTACCACTGCCCAGGAGATCTGGGAGCAGACTGGCGGCAAGGTGGACGGCTTCGTGTCGGCGGTCGGAACAGGAGGAACGCTTGCCGGAGTGGCCATCGGGCTCAAAGCAAAGAAGCCGGACGTGAAGATCGGGCTTGCCGATCCTCTCGGCGCCGCGCTCCACAGCTTCTACACCGAAGGGGTCTTGAAGGCCGAGGGCAGCTCGATCACCGAAGGCATCGGCCAAGGGCGGATCACCGCAAATCTCGAAGGCTTCACGCCCGATTTCTCCTGGCAGATTACCGACGAGGAGGCGCTGCCGATCGTATTCGACCTGGTGCAGGAGGAGGGGCTCTGCCTCGGCGGCTCGACCGGCATCAACATCGCTGGCGCAATCCGGCTGGCCAAGGAGCTCGGCCCCGGTCATACCATTGTGACGATCCTCGCCGACTACGGCAACCGCTATCAGTCCAAGTTGTTCAACCCTGAATTTCTGCGCTCCAAGAACCTTCCTGTACCGGGCTGGATGGAAGAGGCGCCCGCGATCCCAGTTCCTTATGAGGCGGTGCCGTAATGGCCGAAACCGAAGCGCTTTTCCGCGAGGATGCGTATCTCAGCGACACGCAAGCGGCGGTTGTGCGCGTCAACGAACGCGGCGGGATTATCCTCGACCGCACGATCTTCTACGCGACCTCGGGCGGCCAACCCGGCGACACCGGCCATTTCGAGCGCGCTGGTGGCGAACGCATCGCCATCGCCGGCACGGTAACCGGCGAGAGCAAGGAAGAGATCATCCACATTCCGGCGGCGGGAGTTTCGGTTCCCGAGCCCGGGGAGCCGCTCAGGCTTGCGATCGACTGGGAGCGTCGCTACCGGCTGATGCGCATGCACACAGCGTGCCATCTGCTCACGGTCGTTTGTCCGTTCCCAATCACCGGGGCGGCTGTGGCAGAGGATGACTCGCGTGTTGATTTCGACATTCCGGAGGCCGGTTACAACAAGGAGGACGTGACAAAGGCGCTCGCCGATCTTGTCGCGGCCGACCATCCCATCTTCACGCGCTGGATCACCGACGAGGAACTCGCGGCGAATCCGGGACTGGTGAAGTCGAAGAACGTCCGTCCGCCGTCAGGCACCGGCCGTATCCGGCTGGTCTGCATCGGCGACAACGCGGTGGTCGACAGTCAGCCCTGCGGCGGCACGCATGTGAGGGCGACCGGCGAGGTCGGGGAAATCCATATCGGCAAGATCGAGAAGAAGGGGCGCGAGAACCGCCGGTTCCGCATCCGCTTCGGGCCTCTGCCGCAATAGAGCAATACACGGGCTCAATCGTACAGCCGGGTCTGGCGGAGCTCGTGATGGGCCGCGCGTTGGTCCCAGCGCTTCAGCACCCTGCGGGCTTCTTCCGGCACATAGGCCAGATCGTAGTCGGGCCCCTGAAAGGCGATGACGTTGTCGACCGAATCGAAGGTCATGACCGTCGTGAACTGGACCTCGTCGGAGAGCTCACGCCTGAACAACTCGATCGATCTATAGCCGGGAATCTTCTTGGCCTCGATACCTGGGAAAATGACGGTGTCGAGCAGGCGCTCATAGGCATCGGCATTTGCCAGTGTTGTGTAGCCGTGCCAGATTCGCTTGATCATTGCGGTGCTCCCTAGATCCTCGCCTCCTATCAGCCGTCCTTGCGCTGACCGCTCCAACGGCTGGTATCCGCACCAATTCCGCCCTATCGGCAAGCTATATGGGGTGTGCTGTTCTCAAGTTTACAGTGGCCTGGGCCTTTTGAGCGTGAAGCGAATATGCAAGATTCGGCGAGCGTCGTGATTTCGAGTTCGAACGAGTCTGGTGTCGGGTCAGCGTGGACTTCGGATCGTGACACCACATGGTCGGAGGGAAGGACATGGCCGACAAAAGTCCGTTCATAATCGACGCCGATTGGCTGCAAAGCCGGATCGGCACGCCGGGCGTGTCGATCGTCGATGCTTCGTGGTACCTGCCGACGCAGGGTCGCAATGCGCGCGCTGAGTATGATGCGGGGCATATTCCCGGCGCCGTCTTCTTCAACCAGGACGAGGTCGTCGACCCCGATTCGAAGCTGCCGCATACGCTGCCCCGTCCTCAAGTGTTCGCGCGCTACGCCGGCTCGATGGGCGTGTCGGCGGACGACACGATCGTGGTCTATGACGGCCCGGGTGTATTTTCGGCGCCGCGCGTCTGGTGGATGTTCCGCGTGATGGGTGTTTTCCAGGTCTATATTCTCGACGGTGGGCTCGACCGCTGGAAGCGGGAAGGGCGGCCGCTGACCGCCGAGCAGACAAGGATCGCACCCTGCGTGTTCCATGCCAATTTCGACGCAAGGCGCGTGGTCTCGCTTGATGAGATGAAGTCCATCGTTGCCGAGCAGAGCGCGGAGGTGGCTGATGCACGGCCCGCGGGCCGCTTCGCCGGCACCGAGCCCGAGCCGCGACCCGGCATTCGCGCGGGGCATATGCCGGGCGCGAAAAGCCTGCCGGCCACGGCGCTATCGCATGAGGGATCGTTGCTGCCGCTCGACGAACTCAGAGCGGCCATCGAGCAGGCCGGCATCGACCTTACGAAAACCGTCGTCACTTCCTGCGGCTCTGGCGTCACCGCGGCCGTGATCACGCTTGCGCTCGAGTCGCTGGGACACACGGCAAACCGGCTCTATGACGGCTCGTGGACGGAATGGGGAGGCCGCAGCGACACGCCTGTGGTCACCGGAAAGGATTGAGGCGGTCGATGGCAGAAAGAGTCGATGATCAGAGAATCCCAGTCACCGTCACCTTCCTCGAGATGACGGCGCCGCCCGCTCACTATCCACCTTTGCCCGTCGGCCGGCAGATCGCGCTTCTGAAGGCGCGTAACATCCCGCTGCACTATTACCGCTACCTCATGGACCGGGTTGGCCGCAAATGGCACTGGGTCAATGCGTTACGGCTCTCCGACGATGAGCTTGCGGAAGGGCTCGCAGCGCCGGGCAGAGACATCCGAGTTCTCTATCTCGACGGCGTGCCGGCCGGGTTCTTCGATCTGAAGCCGCATCTGCCCGAGAGTGTCGAGCTCGCCTATTTCGGCATGATGGAGCAGGCGATGGGACAGGGGATGGGCCGCTGGTTCCTGGGCGCGGCGATCGAGGCTGCGTGGTCGGCGTCGCCGACATTCATCACCGTCCAGACCTGCACTCTCGATCATCCGGCAGCACTGCCGCTCTATCAGAAGCTCGGTTTCTCGCCGGTGGGGCAATCGCACGAGTTGGTGCGGCCCATGAGCTTTGACGAGCGTGCAGGGAGCGTGATGCGAGATTAGGTGCATGGAGATGCAGGTGGTTCCACCTGTATCTCAACTCAGCCCGAAGGATCGCAGGAATCGGGTGGCTCGACGCCGCTCCTGTCGGTAGCTGATGACTATCGATCAGGAGTGACGGAGCTTCACGATGACTATCCGTTTCACAGCTTTGCCGACCCAGGATGTGCGTGCCCTGCAGCTCGGCGGACCCGACGCTTACGGCTTCACGCCCGAACGCCGCATCTCAGACGGCGACGGTGTGCCTTGCCGTCATTGCCTCAAGGACATTGCCGAAGGGGAGGGGTATCTCATCCTCGCCTATCGGCCCTTCCCGGCGTTGCAACCCTATGCGGAAACAGGACCGATCTTTCTGCATGCCAAGGAATGCGAGCGGGCGGAAGAAGGCGAGGAACTTCCCGAGATGCTGACCAGTGTCGACTATATCGTGCGCGGCTACGACAGGGATAATCGCATCGTCTACGGCACTGGTGCCGTGGTGCCGACGCAAGCGATCATCTCGCGCGCCGAGGCGCTCTTGGAGCGCGACGACATCGCTTATGTGCATGTGCGCTCTGCGCGGAATAATTGCTATCAATGCCGGATCGAGCGCGACCAAACCCCGCCAGCAAAACTTTAGGCGAGAGCCGGCGCGAAGGCCCTCTCAACACGAGCCGCCCAATACAGCATGGCGCAAGGTTGCCGTCGCAAACCAAGCCTCTGGAAATCCCGTTCAATTGGGGGTTCAGCTGGAGGGCTGGCGGCGACATGGATATTTCATCGGTCTCAGGCCGGGCTTGGTACCACGCGCCAGTAAAGCTTTCTTCTGACGCTAAGGACGTTACCGGTTCGAAGGTGGGTGAGTTGCCTGACGAGCATGCGTCCGAAGTGGAGGCTGGCGACGCAGAAGGAGAAATCCTCAAGCCACATGCGAACGGGGTAGCCTCGAATCCCGCACTGTTCGGCATTGCCGGTGGCTATCTTGGAAACGTCGCCAACATGACCGTCGAAGAGGCGACGAAAGAAATAGAACACGTGTCCAGGCTTATCGAGAGCAGCACTATTGGTTCCTCAGTCGTACACGCTGCCTATGGTGACCAGCAGACTTGGTCTCTCCGCGTGTACCTGTTCTGGCTTCAACAGCACGCGCACGGATTGGAATACGGCACCTACACGTCATCGTGGGCTATGTGAGTGCCCGCGGCTGGTCTAGATAGCGTTCCGCAATTCGCCTGACGCAGGCGCCGCCCCTCATCCTTACCCTCTCCCCGTAAAGGACCGTAAAGGACGGGGAGAGCGGATTCTAAGACGTTGCCGACGCTGGTCAGGCCGCGAGGACGGCCTTCGGTTCGGCCATTTCGTAGCCGAGCGACTCGGCGACGGCGCGGTTGGTGATCTTGCCCCTGTGAACGTTCAGGCCATTCCTCAGGTGCTGGTCGTCGATGATCGCCTTCAGACCCTTGTCGGCGAGCTGCAGGCCGTAATGCAGCGTCGCGTTGTTCAGCGCATGCGCGGAGGTGACCGGCACGGCGCCCGGCATGTTGGCGACGCAGTAATGAATGATGCCGTCAACCTCATAAGTCGGCTCGGCATGGGTTGTCGCATGGGAGGTCTCGAAGCAGCCGCCCTGGTCGATTGCGACATCGACTAGGACCGAGCCCTTTTTCATCCCCGACAGCATCTCGCGGGTGACCAGCTTGGGAGCGGCCGCACCGGGGATCAGCACGGCGCCGATGACGATGTCGGCCGAGAAGCATTCTTCCTCGAGCGCCTCGACAGTCGAATAGCGGGTATGGACGCGGCCGTTGAAGATGTCGTCGAGTTGCCTGAGGCGAGGGATCGAGCGGTCGATGATGGTGACGTCGGCGCCAAGACCGACGGCCATCTTTGCCGCGTGGAGGCCGACCACACCGCCGCCGATGACGGCGACCTTGCCCGGCAGCACGCCAGGCACGCCGCCCAGCAGCACGCCACGTCCGCCATTGGCCTTCTGCAGCGCCGTTGCGCCGGCCTGGATCGACAGGCGGCCCGCCACTTCAGACATCGGCGCGAGCAGCGGCAAGCCGCCGCGGTCGTCCGTGACCGTCTCGTAAGCAACCGCTGTTACGCCGGAGGCAAGCAAGCCCTTGGTCTGCTCCGGGTCGGGCGCAAGGTGGAGGTAGGTGTAGAGGATCTGGCCTTCGCGCAGTTGCACCCACTCGTTGGGCTGCGGCTCCTTTACCTTGACGACCATGTCCGCCTTGGCGAAGACTTCTTCGGCGGTCTTGGCAATCGTCGCGCCAGCGGCACGATAGGCATTGTCGTCGGCACCGATGCCTGCGCCTGCGCCGGCCTCGACCACTACGTCATGTCCGTGCGCGACATATTCCCGGACCGAGCCCGGGGTGAGCCCGACGCGATATTCGTGATTCTTGATTTCTTTCGGGCAACCGACGCGCATTCCAGGCCTCCTCGTCTTCTGGTTAGGGAAAGTATCCCATCAAATCGTCCGAATGTATTTGCGAAATCGTTTGCGAAACTGGGCTGAAATGGATATTCGTTGCGCGTTTTCGCATTGGCTTCGAAGGATTCACGAGAAATGCCCCTCGACAGGATCGATATCGCCATTTTGGAGACTCTTCAGAAGGACGGCCGCATCTCGAACGCCTCGCTGGCCGAGGCGGTCGGGCTTTCGCAGTCGGCCTGCTCGCGGCGCCTCGACAATCTCGAGAAATCAGGGGTGATCCAGGGCTATCACGCGCGGCTTTCCAATGCCGCGCTCGGCCATCAGATGACGGCGATCGTGCATATCTCGCTATCCGGGCAGTTTGAGAAGACGCTCACCGAATTCGAGGCGGCGATCAAGCGCTGCCCGAACGTGCTCTCCTGCCACCTAATGTCGGGTGAGTACGACTACATTCTGCGTATTGCCGCAAAAGACCTGGCCGACTACGAGCGCATCCACAAGCAATGGCTTTCGGCCATGCCGCACGTGACCAAGATCAACTCGTCCTTCGCGTTGCGCGAGGTGATCGATCGGACCGCGCTTGGGTTGCGGCCGGAGATGGCGTGAGGTCGAGGCGTCCAATCCGATAAGCTGCTTCAAGCCAAAAACCCAATGGCCGGAGAAGAACAGCGGCGTCCTGCCCAGCGCGGGATGAAACCTCGACGACCTCCTCGACAGCCTGCATGCATTGCTGCTACCTGAGCTAAACAGTGGCTCTGCCAGCTCAACCAGAAGAGGATCGATAGGTGCTGATGTTCAGTTGGTTTCGTGCTTGCACGACAGCCGCGGCGGCTTTGATAATGGCGTCTGTGCCAGCGGCGGCGCAGGATGCCGGTTCAACGCTACCCGGTGGTGCATCTTCCTTGCAGGAAACCTATCAGGACTGGAGCCTGACCTGCCAGGGCGTGCCCAAGGCGGTTTGCGCAGTGTCTCAGCAGCAGACGCAGCAGAATGGGCAGAGGCTGCTCGCGATTGAGCTGGGCAAGGGTGCAGACGGCGGCGTTTCCGGCAATCTCGTGCTTCCCTTCGGGTTGTTGCTCGAATCAGGCGCCACGCTCCAGGTTGATGACGGCCAACCGCGCGCGCCTTTAAGCTTTGTGACCTGCCTGCCCGGAGGCTGCATCGTGCCGCTTGGCTTGGATGCCAAGACGGTCGCAGTGCTGCGCGCGGGCACGGCGCTGAAGATCAAGGTCCAGAGCATGGACAAGAAGGAACTCGCATTGTCTGTCTCGCTGAAGGGCCTGGCCGCGGCGCTCGACCGGCTCAAGGCGTTGGCTGGGGCTTAGGACATTGCAATTCGGTTGAGGCAGTCCTCTCCCGCAAAGCCAATTGATCCGGGGACGGCGCAACGGCATCGGCCAGGACTTAACCGCTGGCGCCGTTCCGGTCATTGAGCCAACCCGTTCAGTGTGGCCGTTGCTCGGGGCGGATAGCTTCGCCGTCCCTGCGCGCCACGGCGCCGGCAGGTTCGCTGGAACGCGACGGCCTGGTCGGCAGCGGCAAACCGGCGGTCATTGTGGGATCGACCGCGCCCATGCGTCCGCCGAACCAGGCTGCTATCGCTCCCAGGATCAGGCCGACCGCGCCAAGCAACGCACCGGTTGAAGTAGCGGTTGCGGTGGTATGCGCAACGTTCCGTGCGGTATCCTGAAACTGTTGCTGATATTGCGAGACTTGGTTACGGGCTTCTTCGATCGGGATATTTCGCGAATGCGCGAGCGCCTGTGCCGCTTGCTCCCGCGCCTGTTGGGCCTGGCCCGGGTCGCCGGTAATGGCGGCGCGCATGGCAGCAATTGCTGCATTGTCAGCACCACTGGCTTGTAGTGCCTGCTGGATTGCCGAGAATGCGTCAGACCCGCCGGGCTGCCTGGCAGCCTGGGCAGCCGTTTGTCCAACAGTGCCCGCAATGTTGCCGAGTGAGCTCAACGTGCCGCCTAGTATTCCCCCGATCGTCGTGGTCAGAAGATAGACAATAACCAACGTGGAAACGGCCCAAGCCGTCAATCCATGCCAGCCCGCGGTGGATTCCCTTGGCATGCCAGCTAATCGCCCAGCGGCATAGCCTCCCGCAAGTGCCGCCAAAATACCCGATATAGCGAACCAGATGCCGGCGCCGATGGAGAACGTCGAAGCCGCTGGGTTGTTGGCTGAACCGGCGTCGAGAGTCGCGGCGCCGACGCCAATGCCAATCATATTGAGGATGATCTGAATGACCAGCGCCAGGACGGCGCCGGCGAAAACCGCACCCCAAGCAACCCTGTTTATCATGACGGTGCGTGCATCCTCGCCCGGCGTGATCGGGCTGGTATGAGGGGCATCGTAGTCGCCGCGGTTGCGCGGCGTGTCGGGATGATGATCGTCGGCCATTGTGGGGCTCCCTTCGATCCCGGTTGATCCATGGACCAGTCCGAACTCGCCAGAGTATTCAATGTTCCGATTTTATTAGTCTCTGCGAATGCAACCTCCGGTCATGGGGGAATGCCGACCGTTAACCCTCCAACGGGGCGCTGGCCTGCTGGTATTCGTCGCTGGTCTCGCGCCAACGTGCACAACCCTGCGCGGCTGGTGGAGGGCTTCGATCCGCGACGAGTCGGCGCCTCAGGGGCACTAAATGGTCAAGGTCGGCGTGAAGCTGCGGACGGGGTCCAGCGCGGAATGACTTGAGGTGGAGCCTTTCGTTCCGCGCTAGCTCTTCTTTTGGAGGGTAAGCCTACCCGAAAGTCTGCAACGTTTTGTGCTGCGCCGACCTCCGGTGCGGGATCATGCTCCTGCTATGAGGGCTTCTGCGTCTCCTGGCAGGAACGCAGAGCCTTGAACGCTGCATCGGTGCCGGCGAGGCTGACCACGATCGGCTGGCGGCCCTCAGGGGTGATTGTCAGCGTGTGTTTCTTGGCCAGATCGTAGATGAAGTCGACGTTGTTGACCGGGACCGTCCCGCCCCGGAAGCCCGGCAACTGTTGCCCTGTCGCCGTTCCGGAAAATTTCTGCCCATCGACATCGAAGCTCACCGAGAGCTGCTGGCCTTCGGTTACGCTCGCATCGGCCTTCGTATAAAGCGACATATAGCCGACCTTCTGGGCGGCGCTCGCATCGATGCCCATCAGGAGCTGCACCTCAGGCGAGAGCTTCTTGGCGATCAGGCAGCCCGGTCCCAGCTTGTCGTTGACGAAGATGTCCCAACCGGCTTCCGAGCCGTATTTTTTGGTTTGCGCGTTCGCGCCCGTCACGGCCAGAGCTATGACCGCCAGAGCAGCACCAGCTTGAGCAAACTTGGTCATTCGCATTCCTCCTCCGTTTTGACAACGAGTCCATAAGCTAAGCTATGCGACCCCAAGCCCCAGAGTTGGCTGCAGCAATCCCCATTGCTTCAAATACAAGCAAACTTGTTGGGCATGATAGCAGGCCGTGTTCTCAACGTCAGCCTATTTGATCTCTTGCCTGGAGACCCCACCGACTACAGCCTTAGCACCCAGGCCTCTATCTTCCCCTTGCCCTTGACCTCAATGGCACCGCGCGGCTCGAAGATGAAGCGGTCCTTCAGCCTTTCGTAGACTGCCCGTGTCACCTGAATCGAATCTGGAATGCCGCCCGCTTCCATCCGGCTCGCGAGGTTCACGGTGTCGCCCCACAGATCGTAAATGTATTTGCTCTTGCCGATGACACCCGCCACCACCGGGCCGCTGTTGATGCCCACCCTGATCCTCAGCGGAGTGTTGTGTTCCATGGCGTGCTCGCGGGTGATGTGGACCATGCGGATAGCCATGCGCAGCATGCGCTCGGTGTGATCGGCTGTAGGCATTGGCAGTCCGCACACTGCCATATAGGCGTCGCCCACGGTCTTGATCTTCTCGATGCCGAGCTCGTTGGCGGCCGCGTCGAAGCGTGTGAATAGCCCGTTCAGCAGCGTCACGACATCGTGCGGGGGCATGTCCGAGGTCAGCGCCGTGAAGCCCACGATATCGGCGAAGGCGACCGTGACCTCGGCGAATCCGTCCGCTATCGACACCTCACCGCCGCGCAGCCGGTTGGCGATCGGAGCCGGCAGCACGTTCAGCAGCAACTCCTCATTTTCGCGATTCTTGCTCTCGATCACGATGTTCTTCTGGTGCAGTTCATCGACCATGTCGTTGAAGGCGGCGCAGAGCTGGCCGATCTCATCGCTGGTGCGAACTGGCACGTTGGCCGAATAGTCGCCGGCGGCGAAGCGTTTCACGCCGGCCGTAAGCTCGCGCAGTGGGCCGAGCAGCGCTCGCGACAGCCAGGCCGACGTGCCGATCACCACGAGCAGCGCCAGCCCTCCGACCGCCATCAGGTTCCGGCGCAGCTGGTAGACCGGCGCAAAGGCCTCCGCGGTGTCGATCTTGGCGACGAGCGCCCAGTGCACGTCGGGGATATCGAGCGGCCCCCACGAGGCGAGCGTCGGAGCGCCACGGTAGCCGATGATCTCGCCCGTGCCCTCGACGCCAGCGAGCCCAGCCCGGGTGGCCTCGGTCTCGATGCGCTGATGGAGCACCGGCGTGCCGTAGCGCTGGATTGCCGCTATCTCTTCGTCCGACGTGCCGACGGATTTGAGTTCGGCGAAATAGACGTCACGGTTTTCATAGAAGGCGCGCGGGGCGGAGCGCACCAGATAGCCGGGCCCGACGAGATAGGCTTCGCCGGTGGCGCCGAAACCCTCCTGCCGCCAATGGCGGTCGCCGGTCACGACGTCATCAATTTCCTCGTTCGACAATTGCGCAATCAGGACACCGATGACGACGCCTTTGTCGATTATCGGAGCGCCCATGAAGGCGATCGGAGCGCCGCCCGAAGGCGCGTAAGGTGCGAAGTCCTCCAGGCAGATTGCCGACGGGTCGGCATTCTCGGAGCAGCGCGCGACGGCGGCCGCGACGTTGGAGGCCCGGTAGGGGCCGAACTGAAGAGAGGTGGCAAAATCCGCCTCCTTCTGGACGGAATAGATGAGGCGACCGGTCTTGGGGTCGGCCACCATGAAGTCGAAGAACCCGACAGTGTCGGCTGCGGCCCGCATCATCGGATGATAGAGGGCGTGCAGCTTGCTGTAGTAGCTGCCATCGCCGGCGTCATCGAGCAGCTTGCGCCGCGCGCCCGGGTTCGGATTGGCCACGATATAGTGGTACTGAAGGTAAATAGGGGAAGGGGTCGCCGGCGCATAGTCGGTCAAGGCTGGCTGCTTCCCCAGGACCTTCGCCATTTGGGGGATGAAATTCGCGGCATACCAGTCGTTGAGCTTCTGCTGCAGCCCGGGTTGCGCGCCGCGGTCGAGTTCGGCGACTGCAGCCCGGAATTCGCGTGTCGATTCGACGACCATCTTCGAGGTGGCAAGTAGATGCAGCTCGGCCCGGATCGTCCTGAAATAGGTCTCGATCTGGCGTGCCTTGGTCTGGCGGGCGGTCGTAAGCTGGTCGAAGACGCTCTTTTCGAGGGCGTCCCTGGCCCGGATATAACCCAGCACCGCTGTGATTATGACGCCGACCGCACCGAGCAGGACGAGTGTCGTGAACAGCTTTGCGGCCAAGCCCCAGCGCGCGGAGCGCGGTTTGCCGTTCACATCTGCGAAAGACATCGTCGACCTCTGGATCACACGGCACGCTAGTCTCAGTCCGGGTTTTGCGCCAGATAGGTGGGCACGCGTTTCGCCCTGGAACCTTACCGAGACAAGGGCCAGTTTGCTCCACTCGAAAACGCCGATATTGGAGACGGGCGTTTATGTCGCCGCGAATCTCGAGCGGCGGAGATTGGCGGAGACGAGGGGGAGCGCTGCACCTTGGGCGAACGAATCCTGCCACCGACCCGGCGCCAAACCTGTTGAATCACCATCGCTCCGCCGCTTTTTCCGTGGAAACTTCTCATTGGTTAATGCCGCCGACGGCTTGTTGCGGCTATTTTGACGATCCGAAATAGAAGAAGCGCTAAGAGAAGCTGGCTCGATCCGGATCAAGGTCTGGATGAGATTGTCAGGCACTGCATACAATCCTTGCGGCAGTGTCTCTGCTGTTGATGTCAGCGCTGCATCGAAGGGCAACTACGACAGTGGTGCGAGCCAGAGATTCTTCGACCCGCTTTTGAGCATGAGAAGTGCCAGCCCATGGTCGTCACCGCCGCGCGGGTCCCCGGTCGGCGAAGGGTTGTCGTCAGAACATGGTGGCGAGTCGCGTTCGCCGACATTGGAGATAGCGATACAGCCCGGCATCAGTGTGGTCACCGGCTACCCCCCACAAGCCCCCGCCCAAGCCGGCGACCGGCACGGGCCCGCCGTTCTGGCTCCACCCCAGACGGCGGGCTTCGCGCATGTGAGCGCGTAGTCAATCCGAATGTGAGGCGGGCTTTCCGGTCAGCCGTGCGAGATGCGCGCGGTGATCACGCAAGTTCTGCTCGAATTCTGTCAGGAGCTGCTCTGCAAGCGCGGTGGAGTGATGTCCCTCGTACAGCTCTTCGATGATCTGGCGTTGGCGCAAGACGTGCCTTTCGGCCTCGCGGATGTGCCGCTCCACCATTTCCAGCTCGGTCTCGCTAGTGGTCACACCGCACCATAGCGGTTTCCAATGCCGGTCGATAGCAAACTTTTGCCTGCGTTGGGGTGGTTTGCGTGAAACAAGGATTGCGAACGCCGTTCAGCCACTTCGTTTTCGCATCGGATTTGTCCGAAGATAGCTGCGCATTTTCACTGCCGCGGTGCTTCGGCTCGGCCAAATGCGCCGATAGCTCAGCTCAATTCAGCGGGGGGGGACCTCACGTCACGCACCGCCTTGGCCGTCTCCGCCAGCAGGTCGTACGAGTGTTTCAAGACCTCGCGGCTTTGGGTGATTAATTTGGCGTTGTAGTCGATGCTGCGAGCGGCTTCGCGCCGGAGTGTCGATTTGCGAGCCTGAGCTCTAAGCCGTTCCTGGCGACGCTGGACAACCCACAACTCACGTTGCAGGTTTTTCAGACGCTCCCCGAAGAACTCCACCATGACGTATTTTAACACGAATGCAGAGCGGCTGCATGTCAACTTTGATCAGACAACATTGGACTGTCCTCAATCGTTGGAGCCTTCCATAGAATCGAGCTCAGGTCCGCCAACGCGTACCTGATCGGACAGCGGAACCTCGATCAGCGAGAGCAGGCCATCGGATCCAAAGCGAAGCTTACCGCGACCCTTCAGGTCGTAGGGGACAACCTTCTCGATCAATTCGGAGCCAAAGCCGCGCAGAGAAGGGGCAGCGTCGAGGGGAGCGGCCAGCTTCTCCTCCCACCTGATACGCAGTTCCTTTTCGTCACCGTTCTGGCCGGTCGCCCATCGGACCTCTATAGTCCCGCCTCTTTCAGACAAGGCGCCGTACTTCACGGCATTGGTGGCGAGCTCGTGAATGGCAAGGCTAAGCGTTTCCGCCGCCTTTCCGCTCAGCGAAACGTTCGGCCCCGAAACGTTGAACTGGCCGTCCTCGCGTCCGCCTTGAGCCGCGAGCTCGTCAAGAATCAGCGCGTGCAAGTCGACTTTCGCATTGGGCGCACGAGTGAGTGCGTTCTGGATGCGAGCGAGCGCGTTGATCCTGCCTTCCAGATGAGCGGCGTAGTCCTCCACGGTTTCGTTCGTATCGGCGGAACGTCGCGCGATCGAACGGATGACGCCCAGCGTGTTGCGGACCCGGTGCTGCAGCTCGGCGAGCAGGATCTGCTGCCGTTCCTGCAGTTGCAGCATCTCGTGGACGTCCGTCACCGAGCCGAACCACTCGATGGGCTGGCCGGAACCGTCCTTGACGGGAATCGCACGCATATGGACGTTGCGGTATTCGCCCTGGTTTTTGCTCCACAGGCGGAGGTCGACTTCGAGATCGCCCTTCTCCTTTGCGTTGGCCCAGGCTTCGAGCACACGCTTCCGATCGTCCGGATGGATCGGCTCCAGCCAACCTCGACCGGCCGCTGCCGGCTCGCTTTGCCCGGTGAACGATGTCCATTGCGGGCTCGACCAGGACCACTCGCCGCCGTCGCTCGCGCGCCACACGAGCTGCGGAATTCCCTCCACGACGGAGCGAAGCCGTGACTCGCTTTCGCGCAACCGCTCTTCGGCCCGGACGATCGGCGTCACGTCGAGGAAGGTCAGCACGACACCTTCGATCACGTTGTCGATGCTGCGGTAGGGCAGGACGCGTGTGAGATAGCGGGCGCCGTTCTCGATATTGCGCGTTTCACGCTCGATCGTGCCCAGCGTCCGCAGCACTTTACGAAGGTCGCTCTCTAGATCCGCATAGTTGATGCGTGCCGCAATATGGCTGATCGGCCTGCCGAGGTCCGTCTCGACGAGGTGGAAGAGATCCGTCATCGCCGGCGTGAAGGTCTTGATCCTGAGATCGTTGTCCAGGAACACGGTGGCGATCTGCGTGCTTTCCAGCAGATTCTTCAGGTCGGAATTGGCACGGCCAAGCTCCTCCACGCGATGCGCAAGCTCGCCATTCACCGTCTGCAGTTCTTCGTTCAGCGACTGCAGCTCCTCCTTGGACGTTTCGAGCTCCTCGTTCGAGGACTGTAGCTCTTCGTTGACCGACTGGTACTCTTCGTTCGAGGCCTTCAGTTCTTCGTTGGTGCTTTCCAGCTCCTCAATTGTCGCCTGCAGGCGATCGCGCGTATGCTGCAGCTCGACCTCCAGCCTATTGACGTGATCATCGCGCACGCCGCTCGGGGGGCTGTGCATACTGGCGACGGCATCGCTCCCATCCGCGGTGGAATAGCCGTCCTGCAGGATCAATGCGTAGCGCATCGGCTGGCCGGGCGCCGGTTCGATCGGCTCCACGGTCAATGTCACCACGATGCTGTGGCCGTTCTGGCCGACCGTCAGTCCACGGACCTGGACCGGGGTCTTCTCCGTCTCGACCTTGTGGAGCGCAGCCCTGACATCCATCCTGAGATCGCGGTGGATAAGGTTCAGAACGTTGAGGCTGGCCATTCCGGTCGGAGGGTCGATGAACCTCCCGGTGCGACCGGAGAAGTGCAGGATTTCGTGGCTCTCATCGATGATCATGTAGGCTGGAGCGTAACGCTCGAGGATACGCTCGGCCTGTTTGGAGAGCGCTGCTGCGCTGCCAAAGGGCGGCCGCGGAACTCCTGGTGTTTCGACCGGTCGCCGGTCGGCCGTCGCCGTCAAAGGAAATTCGGGCAGCACCCGCACGAGGCCTTCCACCTGCCGAAAGATGCGGAAGCGCCTGTCGATCTGGGTGAAAAGCTTGGACTGCCGCGTCACATTCTCGGAGTTGCCGAGGAAGAGCACGCCGCCGGGCCTCAGCGCAAAATGGAACAGCGGGATGACCCGGTCCTGGAGCTCGGCGTTGAGATAGATCAGGAGGTTGCGGCACGAGATCATGTCGAGACGCGAGAACGGAGCATCCTTGATGATGTTGTGCTGGGAGAAGATGCACATCTCCCTGAGCTCCTTGACCACGCAGTAGGTCTCGCCCTCCTTCACGAACCAGCGCGCAATCCTTTCGGGCGACACATTGCGGATCGCGGATTCCGCGTAGCGGCCAATGCGTGCCTGTGCCAGGGCTTTGCCGTCGATGTCTGTCGCGAAGATCTGGACATGCGGCACGGAATCGAGGCGCGCCATCTGCTCGCGCAAGAGGATGGCGATCGAGTAGGCCTCTTCGCCCGTCGCGCAACCCAGCACCCAGATGCGCAACTGGTCGCCGGCGCCCTTCTTCTCGAAGAGCTTGGGCAGCACTTCCGTTTCCAGGAACTCGAACTCCTTCGGGTCTCGGAAGAACTGGGTGACACCAATCAAGAGGTCGTTGAACAGATGCTGAGGTTCCTCCGGATCGGTGCGCAGGAACTCGAGATAGTGCTCGATGGTCTCGGTCTGCGTGACCTGGATGCGTCGTTGGACCCGTCTCAAGAAGGTGTTTCGCTTGTAGCCGTGGAAATCATGGCCCGTCCGGTTGCGAAGAACCGTCGCCACACGGGTCAGCTGAGGAGTGAGCTGGGCGACCAACTGGTCGAAATTTTGGGCATTCCGCGACCGTTCGATCGACTTGATATGCGCGGCGATACGGGTTGCCATATCCTCGACCGGCAGGACGAAATCGGCGATGCTCGCGGCATCCTTGCCGAGATGGTTCTGCAGGCCCTCGCCGGTTCCCGGCGCCGGTGGCTCGGCGAGCGTCAATCCGCCATGTTCCTTGAGAGCGGCGACCCCGAGCGTGCCATCGCTGCCGGTTTCGGAAAAGATGATGCCGACCGCGTGCTCGCTGTACTCCGAGGCCAGCGAAATCAGGAAGCTGTCGATCGAAGCCCGCTGCCCGGGCTGCTCCCCTGATCGCTTCGTCTTGAAGCGGCCATTGTCGAGGCTGACCGTGACGTCGGACGGTGCGAGGTACAGGTTACCCGGCTCGACGGTAAGTCCGTTGGAAATCGTGTGGAGGGGAAGGCCCCAAGCGGCAGCGAGGCGCGACATCAGCTGCTCGTCGTCGCGGGCCTCGCGATATTGCAGTATGACAACCGATGCGACCTCGGGCAAAGCCTTGGCCGACGCGAGATAGCGTTCGAGGCCCGAGGTGGCAGTGCTGGACGCGCACAGCCCTACAAGGAGCGGGTTGCCGGCTCCACTCGGAGGCTGTTCGACCTGCGGTGTCTCGCCTGAATCGGCGGTCCCGGCTTTGCGCCCTTTGCTTGGTTTCTTCGTTGCCAATTGCGTGCTCGTCGCTAACGGGATTGCAGTCAAATACTACTGCAGGAGCCTAGTCGGGGCCAAGCACTTCCAGCGTAGGAAGCTCATCATCAACCTGCAGTTCCGAGCGTGAACGCAGGCTATGCAAAACGGCCTTGCGTATGGCTTCGGCCTGGCTGCGATATTCGGCGGCGCGCCTGGCGTACATGTCGGCAGTGCTCGCCCGGCCTAGTTCGGTTGCATCCCGGCCCATGCGGGCGACCAGCTCTGCACGTTCCTCGATGATGCGCAGCGCTATCCGCATCGCCTCGTCCACCTGCGCCTCCTGCTCATGGAGAAGTGTCTTCGAGGTGTAGGCATGCCCGACCTGGCAACGGTAGCGGAGAGGAGGCCGCCCGTTGACCTCCGAGAGCGTGCCGCCGCAATCGGGGCAGGTCAGGGCTACCGGCTTTGCGATCTGGCCGGTCGTCCTGCTGCCGCTTTGCTGACCGGCCGCTATTTCGATCTCGAGCATGATGTCGTCCGGAACATGGGCAGGTGGGGGCGCGTTTTCGGCGACGTGACGTCTGATCGCCTGAGCGAGAAGCGCGGCTTCAGCACTCATGTCGACCGATGTTGCCTCGAGAGCTGCCAGCGGCATATCGGTAGCGCGCGCTTCGTGCGGGGCCTGGACCAGGGCTATGCCGCCGCATCGCTTGACGGCTTGCAGCCCGGACGCTCCGTCATTCAGCATCCCGCTGAGGATCACGCCGATCGTCCGCGGCCCGAAAACGGCGGCAGCGGAACGAAACAGTGGATCGATGCTGGGTCGAACCATATTTTCGCGGGGACCGTCGCCCAGCATAAGATGGCTGTCACTGATCAGCAGATGATGGTTGGGCGGCGCGATGTAGACTTTGCCATGTGCAAGCGCCGCGCCGTCGCTTGCCGTTTCCACCGGCAACGGTCCGGCATGAGCGGCAACGGTCGTATGGATGCCAGTGCTCGCTGCGGGCACGTGAAGAACTATAATCACGGTGGCGGGCAGGTCCGCCGGCAGGTTCGCAAGAATTGTCTTCAGAGGTTCGACCGCGCCCGCCGAGCCTCCAATCACCACCAGATCTCGATTGGACATGGTCGGGGCTCCGATGACCTTTGAAGGAAACTCTCCGTTTACCGACGAGTTCCGTCGCGATCCTATTTTGGGCCGTCGCCGAGATGGAGATAATCGGCAGTGAAGAACCCCACCCGTTCCAGCGCGGGAAGATCGTTCACGGTCACGGTGCCGCCTTTGAAGGAGATCAGCCCCTGGGCTCTGAGTTCCTGAATCGTGCGGTTGACATGAACGTTAGACAACCCGAGCGTTTCGCCGAGCGCTGCCTGCGTGATGGGCAGCGGATAGCTGGAGCCGGTCACGCCGCCAATCGAGCGCATGCGATAGAAAAGCTCGCAAAACAGATGCGCCATCCGCTCGTAGGCTGTCCGCTGGCCGAGATTGACCACCCACTCGCGCGTAATCGCTTCGTCGAGCAGCGTCGACCGCCATAGGGCGCGCGTCAGGTTCGGGAAATGCTCGGTGAGGGCAAGTACGTCACTTTGCGAGATTATCGCCACCTTGGTGCGCGTCATGGCGGCAGTGGAGTGGTCGACCCGATCGAGAAGGAACAGGTTGAGATCGCAAAAATCGCCTGGGATGAGGTACGCCAGATTCTGGCGGCGGCCGTCGTCGAGGAGCTTGTATCTGCACGCAAACCCTTGAACGATCAGCTTCATACCGCCCGTTAGATCGCCCCTCCGAACGATGTCATCGCCGGGTGCGTAGTCGCGCAGCTTTCCCGTTGCAGCAACAATGGCGCTGCGCTCTTCCGCAGACAGCTGCGTAAATTGGGAAAGCTTGCGGGTAAGCGGATGAGCATCGAGGTCCCGCGCAATTTCGGCCTTTGCTGCGGCGGCTCCCCATTGTGGCGTCATCTCGCAAAGCCCTCTGATGCCTCGACGCTGTGCAGGCGATTAGCGAGTGGAATGAGCCTGCAAGGGCAGCCCTCCGCCTGGCTGTCATGGCCTACTCTAGCTCTTTTCGGAAGGGGGTAAAATGGGGGGAGCGGGAACAGATGCCATTGGGTGAGGCTAGACAAGGCCGACCCGGAAGAGCAGTCCGCGACTGCCGTTATAGCATAGTGCCTCACCAACGCAGGCTGCGGTGCTGCCCTTCAGGCGAAAGTTCCTCCCATTGGCGGCCTGACGATTCTCGAAGGTGCTCAAGCCCCTTCATCCTTGCTCAAACGGGAGTGGTCCGAGATCGCGTTCCATGCGGTCCGAAAACAATCCTGTGTCGGGGTGCTTGGCGTGTGCGATTTCGAACCAACAGAGCCATCGCGCGTTATTCTCTGAACCTTCTGCTGAGCTCCCGCTGGCAAGGAGTGTCATGTCGAACAATTCCCATCGCCTTGAGGGGCTTCGGATCCTGGTCGCCGAAGACGAGTATTTCATTGCCGAAGAGATCGTCGAGATGTTCAAGACGGCCGGTGCCAGTGTCATCGGGCCGGCGCAGACGGTCGGAGATGCCCTGGCCCTGGTAATGGATGGTGAGGCCCTGCACGGAGCGGTGCTCGACATCTGCCTGCATGGGGAAATGGTCTTTCCGGTCGCTGACGAACTTGCCCAGCGCGGCGTGCCTTTCGTGTTTACGACCGGTTACGACAAATCGACACTGCCCGATCGGTTTTCGACGGTAACCCGCTGCGAAAAACCCGTCGACCCGGATCAAATATTGGGCGCGCTTTTTGGTGCAGGAGTCGGATAGCGCCGCCGTTCGCGGACGTTGAGTCTGGCATTTGAAGACCGGACCACATCACGTGGCGTGCATCATACGCGGCAGCCGTATCAAAGGGTACAACGTCGGAGTTCGGTGGCTTTGCTCAGTCGAGAGTGGTTTACCTATGGCGAGGGCAGCCTTCGGCTCTTCCATTCGCTGCGCGGGATCGGATCGCCGACGTGGAAGGCGAAGGAGATGACCTTCGTCGCATCCATGTCAACCTCGCAACGATAGCTGACCTCGTACCACTGTCCCTGGGCGCTAAAGGCGCCCCTGGTGATCTCAATGACCGTCCCGTCCTTTGGTTGGTAGGTAGGTAAAAGCTCCGGAAAATAGGGCGGTGAGGTGTTGAGTAATTGATATTTCAGCTCCGTGTGGCAAAGCTGACTGGCCCGCTTGCCACGCGACAAATTCCCGATCGCGGTCGCTCCAGTCGGATCGCCGGTGGCTGTGCGCGAAAATAATTTCTTCGCTTTTTCAAGCTTTACGGCTTGCCGCATTTTGACGGCGTCTGCCGATTTCGGTGTGGGCGCCTCAGGCGCGCCGGCTTGCGAAGCTCGGTTCATCACCCCAACCGCTGTTAAAACGTGCGGTTCTGCTACATCTTGTTTCTCCGGATCGGGCGCCGGCTCAGGCGACTCCGGACCCTCTTCCGCGCTGTTGCCGTCTAGGGACTCTCGGGGGCCGGCGTCCTTCTCGCCAAACTGGTACACGGACCTCACAGCAGGGGAGGGCGGAGGCGGGGAGGGGGCATTGCTGGTTGGCGGCGGTGTCTTGACCTTCGCTTCCTGCTGCTTTTCCGGTTTGGGTGCTTGGGCAGACGGCGCCGGTTCGACTTTGGCTTTGTCCTGCGGCTTCGGCGGCGGTTCGGTTTTGGGCCTCTCCGGCGGCTTCGGCGGCGGCACCAGATCGACCGCTATGGCCTCATCCTTCTGCGGCTCGGAGAGCGAAACCGGCAGCCCGAATATCAAAAGCGCGGCGATGACCAGATGAACGACGAACGAGGCGGGCATGGCCCACCTGAACACCCGGCGCTCATCCCGCATGTCTTCGCTCATCGCGACCGGTGTGGAATGAAATGTTGGCGGCATCAAGCATTGAGTTGACAGAGGCTTTCAGCATCCAGGGCGCGGGGGCCCATCAGCCGGTATCAGGCGGTGCGCCACACCGGCAAACATGCCCGGCGCAAATGCTTCGCAGCGTGTATAATGCTCCCGCTCAGGGCATTGCCAGGGGAACACAAGGATGGAAGTCGCCGATCTGGTCCTTCCTGTCTTTGCGATCATCGTGACCGGCTGGCTGGCCGGGTGGTCCGGCTACATTTCGCGGTTGCTCGCCGACGGGCTCGTGCATTTCGCCTACAATGTCGCGATGCCCGCGCTGCTGATCGTCACCATCGCGCAGGAACCGGCGCGCAATCTTCTGGAATGGCGCTTCCTGCTGGCATTCGGAGGTGGCTCTGTCTTGTGTTTCGCGCTGGTGTTCCTGGCCGTTCACACGGTGTGGGGCCGCGATCTTGGCAGCAGCACCATGTTTGGAACGGCCGCGGCGATGACCAACACCGGCTTCGTCGCGCTGCCGATACTACACGCCATCTACGGCCGTCCGGCCGTCCTGCCCGCCGCGGTCGCCACCGTGTTCGTGGCGGCGGTGATGTTCCCTGCTGCGGTCATCCTGCTCGAAAGCAAGGCGCGCGGCACCCGGTCGACCGGATCGGCCATCCTCCTGAAGCGGATCGTGCTCAATCCGATGATGCTGTCCACGCTGATCGGGCTGGCGTGGGCGGTCACTGGCCTGCAGATTCCCGGCCCTGTCGCGGCCTATATGAACATCTTCGCCGGTGCGCTCACGCCATGCGCGCTCTTCGCCATAGGGCTTGGCCTATCGGCCGAAGGGCTGCGCTCGAACATTACCCCATCCGTTGCGCTCGCCGCCGTGAAGCTCGTGATCATGCCGCTCGTCACCTATGTTCTTTGCGTGGTATCGGGCCTCAACTCGCTCTACACGATCGCCGCCGTTATCTGCGCCGCCGTGCCGACCGCAAAGACGGTCTATATTCTCGCGGGCGAGTACAAGACGGAGGAAGCGCTGATCGCGGCCACCGTCTCGGTTACGACGCTGCTGTCGGTCGCAACGCTACTCGCCTGGCTCTATGCGCTTTCGTGGTTGGTGGGGAGGGTGGGGTAGGTGAGCCGAGCGAATTGCCGTCAGCTTAGTGATTGGCAGAACGCACCAAAGTGACTCCGACAAGATCGCTGATCTAATATCGTCCTGCTTCTGAGCTAACCCAACTCATCGTCCGCCGTCGCCTCCGTCACGATCCGGTCCATCGGGATGTCGTGTGGCTGCGGATGGATTGTCGCAATGGCCTGCAAGGCATAGCCGACGCCAATCACCAGAGGTTTTTTTGGCAGCTCGGCGAGCGTACGGTCGAAGAATCCGCCGCCATAGCCGAGTCGGTAGTTCTGCGGATCGAAGCCGACTAGAGGAGAAATGACGACATCGGGGAGGACCGATGCGCCATCAGCCGGGACAGGAATATTCCAGACGCCTTTCTCCAGGCGGTCGCCGGGGCGGTAGGCGCGCATCGCGAGCGGCCGGCCTTTCTCGATCACGACGGGGAGGGCAGCGGTCGCGCCCCGCTCGACGATCGAAGCAAGCCAGCCGCGCAAATCGGGTTCGCCGCGGAAGGGCCAATAGAGGGTGACGACGCGGCCCTTGGGATCGCCGATCAGGACGTCCAAGCCGGCAGCGATCGTGGTAGACATTCTCGCGCGCTCCTCTGGCGGAACTGCGAGGCGCGCCGCGATCAGCCGTTCGCGTTCGGCCTTGCGCCAGCGCGCGATGTCCGGCCACTGAAGCGGCCCGCCGAAGTCCTCGGGATCCGCGGGGTCCGTGGGTCGGCTGTTTTCGTCATCGGCAGTCACTGGCAACTCCCTGCGCTCATGGCCCAATCGTAAGCGTACCCGCCGTGCAGGCCTTGCATTTCTGCGACACGCGCCAAGCAGGCAGCGCACGCGGCAAGGCTCCTGCTCAGGGGTTACCCACCACCCCTCTACCGTCGTCCCGGCGAAACACAGGACTGCTGGACTGTGGCAAAGCAAATGTCCAAACTGGGAAGGTGGGACTCTCGTCGGCTATTCGTGAGGTAACATCCATGTCCGAATTTTCCAGCTCGATAACGCGTCGCTCGTTCCTGGCAGGGTCCGCGGCAGCAGGTGGCTTCATCATGCTGCATCCCTTCTCGGCGCGAGCTGAGGCCAATCAGGCGCATCTCAGGATCATGGAGACGACCGACATCCATGTGAACGCGCTGCCTTACGACTATTACGCCGACAAGCCGAACGACACGATGGGGCTGTCACGCACGGCATCGCTGATTGAGGCGGTGCGCAAGGAAGCGACCAACTCGATGCTGATCGACAATGGGGACCTCCTGCAGGGCAATCCGATGGGCGACTACATCGCCTATGAGAAGGGCATGAAGGACGGCGACCTGCATCCGATCATGAAGGGCATGAACCTCCTTAGCTACGAGTGCTCGACGCTCGGCAATCACGAGTTCAACTACGGGCTGTCCTTCCTGGACAAGGTGCTGGCGGGTGCCAACTTTCCGTTCGTCTGCGCGAACCTGATCCGCGGCACGGAACTCGCCGCTGGTCCACGCGACGACAAGCTCTACCTGAAGCCTTATGTGATCTTGGACAAGAAGCTCAAGGACGGCTCCGGCGCGGAGAAGCCAATAAGGATCGGCATAATCGGCTTCGTACCGCCGCAGATCATGATCTGGGACGCCAAGAACCTCGAAGGCAATGTCAGGACCCGCGATATCGTCGAGGCCGCCAAGGCGTGGGTGCCGCAGATGAAGGAGGAGGGCGCGGATATCGTGATCGCGCTCTCGCATTCGGGCATCGATGTGAAGGAAAGCGACATGATGGAAAATGCCTCCTTCTTTGTCGCGGGCGTCGAGGGCATCGATGCGGTCTTCACCGGCCACCAGCATCTCGTCTTTCCCGGCAAGAAGGATTTCCAGGAGCTCGAAGGCGTTGATACCAAGGCCGGCACCCTGCAAGGCAAGCCGGCCGTCATGGGCGGCTTCTGGGGCTCGCATATGGGCCTGATCGACCTTCTGCTCGAAGAGGACGGCAACAAGTGGCGGGTCGTCTCCGCGACCTCCGAGGCGCGGCCGATCTACGAGCGCGCCGACAACAAGAACAAGGCGACCGTCGGCGATGACCGGAGGATCGTCGAGGCGCTGAAGGCCGATCATGAGGCGACGCTCGCCTATGTCCGCCGGCCAGTCGGCAAAACCACCGCGCCGCTCTATTCCTATTTCGCGCTGGTCGCAGACGATCCTTCGGTTCAGATCGTTTCGCAGGCACAGGCCTGGTACATCAAGCAGATGCTGAAGGAGAGCAAGTGGAAGGACCTGCCGATCCTTTCGGCGGCAGCGCCCTTCAAGGCCGGTGGGCGCGGCGGGGCGGACTACTACACCGACGTTCCGGCAGGCGACGTGGCGATCAAGAACGTCGCCGATCTCTACCTCTATCCGAACACGGTGCGCGCGGTCGAAATCACCGGAGCGCAGGTCAAGGAATGGCTGGAGATGTCGGCCGGCATCTTCAACAGGATCGAACCGGGCAAGCCAGACCAGGCGCTGATCAACCTGGACTTCCCGTCCTACAATTACGACGTGATCGACGGGGTCACGTATAAAATAGACCTGTCGCAGCCACCGAAATACAATCCCAAAGGCGGAGTGCTCAACCCGTCCTCGGGCCGCATCGTCGAGCTGATGTTTGACGGCAAGCCGATCGATCCCGCGCAGAAATTCGTGGTGGCGACCAACAACTACCGGGCCGGCGGCGGCGGCAATTTCCCCGAGATCAACAGCTCAAAGATCATCTTCGAAGCGCCGGACACCAACCGCGACGTGATCGTACGCTATATCGTCGAGCAGAAGACCATCAATCCCTCCGCCGATGCCAACTGGTCGTTCGCGCCGCTGTCGGGCGCAACCGTCATCTTCGAGACGGGACCGAAGGCGAAGGATTATATGGCGGATCTCAAGGGCCTGAAGATCGAACCCGCTGGCGAGGGCGAGGGTGGCTTTGCAAAGTTTCGCATCACGCTTTGAACAGGCTTGGGAGGGATAAGGCACGCCCCGACTGGCGTCTCTCATGCTCCCCGAGGGAAGGGGAGAGTGGCATTTACAGCTTTCTGTTTTCAGGTTGGCGCCGCCCCTCACCCTTACCTTTTCCTCGTCTTTCGCGGGGAGAGGGTGAGGGGCAGCGCCTGCGCCTGCGTCAGGCGATGTGCCGATAGCATTCAGACTGTGGCAAATCTCGAACGCCGCAAATTGCTACCGAATCCCCGTAGCCCTTATCCCGCCGTTGCCGAACGAGTTCTGGAATGCGCCTATGGAACTGCTGCCGGTGAACGGACTTTGGCCGACGCTTATGCCGAACGGGTCATTCGGTATGACCAGCGCTGGCATCCCTTGCGCGGTGGGCGGTTGGGGAATTGCGGAGGTGGTGTCCTGGTTCTGGAAAGTGCCTGGGCTGAACGTGATGGTGCCGCCCAAGGTGGGGGGCGTGATCGTCGCGGTAATTCCAGCCGTGCCGAGATTGGTTCGGGCGCCAGATGTCGCAGGCCCCCTCAGACTGCTTCCAGAACCTGATCCAGAGGTGCCGAGGCTGCCTCCGGAACCGAATCCGCCTCCGCAGGTCAGGCCGGTCGGATCGAGGCATTCAATAAGGGACTGTGATGATGCCGCACCGGCGCTGGCAAGCAGGACTGCTGTTGCCGCGAGACATGTCTTGATCATGGAATCCTCCTGACCTTTGTATTTGCGCACCGAATCTGTCCGAAAATCGCCGCGCAGCTGGCGCGGTCCTGCCGTTCGGTCCGATGCTCTGCAGCGGCATGGGTTCACGTCGGATCGCCACGCCGCTCATCTCTTGGTTTCCGCATCGGATTTGCCCGAAAACCGCTGTTCAATTTTTGCTGACGCGGTTCGGTCCGATGCGCGGACACGATCCATAAGCAACGATCAAAGGCCGGTTTGGTTCAGCCGCAATCCTACTCGCCGACAATACCCGGATTGCCCCCAATCGAGCGGAACCCACCCGTTGTGGCCCGCGGGCTCGGCGGGCCCAAAATCGGGACTGGAGGACGTCCACGATCCGGATGCTGGATACCGGGGATTGTAGAATGGCGCCTATTGATCCGAGGCGTGGAAACGGCCGGGCAATTGACGTTGCCGCTCGACGCCCGGGCGCAGCCGGTCGGCTCCTTCAGTGGACGGAGCCGCAGATAGTCAGCTTCTTCGGCGGAGGCAGCGCCACTGCTGGCGCAGACAGCCGTTGCTACGGCGAATGCCAGCACAGCCATCTTCGTCCTCAGGGGCATTACCTTCCTCGTTGCCGGTCATGCCCGCCGGCACTGGGTGCGGCCGATCATCCGCCGCATGTCCTTATATTCGGTCGGCAAGCCCGCTTCGCAATAGCGGTGGGCGAAATAACGCAGTGCCTTTCTAGGGGCGCGGTATGGAGCCGCCTTCGCCCCTAGGCGCGGAAGCGCCAAGTGCACTTGACCGGCCCCTACAGCCGGTTGAAAAGGCCCGCCGGTCGTGACTACGAAGTTCAGGCTCGGGCGAACTTGGAAAGGCGGCCGCAGCAGGAATCAATACGTTGCCCGTGTTCCTCATTTCGACATTCGCTCGCAGAATGGGGACGCTGGGTTCCAAGGAGCCACTCGTGATCCGTCATATTGTTTTCTTCAGCGCCAAACACGATGCCGACCTCAACGCGGTTATCAACGGCCTCAATGCGCTGGGCCGGATTCCGGGCGCCGATTTCTTCGAAGTGGCGCCGAACGCGAAGATCGATCCGATTTCGGACGAGATCGACGTCGTCGTCTATGCCGAGTTCAGAGACGAGGCGGCATTGAGAAGCTGGAAGGCCGATCCGATCTATGCCGAGACGACCAGGACCGTTCGCCCATTGCGCGAATTGCGTTATTCTGCAGATTTCGTTTCGCGGCGCGCCTGATTTCAAAGAGGCCAACCGGCAGAATTGGGGTGGCGCTCAACAATTGACAGCGCGCCTGGCCGTCATTTTTCTTCCACGCCGGCTTCCGGCCGATCAGTGCCTTCCGACAGCTCATTGTGCCATTTGCCGGTGGTATCCTCGTATTCGATGCCTTCCGTGCTTCCGGCGACCTGCTGCTCGGCAGCAGCAATTCTCGCTGCAGCCAATGCGTCCGAGTGGGTCGCAAAAGTCTCCGAGTAGGTGCCGCCGACCTTGTAAGCCCAGCCGCCGTCATGCTCGACAATCTCGTAGGTGATCCTGCTCATGGGTGTCTCTCCGGGTCAGGCAAGAACGATAGTATGCCATCGGGGTTCCACAAGAGGCAACGACATCGGCCGACCGCGACCGCGATAGAGTGCAGCAGCTCAGCCGGCATATGTCTCGGCGCTTGCAGCCCTGCCCGGGGAAGTCGCGTACAGATCGGTGCTCTTTGTGGAAACGTCGTGCAGCATGACGCGCTTGCGCAGCCGCGCGGCATCGAGCAGCATGCTGCCCGCCCAGCGGTAGACATTGTTGTTGCGCACCACTTCGCGCATGCGGCGCATGCGCTCGCGCTGCTCTTCGATCGGCATCGTCAGCGCCTGGAAGAATGCCTCGCCGAGCGCGCTTGGATCGAACGGGTTGACGATCAGCGCTTCGAGAAGCTCCCGCGAGGCGCCTGCGAAAGCGCTGAGCACCAGGACGCCGGATTCGTCGTCGCGAGCGGCGACGAATTCCTTAGCCACCAGGTTCATGCCGTCGTGCAGGCTGCTGACGACGCAGATATCGGCTGCCCGGAAAAGCTCGACCAGTTGCTCATGGTTCTGGTGCTGATCGAGCAGGACGATCGGCTGATAGCCCTCACGGCCATAGCGCTCGTTGATATCGGCCGCCAGGTCGAGACATTCTTGGTGCAGTTGCCTGTAGGCGCGCAGGTTACTCCGGCTCGGTGCTGCCACCTGGATGAACGTCAGCTGCCCGATCCAGTCCGAATGCTGATGGAAGAACTCGTCCAACGCCCGGAACCGGTCGAGAATCCCCTTGGTGTAATCGAGCCTCTCGACGCCGACCGCAAGCTTGATGTCGGCGCTCAGCCCGTAGCGCTTGAAGATCCGGGCGCGGGCGTCCTGGATGGCTTGCGGGTCGGCGGGACGGTCGGGCCATTCGATCGAGATCGGATAGGAGTGCACCAGTGTCGTCTGGCCGCCATAGGAGATGGCCGGGCCCTCGCGGTCGATCCGCGATTCCAGGAAACGGTCGACGCTTTCGGTGAAGTTGTTGCAATGAAGCTGGATGTGGAAGCCGAGGATCGAGCTGCCGAGCAGCCCTTCCAGGATCTGGTCCCGCCACGGGCAGACGCTGAAGACTTCCGAGTTCGGCCACGGAATATGCCAGAAGGTGATGATGATCGCCTCGGGCAGCTTCTCGCGGATCAGCCGCGGCAGCAACGCGAAATGATAATCCTGGATCAGGACGATCGGCCTTTCGCTCTTGGCCTCCTCGATCACCACGTCGGCGAACTTGCGGTTGACCGCCTGATAGCATTCCCAATCGGCGGCGCGGAAGATCGGCCGCGTGAAGGCGATGTGGCATAGCGGCCAAAGACCTTCATTGGCAAAGCCATAATAGTAGCCCTTGTATTCCTCTTCCGTCAGCCAGACCCTGCGCAGCGTATAGGCCGGCTTGTCAGGCGGGACGGCGATCCGATCGTCGGGATCGACGGTGAGCCGGTCCGCCGAGCCGCTGCCATGTGCGATCCAGGTGCCCGCGCAAGTGCGCGTAACGGGCTCCAAGGCCGAAACCAGGCCGCTGGCCGGCACCTGCAGCTCGATCTTACCGTTGACGAGCTCATGGATGTAGGGCTCGCGGTTGGACACCACGATCAGTTCCGTATCGGGGAGCTCCGAAGCGAGAATCTGCTTCAGCATTTCCGGCGACCAGTGGATCAACGCGTCATCGGTGGAGTTGCCGTTTCTCTCGGTCTCGCGCAGCAGCGGTCTTGCCTGGGTCTGCACCGGGGGAGGCGGCGCCGCCCGTCGAGACGTTCTCCGCATCAGGTAGATGCAGAAGCTGACCGCAACTACCGACAGGATGAGGCTTGCGGCTATGATGGTCCAGAACAGGGTGGGGGCAAGTATCGGGTTTATAGGCTCAGGCGTCATTTTTCTGAATTTGGCCGCCGCACGGACATTGGTGCGACGGCGGTCCCGTTATTCGTGCCGAGCCGCTGGCAGGCAGCAACGGCCGGCACGTCTGGGAAACTCCGAAGGCTCGGGTCGGTTCCACATTTTCGCCACGCTTTGGCCGAGCCGTGGAGATGCTATCTGTTCACGCCGGGATCTTGTCCAAGCGGCATGCAACTTTCAGCTGCGTGTCCTTCGGTTCGGCTGATCTCACGAGCGAACGACGAGCGGGGCGAGGCCTTCGGAGCGATCGTCAAGGTAGCAGGCGACCCTGTCGCGGACGCGCTCGAACATGATGTCGACCCTGACGTCGCCCACCTGAATGTGGCGGATCGACAGGTTGTCGATGCCATGTGGCAGGCGCGGCCGCTCGACCGTGATCTCTTTCTTCCAGCCGTCCACATGGATGCCGAGGCAGGCTTGCATAAGCATGAAAGCCGAGCCTGCCGACCAGGCCTGAGGCAGGCAGGCGACGGGATAGGCAACAGGCGCCTCGCCAGTCGAGCGTACGAAGCCGCAAAACAGCTCCGGCAACCGCATATTGAAATGGACGGCGGCCTCGAACATGCCGCTCATTAATTTGACGACGCTTTCGCGCTCGTGGTAGCGCGCGAGCCCGGCCGCGCATATCGCAGTGTCGTGCGGCCAGACCGACCCGTTGTGATAGGACATCGGGTTGAACGGAACTTCACCGTCGGCCAACGTGCGCACACCCCAGCCGCTGTGAAACGACCCGGCAAGCAGATTGCCGGCGACGCTCTTGGCCCGTTCCGGCGATGGCAAACCGACATAGAGAAGGTGGCCTGCATTCGATGCTCGCACCGCGCATTGCTCGCCGTTTCCGTCGATCGCCAGGGCGTAGAAGCCGAGATCCTCCATCCAGAAGTGTTCCTCGACGGCCGCGCGAAGCTTCTCAGCCATGGCCGTCCAATGGGCCGCACGCTCCTCCTCTCCGCGCCTTCTCGCGAGATCAGCCAGGCCCCGATAGGCCGCAAATACGTAGCCTTGCACCTCGACCAGCGCGATCGGCCCAGGCGGAATCCGGCCGTCCGCATGAAAAACGGCGTCTGCGCTGTCCTTCCATCCCTGGTTGGAAAGGCCCGAGCTTGCGGCACGACTATATGTGACGAAACCGTGCCCGTTGCGTTTGCCGACGTCCTCCATCCAACCGGCTGCCGCGCAGAGCGATGGCCACATCGCATTGACGAATTCCATGTCGCCGGTTCGATCCGCATAACGAGCGGCCAGATAGATGTAGAGGGGAGTCGTATCGACGCCGCCATAGTAGCGCCCGAAGGGCAGCTCGCGCAAAATGGCCATTTCGCCCTTGCGCGTCTCATGCATGATCTTGCCCGGCTCTGAATCGCCAAAGGGGGAAGTTTCGGTCGATTGATGGCTGGCGAGAAAGGACAAGACCCCACGCGCCAGGGCAGGGTTCAGCCACAACATCTGCAAGGCCGAGATGACACCATCCCGGCCGAATGCGGTCGAGAACCAGGGTATTCCGGCGTAGGGATACGGCCCGGTTTCGAGGTCGGTCGTCAAAAGGGCGATATCGGCGCGGGCACGCAGCAGCCAATCGTTGAACACGCGGCCCGAGCTGTGGACCGTAGCGCCATGGCGGCGCTTGTCGCGCATTGCAAACCGGGCGCGCGCCGCGGAAGCGCGGAAGCGCTCACGGTTCGGCACGGCGTACTCGTCGCCGACCTCCAGGAACAGCGATTTGCGATCGCGCTTGGGCACGGCGACCAGGAATTCGGCATAGTCGGGGCGCAGCACCTCCGGCGCCCGCGAAAAAGATATCGTGGACTTGCGGATGACGTTGTCCAATCCTTCGTACTGGAAGGTGACGTTGTCTTCTCCGACCAAAGCCTCGTGCGAACGGCCCCTGCGGCTGCGCGTTGTCCCGCGAACCTCGAACATGTCGCGGAAATCCACGCCGAAATCGAGCCGAACGGGCATGACGATGTCGCGCGCGGAGTAGTTGGTGAAGGCGAGGCGCTCGAACATCCGGTTCTGCCAGACGAAGCGCGTGCGCTCGATGTGAACGACGCCCTGCGCGGTCTCGGTCCCGTCCGGCGAGACGATCGCCAGATTGGTGAAGTTTGCGGTGAAGATGATGTTGTCCTGGGACAGCGAAGCTCCGAGCAGCGAGGGCATTCTGCCGCCGATGAACAGACGGAAACGGGAGAGGACACGTGTATCGTCCCGGAAGAATCCATCGCCCGTGCCGCGGATGTCGCCATAGCTGTCGGCAACGACGAAGCAATCCTCGTGCTTGAGCGCGAATTGCCGGTGCGGCTCGCGCGGGGCAGCCTCGTCCAGCGCGGCAAGCGCCACGGCCGGGTCCAGCTGTCGTTCATTCAATTGCGTTGTCATGGCGACCCTCCGTTCGACAGGACAATCGGGAGATATAATAGCATATGATCAGACTGTGTTGAGTTTCAGGTGATGACGGTCTGCAAAAGACAGGTCGATGGCGTTCGGCGGCCGAAGCTGCCGAGGCGGTTGCGGTGCCAGAATGTCTAAGGCCGCCGCAGGCCGGTGCTGACGCACCAGAGCCTACGCTCCATTCTCGAATTCCAGCATGCTGCTCGCTTGGCGCCCATTTTCTATTCAGGTTTCGCCTGACGTGAAAATCACCCTAGAGCAGGAGGCGCTCGGTTTCGTGCGTCCCCCGCCTTTCTCCTGCATTTTTTCGCCGGTCAGCTTTATGTAGGCAGCCTCATAGTCGGCTGCCATACGCTTCACCGAAAAACGTTTTTCGAAGGTCGCGCGTACCTCGCCGCGATCGAGGCTGCCGATGTCGCCGACACGAAGAGCCGCTTCTTCGATCGAGTCGACGACGTAGCCTGTCACGCCGCTGTCGATGATTTCCGGCATCGCCCCTTCATTCCAGGCGATCACGGGCGTGCCGAAGGCCATAGCCTCGATCACGACCAGGCCGAACGGTTCGGGCCAGTCGATCGGGAGAAGCAGCGCGGCCGCGTTGCCGAGGAAGGCTGGCTTCTCGCGCTCGTTGATCTCGCCGAGATATTCGATCTCGTTCCCGTCGACCAAGGGCTCGATCTCGTCGTGGAAATAGGCCGGATCATCTTCGTCGATCTTTGCGGCGATCTTGAGCTTCATCCCGCTCTTCCTGGCGATCTCGATCGCGCGGTCGGGGCGCTTCGTGCGGGACAGCCGGCCGAGGAAGGCGAGATAAGGTTCTCCGCCCCGCTCGCTATCCGGCAAGGGTACATACATATCCAGCGGCAACCCGTGATAGATATTGGCAAGCCAGTTAGCCATGGCGAGCGGCCGGCGCTGCCGCATCGAGATCGAGATCATCGGGAAATTCGGCCAGCGCGCATACGCATCCGGCAAGTCGACGTAGTCCAATCTGCCATGCGGCGTCGTAACCGTTCGCTCCGCCATATGCTCGAACAGCGGAAAATGCTGGAAATGGCTGAGGTGAAAGTGCATCACGTCGAAATCGGCAGCGCGCCGTCGTACTTCGTCCAGCATGGTCAGATGCGCGGCAATCGCCGACTTCAATGGAGCCGGATCGAGCCTGAGCGCCCGCTCGCGCGTGGCGACGAGCTTTGCGCTGGTGCGGGCTTCGCCGCTCGCAAAGAGCGTCACGTCATGGCCACGCGCGACCAGCTCCTCCGTGAGATAGGAGATGATGCGCTCGGTACCGCCGTAGAGACGCGGCGGAACAGCCTCGAATAGGGGCGAAATCTGGGCGATTCTCATGTGCGAGCTACTGTTTGCGGGACGGCTGGACGGGTTTCCGGCGAGCGTTCCGGGGTTTTCGCTTGCTCAAGGCTGCCGCCCGCTCGTCGCCAACAGGGTCAGGGTAAGCCTCGCCGTGCCTGTCCTCGTCTATACATTCCTGCCAAACGGCGTCCGCCTGCCTCGACAACATCCGAGGATCGTCCCCGGATCCGCCCGCCGTAGGGTTCTGACGAGTCCTGCGGCCATGACGCGCCAAGTTCCGGCTCGCGGCACCCTTATTCGGCCGGCTGAGCCATGTCGGCATTATCTCGCGCAAAAGCTCTCCAAAAGTACCCACAGTCTCAACACCTCGCCAGCGCCTCCGCCCGAGCCATATTCGGCAAACACATGGAAGCAAATTTGGTTCCGCCATTTCTCCAATCACCCGCGGCGGCAATGCGGCGTGGCAGCTGATGGCGGGCAATCCAGGGCCGAGACGATAGCTCGCGCTTGCGCCGTCCTTCAGCGGGACCGGCTACATCTGGTCGTTATAAGGAGCCTTGGTGCGGCCAACCATCCGGGTAAGCTCAGCGAACGGCACCACGTTAGGCTCCGCCTGCGATCGATTGGCAAGCTGCAGGAAGCGGAGGGGAAAACAGACGGCATCCCGGTTTGCTGGCGACATGTCCTCGACAAGTCGCTGATCTCCGGCAAGTGAGGCTTCTGCCTTGCGCAGGGCGACATCGACCTCGTCGACCGTCAGCAGACCCTTTTGGACCAGGACGTTGTTGATGGATGCGATGGCCATGAGCAGGCCTTCAAGCTGGAGATTGGCTACATTCATCGCTTTCCTCCCGCGGCAGACCTCGCCGCACCATAGGTTTGACACGCTACGCCGAGAAACCGACATAATAAAGCTTGGCTCAACGCGCGATCGACTGTCTGGCAGAATAGGCCGGAGCTTCGCTGCTGTCCGCGCCGGATTCGGCGTGCGGGTCGGCGCTATCGGGAATCGCCGCATCTTGCGAGATGAGCTCATCGATGAACTCGACCACGCCTGCGCTCCGGCTCCCCCTGGTCACATGGTCTGCAGCCTCCTTCAACTTCGGCAGCGCGTTGGCGACGGCGACGCCGTAGCCGACAGCCGCCAGGAAGGCATGATCATTCTCCGCATCGCCGATACCCACTACGTTCTCGGCCGAGAGCCCCATCTCTTCGAGGGCCGCGGCAAGGCCAGTCGCCTTGTTGATGCCGCTCGGAACGATCATCACCGAGCCTTTGTTGAAGATGATCTCCAACTCCAGTCCCAGCTCTTTTATGGTTTCAAGGGCGGCGACTTCATGGGGTTCGTGGGTCGAAATGACCGAACGCCCTACAAAGAGCGGCTTCACACCTTGCTCTCTTAGTCTCTGCACCAAATCGGGCGACGGCGCCGGGCCAAGGGGCCGCTCCTTGCCGGTGGCCGGCGTGTATAAAAACGCGCCATTCTCGGCGACGATCTTGTCGAAGATATCGCATCTCGGGAATATCCGCTGGACGTCCGTCAGCTCGCGTCCGGTTACCAATAGCAGCTTGCGGCCGCTTGCTCTCAGCCGCTCCAAGGCCGCGAAGGTCGCATCCGAAACCATGCTGTCGGTGGCAAGCGTCTCGTCATAGTCCGTCGCCAGAGCTAGAAACCTCCGGCGACCGGCATCTGGGTTTGTCGGCATTTTCATTCGATTGGGATTTCCTGATTAAGATTGCCCGCCTTGAGATTGCTCGTCCCTGTCGAGAACGAGGAGCATCGGCTGCGGTTCCAAACGGATTGCGCCGAGCGGAACGGTTCGCGCCGACGTACATTCCTTTCTCGGTACCAGACGAAAATCCAGCGGAGGTCGCCGTGCCCGAATCCAAGAAATGGTCGGCCGAGGTCACCCGCCACAGCGATGCTCTCGACCTCGAGCAGAACGTCTTCGAGAACGATGATCCGCATAAGATCGCCCTCTCGCTGAAGCGATCCGCCGAGCAAAGCCGGCGTCGAAAGGCGGACCCGTTCCGCTCGGCGATGTCGATGCTTACCTTTTACATCAACAGGGCCGGAAAGAACCTGCCCGCAAAGCGCAAGAGGACGCTGGAGAAGGCTAAGGACGAATTGCGCAAGGCGTTCGGCAGGGCGCCCGTAAAGGGCTAGCTCCTATTTCGGCTTGCCCGTCACGGGGTCGGCCTTGATCTCCACCTTTGCCTTATCCGTGGTGAAGTAGGTTATGTCGTAGTAGCCCTCTTCGCTCCAGTCGATCTCGCTGACATAAGCGAACTGGTCCCGCTGCTCGACCTTGGCGATGATCTCGGAAAGCTTCATTGCATTGGGAGGCGGGATCGGAGATCCCGTCGTGGTGGTCTGTGCGAAGGCCGGGGCGCACAGCAGCACGGCCGCAAAACCTGACCAGAGAAGTCGACTGGGGCGCATGGGAGCCTCTTTAGCTTCAACTTACGAGCGAAACGGCAAACGCGCATTGCCGGTTCCATGTCCTGCTGGTGTCAGTCGCGAAGCCTCACCCATGCAGGCGCATGGTCGCTGGCGCCTTCCACCCCGCGCGTTTCCTTGTCGACCCCTGCTTCGATCAGGCGGCGCGCCACCTTCCTGCTGAGCAGGATATGATCGAGCCGCAGCCCGGCGTTTCGCGGCCAGCGGTTCCGCATGTAATCCCAGAAGGTGTAGATCGTCTCACTCGGGTGGAGCCTGCGGAGGGCGTCCACCCAGCCCTGATCCAGCAACCGCTGGAACGCTGCCCGGCTTTTGGGCTGCACCAGGGCGTTGTCGTCATACGATCCGGTCGCATAGATGTCCCGCGGCTCGGGCACGATATTGTAGTCACCGGCAAGAACCACGGGGAGACCCGTTGCGAAAAGCTCGGCCGCATGAGCGATCAGCCGGTCGCACCAGGCGAGCTTGTAGGCGAATTTCGGGCCAGGCTGCGGATTTCCGTTCGGCGCATAGAGCGAGGCGACGATGATGCCGTTGACCGCCGCCTCGATGTAGCGGCTCTGCGTGTCCGAGGCGTCGCCCGGCAGCTCGTTTCGGGTGAGGATCGGCTCTGTGCCGCGCGCAAGGATGGCGACACCGTTCCATGCGGACTGCCCGCGCCAGACCGCGCCGTATCCCTCTCTTTCTATCGCGGAGCGGGGAAACTGCCTGTCAGTTGCTTTCAACTCCTGCAGGCAAACGATGTCGGGCTCTGCGCTCCGCAGCCAGGCAAGCAGGTTCGGCAGCCGCTTGTTGACGTTGTTGATGTTGAAGGTCGCGATCTTCACGGGGCAATGCGTGCCGCCCATGCGGAAACGGCGTTCGCGACCGTCTTCAGATGGTCGGCGGCCGAGAAGCCGGACACGCTCTTGCGAGGCTTGAGGTCGTGGTCGCCGTCCTCGAGCCAGAGGATCTCGATGTTGTCAGAAAGCGTGTAGCCCTTGACCTCGTCTAGCGTGCCGAATTCGTCGCGCGTTCCCTGGCAGATCAGCGTCGGTGTTTCGAGGCCGGCAAGATGCCTGGTGCGAAGCTGCGTCGGCCTGCCGGGCGGGTGGAAAGGATAGCCGAGGCAAATGAGCCCCGCTATCCGGCCGGCGGCGAACAGCTCGTCGGCGACCATGCTGGCGACGCGTCCGCCCATCGACTTGCCGCCGATCACCAGCGGACCCGGGGTCGGACCCAGCTCTTCGACCGCGGCGATGTATTCCGGATTGAGCGTCTCGGCTCGCGGCGGAGGCTTGCGGCCTTCAGCAGTGCGGCGGCCCGCCATGTAGCCGAATTCGAAGCGGACGACGTGCAGGCCTGCGGCGGCGAGCGCCTTGGCCGTGGCGTTCATCGATTGGGAATCCATCGGTGCGCCGGCGCCGTGGCCGAGAAGGACGGTCACGCGGGCATCTTCAGGGCCGTCATGGAGGAAGTTCATCAGCCCGCGGTTTTCCGGTTGAGCTGAAGATCGATGTAGTGCACGCCCCGCAACGCTTTCCTGGCCCATTCGGAGCGATTGTCGAGCTCCAGATATCTCACCCACCAGCGGCGCGCTTCCGCGAGTTTGCCGGCGTCATATTCGAGCGTTGCGAGATTGTAGATGGCATCGGCGTAGTCGCGATCGAGCGCGACCGCCTTCTCCAGATATCTGCGTGCGGTGTCGATCTGCCCCCGCTCCGTCATTAGCCCGGCGAAGTTGAACCACGCCTCCACGAAGCCTGCGTCGAGCTTGATGGCGAGCATATAGGCATGCGCGGCTTCGTCGAGCTTGCCGGTGGCCCTCAGACAGTTGGCACGGTTGAACGCGGCCACGGAGTCGCTGGGGTCGAGGCTGAGGCAGCGCTGGTAAAGAGCGGCTGCCTCCGCATATCGCCTTTCATGCTCGAAGGCGTCGGCGAGCACGAAGAGGTCCTCGAGCTCGGCATCTTCCGGACGGGGCAGGGGAAGGAGGATCTGGCCGTCGAGCTCGCTGAGGCCCTGGTCGTGGCGCGCATAGATCGCGTCTGCACCTTCGGCATGAAGTGACAGGGCGGTGAGCGAAGCGACCGGCCCGGAGCGGTGGATCGACTTCGCGATCGCGTTCCAGGTCGCGCCGCCGGCAATGAGCCCGGCATACTTCCTGGAAAGGATCAGGTCGCGGAAGGAGTAAGGCTCGGCATCGTGCTCGAACGCATCGAACAATGACAAAAGCGTGAGATCGCGAGGAGATAGCCGCGATTGTTCCAGCAGCGCCTCTCCCGTCATCGCGGGAGCCGCCGGTATTTCAAGCAGCCCTAGCAGCCGCAGGAACCCGTTCTCACTGAGAATGCGCCGACCGGCCTGGAGTTCTTGCATGAGGCGGGTCTCGATTTCCTGCGGGCTTGCCTTTTCGATGAGCCCGCGACCGAACACGACATGTGAGGTTCGGCGCGTAACGCCGCGCCGCATCAGTCCATTCCGGCGCTCCACCTCGCGCGCCGCGATGCGCCGCGGAAACGCGGCAAGCGGTCCGATAATGCCAAATCGCTTGCCGGAAACTTCGGTCACTTCTTGGCCCTGGCGGATTTGCCGCCGGCCGCGGCAACTTTCCCGCCGGCGGCAACCTTCGCGACCGGCTTGGCCGCAGGCTCGACCTTGCTCTTGCTCTTTGCCGGTGGCTTCGCCTGCGACAGGCTCGCCTTCAAGGCGTCCATGAGATTGATGACGTTGCCGCGCTCCGGAGCCGCTGCGACGATCGGCTTGTGGCCCTTGAGCTTCTCCTTGATCATGTTCATCAGCGCGAGCTCGTAGCGATCTTCATAGTTCTTCGGATCGAACTCGGTCTGCTTCTGCTGGATGAGCGCCTCTGCGAGCTGCAGCATTTCCGGGTCGGGATTTCCGCCCGGGATCGTGTTGAAATACTCGGCAGTGCTCCTGACCTCGTTGGGGTTCCTCAGCGTGCACACGAACATGCCGTTCTCGCGGGGCCCGATCGTGACGACGCGCTCGCGGCTCGACAGCACCAGGCGGGCGATAGCGAGCTTGCCGGCCCTGCGCATCGCCTCGCGCAAAACCACGAATGTCTCTTCCGCCATCGCCCCGTCCGGCGCGAGGTAGTAAGGCGAGTCCTGATAGATCACATCCACCGCACCCGCATCAACGAAGGCCTCGATGTTCATCGTGTGGTTGGACTCGATCCTGACGCTTTCAAGGTCAGTATCCTCGATGATGACATACTGCTTGGGCTCGTATTCATAGCCCTTGACGAGGTCGGAACGTTCGACAAGGCCGAGTTCCGGATCGACCGGCTTCATGTTGATCCGGTTATGCGTCTTCTTGTGAAGCTGGTTGAAGGTGATCCGCTCGCTGCTACTGGTGGCCGGATAGAGCCGGACCGGACAGCTCACCAGACTCAGCTTGAGGTAACCTTTCCAGCTCGCCCTGGGCGCCATTTCCGTCTCCTACGCGACCACACAACTACTTTCTGGAAGGCGACAATACCGGCAAATCCCGAGCAAAATCGTTAATGTCGATCCAGGGATCGCCGGACGCCGCCAAAAGACCCGGGAGCGAAGAATAATTCAAATCTTCCGGAGCGTCGATGGACTCGAGGTCCGTCCAGCTCAACGGGGTCGAGGCCGGCATGTGGGTGCGCGAGCGAAGCGAGTAGGGCGCCACCGCCGTCGCGCTGCGCGCATTCCGGTGGATATCGATAAAGATCCGCCGCTTGCGATTTTGCTTTCCCATGATGGTCGTGAACGTGTCCTGGGCAGTCGCAGCAATGCGTTTGGCGATCTCTCCGGCTGCGCGATGGAACTGTTTCCAGCCCAGCTTGTGCGTGACCGGGACGACTACATGGATCCCCCGGCCTCCGGACGTCTTCACGAAGGGCTCAAGCCCGAGCTTTTGCAACTCGGTCCTGACATGGACGGCTGCCTCCACGACCTCGCGCCAGGCGATGCCTTCGCCCGGGTCGAGGTCGAAGACGACCCGATCGGGCTTTTCGAGATGCTGGCGCAGCGTGCCCCAGATGTGGAACTCGACGACGCCGAACTGGGCCAGCGCCAGATATCCCTTGCCATCCTCGACCGAGATGTAGGTCTTGATCTCGCCTTCGGAATTCTTGGTCTCGAAAGAGGTGACCGTCGGCGGCATTCCCTTGAAGGCGTGGCGCTGGAAGAAGCAGTCCTCGAGCTTTGCCGTCGGGCAACGCACCAGCGACACAGGCCGGCCGATGATATGCGGGAGCATGAAATCGCCGACGGCTGCATAGTAGACGGCAATGTCGAGCTTGGTGGGACCCAATTTGCCGAACATCCGTCGCGTCGGATTGGTGACCCAAATCGCCGCGAGATCGGCGTCGGAGATCAGCCGCTTCACGGGCGCTGCGGCAGTGGCGGACAGCTCCGGTTCCCGCAATCCCTTGAACACGGCGAAGCGCAGCAGCTTGTCGTTGGTGCGGTTGGCGTAGTGGATACGGGCCCAGAGCACCGGCCGAACGAAGATGATATCCTTGGGCGCGCCGTCAAGCTTGGCTGCGCCGGCTCGCAGCGGCTCGAGACGCAAGAGCAGGTCATGCAGCATTTGCGCATCGAAGCCGGTGCCGCATTTGCCTCGATATTGCAGCTCGCCGTCCACCCATTCGCCGAACGCAAGCGAGGCGAGTCCCTCGGCGGCTTCGGAGGTGGTGTAGCCGACGATAACGAAGTCCTCGACCTTCTTGGCCTTGATCTTCATCCAGCTCTGCGTGCGCCCTTCCTCGTAAGCGCCCGAGGCGCGCTTCGAGATGATCCCTTCCAGGCCCATTTCCGATGCGCGGTCGTAAAGCGCTTGGCCCTCGCCGGCGATGTGGTCGCTGACCTGAATGGCGGAGCGACCGGTGAGATGCCCCGCGAGGAATTGCGCGAGCAGACCCTTGCGCTTCTCCACCGGGACTTTTCTCAGGTCCCAGCCATCGAGATAGAGAAGGTCGAAGGCATAGAAGACCAGCTTGTGCTGCTGCCCTTCGGCGAGTGCGTCCTGCAGGGCCGCGAAGCGGCTGATGCCCTTCTCGTCCAGGACGACGATCTCGCCATCGATAACAGCCTCACGGCAAGGAAGCGCTTCGAACGCCTGGCCGAGGCTGCCGTAACGCTTCGTCCAGTCGAGACCGGCCCGGGTGATGAGCCTGACTTTGCCGCCGGAGACATGCGCCATGGTGCGGTAGCCGTCGAACTTGATCTCGTGCAGCCAGTGCTCACGCTCCGTGTCCTTGGGCGGAGCGCTCGACGAGGTGGCAAGCTGCGGCGCGACGCGTTCCGGCATCGGCGCCTTGATCGCGCCGGGGAGGGCGCCAGGTCGCAGTTTGACGGCGTTGCGCGCCGGCTTAGGCTTTTCGACCAGCTCCTCGATCAGCCGGCCCGACTTCACGCTTTCCGGGCGTGTCTCGAGGATGTCGATCCTGTCATCGGCTGCGAGGTCCTTTTCCTTGAAAAGCAGCCAGTTCTGCTTCTTCTCGTCCGACTTCTTTAGGCGGGTCAGCATCCAGCCGCCATTGAGCTTCTCGCCCGAGAGGCGAAACTTGAACGAGCCCGTCCTGAGGCTTTTCTCGAGGTCCTCCATCGGTGCCCACACTCCAGTGTCCCACACGATCATCGGACCGCCCCCATATTCGCCCTTGGGGATCACGCCCTCGAAGTCGATATATTCGAGCGGATGATCCTCGGTCTGGACCGCCAGCCGCTTGTCCGCCGGATTGAGCGACGGACCCTTGGGGACGGCCCAGCTCTTCAGCACATCGCCGACCTGCAGCCTCAGATCGTAATGATCCGATGTGGCGTGATGCTTGTGGATGACGAATCGGTTGCCCTCGGCGCCAGCTAGCGCAGTGCTGCCGGCCGGCTCGGGTGTCCTGGAAAAGTCGCGCTTCTGACGATAGGTACGGATATTCGACGCGGCCATGCCTGAACGCTAAGGGCTGCCCTGATTTCGCGCAATGGGCGAGCAGTTTCACCCGCTCTGGGCGAATGCGGGTTTTGGACTATCTACAGCATCCGCGAGGGCGGCAAAAATTACCTGCCTAAATGTTCGAATTGCGTCTTTGCAAAGCCGAAACGGGTTTGCTATAGGCACGCCACGTTTTGCGCGAGCAGGCCATTCCCCGGTAGCTCAGCGGTAGAGCAACCGGCTGTTAACCGGTTGGTCGCTGGTTCGAATCCGGCCCGGGGAGCCATTCCTGCACAGAGGTGGAGCCGAGGAGCTGCCTCGTTCGAGCGCGGCGTTCAACGGTTCTAGTATCGTCGAAAGCGACGCCCTGGCAGCGGCACTCGCCTGTGAAAGCATCCCTGCGATTGCAATTCGCATTCCTGTAAGCACCGACGTGAGTTTGACGATTCGCGTCTCGATCATTGAGCGCGGCTTTCTGCGTGCAATCTCTGGCCCCAGGCATCCGAATCTTAAACCTTGAAGCCGCGTGGGCGCTGTTCTAGCGAGCTCCGCAGCATTAGCCTCGGTCTCGGCCATGATGGCAGGCGTGCTTGCTGACCTGTCGAGTAGCGGTTGGACAATCCCTCTGGCGCGCTGCGCAAGCGGTGCGTGAATGCGCGGCATGCTCGAGACCAGGTAGCCTTCTTCATCGCCATCATTCTCACCCGGCCTCGGTGGCAGCTATATGGCGATAGGCTCAACCCCGGCATGCATTGCAGCCATAGAAATTTCGATAATCTAACGGGCAGTGAATCTATTGGACAGGGTAGGGCCGACTTCGTAGCTTTTTGGAAACCAAGTCGAGGCCGCGCGTTTCCATGATGACCCTGCTCAATGGCCCAAACACGCCCTTTGGTCGCCTGGCTTGGGTGACGGCGCTGCAGCTCGGGATAGAAGTCGAGAACAGGGTGATCGACGTTTACTCCGCCGGTTTCCTCGATGCCCTCAATCCGCTTCGCCAGATTCCGACGCTGGTCCTGGATGGGAACCATGCCCTTTTCGACAGCCGCGTGATCTGTACCTACTTCCATTCGCTCCGCCCCGAAGCTGAAATCATCCCGATGTCTGATTGGGCGGTCCAGACGCGATGGAGTCTGGCGGTCGGGCTGATGGAAGCGAGTGTCGCTCGGACGATGGAAATGCGTCGACAAGCGTCGGAACGCAACACGCCGGCGGTGGCCAAGCACGACCAGCGGATACCGAGAGTCATCGCTGCGCTGGAAGCCCAGGCGGAGGAAATATGCGACGGAAGAGCCCGGATCGACCGCCTGGCGACGGCTGTGGTGCTGGAATACATCGATTTTCGTGGCGTCATCGATTGGCGCGACACAGCTCCTCGCCTCGCGCGCTGGCTTGAAAACGAAACGACGCGACCGTCGCTGATGGCGAGCAGGCCCTACGACGTCCTGCCAGGTGCTGCCGGTGATCGCTCCACCCTTCGTTCACAAATGCTGGGAAGCACGTCCTCATGAGCACGATTTCGGAACTGGAAAAGGCAGCGCAACTGTATTTCGATGTGCTCTACGAATGTAACCTCGAGAAGTTCGACGCCCTTTTTCATCCATCCTGCCACCTGTTCACGGTGCGGGATGGCGTAGAGACCGTGTTGCCGCTGCCCCGCTATCGCGAAATCATCGCGGCGCGGCAGTCCCCGGCTAGTGTCGGTCAGCCCCGCGAGGAAAGGCTGGACAACATCTTGACGCTTTCCGCCGAGGCCGCGCTCATCGCCGTCAGCGTGCGGGTTCATGACAAAAGGTTCAAGGATCATCTCGGATTGATACGCGGTGCCGATGGCTGGCGGATTGTATCAAAGGTGTACGTCGCTGCCTGAGCATCTGGCGAGAGTGAATCCCGCCAGTTCTACCCCCGAAGGCTCATGCCCGGCCGTCGGTAGAGCTATCGGATTTTCAGAAACATCACCGGGGATAATAGAATTTTCCAAGCCCGTCACCGGTGGCTATCCTTCCCCTTGTCTTGCAAGGGAGAGGACAGCACATGGCGATGTCGCGAATTGATATCAGCTGCGATATGGGCGAGGGCTTCGGCCAATGGAAGCTGGGCGAGACGGACGATGCTCGGCTGATGGCGCTGATCAGCTCCGCCAATATAGCCGCCGGTTTCCATGCGGGAGATCCCAATCTCATCGACCAGACCATCCAGCTTGCCGTCGCCCATAAGGTCGGCATCGGCGTGCATCCGGGCTATCGCGACCTGCAAGGCTTCGGCCGGCGGCGGATCGCCGGCAGCAACGAGGAACTCGTCAACGATATCGTCTACCAGGTCGGGGCCGTGCGCGAATTCGCGCGCCGGCATGGCGGCAGCCTCCAGCATGTCAAGCCACACGGAGCTCTCTACATGGAGCTTGCCGACAACGAGCCATTGTCACGGGCCTTCGTCGACCTGATGCGGGTCATCGCGCCCGACGCCTTCATTTACTGCATGGGAGCATCGGTGACCTATCGGATAGCCAAGGAGATGGGGCAGCCGGTCGTGCGCGAGTTCTACGCGGACCGCGATTATCACCGGGACGGGAAGATCGTGTTCGCCAGGAAGGTCGATCGTTTCGACAACAAGGCTGTCGCCGACAAGGTTGTGCGGGCATGCCGGGCAGGCAAGGTGCTGACCGTCGAGGGCGACGACATCGACATCGGCTTCGAATCCATCTGCATTCATTCGGACACGCCGGGCGCTCCCGAACTGGTCCAGGCAATCCGCCAAGCGCTAGAGGAAAATGGGATCCGGATCGCGCCGGTCTCGCAGAACGGGAAATCCTGACCGCCCGGAACCTGCAACTTGAAATCACGACATTCCGCCGGCCTTGGTCGGCGGAATGTTCATGTCGGCGCATGCTGTCCGATCGAGAACGCCCGGCGGAAATAGTCCCTGAATGCGATCATCGACGGCGTGAAATCCACGTTTCGGCGCCATGCCAATCCTATGTCCATGGATGGGACCGGGTCCTGCGGAATAATGGTCTCGATGCGCTTGCCTTCCAGCGACCAGGGCCTATGCACCATATCGGACAGGATCGCTACGCCGTGGCCGTTGGCGACCATCGAGCGTACCGCTTCGGTGGAGGACGTCCTCAGCTTGACCCGCGGACGATAGGGCGTCTGGCTCCAGTATCTGAGCGCCGTGTGCGCGGCCTCATCGACCGTCAGCATAATGTAGGGCTCCTCGGATATTTCCTTCAGTCCGACGCTGTCACGCGAAAGCAACGGATGTTTGGAAGGGACCCACAGCCGGCGCCGCGAACTGAGCAGCGTTTCGGTGGAGAGGTCCGGATTGACGTTGTTCGACGTCAGGATGACCGCCAGGTCGTAGCGGTTCGACAGCAGTCCTTCCTCGATGGCGTCGCGGGTCAGCTCGAAAAGCTGGATCTGCAACTTCGGATAGCTGCGTGACAATCTGTCGATGTGGTGAGGCAGGAAATAGCCGAGGACCGTATAGGTGGCGGCCACGTTGAGCTGGCCTTCCAGGTCGCCCGACGGCACCTTCACCGTCATGGCTTCAGATATCTTGTTCAGGATGTCGTAGGCGTGGAAAAGGAATTCGCGGCCTGCCGGAGTGAGCTCCATCCCGTGCGCGGTGCGCGTGAACAGGTCTACCCCTGTCGCGTTCTCCAGCTCCTTGATTGCCGTCGTTATCGCGGATTGAGAGATCGCAAGATCGATCGCGGCCTGAGAAATCTGTCCGTGCTCCGCCGTCGAGACGAAGTAGCGTATCTGGCGAATGGTCGGGATCATTTTCCGATATCCATTTTTCTATAGTGAATCGCACCCTCAATCTGAAAAAACAATATCAGCATTACCCCTTACGACTGAGTCAGCTGCGGATATTGCACCGCACGCGGGCACTTCTTCAGCATTGTCAGGCTGCTGCCGCGTTACATTCGTTTACAGAGGTATATGAAAAACAGAAGTAGCAAATTGCGGTAATTGAATTATTCAATGCAAAAACGCTGCGCTAGCATGGCTTCAAATGGCTGGCCAACAGCCGGGGAACAGCGCAGGGGAACGGCGTGGCGGTTTCTATCGTCGATATCAATTGCGACATGGGAGAAGGTTTCGGCCAATGGCGCCTTGCCGACGCCGATGACGGCCGTCTGCTGGAATTCATCAGTTCCGCCAATATCGCTACCGGCTTCCATGCCGGCGACCCCAACCTGATGGACCTTACCGTGCGCCTTGCCGCCGAGCGTGGTGTCGGCATCGGCGCCCACCCCGGCTATCGTGACCTCCAGGGCTTCGGGCGTCGCCGTATGAGCGCCAGCAGCGAGGAGGTCATCAACGACATCGTCTATCAGGTGGGCGCCCTGCGCGAATTCGCGCGGCGCCATGCGGCTCGCATTCAGCACGTGAAGCCGCATGGCGCCATGTATATGGACATAGCCGCGAGCGAGCCGCTGTCGCGCTCCCTGGTGCAGGCAATGCGCGTGATCGCGCCCGACGCGGCGCTCTTGTGCATGGGCGCTTCGCAGACCTACCGCATCGCCAAGGAGGCGGGCCAGCCTGTCGCGCGGGAGTTCTACGCCGACCGCGACTACGACAACAGCGGCTCCATCGTCTTCACCCGACGGGCACAGAAGCTCGACCCACAGGCAGTAGCGGACAAGTTGCTCCGTGCCTGCCTCGAGAACAAGGTGAACACCATCGAGGGTGACAGGATCGATATCGAGTTCGAATCGATCTGCTTCCATTCCGACACGCCTGGCGCCGCGGATCTGGTGGACAGGATGCGCGGCGAACTGATCGCGCATGGAATCCGGATCGCGCCTTTGTCGGAAATCCAGCTTTAGGGCGCGCAGTCAAGCGAGGGACGAGAAGATGAGCAAGGCAGAAATCAGGTCACCGCTTCCAGGGACATTCTATCGCAAGCCCTCGCCCGACAGCCCGCCGTTCAAGCAGGACGGAGATACGGTGGCGACTTCAGATGTGGTCGGCCTGATCGAGGTGATGAAGTCCTTCCACGAGATTCAGGCTGGCGTTGAAGGGCGGGCAGTCTCCTTCCTCGTGGAGGACGGCGACGCCGTCATGGCAGGACAGGTGCTGGCGGAGGTCGAGCAGTGACCATCCGCTCGCTGCTGATAGCCAATCGCGGCGAGATTGCCGTTCGCGTCAATCGCGCCGCGAAGGCTTTGGGAATGCGGACCGTGCAGGTCTATAGCCAGGCGGACGTCAACTCGCTTGCCGTGCGGTTAGCTGACGAGGCGATCGAGATTGGACCGCCGGCCGCCAGGAAATCCTATCTGAACATCGACGCGGTCATTGCGGCCGCCAAGGCAGCGAAGGTGGATGCCGTGCATCCCGGCTACGGCTTCCTGTCCGAGAATGCGGATTTCGCCGAAGCAGTGGCGGCAGCGGGCATCGCCTTCGTCGGCCCCTCCGCCGAGGCGATCCGACTGCTGGGAGACAAGGTGACGGCGCGGCGCGTCGCCGCCGAAGCGGGCGTTCCTACGGTGCCGGGTAGCGCCGGACGCGTCGCCGATATCGGAGAGGCGCGCGGCATGGCTGCCGGCATCGGGTTCCCGTTGATGATCAAGGCCGCGGCCGGAGGCGGTGGCCGCGGAATCCGCATCGTGTCGTCGATGGAGGAATTCGAGCGCCAGTTTCCGCAAGCATCGGCCGAGGCGGCGGCAGCCTTCGGCGATGGCGGCCTCTACATCGAGAAGGTCATCGAACGGGCGCGCCACATCGAGGTGCAGATCCTGGGCGACGGCAAGAACTTCGTGCACTGCTTCGAACGCGAGTGTTCGCTCCAGCGGCGGCGGCAGAAGGTCTGGGAAGAGGCGCCTTCGGTCTCGCTCAAGCCGCACGTCCGCGAAAGGCTCTGCGCCAGCGCCGTCGCTTTGGCGAAGGCCGTTTCCTACCGTGGCGCGGGCACGGTGGAATATCTCTACGACGATGCCAGCGAAGAGTTCTATTTCATCGAGGTCAACACCCGCATCCAGGTCGAGCATCCCGTCACCGAAATGATCACCGGCATCGATCTCGTTCAGGAGATGCTGCGTATCGCCGGGGGCGAACCGCTGTCGATCCGGCAGGAGGACGTGCGGGTGTCCGGCCACGCCATCGAGTGCCGGATCAACGCCGAGGACCCTTATCGCGACTTCATGCCGGCGCCGGGCCCTGTGCACGAGCTGGAGGTGCCGAACGGCGACCGGATCCGCTTCGACACGCTGCTCTATGCCGGCTACGAGGTTTCGCCCTTCTACGATTCCCTGCTCGGCAAGCTCATCGTCCATGGCAAGGACAGGACCGATTGCCTCGACAGGCTGCGCGATGCGCTGGCCGCGTTGAAGATCGTCGGCATTCCTACCACCGTGCCGCTGCATCAGGGCCTCGCAGCCGATCCCGACGTGGCGGCGAGCCGCTATCACACCCGTTTCCTGGAACATTGGCTTCAGACCGCCTTCGCCCCGGCGCAAGGCAGCAAGGAGGTGGCGCGATGAACCGCTACGCGTTCGGTGGCGACGAGCACCTGTTCGTCGAATGCGACGAGAGCATGTCGCTCGAGAGCTTTTTCAAGAGCCTCTCCATGACCACCGCGATCCGCGAGAGCAGGATCGCGGGCGTGACCGAAATCTGCCCGGCCAACGCCTCGTTCCAGGTGAAGTTCGATCCCGATGTCATCGCCCCCGACGACCTCCTTGGCGAAGTCAAGGCGATCGAGCGCGACGCAGAGAAGTCCGACCCGGTCATCGGCACACGCATCGTCGAGATTCCGGTTTTCTACCAGGACCCCTGGACGCAAGAGACGCTGATGCGTTTCCGCGACCGCCACCAGGACCCGGGCTCGACGGATCTGGAATATGCCGCCCACATCAACAGCTTTGCCGGCGTCGACGATTTCGTTGCCGCCCACAGCGGCTCGCCCTGGTTCGTCTCCATGGTCGGCTTCGTCGCCGGCCTGCCATTCATGTATCAGATGGTCGAGCGGCAGCGGCAGATCGAGGTGCCGAAATATCTCAGACCACGGACCGACACGCCGAAACTGACCGTCGGGCACGGCGGCTGCTTCGGCTGCATCTATTCTGTGCGCGGCGCCGGCGGTTACCAGATGTTCGGCATCACGCCGATGCCGATCTACGACCCGACCCAGACGACCAGCTATCTGCGCGATTTCATGGTGTTCTTCCGCCCCGGCGACATCGTGAAGTTCAAGCCCGTCGGCCGCGACGAATATGACGCAATCGTCGCCGACGTCGACGCCGGCCGCTTTGCGCCGCGGATGCGCGACGTGACCTTCGATCTGCGCGAATTCACCAAGGACAAGGACGGTTACAACCGCAGCCTGGAGGACAAGCTCAATGACCGTTAAGGTTCTCAATCCGGGGCTTTCCACCACCGTGCAGGATCTCGGCCGGCCCGGCTATTTCCATCTCGGCATCCCGATCGGCGGTGCGATGGACAATCTGGCGCTGCGCGCCGCCAACCTCCTGGTCGGCAACGACGAGAGCGCGGCCGGCCTCGAGGCGGTCTTCATCGGCCCTGAACTGGAGTTCACCGCCGAGGCGCTCATCGCCATCACCGGCGCCGATATGCCGATCAAGATCGACGGACAGGAGCAGCCCTCCTGGACGGCGCTACGCGTCAAGGCAGGACAGGTGTTGAGCTTTGACTTCCTCAAGGCCGGTGCCCGCATCTACATCGCCATTGCCGGCGGCATCGATGTCCCGCAAGTGCTGGGCAGCCGCTCCACATACCCCATCGGCGCGCTCGGCGGCTTCAACGGACGTCCCCTCGCCAAGGGCGACGCGCTCCCCGTTGGCAAGGCGTCGTCCGCCCGCGAAGGCAGGAGCGTGCCCGAGCCGCTGCGCCGCCGTCCCGGCATGCCGGCGGAACTGCGTGTGCTACCGGGCCTTTACTGGCACCGTATCGTCGAGGACTCGCATCGCAGCTTCTTCGAGGACACCTGGAAGGTGGCGCCCGAGGCCGATCGCATGGGCTATCGCTTCCGCGGCGGCTCGCCGCTCGAATTCGTCGAGCGCCAGCAGCCCTTCGGCGCGGGATCGGATCCGTCCAACATCGTCGACAGCTGCTACCCCTATGGCTCGATTCAGGTTCCGGGAGGCACCGAGCCCATCATCCTGCACCGCGACGCTGTCTCCGGCGGCGGTTACTTTATGGTCGGTACGGTGGTGTCCGCCGATATGGACCTGATCGGCCAGTTGCAGCCGAACACGCCTACTCGATTCGTCAGGATCGATATGGCCGCCGCGCTGCAGGCGCGCGCCGATCGGGCTGCATTGCTCAACAGAGTCCGCGAGGCGCTTCACTAGGCGCGTGCAGGCGCGTCGGGGTGTCCCGCGGGAAGAAATCCAACATCAAAAGGGGAAAGAAATGAAAACGCTAGTGAAATTGCTGCTTGCCGGTTCGGTCCTGGCCATGACCGGCGCCGCATATGCGAAAGACTGGTTTCCTTACGATGCGGCCAAGATCGAGCCGCCCTTCGCAGCGGACGGAAAGTCGGAGGACGTGTCTTACGTGCCGCTCGAAAAGGCCAGCCAGCCGTGGAAGATCTGCGTCTCCTTCCCGCACATGAAGGATGCCTACTGGCTCGGCGTCGACTACGGCGTGGCCGAGGAGGCGAAGCGTCTCGCCGTGTCGATGAACCTGCTCGATGCGGGCGGCTATACCGAACTCAACACGCAGATCTCCCAGATCGAGGACTGCGTGGCCAACGGTGCCCAGGCCGTGGTCATCGGTGCCATCTCCTTCGACGGCCTGAACAATCTGGTGGCCGAGATCCGCAAGAAAAACATTCCTGTCATCGACGTCATCAACGGGATTTCTTCACCGCAGGTGTCCGCCAAGTCGCTGGTCTCCTTCTACACGATGGGCCATTCGGCGGGTGAGTACCTGGCCAAGAAGCATCCCGCCGGCAGCGATGAAGTGAAGGTGGGCTGGTTCCCGGGCCCGGCGGGAGCCGGATGGGTCGAAGCCGCCAACAAGGGCTTCCTCGATGCGGTGAAAGGCTCCGCCCTGAAGGTGCTGGAACCCAAATACGGCGACACCGGCAAGGAGGTGCAGCTGAAGCTGGTCGAGGACGAGCTGCAGGCCAATCCGGACATGCGCTACGTCGTCGGCACCGCCGTGACCGCCGAGGCTGCGCAGGGCCTGATCCGCGAGCGCGACCTGCAGGGCAAGGTCGATCTGCTGGCGTTCTATATGACGCCGGGCGTCTACGAGGGCATCAAGCGCGGTTTCATCCTGGCGTCGCCGGCCGACTCCATGGTCATCCAGGGCCGTATCGCCATCGACCAGGCCGTGCGCATCCTCGAGGGCAAGGACTATATCAAGCACGTAGGCCCGAAGATCTTCGTCGTCGACCCCAGCAATGTGGGCTCGGTCGAACACGACACGATCCTGCCGCCGGACAACTACAAGCCGGTATTCAAGGTCAACTAACTAGCATTGGTACGCGCCGGCTCCGCATGTGAGCCGGCGCGCGCTCAAGGGACTGGGATCCGGCTATGGCGCCTCTGGTCGAAATGACCGGCATCACCAAGGAGTTCGCTGGCGTGAAGGCGCTTTCGGGCGTCGATTTCCGCCTCGAACCCGGTGAAGTGCATGTGCTGTTCGGTGAGAATGGCGCCGGCAAGTCGACACTGATCTCGATCCTGTCGGGTGTCTTCAGGCAGACGTCCGGCACGCTCAAGCTCGACGGCGGCGAGGTGGACCTGCATTCGGTCCACGACGCTGCCGCCCACGGGATCGGCACGGTGTTCCAGGAATTCTCGCTGGTGCCGACGCTGCGCGTCTACGAGAACATGTTTCTCGGCCGCGAGCCGCGCAAGGGCCTGTTCATAGACCGCGCGACCATGCGCCGGGAAGCAGCCCGCGTGTTCAGGGAGCTTGGCTTCGACGTCGACATCGGGCGCCGCGTTTCCAGCCTGTCGCGCGCCGAGCAGCAGATGGTCGAAATAGCCAAGGTCTTCCTGGCAAGGACGCGCGTGCTCATTCTCGACGAGCCGACGGCGTCGCTGACGGAAAAGGAAACCCGCAAGCTCTTTGACTTTATCGTCAAGGCGAAGGCCAACGGCGTCGGCATCGTCTACATTTCGCATCGCATCCAGGAATTCGCTGAGATCGCCGACCGGATCAGCGTGCTGCGGGACGGGAGGCTCATCGGAACCGTCGCGGCGCGCGGCACCAGCGAGCGTGAGCTGGTGGAATTGATGACCGGCCGCTCGATCGATCGGATTTACCCGGAGATATCCCGCAAGCCGGGCGGCGCCACGGTGATGTCGCTGCGCAACATTCAGACCTGGGGCGTGCGCGGCACCTCGGTCGAGGTACGGGCGGGAGAGGTGCTTGGCGTCGCCGGCCTGGTCGGCAGCGGCAAGTCGCGCGTGTGGCGTGGCGCACTGGGACTGCAGCCGCTCATCGCCGGCGAGGTCAGCATCAGGGGGCGCGACGTCACTGGGTCGCCGACCCGCAAGCTGCTGCGCGACGGCGTCTTCTACCTTTCCCCCGATCGCAAGAACGAGGGTCTTCAGCTGACGGCGTCGGCGCGCGACAACATTGCATTGTCGCTGCTCGACCGCCCCGACATATCGCGATCTCTCGGCTTCGTTTCGCCCCGGCGGATAAAGCAGCTGTCTTCCGATATTGGCCAGCGCGTCGATATTTCGCCGGCGTATATGAAGCGTGCCGTCGTCAACCTGTCCGGCGGCAACCAGCAGAAGGTTCTCTTCGGCAAAGGCTTCGGCCGCGACCAGGACGTCTACATCTTCGACGAGCCGACGGTCGGCGTCGACATGGGGACGCGGGCGGCACTCTACCGGCTCATCAAGGAGATCGCCGAGGCAGGCAAGGCCGTCGTCCTGATATCCTCGGATTTGCCCGAAGTCATGAACCTCGCGCACCGCCTGCTGGTGTTCTCGCAGGGACGCATTTCGGCCGAGCTGGAAGGGCCATCGATAACCGAGGAGAACGTGCTGAAGCACTTCTTCACAGACGCGAGGGATTCGGCATGACTGTTTCAGGGGGCGACACGGCCATGGGAGACCAGTCCGCGGGCAAGCCTGGCGGCGTGGCAAGCCTGCTGAAGGCATTGTTCCTCAGGCTGGGCGTCCTGCCGTTCTTCCTTGTCGCGGCGCTGATCGTGTTCGCGCTGGTGTCGACGCAATTCCTGTCGCTGCAGAACCTCACCAATGTCGCCAGGCAGTCCGTCTATCTCGTTCTCGTGTCGCTTGGGCAGATGCTGGTCCTGATATCGGGCGGCTTCGACCTGGCGGTCGGAACCGCAATCGCCGTGACATCGGTCGTATCGGCCATGGCCATGGTGGCGCTTGCAGCGTGGATGCCGGATATGGTCTGGGTCGCGATCCTGCTCGGCGCCCTTGCGGGTTTTGGTTCCGCATTGCTGATCGGCGCCCTGAACGGCCTCGGCGTCGCCCAGTTCGGCGTCTCGCCCTTCATCATGACGCTCGGCGTGCAGTCCGTCGGCGCGGGCATCGCGCTGTTCCTGACCGGCGGCGTTCCGGTTTCCGGTCTTCCCTTCGAGTTCGGCGACTTCTTCGGTTTCGGCAAGATTTTCGGCGTGCCGGTGCCCGTCCTCTTCGCCCTCGCCGCGATCGTGATCATCTGGCTGCTGATGAACCGTACGCGTTTCGGCGCCCATCTCTATGCCGTCGGCGGCAATCTCAAGGCCGCCAACCTGTCCGGCGTCCACACGAGGCGCACATTGTTTCTCGCCTATGTCGCCTGTGCGCTGCTCGCCTCGATCGCCGGCGTTCTGATGACGGCGCGCGTCGAGTCCGGCGAGACCAACCTCGGCGGCACCATCGCGCTGGAATCGATTGCTGCCTGTGTCATCGCCGGGGTTTCGCTGCGAGGCGGGATAGGCCGTGTCGAGAACGTGGTGCTAGGCGCCTTCTTCATCACGCTGCTGCAGAACGGCATGAACATGGCGCAGATCGGGTCCTACCTGCAGATGATCCTGCTCGGCTCGCTCCTGATCCTGGCCGTCATCTTCGACCAGGTGCGCTACCGCATGCTGATGGGCAACCGCTGAACCTGCCAACCCGGAATCATAGCCGAAGAAGGAGAGATCCATGCCGGCCACCGGCGATGACAGGCTTTTCATGGCCGGCACGGTCGCCGATGCGCTCGCCGCTCTTGCCGAGCGTGGATCCGAGGGCGCCCCATTTGCCGGCGGGACATGGATCATGCGCGCGCCGATCAGGCGTGAAGCGCAGGCTCCCTTCTACGTCGGCGTGGGTCGCATCCCCGAACTGAACGCGATCGACGTCGCCGCCGACCGGATCCATATCGGCGCCAGCGTCACCCATGCCCGACTGGCTGCACAGCTGGCCGGGGTCGCGCCATGTCATGGCCTCGCCACCGCAGCCGGCAGCGCCGCGAACCCGGCGATACGGGAAATGGCGACCGTCGGGGGAAACCTGTCCACCTCGGATTTCTCCGCTGCCGATCTGCCACCCGCTCTGCTGTGCCTCGACGCGGAGGTCGAACTCGCCACGACCGGCGGGCGCGAAAACCTGCCGCTCGAACGTTTTCTCGCGACACGCCGCGACCTCGATCCGGGAACGCTGGTGACCGGAGTCACCATATTGCGCAGGCCGGTCCTGACCGGCCACGCAAGACTGCCGCTGCGCAAGGCCGGAGACTATCCCGTCGCGATCGTAAGCCTTGCGGTCCAGCTGAACCAGAACGGGGTGGTCGAAGACGGGAGGGTGGCCGTGGGTTCTGTGGAATCTTCTGCCCGGCGCTGGCCTGGGCTTGAGAGAAAGCTGGTGGGCCATCCGCTCGACCCGCGGCAGGCCGAAGCGTTGGCCGAGGCGGAGCTTGGCGCCTTCACCGGGCGCGATGGCGTCGAAGCGCCTGGATGGTATCGCGTGCAGGTCCTGCCGGCCCTGGTCCGCCGCGCGGCCCAGGCCGCCCTGCGCAGTCGATCCTGAGGACGAGCCGGGAGCAGGCATGCCGACGATACTGACGATAAATGGCGAACAGCGCGTATCCTCGCGGGGTCCGATGACACCCCTCGTCGACGTGCTGCGCGACGAGTTCTTCCTTACCGGCGCCAAGTCGGTGTGCCGCGAAGGCGTTTGCGGCGCCTGCACGGTCCATCTCGACGGCCAGCCGGTCGTGTCCTGCCTGGTGCCGATCGGCACCATCGGCGAGCGGGAGATATGCACCGTGGAGTCGCTTGCGGCCGCCGGCGAGCCGTCCCCCCTGCAGCAGGTCATGGAGGAGCACGACGTCGTCCAGTGCGGCATGTGCTTCCCAGGCATCCTGATGGTTCTCACGGGCTTCCTGCGCGAGCGCCCGCATGCCGACAGGGATGAAATCAAGGCGGCGTTGGCCGGCAACGTCTGCCGCTGCACCGGCTACGAACGGCTGGTCGATGCGGCAGTCGCCCTTGCTAGAGCATGATCCCAAAAAGTTGCAGACTTTTTGGATAAGATCATGCTGCAAAAACAGAGGGGTAGAGCAGGATCAATGACTCAAATTCAATTCATCCTGCTCTAGGCGGAGTTGAGCGATGGCGCGCCCAGATCCCTCGACCGTCACCATGAACCTTCCGCGGCGCGATGCGCGAGACAAGCTGCTCGGCCGCACGCGCTATACGGTCGACCGTCTGCTGCCGCGCATGTTGCATGCCGCGATCCTGCGCGCTGAGGTGGCATCGGCGCGCATCATGAGGCTCGACACGACGCGCGCCCGGCAGATGCCGGGCGTCCGCGCCATTGCGACGGCCGAAGATGCACCGGGCATGCATGGCATCGGCATAGCCGATCATCCGCTTTTCGCCTCCGGCGTGATCCGCTTCCATGGCGAACAGATCGCGGCGGTCGCAGCTGACACCTACGAGCAGGCTGAGGCCGCTGTCCGTGCTATCGAGGTCGAACTGGAACCCTTGCCGCCCGTGCTCACCATGGCCGCGGCGCTGGCCCCCGGCGCGCCGCTGATCCATCCCGATTGGAAGAGTTACGAAGTGCTGTTCGAAGGCGGGGCGCGCGGCGGCAACGTGGCCTGGGAAGCGACGGTGGTGCGCGGCGATACGGACGCAGCCTTTGCCCGCGACGATGTCGTGGTGGTGGAAAGCTGCTTCCGGGTCGGCAGGCAGAACCACGTGTCCCTGGAGCCCAGGGCGGTGATCGCCGCTTACGAGGATGGACGCTACCATATCGAAACATCCACCCAGGTTCCCTGGACGGTCCGCAACCAGACTTCCAAACTGCTTGGCGTTCCGCCATCGCAGGTGCATGTCACCGTGCCTCCGGTGGGCGGTGGGTTCGGCCAGAAGTTCGACTGCACGCTCGAGCCCTACGCGGCGATCCTGGCGCGCAAGGCCGGCCAGCCGGTGCGGCTGGTCTATTCACGGCAGGAAGAGATGCTGACCTGCCTGTGCCGCGAGAACGCCGAGATCAAGATCCGTTCGGCGGTCACGCGCGGCGGCGAGATCGCCGGCCGCGAGGCGGTGGTGCTGATGGATTGCGGAGCCTATGGCGGCGAGCAGATATTCCTGACGACAATGACCGCACACACGCTCGGCGGCAACTACAAGCTCGGCTCCATCAAACTGGCGAGCCGAGCCGTCTACACCAACACAGCGCCCAACGGCGCCTTCCGCGCCTGCAACGGCGTCTACAACACTTTCGCGCTGGAGCGGCACACGGACGAGATCTGCCAGGCGATCGGCATGGATCCGCTTGAATTCAGGCGGCTGAATGTATTGGGGGACGGGGACCTCGGCGCAACGGGCCAGGTCTTCGAAGGCGACGTGCTCGGCCCCATGCTGGATCGCATGGCTGAGATGCGCGATGCGTCGCCTTCGAAGGAGCATCTGGCCGGCAACCGGCTCTATGGGCGCGCGACCGTGGTAGGCACCTGGTTCATCTTTGTCGGCCCGTCGTCGGCGACGATCAACCTCAATGCCGATGGCAGCGCAACGCTCATCACCGCAGGCGTCGAACTCGGCCAGGGTACGATGGTGCAGGCCTTGCCGCAGATCGTCGGCTACGAGCTTGGCATTCATCCGAACAATGTCATCGTCCGCCCAGCCGACACGGATGCGGCCGGCTTCGACCTCGGCGTCGGCGGCGGACGCACGACCGTCTCTGTCGGCGCGGCCAGCCGCGCCGCCGCCGCGGACATTCGAGGCAAGATCCTGAACGCTGCCGGAGAACTGCTGCAAACCGAGCCCGACAAGCTCGTCTTGCGCAACGGCCGCGTGGAGATCGAAGGAAGGGAAGGATCGGGCATGACCATCGCTGAGGTCGTGCAGCACCTTCATAGGACGGCCGGCCCTGTCGTCGGCTCCGGCTCCTTTACCAATCCGGGCGTGCCGTCGCTCCCTGGCTGCGCCGCGGGTCATTTCATCGACGCCATCGATATTCCGGTCTTCAACGTTCATGACTGCGAAGTCGCGGTGGATCCGGACACCGGCCATGTCGATATCCTGAGCTACAAGGTGGTGCAGGATGTCGGCCGGGCGCTCAATCCGCGCGCCATCGCGGGCCAGATCCAGGGCGGCGTCACGCAAGGCATCGGCTACGCCCTTCACGAGGAACACACGATCGGCGAGGACGGCTGCATCCGCCAGAACAGTCTCGAAACCTATCGCGTGCCGCTTGCGCAGGATACCTTGCCGGTCGAGATCGAGCTTTACGAAGGCGCGCCTTCCATCGGCCCGCTGGGCGTCAAGGGCGCCGGCGAAATCCCCATCATGAACCCGCCGGCAGCCATCGCCTGTGCCGTCGCCAACGCAACCGGATGCCGGGTGCAACAGACGCCGCTCACGCCGCCTCGCGTGCTCGGCCTGATCCTGGGGCGGGAACCGGAGGTGGAACTTCCGCACATCTCCGCAAATTGGTGGGAGAACGTCTTCAGACGGCCAGCTTGAATTTGTCCGCCGACCTTCGCCTTGTCGGTCGCTGAATTTTGCCGCCACTTTCGGGCTTGAAACCGCCGCGGCGCATCGGACTGGCGGCTCATCTCGGCGACTTGCATCTGGAATGGCCGAGCCTCGAACAAGAGCGACTGACCAATGCCCGGAATCACGTCGAGAGGCAGAGATACTTCATCTCAAGATAGTCCTCGGCGCCGTATTTCGAGCCTTCGCGCCCGAGCCCCGACTGCTTGACGCCGCCGAATGGCGCGACCTCGGTCGAAATGAGGCCGGTATTGATGCCCACCATTCCATATTCAAGTGCTTCCGCCGCCATCCAGATCTTGGAAGTATCCCTGGCATAGAAATAGGCGGCCAGGCCGAATTCCGTGTCGTTGGCCTGGCGGATCACGTCCTCGACGGTGTCGAAGCGGAACAATGGTGCCACCGGGCCGAAGGTCTCCTCCCGTGCCACTTTCATGTCAGCCTCGACGTTGGTGAGAACGGTCGGCTGGAAAAAGGTCCCGCCGAGCTCATGCGGCTTACCACCGGCGACAATGGTGGCACCCTTGGCGACGGCGTCGCTGAGATGGTCGTGCACTTTGGCCATTGCCGCCTCGTCGATGAGAGGCCCGGTGGTGACGCCATCGAGAAAGCCGTCGCCGACCTTAAGCGAGGCTACGCGCCTGGTGAGCTTTTCGGCGAAGGCATCGTAGACCGTCGACTGCACATAGATGCGATTGGCGCAAACACAGGTTTGACCAGCGTTGCGAAACTTCGAGATCATGGCGCCCTCGACCGCCGCGTCGATATCGGCGTCGTCGAACACGATGAACGGCGCATTGCCGCCTAGTTCGAGGCTGAGTTTCTTGATCTGGTCGGCCGATTGCCGCATCAGGATGCGGCCGACTTCCGTTGAGCCGGTGAAGCTGATCTTGCGCACTTTGTCGTTGCCGCAAAGCTCCTTGCCGATAGCAGGACCGTCTGTACCGACGATGATGTTGACGACACCGGCCGGAATGCCGGCACGTTCGGCAAGGACGGCGAGCGCGATAGCAGAAAGCGGCGTCTGTTCCGCTGGCTTCGACACTACGGTGCACCCAACTGCCAGCGCAGGCGCCAGCTTGCGTGCGATCATCGCGTTGGGAAAGTTCCACGGCGTGATGGTGCCGACCACACCAACAGGCTGCTTCAGCACAACTATGCGTTTGTCCCGCTGATGGCCGGGAATGACATCGCCATAGATGCGCTTGGCCTCTTCCGCGAACCATTCGATATAGGCCGCTCCGTAGAGCACCTCGCCGCGCGCTTCGGCGAATGGCTTACCCATCTCCCCGGTCAGTATGGCCGCAAGGTCGTCGGCATTGGCGATGATCAGATCGTGCCAACGCCGTAGCAGGATGCTGCGTTCCCTCGCGGCAAGAGCGGCCCACGGTTTTTGCGCGGCGAAGGCTGCTTCGATGGCGCGTGCGGTCTCACTGGCGCCGAGGTCGGGAAGCGTCGCGATCGTATCTCCGGTGGACGGGTTGGTCACCGCGAAGGAGCCGCGGCTAGCCGTGCTGTCCAACCATTCGCCGTCAATATAGGCCGCCTCGCGCAGCAGCGTCGGATCCTTGAGGCGCGCCGGAAGATCCACATTCATGGTCATGGCGGTCATCTCGATTTCCTCGATCTGAAAGCTTTAGCCGGCCCGCGCGTCCCGGATGGCGCTCTCCAGGATGTCGAGCGCCTCCGTCATGACATTGTCCTGGATCGTGATCGGCGACAGGAAGCGGATAACGTTCGAATAGACGCCGCAGGTGAGCAGGATGAGGCCCTTGTCGAGCGCGTTCAGCCTGACGGCATTGGCGAATTCGGCAGAGGGCACGCCCTTTTTTGCATGGTTGAACTCGACTGCGTTCATGAAGCCCGGGCCGCGAATGTCAACGATCTCCTGCACGTCGTCCCGCAACGATTCCAGCCGCTGCTTCAGCCGTGCGCCGAGCGCGTTAGCGCGGTCGCACAGCCCTTCCTCTTCGATCACGTCGAGGACGGCGTTGGCTGCGGCCACGCCGATCGGGCTTCCGCCATAGGTGCCGCCCAGCCCGCCGGGCCCCGGTGCGTCCATGATTTCGGCGCGCCCAGTGACTGCCGACAGTGGAAAGCCGCCAGCCAGGCTCTTCGCCATGGTCGTGATGTCGGGCGCGACGTCATGATGTTCCATGGCGAACATCTTGCCGGTGCGCGCAAAGCCGGTCTGCACCTCGTCGGCAATCAGGAGGATACCGTGCTGGTCGCAAATCTTGCGCAGCGCCGATACGAATTCACGCGGCGCCTCGTAGAAGCCGCCTTCACCCTGCACCGGCTCGATGATGATGGCGGCGACGCGGGCCGGATCGACATCGGCCTTGAAAAGCCTATCAAGGGCGGCGAGCGAGTCCGCCACCGAAACACCGTGCAGCGCGACCGGGAAGGGCGCATGGAAGACATCGCCCGGCATGGCGCCGAAGCCGACTTTGTAAGGCACCACCTTGCCGGTCAGCGCCATGCCCATGAAGGTGCGGCCGTGAAAGCCACCTGAAAAGGCGATGATCGCCTGCCTGCCGGTCGCGTGCCTCGCGATCTTGACCGCGTTCTCCACGGCCTCCGCGCCGGTGGTGACGAAGATGGTCTTCTTCTCGAACGCTCCCGGCAGCATGCCGTTCAGCCGCTCGGCCAACCGCACATAGCTTTCGTAGGGAACGACCTGATGGCAGGTATGGGTGAAACGGTCGAGCTGCGCCTTGACCGCCTCGATGACCTTCGGATGCCGGTGGCCGGTGTTGACCACGGCGATCCCGGAGGAGAAGTCGATATAGCGGCGTCCTTCGACGTCCCAAATCTCCGAATTTTCGGCGCGATCGGCATAGATCTGGGTCGTCATGCCGACGCCGCGTGCGATCGACTCGTTCTTGCGTGACGATATTGTGGCGTTGGTCATGATCGTCATTCCGCCCGATCGGGCAGACCTTTCCTCTGAAATCCCCGCGATTTCTAGCTGTAACCCCGGTCGTCCGACAGTCGATTGTTTCCGTCGCTGTGGTACATTGCATGTTCCACAGAGGTCGACCTGTCGTGACCAATTATTCAAGAGACCCGTTGTCGGACGGCCGGACCGCATCGAAATGGTCCGGGCAGACGAAAGTGCATATGCCGCCGCTCCAGATGGTTAGGGCGTTCGAGGCCGTCGCACGCACAGGAAGCATGCGTAAGGCCGCCGACGATCTCGGCGTCAGCCACAATGTGATCAGCTACCACATTCGCAATCTGGAGGCATGGCTCGGCACGCGGCTTCTTCTTCGAAGCGCTGCCGGAACGAGGCTGAACGAGGAAGGGCGCGACTTTTTCGAAACTGTCTCCAAGGCATTCGGTGAGATCGCCGCCGCTTCGGAACGGATCCGGGCGCGCGCCACGAAGGACCGCCTACGGCTGTGGTGCATGGCGGGACTGGCTTCCCAATGGCTCACCTCCAGATTGTCCGACCTCGAGCAAAGTTTGCCGGGCACGGAGATCGTCATTCGGGCGATCGATCAGATACCGGATTTCGCGCGTCAGGAAGCTGACGCGACGATTGTCTATGCAAGACAGAGTGAGCTGCCCGCGGGCGCATTGCTGCTGGCCAGTCCTCGGATGTTTCCGGTGGCTAGCCCCGCCTGGCTCTCCAGGAACGAACCGCCTCTCAGCCTTCAGGACCTGCCGGCCGGACCGCTCATCCACGAGGGAAGTCACAAGCAATGGCAGGAATGGCTCGCCGCGGCAGGCCTTGCGCACACCCCAAGGCTAAGAGGCCCGCACCTTGGGAACGCGGATCTTTGCCTTGAGGCCGCGCTGGCGGGGCAGGGAATCGCGTTGGCTCTCTATCCGATGGCCAGCGGATATCTGGCCCATAATCAGCTCGTGGAACTACTCGATACCGATATCCGCCTGGGAGGCTATTACCTCGTCATTTCACCGTCCCGCAGAGAAGACCAGCTTATGACGCGGTTCCGAGCCTGGCTGGACGATCATCTCGGCAGGCTGGAAGACCGGGGCCGGACGCAGCCGCAAACATAGTCCGCCCTCATGAGCGGCTACTGCCACGGTTGCCGCAATGCGCACCCCGGACCAATGCAAAAATCTCCTCTACTCAGACGACAAATCGTATCGCGCGCTGGATGTCGAAGAAATTGTCGGCCTTGAACCGAAGCGTGCGCGGGGCAGGGTGCTCAATGCCTGGATACCAGCCGCCGCGGTAGGCCTCGATGGGCGTGGTGTACTCGACGACCAGCTCGAACGTGTCGGCCAGTTTTGGCAGGCAGTTCGACAGGTCCCGGGAGAGTGCTGCTTCCACCCTTTCGCGGATTGCCTTGACGGCGCCTTGGGGCGAGAGGGAAAGCGTGGCAGGGCCGAAACCTTCGCTGGTGGCGACGGTCTCGATTTCCGGTACCAGGGCTTTTGCCTCAGCGCACATGCCGGCATCGCCCGACAGGAAGACCGAGGGCACGCCATAGCGGGCCGCGCAATGAGCGTTCAGCGTGTATTCGGACGCGACCTCGCCATTGATCAGCATTCTGGAGACGGTGCCCGTCAACGTATGCGCAAGCGGGTTGGTGTCGGAACCGGCCTTGTTGTGATAGCCGGTATAGAGAGCGGCATCGAAGGTTTCGTCTATGCCGAACATCATCGCATCCGGATGCCCGCTCCAGCCACGCACGATGCGCACATAATCAGGGAGCTTGGAGAGGATGAGGTTGCGCGCCGTCGAGTGTGCATCCTTGACAACCACCTCGTCGGCTCCAGCCGCCTTTGCTCCCTCACAGGCTGCGACCAGTTCGTCGGTCATGTATTCCCGGAATTCGGCATAGTCAGGATTGCCTTTCCTCGCCTCGTCCCAGTTGGTGATACCGGCTGTGCCCTCGATGTCGGCGCTGATGAAAACCTTCATGTCCTTGTCCCTCCAAATCCTATAAGACCGCGCCTATCGACGACAGCAGCCGGTCGATCTGCTCCGGAGTATGTTGCGAAAAAACGGCCAGGCGAATCGTCGGCACGTCCGGCGCATCGGAATATCCCGAGGCGGGCGTGACTTTCACGATGATGTCGCGCTTGTCGAGTTCGGCGCGCACGTGCTCGAAATCGACGTTGCCGCGGATCGAAATGATGGGAACCGGCGTATCCTCGATTTCGAAGCCGAGATTGCGCAACCCTTCGCGCGCATGCCTGACATTGCGTTCGAGGTCGGTGCGCATCTGCGGTGTCGTCTGCAACAGACGCATCGCTGTTATGGCGGCGGCCGCTGCTCCGGGCGGAGGCAGCGAAGCACCGCGCAGGATCATCGCGTTGCTTCGGATTTTTTCGGCAAGCGACGCGTTTGCCGGAACTATGCCGCCGAGCGCGCCAAACGCCTTGCTCAGGGTCCCGGCAAAGAAGTTTGCCTCGCCTTCTAATCCGGCATGCTGCAGGGAACCGCGCCCGCTGCTCCCCAAAACGCCCACCCCGTGCGAATCGTCCACGCACAATATGGAGCCGTCATACGGCTCCATGACTTTTCTGTAATCCGCCAGCGGAGCAAGGCTGCCGGTCGACGGGAAAACGCCGTCCGTTATCACTGCCGCACGTTGGTGCGAGGCCATGTGACGCGAGAGCTGATCGGCGAGGCTGTCGGCGTCGAGATGGCGGAAGCGATGGACCGGTTTGTCGATCGTAGGTATCGCGTCGCGCGCGCTGTAATGGGTGGCCTCGTCAATGAAGATGAGCTCGAAGCTGTCACGCAAGCCCTGCAACAGCGCCATGGGGCTGGTATAGCCCGAGATCATTGTCACGACCTGCTCGGTCCCGAACCAGTCACAGAGCTGCTGCTGCAGATCGCCGTAGACCGGCATGTGCGCCAGCGTTCCGGGACCGAGGCCGAATTGCCGCGTCGCCTCACATGCGGCTTCGATCACCTGCGGATGTCCGTGCAGGCAAAAATAGCTCGTCCCGCAGAAGTAGTCGACGTCGCGGCCATTGACCCGCATGCGTGCGCCCAGTGGGCTTTCCATCGAGACAGGCGTGGCCATAGCCTCATTCCGCTTGTTCAAGCCGCAGCCTGGGTGCGGCGACGCTCGAGGAACATCGGACCTACCCTGATGCCGCGCCGCCCGGTGTCATCGACCGCGTCGAGCTCGAGGACCTCCTCTTCGTAGAGCAGACCACGCATGCGGAAGCGCAAGGCGTCAATCGGCTCGCATTTGTGCGTGCAGAAATACTCGATAAGGCATTTCAGTTCGCCATGGCTGTAGGTCAGGTAGGTGATGTTGAAGTCGGGGCCGTACTCGCCGAGATGCGGAGCAATTTCCGGGGGAACCCGTTCCGCGGCCAGGGATTCGACGCGTGACCAGTCCTGGTCGTTCCAGACCAATCCGCCGGACGCCGGGAAAGAGACGTGCATGTGCGGGTAGTCTGCTCCGCGGCCATAGATGCGTCCGTCGATGACGAAATCGTCACCCAATACCGGCCGGATCTGCAGGGGCACGCCATCGCCCATGAGATAGAGCTTCTCGTCCTTCTTCTTCACTTCCACGACCTCGCCGCTCGCTTCATGCCGGTAGAGGCCAGGCAATTTCGCGAGCTGGTCTTCGCTGATGGGAGGAGGGATCTGCGTGCGGAGTGGAAGCCTGCCCATGCCTCGTTCCGCGAGAGCGATGCGCAGGCCGTCCCCCGCGAGGCGGGAGGCGATCTGGTTGGCAAAATCCAGGGTAGCGAAGATCAGAACGCCGAAACCGGCCTGCGGCAACAGCATCATCTGGGATGCATAGCCATAGACCGCGCCGCCATGCCCGACAGATGTCCATCCGTCCATGTCGCCGACGCCGAAGCATAGGCCATAACCGTTCAACGCCTTGTCATGGCCGGCGGGCCGCTTGCCGATGGGGGTCCACATCTCGCGCAGGGAAGCAGGGCTGACGATGGTGTCGCCTTTGGGCGCGAAACCTCCTCTGAGGAGGCATTGCGCGTAGCTGGCCATGTCGCTGGTGGTCGAGAAGATGTTGCCGGCTGGCGAGCCGCCAAGGCTGAACACCGGTGCCGGGCTGTCGCCCTCCAGTGTCCACATGTCCGCCGGAGCCAGCCTTTCACGAATGCCCGGCGCCATGCCGGCGGAGGTGTCGTGCATGCCTAGCGGCTTCAGGATGTTTTCGGTGATGTAGTCGGCGTAGCTCTTGCGCGTCATCCGCTCGATGACCATGCCGACGACAGCGATGCCCGCGTTGGAATAGTGCATGATGCCGGCGCTGGGATCCTGTTTGAGCGTGGAGGTGGCGAGCTCGGCGACGGTATCGGCCAGAGGCGGCCTGTGCGCATCGAGATAGTGTCCGCTCTTCGGCTCACGTACAATGCCGGCCGTATGACTCATCAGCTTGCGCAGGCTTATCTGCGATCCATACGGCCCGCTCTCACGCCCCGCGAATGGATTGAGCGGCTGGAAGCCGGGCAGATATTCGGAAACGTCCAGGTCGAGGTCGACCAGCCCTTTTTCGACCAGCTGCATGATCGCGACCGAAGTGAATGTCTTCGTGATTGAACCAATGCGGAAGCAGGTGTCCGCTTTCATATCGAAGCGGCGATCGTGGCGCTGGATGTGTCCCTGAGCCAGGAGACCATCCCTGTCGACGAGTGCGTAGGAAATGGACGGAATGGCCTTGTCTTCCACCTCGTAGCGGATGAGGTCTTCCAATAGCTCGACAGCTTCATGTGAAAGCGAAGGCATGGCGATCCCCCCTTTGAGGTTCAGCTTGTGTGGCGCGGATCGAGGATGTCGCGCAAAGTGTCGCCGACGAGATTCCACGCCAGCACGAATAGGAAAATCGCTGCGCCCGGGAAGGCGAGCGTGTACCAGTATTCGAACGGATTGCCGGGCTGACCGACAATCCAGTTACGCGAATAATTGATGAACTGCCCCCAATCGGCATAGCCTTCCTCGGTGCCGACGCCGAGAAAGCTCAGGGCGGAAGCGGTGAGCACCATCGACCCGGTTGCCATCGTGGCCAGAACCAGGACGGGGAAGAAGGCGTTGGGCAGGATATGCAGCACGATCAGCCGAAGGTCGCCCGCGCCGTAGCTTCTTGCCGCATGCACGTAATCCATCTCGCGAATCCGCAGGATTTCGCTGCGTACGACACGGGCATACGCCATCCATCCAAAGGCTGTCAGCGCAACGGTGATCGGGCCTATTCCCTTGCCGAGCAGCGCCGTCAGCACCATGGCCGCAATCAGGAAAGGCACGGCCATGAAGACGTCGACGATGCGCATGAGCACCTCGTCCACCAGCCCGCCATAATAGGCCGCAACCGATCCGACTATCGTGCCGATCAGCACGGAAATCGCGACGACGCCAAGTCCGATCTTGAAGGCGGTGCGCGTTCCCCAGACGACGGCATAGTAGATGTCGTACTGGCCTTCGGTTGTCCCGAATATGGCGTCCGCCGAAGGCGGTTGCGGGGTGGCCAGGAAGCCCGCTCGCGGCGTGTCGTAGGCCGACATCTGAAATTCCTGGGGAGGCGCGAGGACGGGCGCGAATATGGCAACCAGCACGAATGCCAGAAGCAGCAGGATCCCGATGACGGACATCGGATTGCGCCGCAAGTATCGAATGACCTTCATCGCGTCTTCACCCTCGGATCGAGGAGCGGATAGAGCATGTCGACGATGAGATTGAGCACCACGAGCACGACTGCGAAGTACATGCCGAAGCCGAGCACCGCCGGGAAGTCCAGGTTGGATGCAGACTTTGCGGCAAATTGGCCGAGGCCCGCATAGTCGAAAATCGTTTCGGTGATGACGACGCCTCCCATCATCGTGGCCAGCTCCATTCCGGCGATCGTCGTTATCGGCAGAAGAGCATTGCGGCGGGCATGGCGCAGTTCGACCACGCGCTTCGGCATGCCCTTGGCGCGAGCCGTCCGCACGTAATCCTGACGCAGCGTCTCCAGCATGGATGTGCGCATCACGCGCGTCATGTTGGCGAGATTGACATAGGTCAGCGTTATCACCGGAGCCGCAAGGTGGCGCAGCGAGTCCACGAAGATCGACAGATCGCCGTTGAGCAGGGAATCGATCGTGTTCGCGCCGGTGTATCTGATGAAGCCGGGGGAAGTGACGGCGGCCTGCGCCCACTGGCTGAGACGTCCCGGCGGGAACCAGTCGAGGGCTGAATAGAAGACCAGCAGCATCAGCAGGCCGAAGACATATACCGGGAAGGACCAACCGAGGATGGTGAAAATGCGGACCACATGGTCCGGCCAGCGATTGGCGTGGATGCCTGCGCGGGTGCCCAGGTAGACGGCGAGCAGGAAGCCCGGAATGAATGACAGGAACACCAATTCCATCGTCGCCGGCAGGAGCGAGGCGAGGGCGTGCGCGACCGGCTGGCGCGCCGTCTCCGACCATCCAAGGTTGCCCGACAGGATATTGCCGATCCAGTGGCCGTACTGAACGTAGAAAGGATCGTTCAGCCCATACTGCTCGATCATCCTGCGAATGCTGTCCTGTCCACCCTTCAGAAAGTCGGGTGATGGTGCGTAGGCGGCCAGGCGCTGCGTCGGAGACAGCGACATTTGCAGCGCAAAAAGCATCAGCGACAAGGCGAAGAGAACGACGGGCAGCATCAGCAACCGCCGCAAGGCGTAGTTCAGCACATTCAGGCCTGCTGCATGGGAGGTGAAGTCAGCGGGGCGGCAATGCCGCCCGGCAAGTCCATGGATCGCTCAGTTGCCTTTCTTGATCGGGTAAAAGTCCCAGGCGCCATAGAGGATCATGTTGTGGACGTAGCCGTCGATGTTGCTGCGGGTGACGATGTAGCCGAAATCCTCCCACAGGAACTGGGTGGTTGCATATTCGTAGGACATGTCCTGCAGCTTGGCGTAGATGGGCTCGCGCACTGCTGGATCGCTCGAGGCCCAGGCCTCATCCAGCAACGGCTTGAACTTCTCGGCCATCAGGTCGCGATAACCTTGCCCCATCATCCCGCCGACGAGGCCGGTCGGAGACAGGTAGTAGGTCGCGGCGCCCAGCGGGCCACCCGGATCGGAATAATCCGGTCCCCATCCCATGTAGGTCAGTGGCGATGCAGGCTTTTCACGATTGTTCAGCTTGTCAGAAATCGACGCCCAGGGCAGGGACTGGATCTTCATCTTGAATTTGGGGTTGATGCGCTGCAGCCCCTGCTGGAGAGCGGACAGCGCGGCGGTGCCGTGCGGCGTGCCTTCCTGCACATAGGCCGTAAAGGTGAAGCCGGTATCCCACAGCTTGCCTCCGAACGCCTTCTTGAAATGCTCCGCGGCCTTCTTCGGATCATAGGTATAGATCGGCGAGTCGGGACGATAGCCCATGATGCCGCGCACCGTCGGTCCGCGCGACTGGACGGTCTTGCCGAGCAGGACCTGCTTTATCAAGGCATCGTAGTTCTGCGCATAGTTGAAGCCTTTGCGCACGTCGATATCGGCGAAGAAGTCGGGCGGGATGCCGTTTCCGTCCAATTTTCCGCTGCCGATTGCCGGGTTGTCTGCGTCGTCCAGCGGCCAGGCGAAGTAGAGCCCGCGGCCGAAGACCTTCGGCAGGCCGTCAATGACCTTCACCCCTTCCGTCTTGCTCAGTTCGTCGAGGAATTCGACTGGCGCCCAGACGAAATCGGCATCGCCCGACAGAAGCTGGAGACGACGCGTGGTCCACTCCGGCACGGTGCGCATGACGACGCGCTCGAGCGAGGCCGGGCCCATGAAATAGTTGTCGAAACGCTTGAGCGTGATGCGGCGGTCGGTGCGGTCCCATTCTTCGAGCATGAAAGGACCCGTGCCGTTCTCCTGCGCGAAAAGCGGATCGTCACCGAGCTCGGGACGATAGTATTTCTTCCATGTGTCGCCGTCGCCATCCCATCCACCGACCGAGGCAACCCACTCCTTGTCGACGATCGATGCCCCGAAAGGCAACGCCAGAACGCCAAGCGTGGCCGGGAAGGATTTGGGCAGTTTCAGGGTCACCTTGTCGCCGTCGACGGTGATCTGCGATGCGAGCTCGTCATAGACCTTGCGCAGCGTCTCGGGGCTGGCGTCGTTGATGCTCTTTACGTTGCCTTCCGTTTCGGCCCATTTGGCGATGTCGGTGTACTTGCTTCCCGTCACCACCTCGGTGATCGCGTTCGACATCCAGGATTGTCCCATGAGGATCGCGCGCAACAGGGAATAACGCACGTCCTCAGGAGTGATCTCGCCGTAGCCGGGTTCGATCTTGGCCTTCTGTTCGTCTGTCAGGCCGTCGTAATACTCCCACTTGATCTTGCCGTCGTCTCCCTTGATGCCGACCTTGTGGGCGTGGACGCCCTTGCGGATCGGAAACGTGTAGCTGATCGATCCGTCGCTATCCTGCTTGATCAGCCCGTTCTCGAGGCTCGGAACCTCGGTGGAGATGGCGGGCACGAACTGCGAGATCTCGGAGCCGTTGTAGTTCAGAAGGCGGCTGTAGACGTTGAGCACCCCGTAGCTGCTCGGAGTATTCGCGATATAGGCGGGATCGAATGATAGGACGTCATCGGTCCACAGAAACACGAATGTTCCCGGGTTCTTTGTTTCGGCGGTGGCAGGCATGATCGCCAGGCCAAGGCCCATGCATAGGGCCAATGCTAATGTACGTTTCATTAATATTCCCCTGCAGTTACATGCTCGATCTTCTTCTTGTCTCGAAAGCTAGGGGGATGCTTGCCTCGGCGTCCAATGCGTAGATAGGATCGGTTATGCAGGGGATGCATGAGGTGACGAATGGAGCTGGCTTGGCTCGAGGATTTCCTGGAGCTCGTCGCAACGCGGAACTTCTCGACTGCGGCGGCATCGCGAAACATCTCGCAACCGGCATTCAGCCGGCGCATCAAATCGCTCGAGGCGTGGGTCGGCGCCGACCTCATCGATCGCAGCACTTACCCGGTCCACCCTACCGCTGCCGGGCACATGTTCTTTGGGCGTTGCCAGGAAATGGTCCGCGACATGTATCGCCTGAGGACCGACTGCCGAAACTCGGCCGGCGAGACGTCTCGGCCGCTTACTTTCGCCGCCTTGCACACACTGGCGATCTACTTCTTCCCCATATGGATCAGCAGCCCGGACATGCCCAACGCGCCCGTCCGCAGCAGCATGCACACGGCCGATTTCCTCGAATGCGTGGAGCATCTTTCCTCGGGTAAATGCGACTTCGCGATCACCTATGACCATCCGGATGGGCCACCGGTGCTGGAAGCAGGCCCGTTCGAATCCCTGCAGATCGGCAAGGATCGGCTTGTTCTGGTGTCGGGCGCCGGTCCGGAAGGTCGTCCGCTCTTCGATATCGACGTGCCGGAAGGCACAAGAATCCCCTATTTGTCGTACTCCTGGAATGACGGCTATCTGGGCAAGCTGATCTCACTCATCCAGTCGCGCGGGCGGCGTCCGCTCAATCTCAACACCGTCTTCCAGTCGTCGCTCGCGGAAGGCCTCAAACAGATGGCGGTCGCCGGACGGGGGGTGGCGTGGCTGCCGCAAATCTGTGTCCAGAAGTCGATCGCGCAAGGCGAACTTGTCCAGATAGGGGGACAGCAAATGTCTCTGGAAATTGAGATCAGGATCTTCCGGCGGCTGGGCACGCGCAACCGCGAGGGCGAGGCGCTGTGGAAATATCTTTGCCAGAGAGCCGAACACATTCGCGGACGCGGCATGGTCGATTCGACGCTGACCATGCGCTGACATATCGCCAGCCACCCCATGCAAAAAGGAAGATGGCGATGCAGGATTCGCATAACGCCGCTGCCGATCCTTCATAGCGGCGGTTTCTCGGGCTTACGCTGAGGCGGGGGCGGCAATCGCAGCCGAACCGTGCGGCTGCTGTCAGCTTTGACCAGATGCACGCTATTGACAGCTTGCCGGCTCATTGCGTTCGATGTCACCCGATCAATCCTTGCGCAGAGGGAGTTCGTTTTGACCGCTGTAGGCGCCAGTGTGCTCGACCTCCCTGCCGATGTGATCCTGTCCGTCGAGAATCTCGAAGTCAGCTTCGCGAGCGAAGCGGCAAAACCAATCCGCGCGGTTCGCGGCGTCTCCTTCCAGATCAGGCGGGGCGAAACGCTGGCGCTTGTCGGCGAGTCGGGCTCGGGCAAATCGGTGACGGCGATGACGGTCATGCGGCTTACCGAATATGACGGCGCCAGGATAACGGGTGGGCGAATTCTGATGCGCCTCAAGAACGGCGCGGTCACCGACCTGATCAAACTTCCGGAAAAGCGGGTGGAGGCCCTTCGCGGCTTCGAATTCTCCATCGTCTTTCAGGATCCGATGTCGAGCCTCAATCCGGTCTTCACGGTAGGGGACCAGATTGCCGAAGCGGTGATCCGGCACCAGGGCAAGTCTCCCCGCGAAGCCCGCGACATTGCCATGAACGTGTTGAAGCTCGTCCGCGTCCCGAACGCCGAGCGGCGGCTCGATCAATATGCGCATCAGCTCTCCGGTGGCATGCGCCAGCGCGTGATGATCGCAATGGCGCTGGCTTGCAGGCCGTCGCTGATGATCCTTGATGAGCCGACCACTGCGCTCGATGTCACCATTCAGGCTCAGATCCTGGACCTTGTGCGGGCGCTGCAGAAAGAAATCGGCATGTCGGTTCTGTTCATCACTCATGACATGGGGGTGGTCGCCGAGGTCGCGGATCGTGTCTGCGTGATGCTCAAGGGAGAAATCGTCGAAACCGGTCCCGTGAATCAGATTTTCGACGAGCCGAGGCACGGCTACACTAGGGCCCTGATCTCCGCAGTGCCACGGCTCGGCAGCATGGCCGGCAGAGACTCGCCGGAAAAATTCCCGCTCGTCGTCTACGATGCAGAAACTGCGATGCCGGAGGCCGCCCAACAATGACCGGAAGCAAGCGACTGGCGGACACGAAGCCCCTGGTCGAGGTTCGCGACCTCGTCACCCGGTTCGAACTGAAAGGCGGAGTGTTCGGCCGCGTCGCCGGGCGTGTGCATGCGGTGGAGAATGTATCGTTCGAGATATTTCCGGGTGAAACGCTGGCGCTGGTTGGCGAATCCGGCTGCGGCAAATCGACGGTCGCGCGCAGCATCATGCAACTCGACAAGCCGCAATCGGGCTCAATCCGCTACGACGGCAACGAGATGATCGGTGCGTCGCGCAAGACTCTCGCAAAGTTCCGGCGCGAAGTGCAGATGGTCTTCCAGGATCCGTTCTCTTCGCTCAACCCGCGCATGACGGTTGCGCAGGCTCTGACGGATCCCATGCGGGTGCACCATGTCGGCTCGCGCGCGCAGCTCCGGAAGCGAGCAGCCGACTTGCTGGCAAAGGTGGACCTGCCGGCTGAATATCTCGAACGTTATCCGCACGCCTTTTCCGGTGGCCAGCGTCAGCGGATATGCATTGCCCGAGCGCTGGCGCTCGACCCGCGCCTCATCATTGCTGATGAAGCTGTTGCTTCATTGGACGTGACGATCCAGGCGCAAGTCATCAATCTGTTGATGGATCTGCAGCGCGACATGGGAATTGCGATCCTGTTCATCAGCCATGACATGGCCGTGGTCGAACGCATGGCACATCGCGTAGCCGTAATGTATCTGGGAGAAATCGTCGAAATGGGGGACCGGCATTCGGTGTTCGGCAACCCGCAGCATCCCTATACTCGCAAGCTGCTCTCGACGGTTCCGGTCGCTGATCCCGCAAAGCGGCCCGTCGGCCGCGAGCCGATGTCGGATGAAATCCCCAGTGCCGTGCGTAGCCCGGATTTCGTCCCGGTACGCCTGCCGATGAACACCGTCTCGCCCACGCATTTCGTCCGGCAGACCGCGCTGCCCTGATCTGCGAGTTCAATGGGGATTCAGTCTCTCGGTGCTGGCACCCGGCTGCGGCGCTTAATCCCGACCTCAGGGTTTACCCGCCATCCGATCCGCGAGCAGCCGCCCGGTGGTCGGGCCTAGTGTGAAGCCTTGATGCCCGTGGCCGAAATTGCCCCACAGCGTGCGGTGCCTCGGTAGCAAGCCGACGAAGGGCAACATGCCGGGAAGGCAGGGCCGACGCCCCATCCACGCTTCCGCTTCAACCGGATCGCCAAGCTCGGTGAGCTGCCGTGCCATGGCGGCCGCCCGGTCCAGCTGCCGCGGAGTTGCCGGCGCATCGCGCCGCGCAAGCTCGGCCCCGGTCGCCACGCGCACACCAGCCTCCATAGGCGACACGACCATGCCGTAGTCGGGATCGTGCAGGGTGATCGCAAGGCCGCCGGTGTTTGCGAAATGCCGATGGTAGCCTCGTTTGTAGACCATCGGGAAACGGTAGCCAAAACGGCGCAGAAGATCGGGCGACCAGGGGCCGAGCGCGATCACCGCATGTTCGGCTTCTATTCGGCCGGACTGCGTCGATACCGACCAACCCGCACCTGCAGGTTGCAGCGTCGTCGCATCGCCGACTTCGCAGCGGCCCCCGCGCCTTTGGAACAGCTCGGCATAGGCGGTCACCAGGCCGCCGGGGTCGCGGCAGGTCCAGGGATCCGCCCAGCGCACGGCACCCGCAAGGCCGGGCCGGAGCGCGGGCTCCCTGCGCTCCAATTGACGGGCGTCCAGAGTCTCTGCCCCTACGCCGTAGGTAGTGGCAAGCCGCTCGACCTCCCGGCTAGAGGCGTCGAGAGCGGCGGCGCTGCGATATATCTGATAGAACCCATCGCGGCGGATCAATCGTTCGGCCCCGGCTTCCGCGATCAGCGCCTGATGATCGGTGGTTGAGCGGCGGATCATCGGCGCATAAGCCGCCGAGATTGCGCGGTGACGGTCGCGGCGCGAAGCGCGGAAGTAGCCCCACAGCGCCTGCGCCTGACCAGGCAGCGCGGCGAGCTGATAGCGCACATCGTTGCCGCGTCCTAGCGCGATGCGGACAAGGCTCGGAATATCCCGCGGCAGGGCATATGGCTCGACGGCCTCGGCCTGGATGATGCCGGCGTTGCCGTAGCTCGTCTCGCGGCCCGGTTCTCTGCGATCGATCAGCACGACGTCGTGTCCGTCCGCGCGAAGGGCCAACGCGGTGGACACCCCGACCATGCCTGCGCCAAGGATAAGGACAGTGCTCATGGGATTTCGACAAAGGATAGGAGGCGTAACAAGCCTGGATGCTGCCTGGCTGCCTCTTATATGCCGAAGCGCGGCTCGGCAATTCCCTTGATGCGCAGCCCCGGGATCGCGAAGGTACCGCTGTCGCGCACCGGCGAGCATCGCAGGCATGCGACTGGCCAGGGGAGGTGCTGCCTTCCCGAAGGCGGCCCAACACCATACGCTGCGCAATAGATCGAATTTCGGACCGGCGGCAGCCCACCGGCATCGAGCCTCCATGAGCGCGCCAGCGTGGCAGTGGCGGTTGCTCAAATGTATCATCCGGCGGGGCAGCGCTGAGCAACGCGTATGACGTCTGGAGACTTCTCACGCCAGTCCGCCGGCAACACTGGACGCCGGCCGGACGCCGCATTGCTGCCGGGCTGGCTCAGGGCGGCACTTCCCGGATTGCTCTTCGGCCTGCGGCTGTGGGCGGCCGTCTGCCTGGCGCTGTACGTTGCCTTCTGGCTGCAGCTCGACATTCCGCAATGGGCGGGGAGCAGCGCTGCGATCGTTTGCCAGCCGCGCCTCGGGGCGACGCTGCGCAAGAGCTCGTTCCGCATCATCGGCACCGTCGTCGGCGCGGTGATGATCGTGGTGCTGACCGCTCTGTTCCCGCAGCACCGCGTCGGTTTCCTCCTCGGCCTCGCGCTGTGGGGCGCCGCATGCGGCTTCGCCGCTACCATCCTGCACAATTTCGCCTCGTATGGAGCGGCGCTGGCAGGCTATACCGCGTTCATCATCGCCAGCGACGTGCTCGGCGCGACCGGCGGCGCCAGCGACGAGGTGTTCATGCTCGCCGTAAATCGCGTCAGCGAGATCTGCGTGGGCATCGTCTGCGCCGGGATCGTGCTCGCCGGAACCGATCTCGGTAACGCCGCGCGCCGGCTCGGGCCGCAGCTGGCCGCTATCGCGGCCGAGATCTCCATGCAGCTCGCCCTGACCTTCGCGCAACTCGGGCAGGATCGGGCAGCTAGGCGCTTGATTGGGCGCGGACTATTCGCCCGCATCATCGCCCTCGACCCGGTCGTTGATGAAGCGATCGGCGAAAGCTCCGGCCTGCGCTACCGAGCCGGGGCGCTGCAGGCGGCGATGGACGGGCTCTTCGCCATGCTCTCCGGCTGGCGCACGATTGCCGACTGCCTGGAGCAGCTGCCCGACGAGCAGCGCCGGCGCGAGGCGAAGCTCATCCTCGACAGCATTCCGCGGCAGCTGCACGAGACGGCGAGCGAGGGCGGAGCGGGTGCCTGGGTCAACGACCCACTCAGCCTGCATCGTCTTTCTCGGGCCGGGGTGCGTTCGCTGACCGCCCTGCCGGTGCGCTCGGCCTCGCTGCAGCTCATGGCCACCACCCTGGCAGAGGTGATGCTGGCACTGCAGCGCGTCTTCGATGCGCTGGCGCTGCTCGGCGGCCATTCGCAGGGCTTACTTCCCGCTCCGCATATCGCCGGGATCCATGTCCCCGACCTGCTTCCGGCCTGGATCAACGCAGTGCGCGTCTTTATCACCGTCGCGGCGCTCCAGGTCTTTTGGGTCGTGACCGCATGGCCGAGCGGCGGGCTGGCCATGCTGTTCGGCGCCATCGCGGTGATCCTGATGTCGCCACGAGGAGACCGCGCGGCAAGTGCGACGAGAACGCTGCTGCTGGGTATCTGCATTAGCGCGGTGGTAGCGGGAATCGTCGCTTTTACGGTGCTGCCCGTCATGCACGGCTTCGTCGGCCTCAGCCTCGCTCTCGGCCTGGTTCTCTTGCCGCTCGGTACGTTGGCGACCCACCCCCGCCTCGGGCCGATGCTGCTCACCATGTCGGTCTACTCGATCGTGCTGGTTGCACCAGCTAATCCGATGACCTACGACCCGCAGCAGTTCTATAACAACCTGCTGGCAATGGTGGCAGGCGTCATCGCTGCGATTCTGGCATTCGCGCTGATACCGCCGCTTTCGCCGGAGCAGACCGCCCGGCGGTTGCTCTCGCTTACCTTGCGCGATTTGCGCCGCATCGCAGCTGGCGAGAGGTCGCCCACGACCGAGCATTGGGAGGGGCGTATCTACGCCCGTTTGCGCGTGCTGCCGGGCGCCGCGACGCCTATGCAGCTCTCACATTTGGTCACTGCCCTTGGCGTCGGATCGGAAATCATTCGGCTGCGCCCCTGGGCGCGTCGCCTCGGGCTGGAGCCGGATGCCAATGCCGCGCTTCACGCCGTCGCCGTGGGCGACTGCGCCGGTGCCATCCGCGGGCTCGCCGCACTCGATCGCGAACTCGTCAACCGTGCCGCCGGGGAGCCGGACAGTTCGATCGGGATACGCGCCAGAGGTGGTGTCCGTCACATCTCGGACGCGCTCGCCCGGCATGCCGACTTCTTCGGGGGAGCTGATACAAGATGAGGTTCACCGAAATCGACATTCTGGGCGTCTACATCTCGCCGATGGTGCCGATGCTGCTCGGCGCATGGCTGCTGCTCGTCGTCTTGCGCCGCGTGGACGATCACTTCCTCCTGCTCTCGCGCCGCATCTGGCACCCGGCGCTGTTCTGGTTCGCCATATTCCTAATGCTGCTGTCCTCCATCGTTCTGCTCGTTGCCGCCAGAGCAGGATGAACTGGAGCCATCCTTCGATTCCAGTCGTGCTGATCTAGCTTTGCTCGACCGGCCTGTTAGGACAGGTGGGATCGAAGATGCGGGCGCAGTAACCGTCATCGCCCGCCCTATGTATCTCGAGACTGTCTCGGAGATCGTCGATGTCCATCGCCAAAACCGAGCCCGAAAATCCCGACCAGGACGTCGGGAAATCCAAGGACGTCGAGATTCCGCCGCTGGCGGCGGCCGAGCCGCGCGTCCGCAGACGGCTCGCCGCCCGCGTGGTGCCGGTGCTCGTAACGCTTGTCGCCATCGCCGTGGCGGCGCCGCTGTGCTGGTGGATGTGGCAGACCTATATGGCGGCGCCGTGGACGCGCGACGGTACTGTGCGCAGCTACGTCGTGACGATGGCGCCCGAGGTCGCCGGGCGCATCGTCGAACTGCCGGTCGTGGATAACCAGCTCGTGCGCGAGGGCGACCTGCTGATGGTCATCGACCCCACCAACTTCAAGCTTGCCCTCGGCCTTGCCGAGGCGTCGGTGAAGCAGGCCGACGCAAACGCAGAGAACGCGCAGGCCGAGGCGGAACGCCGGCATCGGCTTAGCGAACTGACGGTGACCCAGGAGGAGCGGCAGACCTTCGATGCAACCGCGCTCGCAGCCCAGGCCCAGAAGCAGCAGGCGCAGGCGGCTCGCGACCAGGCGCGTGTGAACCTGGAGCGCACGCGCATCGTCGCGCCGTGCAACTGCTATGTGACCAACCTGCTGGTGCAGCGCGGGGCCTACGTCAATGTCGGTGACAAGGTCATGGCGCTGGTAAACGCCGAAACGTTCTGGGTCGATGGCTATTTCGAGGAGACCGCGCTCGGGCGCATCCGCGAGGGCAGCCCGGCGACCGTCAAGCTGATGGGGTCGAGAGAGGTGTTGCGGGGCCATGTCGAAAGCATCGCTCGCGGTATCGTAGTGCCGAACGCGCAGCCCGGCGCCTCGGGGCTCGCTGAAGTGAACCCGATCTTCGCCTGGGTGCGGCTCGCCCAGCGGGTGCCAGTCCGTATCCATATCGACTACGTGCCGGACGGCGTCCGCCTGGTCGCCGGCATGACGGCGACGGTCCAGATCGAGACGGATTGAGCGGGCGTGCTGCCGCCTCGGCCGCGAGGCCCAGGCAACACCGACAACCTCAGAATGCGACCTTGTCGCCTCCCTTCAGCTCCAGGATGGCGCGGGCCTCGTCGGGCGTGGCGACTTCGAGCCCCAGCCCTTCGATGATCTTGCGGGCCATTGTCACCTGTTCGGCATTCGATTTTGCGAGCCTGCCGCGCCCCGCCCAGAGGCTGTCCTCAAGTCCGACGCGGATGTTGCCGCCGAGCGCAGCGGCCTGGGCCGCGATGCGCAGCTGGCTTGCGCCGGCACCAAGAACGGACCAGCGGAAATTGGCGCCGAACAGCCGATCGGCCGTGCGCTTCATATGCGCCACGTCTTCCGGATGTGTACCGATGCCGCCCAGCAGCCCGAATACCGATTGGACGAAAAAAGGCGGCTTCACCAGGCCGCGGTCGGCGAAATGGGCCAGGTTATAGAGGTGGGCGATGTCGTAGCACTCGAACTCGAACCGGGTGCCGTTGTCATAGCAAGTCGAAAGAATATACTCGATGTCCTTGAATGAGTTGTGAAAAATCAGGTCGCGCGTGGCTTCGAGATGCGGCCTCTCCCAGTCGAATTTGAAGCTCTCGTATTTGTCGACGAGGTGATAGAGGCCGAAATTGATCGAGCCCATATTGAGCGAGGCGACCTCCGGCTTGAACTGGGCGGCCGGCTTCACGCGCTCCTCGACTTTCATATACGGACTGCCGCCCGTGGTGATGTTGATCGCCGCGCTGGTGCCCTGCTTGATGCGCGGCAGGAAGCGGGCAAAGGCCTCCGGCGTCTGGTCGGGCTTGCCGGTCTCGGGGTCCCGGGCGTGCAGATGCAGGATCGCGGCCCCGGCTTCCGCCGCCGCAATCGCCTCGGAGGCGATCTGGTCGGGCGTGATCGGCAGATAGGGAGACATGGTCGGCGTGTGGATCGCGCCGGTCACCGCGCAGGTGATGATGACCTTGCCCTTGGACGTCGTGCCGCTAGACTTGCGGGTGGTCTCGCTCATTTGCCAAACTCCTCGTCCGATTTCCTTTTGTGGGCGGCGAGCGCCATCATGCGGCGGTCGCGCCAGACCTGGCGCTCGGCAAGCTTTTCCTTCGGAAGACGCTCGCGCCGGCTGGACTCGACCGCCTCCATGACTTCGCCGGCCCAGTCGACCCGTCGCAGCATCTGCGGGAAGATGTTGGAATAGATGCCCTGGTAGCGCTCGACATAGTCGCGCACGCCGCCCGGCGCGTTGAGGTCGATCGTCTCGAACGGCCCCATGAAGGACCAGCGCAGCGCAAGACCGTCACGGATGCCGATGTCGACGTCTTCGACCGTGGCATAGCCGTCGGCAACGAGACGGAAGGCCTCTTCGAGGAGAGCGCCCTGCATGCGGTTCATGATGAAGCCGTCAAGCTCACGCTTCATCACCAGCGGCGCGTGACCGGCTGACACCAGGAAGGCACGTGTTCGTTCCACGGTCTCCGGCGATGTCCAGGGCGCCGGCACGACCTCGGCGGCCGGGACGAGATAAGGCGGGTTGATCGGATGAATGACGAGGCAGCGATGCCGACCTTTGAGGTGCTCGGTGAATGTGGAGGGAAGCAGCGCCGAGGTCGAGCTGGCAATAATGGCGGCCGGCCCCGCGGCGGCGTCGATGCGGGAGAAGACATCGCGCTTGATCTCGAGCTTCTCTGGCGTGTTCTCCTGGATGTGCACCGCGCCGTCGAGCGCCTTCTCGATATCGGCGGCGACCGAGATGCGCGAAAGCACCTCATCCGGTGTCTCGCCGCGCAGCAGGCCGTTGACGGCAAGGTCGCCGAGCACGCCGGCTATGTAGGCGCGAGCGCCTCGCGTGGCCTCTGGCAGGTGGTCCCACAGGCGCACCTCGTGACCCGCACGAGCGAAGCTGATCGCCCAAGCCCGGCCAATGAAACCGCTACCGACAATGGCTACCTCGGACATAGCCCCTCACAAAGTCTCGACATTTCCGTCTACGCCCAGCGACTGGCCGGAGATGTTTACTCCGGCGTCGGACAGCAGGAACGCCACCATGGCAGCGACGTCATATGGGCTGGTCATGCGGCGCAGCGAGATGTTCTGCAGATAGCGCCCGGTCATCTCCTCGTGACTGATGCCAAGCTGCCCAGCGCGCGCCGCGATCACGGCCTCGATGCGCGGACCCTCGATGATGCCAGGCAGGATGGCATTGACTCGGATGCCGTGCGGCCCGAGCTCCTTGGCGAGGCTCTGGGTGAAGCCGACAACACCGAACTTCGCGGCGGAGTACGGAGTGCGGAAGGCATAGCCGTGCCGCCCGGCGGCCGAGGACATGGACACGATCGAGCCGCCGCCGGCAGCCTTGATCATCGGCACGGCGCGGCGGGCGCAGAGGAATTGCCCAGTCAGGCAGACGTCGATGCAGCGGCGCCAATCTTCCGGCGAGATCTCGTCGACCCCGCCGGTCGGGCCGGCAATACCGGCATTGTTGATCAGCGCGTCGAGGCCCCCCAGCACCGATTGGGCAGTCTCGAACAGGCGCTCGACATCGGTTTCGCTGGACACGTCGGCCTTCACCCCTGCTTCGATCCGGACCTTGCCGCCGACCGAGCTCAGGGCTTCGTCCGACACGTCGCAAATGACCAGGCGAGCGCCGAGCTTCGCCAGCGTGTCGGCGATCGCCAGCCCGATGCCTCCGGCGCCTGCGGTGATCACCACTCGCTGGCCCTTCAGGCCGCCCAGAAAGTCTTCCGCCGAGTTCGGCGCGCGTGTACTCATTCCGTCATTTCCTTCATTGCCAGCGCCGTTCGGGTAGCGCCATGACGGCGCCGAGAACGACAAGACCGTAGAGGATTGCCCGTGCCGCATAGGGCAGGGTGGTGCAGGGGAGCAGCATCTGCAGCGGTCAAGAGCAGCACGCCCCCAAGCATACCGAGATAGTGACCCCGGCCGCCGGCGATCAGCGCGCTGCTGACTACGACAACGGCGATGAAAGGCAGCGGGTAGTCGTCGCCGATACCAGGGCTTGCCTGGCATTTACCTGCTGGATCTGGCGCTGGGCGTTGGGGCCGGCCACCTGCACCTGCAGGTCGACCTTGTCGGCAAGACTTTTGTGAGCGGCGATGGCCTTGACCATGTTAGCCGCTTCGGCCTGCCAGTCGTTGCCGATGTAGCTCATGCTCAGAAAGATCTTGTGTTTGCCCTCCGCCTGCGCGGCAGAGACCGCGCAGAGTATGCTTACGGCCATTCCAGCCAATAGCACTGCGCGTCGGATTCCGATGCTCATAGCTTTCCTCCCAAATTTACGCCGCTGCATGCCCGGCAGGCTTCCTCCAATCGGCATGTCGACCTTATGGACGATTTGATCGAAGATCAATGATTGAAGATCATTCACCTGACGCTTGACGGCAAAAGTGGTAAGCTTCCATGTGCGTGGGGCCGACACATTCACAGGGACGCTCGATGTCCGCAGCTGCATTTGACAAACGGGGGCTGCAGATCCCCCAACTCACCAGGGAGACCCTTCAGGAACAGGTCTTTCGGCGCGTCACCGAGTTGATCCTGGACGGCACGATCGTGCCCGGAGAGATGGTCACGGTGCAAAGTCTCGCAAATCTCTTCGGGGTGAGTCCCATGCCTGTGCGCGAGGCTTTGGGTCGCCTGACCGCGGCCAATGCGCTGACCGTCGTTTCAGGGCGCTCGATCGGAATACCGCCGCTAAATCTAACGCGGCTGGTGGATCTTCGTAATGTTCGGATCGAAATCGAGGCGATCGCCGCAGGCTGGGCGGCGGAACGGCGCGATGATGAGATCATCACAGTACTCGCCGGACACCTCAACGATATGGAGAACTCGATCGCGGCCGGCGATGTGAAGGCTTATCTACGCGGAAATCACGCGTTCCATTTCGCGATCTACCGTGCCGCCGGATCGGAAAATCTGCTCAAGATCATCGAGAATCTGTGGCTTCAGATCAGCCCCTATTTCAACATGCTGCATGGCTCGTATACGGTCGCCAACGAACACCATCAGAAGATGTTCAAGGCGATGCGCGACCGCGACGCTGAAGCGCTCAGGAACGCGGTGCGTGCCGACATCGATGCGGCCTATCAGGTGCTGGCCAAGCGCCTGGGGTAAGGATCTGTGGACATTAGTCCGCGATCCGACACGCCTGCTGGAGGACCCCTCATCCGTCTCGGCGCTAAAGCGCCGATCCACCTTGCATTGGAAATTGTGTACGAAGACGGGTCTCGCAAGGGACGCCAATGGCCGGGTGGCCACCCGGCCATTGGCGCCGATCGTCGGATCGCATCCACCTGAACCTGGAGGGTTGAGGAGAAG